>CACXIV010000049.1 GCA_902767845.1 uncultured Ruminococcus sp. | reverse complement strand
AAATCAATCAATGTCAAGACGTGGGAACCCCTATGACAATGCTTTAGCTGAAAATTTCTTTTCCATCCTCAAAACTGAGTGTATTCACAGAGTGAAACTCAAAACCTACGAGCATGCTCGTCAGCTCATAGGAGAATACATCGAATACTATAATAACTATCGTATTCAAACAAAAACAAAACTGACACCCCTCGAAAAGAGATGTCAGTATTTTGCTTAATTCTTTAATTCTGCCATAGCACGCCGTTTTTGTGTTGTCTACACAATTTGGGGCGGTTCAGACAAAACGTCGGCGGCTTTTTTGTTAAAAAAATCGGAGCCGGTTCATTACGAACCGGCTCCGCGGTAATATTCGTTTTGTTACGCGGATATGTCCTTTTTGGTATATTTTATAAAGGCTGCGATCACGGCAGCCGCTGTCAGCCCCATACCCACCGCGAGGTATTCGGGCTTGATCGATTTGTCCGCAATAATGCTGCCGCCGTCGGTAAAGGCGAATGGAGTGATATATTTAAGGAACTTAGCGTCCTCGGTCAGGTTCGACAGGATGCTGATAAAGTACATGCCGATCGCGGTTCCGAGTCCGGCTCCCATGCCGTTCTTCAAAAACGCCGATATGCAGAAGCACAGCGCCGCTATCTCAAGCTCCATCAGCAGATACGACAGGAACAGCAGAGCAAGTACCGTGGCGTCGACCTCTTCGCCGATAGCCGATATCGAGATCAGTGATGCGCAAACCGCCGCCGCGTTGAGGATCACGATCTGCGCTGTCAGCGCCAAAAGCTTTTCGAGAACTATCCTCGCGCGCGACAGGGGATGGGTGTACAGGAACTCGGCGGTATGGTTGCGTTCCTCCTTGCCGAGCATAGTAACGCCGGTGATCGCGGCGAATATCGCGCCCCCGAGCCCCATTACGTTGCCGCATTCGATCGCGAAGTAATCGGTAAACCGCGCGAAGCTCATGTTGTTCATTCCGAAAGCGTCTGAAAAGCTGCCCATGTTCGAGAACATATCCTCCATCTCGGACATCTGGGATTTCATCTGCGGAAAGATGATAACCGCTATCGCGAGCATTGAGGCGATCGCGGCGGACCAAATTATCAGCGCCGTCCTGCCGCGCTTCAATTCATGAAAAAACACTGTCATTTTATTTTCCCTCCTCTGTGTAGTAGTGGAGGAAGATCTCCTCAAAATCGGGGTCGGTGATCGAAATGTCGGAGAATTCAACTCCTGCCAGCGCCCTGATAAGTTTTTGGCGGTCGCCGCTGTAAAGGAATCGCGCGCAGCTATCCGAATAGCTCGCGTCGCTGATGTTGTCTATCGCGGGAATACCGTCGGTTCCCTGGAGAACGACCCGCTTTACGCCCGTGTGGCCGAGGTTTTCTATGCTGTCGCAGACAAGCAGCCTGCCGTCGCGGATAACCGCGGCGTTGCTGCAGTAGCGCGATACCTCTGACAAGATGTGAGACGACAGGAATACCGTGGCTCCCTCATCGCTGCGCTCGCGGAGTATTCGGTAGAACTCCTGCTGCATTAGTGGATCAAGGCCGCCCGTGGGCTCGTCAAGGATATACAGCCTAGGCTTGTGCTGCAGCGCGAGCACTATGCCGACCTTTTTGCGGTTGCCGAGCGAGAGCTCGCTTATCTTTCTGCCCGGGTCGAGCGACAGCCTCTCGCAAAGAAGCTTTGCTTCGCGGCGGCAGTCCTTTTTGCGCAGCTTGGCGGAAAACTCAAGCAGTTCCTTTACGCGCATGCCGTTGTAAAAAATCGCCTCGGACGGAAGGTATCCGACCTCGGACAGAATTTCGAGCCTGTCGCGGACGATGTCCTTCCCAAACACACGCGCGCTTCCGCCGGTGGGCGAGATAAGCCCCAGCAGGGTGCGGATAGTGGTGCTTTTGCCGGCGCCGTTCGGCCCGATAAAGCCGAAGAAATCACCCTCGGCGACCGTGAGGCTGATGTCCTCGATGCCGCGGTGCCTGCCGTAGAATTTTGTTAGGTTTTCGGTTTGTATAGCGTTCATGATACCGCCTCCTGTGTTTGGATACAGTATAGCACAAAAATATCATTATTTCAATAAGTCGAGCTTAACACGCAAAAAAGAGCTGCCGGAATAAAGCGTGGGTTCTTAACGGAAATAAAATCGAATAGGTATGCAAAAAGCTCGTCTCGGAGAAAAATGAGGCGAGCTTTTATTTTTTTTGACGTGATGATGAATTAAATCAATGCGGCTGAAAAAGCCTAATGCCTGGGTAGATAGATTTTCACGACCGTGCCGCCGCCTTCACGTTCGGAGACGGTCAGCGTTCCTTTGCACATCATTTCAAGCCGTTCGCGTATATTTGCGAGCGCAATATGCGGTTCGTCGTTGTCCTTCGCGCCGAAGCCCGGTCCGGTGTCGGCAACGCTAGTCAGCGGAGGCAGTCTGAAGCTCGTGTAAGGCGTATCGAACGCAACGAACAGCTTTCCTTCGAAGCGTACCTGCTCGACCGCCAGATAAGCCCTCGTATGCTCCACCTCCTCGGTGAAGGGGATCGTTCCTTCTTTTGCGATCGCCGTGAAATTCTTTCTCAGATAATCGGTAAAATCCAAGGTGACCTGCTGCGCCTTGGGTGCGTCCTGCTCGATCAGATAATAGATGCTCGTCATCGTGTTATAAATGAAGTGCGGCCGCATTTGCAGCACGGCAAGACTTGCCCTTTGATTCGCCAGCTCTTCCTTTTGCTTTAGATACCGCTTTCCCTGATCGACAAACAGCATCAGTTCCATCGCAAGCAGCATGATAGAAACAGGCGCCAGCAAATAAACCAATAGGAGAATGAATTGGAGTTTTGAAAGTTGTTTTCTTCTGCGGATCACCGCGATCAAGCAGACGATCAGACCGATCGCTGTAAAAAGCAGATAAACCAATATCAGCCAACGCTTTTGCTCTGTGCCGTCCGGCAAAAGAGTGCGTTGCAGCAGGTCGCCGACCGCTGTCGCCGCGGAAACTCCCCAAAGGCTGAGGATCAGCTTCCACAGGAAAGACTTGCGTGGCTCCTGCGAACAGCAGCGAAGGAGATAAAGCGTCAGCAGAGGGATGATCGTTGATGAAAACAAAGTGGCGAGAAAATCACACGCTGTTTGAAGCGGTATGTTGTTCCAATACACAGCGGAAAACCGACTGATCACGCTCGCCGAGGTTTTAAAAACCATATCGGAGAAAAAAACAACGAAGAACCACCGCCACCGATTTTCGAGGTCGCGCAGGATCAAAACGACCGATATTCCCAGCACGGCGATCAGCAGGGTAGTCAAATCGATCACAGAATAGTAATATGTCGTCCAATCCATCATAGCCGCAGCCCCCTTATCGGAAACCTCAGGTGTGTGAGCTGGTCGCGTACCTGTTCAGCGGAGAGGGGTTTTACGGCAAAGCCGCAGGCGCCCGTATCCCACGCCTCCAGCGCGTAATCGGGATAGGCAG
>CACXIV010000048.1 GCA_902767845.1 uncultured Ruminococcus sp. | reverse complement strand
CAAAAAAGAACGAAAACATATCTTTTCGAGAAAAAGAAACCCAACGAAAAATTGACCGCCTGATTTTTCCACAATTTAACATAAAAAAACAGAGAGTAGTGATACCCTCTGCTTTGCATTGCTCAGATTTTCAAAAAAAGATTCTTTTCTGTAGTAATTATGAGGCTGGCTCTTTTTCACTTTTGAGCCAGCCCCGTCAAAGCGTTCTTTCCTATCAAACCGCGTTATAATTGGGAAAACGTACTTTCCCTATCCGCGGGCGAGCGCTGCTCGCCCCTACAACTGTCAAGGAGATGTCGGAGGGATAGGAAAGCTCGCATGTCTTTGCGAGAGCCATCCTTAACACCGTAGGGGCGGACTGAAATGTCCGCCCGCTTTTTTAAGCAAAGAGTTTTCGGTATAATTCGTAGGGGTGTGCATTGCACGCCCGTCAAAGCGTTCTTTCCTGTCAGACCGCGTTATCATTCGGAAAACGTACGTTCCCTATCCGCGGGAGCACACATAGGTGCTCCCCTACAATGTAAAGGAAACGTATGCCATGATTTCCAAGAGCTTTGCGGCAACACCGTAGGGGCGGACTGAAATGTCCGCCCGCTTTTTTAAGCTAAGAGTTTTCTGTATCACTCGTAGGGGCGTGCATTGCACGCCCGTCATAGCGTTCTTTCCTATCAGACCGCGTTATAATTGGGAAAACGTACGTTCCCTATCCGCGGGCGAGCACTGCTCGCCCCTACGACTGTAAAGGAAACGTATGATATGGTTTCCGAAAACCGGCGCGACGACAGGGGGATTTCTCCGCGCGCTTCGGTTGGTCGAAATGACAGCACGACCAACGCTCGCCCCTACGATCGTAAAGGAAACGTATGCCATGATCCCCAAGAGCGCCCCGGCGACTGTAATTCAAACGCCGGAGGGAGCGCCGGCTTGTCCGCGCGCGGAGCGGCAGGATTTTTGCTTTGGGAGCTTGGGATTTTGTAAAATATCAACGAATGAATTGATGAAAAACACTTGAATAATCAGTAGATTTGTGGTAAAATAAACTCGATACTATGGGCTGTTGGTGTAATTTTGCACAAAGCTTATGGAAAAACTTAATTTCCGTCAGATTGGAGTTGATTTTATGGCAAGAAGCGCGGGAATACTTTTATCAATAACTTCGCTTCCTTCCCCCTACGGTATCGGCACCATCGGTAAAGAGGCGCGCAAGTTCGCGGACTTCTTGAAGGCTTCCGGCCAGAAGGTCTGGCAGATCCTTCCCGTTGGCCCGACGAGCTACGGCGATTCGCCGTACCAGAGTTTCTCGACCTACGCCGGTAACCCTTACTTCATTGACCTCGACACCCTCGCCGACGAGGGCTTGGTCACCAAAGAACAGCTGCAAAGCTTTGACTGGGGCTCGAACGACAGCGAGGTAGACTACGAGAAGATTTACAACAGCAGATTCAAGGTTTTGAGGATCGCTTTTGAAAACTTCAAATCCCGCGACCAGAGTGATTACCTCAGGTTCACACGCAAAAACAGCAAGTGGCTGAAAAACTACGCGCTGTATATGGCTGTAAAGAACAGCTTTGACATGGTTTCGTGGACAGAGTGGCCGGAGGATATCAAAATGCGCGAGGAGAGAGCGATCCGCCGCTACGAGCGCAAGCTGAGGAACGATATCCGCTTCTGGAAGTTCGTGCAGTTCAAGTTCTATGAGCAGTGGGAGAGCTTCCGCGCGTATGTAAACGGACTCGGCATCAAGATACTGGGCGATATGCCTATCTACGTCGCTATGGACAGCGCGGACACATGGGCGAACCCCGAGATTTTCCAGCTCTATGACGACGGCGATCCCATCGCGGTCGCAGGCTGTCCGCCCGATTATTTCTCGGCGACAGGCCAGCTCTGGGGCAATCCGCTTTACGACTGGGATTATCTCGAGCAGACCGACTACGAGTGGTGGTTTGAGCGCGTAAAGGCGGCTTCAAGGCTTTACGACATCACAAGGATCGACCACTTCCGCGCGTTCGCGAGCTACTACTCGATCCCCTATCCCGCCGAGAACGCCATCAACGGCGAATGGATCGTCGGACCGAGGATCAAATTCTTTGAAATGATGGAAGAGGCATGCGGCAAATTTGAGATCGTCGCTGAGGATTTGGGAACTCTCACCCCGGACGTTACCGAGCTCATGGAGCAGACGGGCTACCCGGGAATGAAGGTTCTTGAGTTTGCCTTTGACAGCGGTGAGGAAAATGATTACCTGCCGCATAAATACACAAACAACTGTGTTGTTTACACAGGTACCCACGACAACGACACCGTTATGGGCTGGCTTGAGACCGCTGAAAAGAGCGACGTCGCCTTTGCGAGACAGTATTGCAAAATGCCGCCCGACGAGCCGTTCAACTGGGGATTGATCCGCACGGCTTACGAGAGCAAGGCGGATATGGCGGTTGTTCCGATGCAGGATATACTCGGACTCGGCAAAGAGGCGAGGATGAACACACCTTCCACGCTCGGAGGCAACTGGACTTGGAGAGTAAGCGCCGACACATGGACCCCGGAGCTTGCCGAAACATTAAAAAAATTGTCTGAAAGAACAGGACGATTGGAGGACTAATCAATGGGTAACATTATGGAAAAACTGGAGCTCACCGCGCAGTCAATGTACTGTAAAAAGGTTGAGGAGCTCACTCCCTCCGAGCTTCATCTCTCGCTCGGTAAGGCGGTAATGGGTGAGATCGCTCCCAACTGGGCGAAGAGCAAGGCTAAGCACGACAGCGAGAGAAGAGCTTACTATTTCTCGGCGGAGTTCCTCATGGGCAGGATGATGTACAACAACCTCTACTGCCTCGGGATCCTTGACGAGGTAACAAAGCTCCTCAAGAAAAAGGGAATCGACATCAACGTGTTTGAGGAAATCGACGACGCGGCTCTCGGCAACGGCGGTCTCGGACGTCTCGCGGCATGCTATCTTGATTCTGCCGCTACTCAGGAGGTTCCCCTCGACGGCTACGGAATCCGCTACAAGTACGGCCTCTTTAAGCAGCTTATCGAGGACGGCTATCAGGTAGAGATCGCCGACAACTGGCAGCGCTTTGAGGATCCCTGGTGCATCCGCAAGGAGGACGAGGCTGTAACCGTTTCGTTCAAGGATCAGACCGTAAAGGCCGTTCCCTACGACATGGCCGTTATCGGCTGCAAGACCGACAACATCAACACTCTCCGCCTCTGGCAGGCCGAGGCTGTCAACGAGTTTGACTTCACCGCTTTCAACAACACCGAGTACGACAAGGCTGTCAAGGAGAAAAACGACGCCGAGAACATCTCAAAGGTGCTCTATCCCAACGACAACAAGTACGAGGGCAAGGTTTTAAGACTCAAGCAGCAGTATTTCTTCTGCTCCGCTTCTCTGCAGGATATCATGCGCCGCTACAAGGCTAAGCACGGCAACGATTTCAGCTTCTTTGCCAAGGAAAACGCTATCCAGCTCAACGATACGCACCCCGTATCCTGCGTTCCCGAGCTCGTAAGACTTCTCCGGCTCGAGGGCAAGAGCTTTGACGAGGCGTTCGAGATCGCACGTCAGACCTGCTCATACACCAACCACACCGTACTCAGCGAAGCGCTTGAAAAATGGAGCGCCGACCTGATGACTCAGGTTATCCCCGAGATCTACGATATCATCTGCCTGATCGCCAACAAGTGCCAGGAAGAGCTCATCGCCAAGGGCGTAAACGGAGACATGCGCGCCAAGATGCGCATTATCGACGGCAACGCCGTCCACATGGCAAGGCTCGCTACATACGCCGGCACATACGTAAACGGCGTCGCTCAGCTCCACACCGAGATCCTCAAGGCCGATCTCCTCAAGGAGTGGTATCAGGTATATCCCGAGCGCTTCCTCAACAAGACTAACGGTATCACACAGCGCCGCTGGCTCGGTCTTTGCAACCCCGAGCTTTCAGAGCTCATCACAGAGAAGGTCGGATCGGACGAATGGCTCATCGACCTTTCAAAGCTCGCTGTTCTCAACGATTGTCTTGACGGCAGAACCATCAACAAGTTCAACAAGATCAAGGCAAAGAAAAAGGCTCAGCTCGCCGAGTACATCAAGAAGATGGACGGCTACGACGTTAATCCCGACACTATCTTCGACGTTCAGGTAAAGAGACTCCACGAGTACAAGAGACAGCTTATCAACGCGTTCTCGATCATGGCTATCTACTTCCGCATCAAGGACGGCAAGCTGCCCGACTGGACTCCCACAACCTTTATCTTCGGCGCCAAGGCCGCTCCCGGCTACGCGAGAGCCAAGGCTATCATCAAGTACATCACCGAGATCGCCAACCTCGTAAACAACGATCCCGATACAAAGGACAAGCTTCAGGTTTACTTCATCTCCAACTACAATGTTTCCTACGCTGAGAAGATCGTCGTCGCCGCGGATATCTCCGAGCAGACATCTACCGCAGGCCTCGAGGCTTCCGGTACGGGCAACATGAAGTTCATGCTCAACGGCGCCGTAACTCTCGGCACATGGGACGGCGCGAACATCGAGATCGCGGAGTGCGCCGGCATTGAGAACGAGTATATCTTCGGCGAGAGAGTCGAAGGCATCGAGAAGCTCAAGAAGGAAGGCTACAATCCCGAGGCTCTCCTCAACGCGAACCCCGAGCTCAGAAGAGTTATCGACACCCTCGTTGACGGCACGTTCGACGACGACGGCGCCACAGGCGAAGGCAGCTTCGGCGAGCTTCACCACGCTCTCACAAAGGGCACGCACTGGCATGATCCCGACCACTACTTCCTTATCCAGGATCTTCCCGATTACATCGAGACAAAGATCCGCGCGAACGCCGACTACGCCGACCGCAAGGAATTTGGCAAGAAGTGCCTGCTCAACGTAGCTAACGCCGGCAAGTTCTCGTCCGACAGAGCTATCCTCGAGTACGCAAACGAGATCTGGCACGTAAGCCACAAGTAATAAATATCAGATAAATGATCTCAGCGCTCCTGTGCAAAAGCAGGAGCGCTGTTTTTTGAGTTAAGAGTTTTCCGTAACACCGTAGGGGCGTGCATTGCACACCCGCCAAAGCGCTCTTTCCTGTCAGACCGCGTTATAATTGGGAAAAACTGAATTGGAAACGTATGCTATGATTTACAAAGGTCAGCGCAACGACAGGGGGATTTCTCCACGCGCTTCGCTTGGTCGAAATGACAGCACGACCAACTCGGCAACACCGTAGGGGCGGACTGAAATGTCCGCCCGTGAGTTACGGCAAAGCGTTGTGTTTCCGCTCATCCCTCGGTAAGAGAATTGGGAAATATATCCTCGTACTCCTCGTCGGCGTTTTCGCTTGGGTTTGCCGGGATCAGGCCGGTGAAATCCGTCGCCGATACCGCGTTGAGCTCCTCAACGATATCCGCAGGCTCTGTTTGGTTAAAACGCTTTGACTTTTTATTTTGCTTAATCTTTTTCAAAAAAATCACCTCGGGAGTAGTGTTCCCGAGGCGAAGGAAATTATTTTACTATCAGTTTTTTGATTTTAAAAACGTCGCCGTCCATGATCGTGTAGTCGCTCCTGAGCTTGCCCTCGATAACGGGCGAAATGCTCTGGTGGATATACAGGCTGTCGATACCGAAATCCGCGGCGCCGCCGATGTCCGAAAGGTAGTCGTTGCCGATCATGACCGACTCGTACTTTTTAAGCCCGTAGCGCTCAAAAAGTATTTCAAAGTAGTGGCGGTCGGGCTTTGAGCACTCCTCGTCAGAGCTGATACAGATTCCGTCAAAGTACGGGGTCAGCCCGAGCATGTTAAGCTCGTTTTCGGTAAATGAGCGCTGGGCGTTCGAGAGAAGAAAAATCCTTTTGTCCTTTTCTTTGAGCGTGTCGAGCAGGTCGATAACGCCGTCGTAAAGCTTTATGTATTTGGTCGAAAAACAGCGGAAAGCCTCCGCGGTAAAAAGCACGTCAGCCTTTGACGGTTTGACGCCCTTTTGGGTGTAAAGCGCGCGAAAAACCCTGTCCAGCTTTATGTCGATCACCCGGTACTCGGGATGACGGCAGCGAACCGCCTGTTTTTCTTTGTCGATCAGCCTGCCGTACTCCTTTTGAAGCTCGCGTAAGGTGTATTTTGCTCCGCGGTAGCCGTAGAGGATGGTCATTTTTTTCCAAAGCTGAGCGTTCCATTCGTCGGTGTTGATGTCGATCAGTGTTCCGTACAAATCAAAGATATAGTTTTTATACATATCCGCACCCCCTCGCACCTTTATAATACCAATATTTTCAAATAATTGCAATAGCTTTTAAAATATGTTAAGATATTTCAAAAGGGGAGATATCATGACAAAAAAACAAATCGCGCTCGCCGCGGTCGAGGCACTTAAAAACGAGTATCCCGACGCCGAGTGTTCTCTGAAATATTCAAAGCCGCACGAGCTGCTTATAGCCACGCGGCTGTCGGCTCAGTGCACCGACGCGAGGGTGAATCTCGTGACTCCGGCGCTGTTTGAGAGGTACAAAACCGTTGAGGAATTTGCCTGCGCCGAGGTTTCCGACGTCGCCGAATATATAAAGAGTTGCGGACTGTACAAGACGAAGTCGAAGGACATAGTTGAAATGTGCAAAATGCTCCGCGACGATTTTTCGGGCGGGGTGCCGGACAATATCGAGGATCTCACAAAGCTCCCCGGGGTCGGCAGAAAGACCGCGAACCTGATCTGCGGAGACGTTTTCGGCAAGCCTGCCGTGGTGGTGGACACCCACTGCATAAGGATAACCAAAAGGCTCGGACTGCACACGCAGACCGATCAGAAAAAAATCGAGCTCGAGCTGAAAAAGCTCCTGCCGCCCGATGAGAGCAACGACTTTTGCCACAGGCTCGTGCTCCACGGAAGGGCGGTCTGTACCGCGCGCTCGCCTAAGTGCGAAAGCTGCTGTATGAATGAGTTCTGCAAAAAAAGCATTTAGGAGAATACAATAATAGCGCAAATAATCATAAAAACTTCTTGCGATACAATGTGATTTTTGCTGCAATAAAATCAAATAATATTTGGAGGTATCGGTAGTGAAGATAACTGCTTTGATTTTGGTTATATTATTAACGCTTTCGGCTTTTTGCCTTGGCGGCTGCGGTAAGTCCGCGGAGCTTGTTTATCACAGTGACGGAATTGATATCGAAGAAAAGCTGACCGCTGAAGAAACAAATGAAATAATAAAAATCTTGGACGATAAAAAACAAAGCGATGACGGCGACCCGATGTGCGGTTTTGATAAAGAGATCTCACTGCGCGTTGACGGAAAAACTTACGCTCCCGCGCAGGACGAATGTGCGATAATAATGGACTGCGACTCAGGGCAGTATTATGAGATATCCGAAGACGGCAAGGATATCATAGAAGATATTTTTGAAAAACACGGAGCAAAGCTGCCGTATTGTATTTGAGCGTCACAGCAGGAATAATTGAAAATTGAAAATGGCGAATGGATAATTTCGGTCGGGATAAGTCGGTTTTAAGAAAAAACCGGTTCCCGACCGTATTGATTTGGCGCGACATTAAATATGAATGGGTCAGGGACATGCCCCCTACGTCGTTGCCGCAAAGCTCTTGGAAATCAATCAGATACCTTTCCTTTACAGTCGTAGGGGCGAGCAGTGTGTCAAGAGTAACATGGTATACAAGTGTGCAAGGACATGGTATACAATTTACAACCTTGAAATTTTACGGTGAATGAGCTTACCGTCTTCGGTG
>CACXIV010000047.1 GCA_902767845.1 uncultured Ruminococcus sp. | reverse complement strand
AATGTCCAGAAGGAGGTGCAAAGTGATGGCAGTAACAGCAAATTACGAGACCGTAATGATTATCTCAATGAAGCAGGGCGAAGAGGGCATCCAGGCTCTCATCGAAAGATTCAAGAACCTCATTGAGCAGCGTGCCACTTTGAAAAACGTTGACGAGTGGGGCAAGAGAAAGCTTGCTTACCTTATCAACAAGGAAAGTGAAGGCTACTACGTTCTCTTTGATTTTGAAAGCACAGCCGAGTTCCCCGCGGAGCTTGACCGCCGCTGCAGGATCACCGAAGGCGTTATCCGTTCACTCATCATCAAAAAAGAAGAAGACTAAACGAATACGAACACCGTAGGGCGGTTTTTCCGTCCGAATTACGAATGACGAAAGGAAAAAGTTATGTTAAATCGTGTAATCTTAATGGGTCGCCTGGTGTCGGATCCCGAACTCAAAACCACACCTAACGGAGTAAGCGTTACAAATTTCAGGATCGCTGTTGACCGCAGCTATGTAAGAAGCGGCGAAGAGCGCAAGGCTGATTTTATCGACATCGTATGTTGGAGACAGACCGCTGAGTTTGTTTGCCGCTACTTCGGCAAGGGTTCAATGATCGCCCTTGAGGGACAGCTCCAGACCAGAACCTATCAGGCTAAGGACGGCTCCAACCGCTATGTGGTAGAGGTCGTCGCCGATAACGTATCGTTCACCGGCGAGAAGAGAGATAACTCAGGCTACGGCAGCCAGTATTCTCAGCCTCAGCAGTATAACCAGCCGAGGCAGTATCAGGAGCCCGCGCCCCAGCCGGCGCAGCCCTCGTACCAGAGCGGATCAAACGCCGATTTTCAGGATATGCCGCTTGATGACGACCTTCCGTTTTAATGCGAAGCGCACATGCGCGACATAACGAGCATGAACTGATTACGAATCAAACCCAATTTAAATAATTCTCACGAAAGGAGAACTCAAGATGGCTGACAGACCTAACAGAGGCAGAAATATCGACTACAAGGATGTAAACCGCATCCGCCGTTACCTGTCCGAGAGAGGAAAGATCCTTCCCCGCCGTGTAACAGGTACCTGCGCAAGACATCAGCGCGACCTCACGACTTCGATCAAGCGCGCGCGTCACCTCGCGCTGCTCCCTTATTCGGCAGACTGATCTTAATATGTTTTATCAAACCGCTTTGCTTACGCAGGGCGGTTTTTTTATCTGAATGATAAATCACCGGCGCCGCACTAAAAAATTAAGTCTTTTTAAACCCTTGACAAATACCCATAGGGGGTATATAATAAGTCCATACAAAATACCTATAGGGGGTATATTTATGGACGATAAAAAAATCAGCGAAACCAAGCTCTGCGCCTGTCACAAGACAAAAAAGCGCGGCGAGGAGGAGTACAAAAAGCTCATCAACCGCCTAAACCGTATCGAGGGACAGATACGCGGCATAAAGCGCATGGTCGAAAACGATGCCTACTGCCCCGATATCCTTGTTCAGGCGGCGGCGGCAAACGCGGCGCTAAACGCTTTTAACAAAGAGCTGCTCTCGAATCATATCCGCACCTGCGTGGTAAATGATATAAGAGATGGCAACGACGAAACGATTGACGAGCTTATGGATACTATCCAAAAGCTGATGAGGTGATATTATGCGGCAATTTGACGTTGGCGGAATGAGCTGTGCCGCCTGCTCCGCGCGGGTGGAAAAGGCTGTTTCCTCGGTCGAGGGGGTAAGCTCCTGCTCGGTCAGCCTGCTGACCAACTCAATGGGGGTCGAGGGCAGCGCCGATACGGAGGCGATAATCAGGGCGGTAGAGAACGCCGGTTACACCGCCTCGGAAAAGGGCGGCAAAAAAGCGGAAAACAGATTCGCCGATAACCTAAAGGATACCGAAACCCCTAAAATACTCAAAAGGCTGATAGCCTCGGTCGGGTTCCTGCTTGTCCTGATGTATTTTTCAATGGGTCATATGATGCTCGGGCTGCCCTTGCCGCCGTTTTTTGAGGGCAACTGCATAGCGATCGCTCTGGCACAAATGCTGCTCGCGGCGATAGTTATGGTGATCAACCAAAAATTCTTCGTAAGCGGCTTCAGGGGCGTTATCCACCGCGCTCCGAATATGGACACGCTCGTAGCCCTCGGCTCGGCGGCGTCATTCGGCTACAGCACGGTCGTGCTTTTTCTGATGACCGTATCGGATAAAGCCGAAGCTATGGCTTATATGAATAATTTATACTTTGAGTCCGCGGCGATGATACTGACATTGATAACCGTCGGCAAGCTTCTTGAGGCTAAGTCAAAGGGAAGAACCACCGACGCGCTTAAAAGCCTGATGGATCTTTCGCCAAAGACCGCGACCCTGCTGACCGACGGAACGGAAAAGACCGTTCCCATAGATCAGGTGAAAAGGGGAGATATCTTCGTTGTCCGACCCGGGCAGAGCGTCCCTGCGGACGGAGTGATCCTCGAAGGCTCCGCCGCGGTAGATGAATCCGCGCTGACGGGCGAGAGCGTGCCTGTAGACAAGACTGTCGGCAGCACTGTATCGGCAGCGACGATAAACCGCTCGGGATATATCAAATGCGAGGCGTCGCGCGTGGGCGAGGACACAACTCTCGCTCAGATAATCAAAACCGTAAGCGACGCGGCGGCAACAAAGGCTCCGATCGCGAAAATAGCCGACAGGGTGTCAGGGGTATTCGTCCCGGCAGTCATCTGTATCGCGGCTGTCGTCTTTATCATCTGGCTGATCGTCGGCGCGCCCGTCGGAACAGCGGTAACAAGAGCGGTGTCGGTGCTTGTCATAAGCTGCCCCTGCGCTCTCGGACTCGCCACCCCCGTTGCAATAATGGTCGGCAGCGGAGTCGGCGCGAAAAACGGCATTTTGTTCAAAACCGCGGAATCGCTTGAGGAAACGGGCAAGCTAAGGATAATCGCCCTCGACAAAACGGGAACGGTCACGCGCGGCGAACCCGTCGTCACCGACGTAAAGCCGAACGGAGTCACTGCCCCGGAGCTTGTCTCCCTGGCATATTCGCTCGAGAAAAAAAGCGAGCATCCGCTCTCCAAAGCGATAAACTCGTACGCGGAGGATAATAATATAAAATGCGCCGAGGTCGGGAATTTCCAAAACCTGCCCGGCAGCGGACTTTCCGCGGAGCTTGACGGCGAGGCTTTAAGAGGCGGAAACCTCGCGTATATAAGCGCGAGCTGCGAGATATCAGATGAATTTAAAAGAATCGCGGACAGCCTTTCGGACGAAGGCAAGACTCCGTTATATTTCTCTAAAGAAAATAAGCTTCTCGGGATAATCGCCGTCGCCGACGTGATAAAGCCCGACAGCAAAGAGGCTGTCGAAATGCTCAAATCGCAGGGAATGAGAGTTGTTATGCTCACGGGCGACAATGAAAAAACCGCCTCGGCTATAGCGGCTCAGGCAGGGATAGACGAGGTGTTCGCCGGCGTTCTGCCGAATGAAAAGGAAAGCGTTATAAAGAAGCTTACCGTCGAGGGCAAGACCGCCATGGTCGGCGACGGTATCAACGACGCCCCGGCGCTTACCACCGCCGACATCGGAATAGCTATCGGCGCCGGAACAGACGTTGCCATCGACGCCGCGGACGTCGTGCTTATGAACAGCTCGCTGGTCGGAGTTCCGAACGCCGTTAAACTCGGGCGCGCCGTTCTGCGCAATATCCGCCAAAACCTGTTCTGGGCGTTCATCTACAACATCATCGGCATTCCACTCGCCGCCGGAGCTTTCGTCTCCTTGCTCGGCTGGGGAATGAATCCGATTTTCGGAGCGGCGGCAATGAGCCTGTCAAGCTTCTGCGTCGTCTCCAACGCGCTCAGACTTAATCTTGTAAAGCTGAGAAAAATCAAAACCGAAACAGTCTTAAATAAAAAGGAGGAAAAGAAAATGGTTGTTACACTGAAAATCGAGGGCATGATGTGTCCCCACTGCGAGGCAAGGGTTAAAAACGCGCTTGAATCACTCGCGGAAGTCGCTTCCGCCGAGGTAAGCCACGAAAAAGGCACGGCGGTCGTAACGCTCGATTCGGAGATCTCCGCGGACAAGCTCAAAGAAACCGTTGAAGCACAAGGCTATAAAGTATTGGAATAATAATGAATAAAAAACGCGCCTCCGCCAATAATAACAGCGGAGGTGCTTTTTATGAGCAAACATTACAGCGGCGACAGTCGAAAAAGAAAAAACCGCCGCGAAAAAATCGGATTTTACACCGCGTTCTCCATCTGCCTGATCGCGGTTTGTATGGCGGTATATTCAACATACAACACCGTGACCCAATCCGCGAAGCAGAGCATTACCTCGTCGGGAGCGGAGCAGGTCAACCGTAACGTAACGGGCGTCCGTGAAACGCCGCCGATGCCCACTATCGGTATCGTCGGCAAAAATCATGACGAAACCTTGCCCACCGAGGTCGCTGAATACGAAGAGCCGACCGAGGAGCCGACTTCCGAAAGACCGACCTACAGCGACGACGCTTTGCAAACCATGCTCGCTGCCGACATAAGTCTCAGCTTTCCGGTAAAGGGCGGCAACGTCCTGCGCGGATACAGCAAGGAGAGCGTGTATTACAAGACTCTCAATGTCTGGAAGCCTCACAACGGCGTTGACTTTGCCGCGGAGCTCGGCGACGACGTAACGGCTATGAGCGACGGCGAGGTGACAAAGGTAACGGAGGACAAGCTCTTCGGCAGAACGGTCGAGATCTCGGTCAACAACGTCGTCTGTTCCTACTGCGGACTCGGCGACATCAGGGTGAAAAAAGGCGATACCGTCAAACAGGGCGACAAGATCGCCTCGGTAGGGACGGTTCCGTTTGAGGCGAGCGACAAAAACCATATCCATGTCGAGGTCAGGGTGAACGGCACCTTGGCCGATCCGATCTCATTCATCAACAACGAAGACTAAAATGCCCTCGTTTCGTTTCAGGGGCAAAAAATACGGCGTGCCGTCTCCAAGCGGCACGCCTGTTTTCGATAATAAAAACGGAGCCGTCCGAAAGAACAGCTCCGCTGCGGTTTGTGCGATAGATTTTATGTCAACGAAAAACACTAAGCGATTTTTCAATTAAAATTCCTTTTAACGGTTTGGTAAGCCCGGCTTACCTCTCGCTCTCGTGCCATTCCTCGTTGCCGAAGATAAAATCATCAATGTCCATAATGACAAATTTCATATTTTCACCTCCTAAACCAATGATACAGTATATTCAGGAGGATACGGATTATGCCGGTTATTTTTTGTCTAATATACCGATGTAATCGACAATCAGTTCCGCGGCTCGGTCGGTGCTCAGATTTGTAGTGTTTATACACAAATCGTAGTTGTCGACCTGACCCCACTTCTGTCCCGAATAAAAACTGTAGTAATTTGCTCTGCCTTTGTCCGCTTTCAAAATCGCCTGCTTGGCTCTTGCGGGTTCGATATCGTGTCTTGCTACGGCGCGTTTGATCCTGCTCGCGATATCAGCGTAAATATATACTTTTACAACGTTGGGATTATCCTTCAGCACGTAGTCGGCGCATCTTCCGACAACAACAAAATTCTCAGACTCAGATTTTTCCCTGATGATCTTGTGCTGAATAATATAAAGCTGATCGTTGAGCGGCAGATCGCCCATTGTAGTAGAAAATCCGTTGCCGTAGTTATACAGCCCCACGGAAAGCGAATAAAGCAGACTGTTCGCGGGCTTCTCGTCCGCCTTCTCGAATATCTCGGGAGCGACCCCGCTTTCTTTGGCCGCAAGAGAAATCAATTCCTTATCATAAAACTTTATGCCGAGCTTTTCCGAGAGCAATTCTCCGATCTCATGTCCGCCCGAGCCGTACTGTCTCGTGATTGTGATAATTCTGTTGCAGCTCATACTTCTCACCTCGATATCCGCAAGCCATAAAAGAATGGATTTTTATTTCTTTTATGTAATAATATAATAACACAATTTCAGAAAAAGTCTATACTTTTTTGTTTCGTTTTGAAAATTTGTGGATTATTGCTAAAACAAACGCCTCTCGATTATTTAAAAACACAACGCCGCGGCGTGTTGTTTTTATTAATATATGTATAAACGGCAATATATGTATAAACGGCGCGAAACCGAGCAAAACTCAATATACAACCACATTGACGGATATTATTATCAGTGGCAAAAACGCGGTAAATTTTCTCCCAAAAAAATGAAAAAAGGTGTTGACAAACGGAGTTGGTTGATGTATAATATTACTCGCACTATTGAGGCGCGGGTGCGAAAAACGCCCGTTATTTTTTAGCCCCAAAAGTGCACGGAACCTTGAAAATTGAACAATAAGGAAACAAGAAACCCGTAATGACTTTGAGTAAATAATACTCAAATCTTACAGTGAGTACACACTAAAAGGTACAGTAAATTCACGAACGTGTCAGCAAGATATGTTTCTGAATAAGAGATTAAAACTCTGAAAAAGGTTTTAACACTTAATGAGTGTTGAGATACAAATTTTAGAGAGTTTGATCCTGGCTCAGGACGAACGCTGGCGGCGTGCCTAACACATGCAAGTCGAACGGAGTTATTTTGAAGGATCCCTTCGGGGAGACGGATTTTTAACTTAGTGGCGGACGGGTGAGTAACGCGTGAGTAACCTGCCTCCGAGAGGGGAATAACGTTCTGAAAAGAACGCTAATACCGCATAACATATTGAAGTCGCATGGCTTTGATATCAAAGATTTTATCGCTCGGAGATGGACTCGCGTCCGATTAGCTTGTTGGCGGGGTAACGGCCCACCAAGGCGACGATCGGTAGCCGGACTGAGAGGTTGAACGGCCACATTGGGACT
>CACXIV010000046.1 GCA_902767845.1 uncultured Ruminococcus sp. | reverse complement strand
TCCTTTACATTGTAGGGGAGCACCTATGTGTGCTCCCGCGGATAGGAAACGTACGTTTTCCGAATGATAACGCGGTTTGACAGGAAAGAACGCTTTGACGGGCGGACATTTCAGTCCGCCCCTACGAATGATACAGAAAACTCTCAGCATAAAAAAACGGGCGGACATTTCAGTCCGCCCCTGCGATTCTCCATATAATAATTCGATCATTATTTTTCAATTTTCAATTAAAAAGAACTGCCGACATTGCTGCCGGCAGTTTTTTTTAACTTAGAAGCTCGTTGAGCGAATTGACAAATCTTGTAATATCCGACTGCCGCGAATGACCCTCCGCTCTGCCGTTGAGAACCGCGAGGCAGCGGTTGTCCGACGAGGGATAGAACTCGAGCGTGTCGTAGGAACCGTCGTCCGCGTATGTATACGTGATCGTCAGCTCCGGGGTGCCGGACGGCTCCTCGGTTTTAGCGTCGGCAAGCTCGATCAGACCGGCGTTTTCAAAGACCGGAGAGAAGCTTTCGTTCTGCAGCTCCCTGCCGTTGTAAAAAACGGCGGTGGTGGTCGATTCGGTCTCGGAGCCCTCGTCGTCAGTGGTGACGACCGTCTTTGACTTGAGGTCAAAGACGTACTCGCCGCCGCCCGAACTGACCGTCATTTTGGAGAGCGCCGTAAGCTTCGGGTTAAGCGCGTACTCGCTGACGAGCTTTTCGTAGCCGGTTTCCACCCACTCTACCTTTGAAAGCGGAAGCGAATATACTATGCTGCCGCCGGCGACCATGAGCTTGACGTTGCCGTTGGGATCGGGCTTTGAGCCGATAAGCTCAACCGTTGTGTCGGGATACACCGCCGTGAGCCTGACCGCGGACTCGGCGAGACCGAGGTTCACAAGCTGGGTCTCGGACGGATTCACCATAACCACGCTGTCCGCGTAAAGGCCTCGGATACCGCCCTCGATAAGGCTCGATTCCTTTTCGTTGGCGTAGCACTCGACCGGTGAAGTCAGCCTGTAGGACGCGCTGACCTTTTGCGAATCGTTTGGCACAAGCTCGATATCCTCGGGGACGTTTCCGTAAATTTTTATGGAGCTCGCCTTGCCGGTCTCGGTATCGGCGGCCGAATCGTTGATCGTGAGGCTGACAAGGTCGGTAAGCCCGTAATCAAACACCTTTGCCCTTTCGGAATCGACAACGTAAATATCCTCGCCGTCGCCGAATTTGACGTAGGTTCCAGCCTGCTGCGGAGCGTCGGCGCCTACGGTGATTACGGATTTTGTCTTGTCGTTGTAGGTGACGGTGACGACCGAGCGCGGATTATCAAGCCCGAAATCAGCGGAATTATTGCCGTTGTCCCTGCCGGCGACCGCCGAGAAATCGAGCGAAGCCGCCGCGGAAGCGATCTCGTCGGGAACCGACGCCTGAAGCTCGAGATCCTCATAGCCCTTGATCGTGTAGACGGTCGCCTCGCCCTCGGGGGTGTTTGAGATCACGTCGAGCGTGCCCTTGGGATTTTCGATATGTATCTGACTGATATCCGCGGGATAATACTCCATGAGCTTGCCGCTGCCGTTTTGCTCGACCTCTCCTTTGCCGTTTCTGCCGACCACCGCCTGGTGGACTCCGTTGGAATCGGTCGAAACCGTGATCCGAGCCTCGTCCGCCGTGGCGAGATCACTCTCCGCCGAGGTGTCTCCGCCGCAGTTTTTAGGCATGAATATCAGCAGGAGCATTACTCCGACGAGCACTGCCGCCGCTCCGATGACCGCGAAAAGTATCTTTTTGTTTTTCATTATTTATTCCTCCTGCGGATCCACATTACAAGGCCGATAACGAGTATCGTCAGCGGAAGCGCGATAACAAAGACTATCATCATCACCGCTCCCGTTGAGGCGTCGGTAATGCCCAGCTCGGTGTTCTTGAGGGATTTGCTCTCGATGGTGACGCTGTCGTCGCCCTTATCGCCTATTGTATTGAATATGTTGATAAGGAAAGCGGAGTTGTTGAAGCTGTTGATCGACAAAAAGTCCTTGCCGAACATCTTGTCCGAGCCGAATACGACGACCCTTGACTCCGCGCCGTTTCCGCTCTTGACGCTCTCGGCGGCGACGCTGAGCTTTTCTCCCTTAACGGCGTCGTTGTAATCCCAGTCCTCGGGCGGCTCGTAGGGCATGATTCCGGCCTTGTCGGTCGTATCGAGTATCGAGTGAGCCGTGTTCTCGTCGTTTACGGTTATCGCGCGCGACTGGAGCGTTACCACGGGGATGTCGGGGTTTTTGAGGTTTTCCGTGTAGTGATCGGTGTAGTCGGTGATGAACGCGAACTCCGACACTCCGTTGAGCAGGTGATCCTGGCTCGTTTCAAACACATAGCCGTCGCTGAGCGTCAGCTTCCAGTCCTCGAGGAAGGCGTTGAGGTTTGGCGTGTTGGTGTTCTGCGAGCTCGGGACGTAGATTAGGCTCCTGCCGTATTTTCCGCCGTTGTCGAGCCAGTCGGAGATCTTCTTTACCGCGTCGTCGTCGAGGTCGACCGCCGGAGCGTACAGGACGAGGAGCTTTGCGTCGGCTTCGATATCCGACGTGAGCAGCGATATCTCGTTGACCTGATAGGCGTTGTCGACAAGCAGGCTCTTGATCGCGGAGTAATCCGCCTCCTGATTGCCCGTGAGGATATCGACGACGATCTTTTCCTCGGTAGTTACGTTGAGCACCGCCGTTACCATGGCCTGTTCGATCTTTGTGGCGGTGAACTGATAGTAGCCGTATTCGGCGTACTGCTGATCGTACTCGAAGCACTCGTCAAGCGTGAGCGCCTTGTACTGATCTCCGCAGACCGCGAGCGCCACGTTCTGCTTGGACGTCCAGTCAACGTCGGTGTACTTCTGTGTAAAGGACGGGTTTGAGGTGGTGTCGATATACTGTACCTTGAGCTTTCCGCCGGAGTCGCTCTCCATTTTTTCGAGCAGGTTCTTTGCCTGAACGAAATACTCGCCGTTCTTTACAAAATCGTCCTCCTTTGTGAGGATGTATACGTCTACGTCCTTGCCGAGGTGCGACATATATTCGACGGTGTCCTCGTTGAGCGCGTAGGCGTTGTTGGCGGTGAGGTCGAGCTTTAGGTTCGGGAAGCGGTCGACAAGCAGGCTTACCACTATGTTCAGCACTATCACTATCGCCACGGTTCCGAGCACGATACCCGTAGCCACCGCGCCGTAGCGCGCTTTTCTTGATTTCAAAAAGGCTTTGAGGCCGCGTTTGCTGTTATTCTTTTCCATTTCGCCGCCTCCTTAGCTCCAACGTCTTTTCTCGAGCACACGCACCGTGAAGAACAAAAACAGCGCCGTTACGCTCAGGAAAAACACTACGTCCACTATGCTCAGGATACCGTAGGTGAAGTTTTCGTAGTAGTTCAAAAAGTTGATCTTGTTAAGTATATTTGTGATCCATTCAACCGAGATAAGGCTGATGAGGTAATTTGTCATGCTGATAACAAGCCCTGCGCCCATGCCGATCACCGCGGCGATCACCATGCTCTCCGTCATTACCGAGATGAACACGTTTACCGCGATCAGCGAGCCGCCCAAAAGCAGCATGCCCAAAAACGTGCAGAGGATAACCGACCATTCGGGAGATGCGAAGAACGAGATCACCACCGCGTACACAAGAAAAATGCAGCAGCAGATCGCGAACAGCACAAACGCTCCCAAAAACTTGCCGAGCACTATCTCGGTAAGGCTCGTCGGGGCGGTGAGCAGAGCCTGATCGGACTTTTGCTTTTTTTCCTCGGCAAAGGTTTTCATCGTGATGATCGGGATAAGGAACAGAACGATGTAAAACATGTTTCCGAACACGTACGACAGGCTTGACGAGTTGTTTGAAATGCAGTAGAAATTGAAAAACAGACCCGAGAAAAAGAAAAAGACCGCCATTACCACATAAGCCGTAGCCGAGTTAAAATACGCGCCTAACTCGCGTTTTAATATCGCGCTCATTTATCCTTACCTCCCCTGACTGTGTTTTGAGTGAGCTTGAGGAACATGTCCTCGAGCGTTTCGTTGCCGGACGTCATCTCAAGGATGGGCGCGTCCAGCCTTACCATGGCGCTGAAAACATCCCTGCGGATATCCGCGTCGTTTGAATATGAGATACCGTATTTTGCCGAGCCGCCCGAAAAGTCGCGGATCTTCTCGACCTTTGTAACGCCCGGGATCTTCTTTAGCTCGGCGATAACGTCCGACGAGCCGTCAGCAACGGTCAGCGACAGCTTTTGCCTGCCCGAGAACGACTTTGAAAGCTCGTCGGTCTTGCCGTCGGCGACGATCTTTCCGTCGGCGATCACTATGACCCTGTCGCAGGTCGCCGAGACCTCGGACAACACGTGCGACGAAAAAATCACCGTGTGCTTTTTGCCCAGGCTCCTGATCAGCTTGCGGAACTCGATTATCTGGTTGGGGTCGAGTCCGACGGTCGGCTCGTCGAGGATAAGCACCGGGGGATTGCCGAGCAGAGCCTGAGCGAAGCCCACGCGCTGGCGGTAGCCCTTTGAAAGATTCTTGATGATCCTGCCGCCCTTGTCCGATATGCCCACAAGCCGCATGACCTCGTCGACGTGCTCCTTTTTGGGGAGCCTTACCTTTTTGAGCTCGAACATGAACTCAAGGTACTTGCGCACCGTCATGTCGGGATAAAGCGGCGGTATCTCGGGGAGATAGCCGATTTTTTGCTTTGTCTTTTTGGGCTCCTCGAGGATTTCGGAACCGTCAACCGTTACCGTGCCCGACGTTGACGAAATATAGCCCGTGATAATATTCATGGTAGTGGATTTTCCGGCGCCGTTCGGCCCCAAAAAGCCCAGCACCTCTCCGGAACCGACGCAAAAGCTGATGTCGTCGACAGCCTTTAGGTCTCCGTAGCATTTTGTAAGGTTTTTGACCTCAATCATATGCCTCACTCCTTAAAATTGATTCCTGATAAACACATTTTTGACCATATTAATATTATCACAAAATCATCCTTTTGGGTAGTGAAATTTGTAATTTTTCAGTTTTTCATCACAAAAAAGAATAATCCGCCCGTCCGCGGGAACCATAAAATAAAAAACGGAGTGATCGTATGCAGTTTATCAGGGCGTTTTTGGTCGGCGGACTTATCTGCGTGACAGGACAATTACTGATCGACAAAACAAAGCTCACCCCGGCGAGGATACTGACCTCGTTCGTGGTGTCGGGCGTTATTCTCGGGGCGCTGGGGCTGTATCAGCCGCTCGCTGACTTTGCCGGCGAGGGAGCCGCGGTACCGATCTGCGGCTTCGGCAGCCTGATGGCAAACGGTGTGAGGGAGTCGCTCAGGGCGGACGGCGCGCTCGGGATACTGACAGGCGCGCTAAAAAGCTCCGCCGCCGGAATAGGCGCCGCGGTGTTTTTCAGCCTGATAGCAGGCTTGGTCGCGAGATCAAGGGAGAAGTGAGGAGCTTGGTGAAAAGTGAATGGCGAATAGCGAATAGTGAATAGTTAAAAAACGTATGCCATGATTTCGAGCCTCGCTGCAACACCGTAGGGGCGGACTGAAATGTCCGCCCGCTTTTTTAAGCTAAGAGTTTTCTGTATCATTCGTAGGGGCGTGCATTGCACGCCCGTCAAAGCGCTCTTTCCTGTCAGACCGCGTTATCATTCGGAAAACATACGTTTCCTATCCGCGGGAGCACACATGGGTGCTCCCCTACAATGTAAAGGAAACGTATGTGATGATTTCCAAGAGCTTTGCGGCAACATCGTAGGGGCGTGCATTGCACGCCCGCCAAAGCGTTCTTTCCTGTCAAACCGCGTTATCATTCGGAAAACGTACGTTTCCTATCCGCGGGCGAGCACTGCTCGCCCCTACGGCTGCAAAGGAAACGTATGTGATTGTTTCCAAGAGCTTTGCGGCAACATCGTAGGGGCGGACATTGTCCGCCCGTCAAAGCGTTCTTTCCTATCAAACCGCGTTACCATTCGGAAAACGTACGTTCCCTATCCGCGGGAGCACACATAGGTGCTCCCCTACAATGTAAAGGAAACGTATG
>CACXIV010000045.1 GCA_902767845.1 uncultured Ruminococcus sp. | reverse complement strand
AGCTGGGCGGTATAAACGCCGTTGCCCTTATCGTCGGATTTGTGATGTATATCGCTCTGTTTGTTTTCATTATCATTGCGATGATACCGGAGCTTTCCGCGATATTCCTTAACAGCACAACGGTGACGATTGCCCTTGTCTCAGCCGCGGTTTTTGCGCTCACCATTTTAGCGGTCGCTGTAGCGGTCAACATAACCTCCGTCAAAAAAGCGGAGAAGAGTTTGATGATAATCGAATAACTTTCCGCAGTATGACGTTCGCTTCATTGCTGTCAACGATGGAGTAGACAGCTTGCAAGGTGAAAGCGATTTCTCCGGTATCAAGAATTATTTCAATGATTTTTACGCGCGAGATACAAGCAAAAAGATACGTGCGGTAATTCGCTCAAAAGGAGAGCGCGGCGAGAGAATCAGCACAACAATTCCTTACGGATATATGCGTAATCCCGATAATTCCAAGGAGTGGATTCCCGATCCTGAGACTGCGCCGCTTGTCAAAGAAATCTTTGATTTATATGCCAGAGGCACCGGAATCCGCAAAATATGTAATCTGTTTGCTGAGCGTAAAATCCTTTCCCCAAGCGTGTACGCATTCAAGAAAACCGGAAGTCGCAGCGGGAAACCAGATCTTGACAAGCCGTATCAGTGGACAATTACTACCGTGCGAAGAATGCTGTCAAACAGATTTTACGTTGGAGATACCGTCAACTTCAAAACTTATACCAAGTCTAACAAGCTGAAAAAACGAATCAAAAATGCCCCTGAGAATACCCTTATCTTTGAAAACACACATGAGGCGATCATCGACAGAAAAATCTTTGATACCGTACAGAAGCATTTTGAGGGAAGAAAACGTCCTGATATCAACGGAGAGATGGACAAGTACGCAGGTTATCTTTACTGCGGCGATTGCGGCAAAAGAATGTACCTACACCGTTCAAAAACAATGCCCGCTGAGAAAAACTACTTTCAGTGCGGCGGTTATCAGCAGGGAAAATCAAGATGTACGGTTCACAACATCAAGGAGCAGGTACTTGATACCATCATACTCACACAGTTGAAATCTATGATTGCAATGGCTTCCGAAAATAGCGATGAGTTCTATGCGATGGCAACCGAAAAAGGAAAAGCCGAAGCAAAGAAGTGCTACGCATCCGCTGAAAAGGAAAAAGCAAAGCTGACTGCACGGCTTCACGAGTTGGATAACATCATCCGTTGTCTGTATGAGGATCGTGTTGTCGGGCGTATCAGTCCCGAACGTTACGATTTCTTAGCGTCAGGCTACGAACAGGAGCAAACGCAGATTAGCACAAAACTTGATGAACTCAATGATAAAATCAATGAGATTGATATGCAGGAGAAATATGTCAAGGAGTTTATCGCAAAGGCAAAAGAGTATATCAATATCGAAAAACTCACGCCTGAAATCCTCCACGCCTTCATCAAGCGAATCGACGTCTACGAAAAGGAAGTCAGATACTCACGCACCTGCGGCAACTCCATCGTCATCCAATACACATTCCAGTTAGACAAAAACTAAACAGAAAAACACCCTGAAGGCATTTCAAACCTTCAGGGTATCACAGCCGCCCAATTTTCCGTTAAGGATATCACGGAAAACCGGCAGCTCCAGTGTTTGATGATTATCAGATAACGATCGATTTTCCGCTCATTTCCGCGGGTTGGTCAAGGTTCATGATCCTGAGCATGGTGGGCGCTATGTCCGCAAGGACGCCGCCCTCCCTGAGCTCGCAGTCATAGCCTATTACGCAGAAGGGAACGGGGTTGGTGGTGTGAGCCGTAAAGGGCTCGCCGTCGGAGTCGATCATCTTGTCGGCGTTGCCGTGATCGGCGGTGATTATCGCCGCGCCGCCCTGAGCGAGCACCGCGTTCACTACCTTGCCTACGCAGGTATCTACCGCCTCAACAGCCGCGACAGCGGCGTCAAAAACGCCCGTGTGACCGACCATATCGCAGTTTGCGAAGTTGAGGATGATCATGTCGTACTTGCCGCTTTCGATAGCAGGAAGCAGCCTGTCCGTGACCTCGTAAGCGCTCATCTCGGGCTGGAGGTCATATGTTGCTACGGCAGGGGACTTTACAAGTATCCTGTCCTCGCCCTCGTACTGCTTTTCAACGCCGCCGTTGAAGAAGAAGGTTACGTGAGCGTATTTCTCGGTCTCGGCGATCCTGAGCTGTTTCATGCCGAGCGAGCTGATGTACTCGCCCATTGTGTTGACAAGCGTTTGCGGCTTGAACGCGATCTCGACATTCGGCATGGTGGCGTCGTACTGGGTCATGCAGACATAGTACAGCGGGAACATGCCGCCGCGCCTCTCAAAGCCCTTGAAGTCGGGATCGACAAGCGTTCTTGTGATCTCGCGCGCCCTGTCGGGGCGGAAGTTGTAGAAGATTACGCTGTCGCCTGCCTGAACAGGCTTGCCGCCCTTGATAACGGCAGGGATCACGAACTCGTCGGTGACGCCGTCCTCATAGCTCTTTTTGACCGCGCAGACGGGGCATTCCGCCTCGACGCCCTCGCGGTATACCATGGCGGCGTATGCCTTTTCAACGCGCTCCCAGCGGTTGTCTCTGTCCATGGCGTAGTAACGTCCCATAACGGTCGCGATCTTGCCTACGCCGATCTCGTCGAGCTTTGCCATACATTCTTCGATATAGCCTGCCGCCGACGACGGGGGAACGTCGCGTCCGTCAAGAAAGGCGTGGATATAAACATCCGTAAGTCCCTTCTTTTTGGCGAGCTCCAAAATGCCGTAGAGGTGGGTGATGTGGCTGTGGACGCCGCCGGGGGAGAGAAGTCCCATCAGGTGAAGCGAGCTGCCGTTATTGAGCGCGTTGTCCATAGCGGCGACGATAGCCTCGTTGTCCTTGAGCTTGTCCTCGTTTATGGTTTTTGTTATCCTTGTCAGTTCCTGATACACTATCCTGCCGGCGCCGATATTGGTGTGGCCGACCTCGCTGTTGCCCATCTGACCGTCGGGGAGACCTACGTCCATTCCCGAAGCGCCGATCTGCGTAAGCGGATTCTCGGCAAATAGTTTGTCGAGATTCGGGGTTTTCGCGGCAAGGATGGCGTTTGCCTTTTCCTCGCCCTTTTTGCCCACGCCGAAGCCGTCAAGTATCATTAATAGCATAGGTTTTTTCATACGAATTTCCTTTCTGTAGGGGCGACAGGCGGTCGCCCGAGGGCGTGCGATACACGCCTCTACAATTGAAAATTTTATTTGCTTGCCGCCTTTACGATAGCCGCGAATTTTTCTGCTACGAGCGAAGCGCCGCCGATAAGTCCGCCGTCTACATTGACTTTAGAGAGAAGCTCGTCGGCGTTGCCGTCGTTCATGGAACCGCCGTACTGGATGGTAACTCCGTCGGCAGCAGCCTGATTGTAGAGCTTGGCGAGCTGGGCGCGGATAAACGCGCAGACCTCCTCGGCCTGATCGGCGGTAGCGGTCTTGCCGGTTCCGATAGCCCAAACGGGCTCGTAAGCGATTACTACGTTTTTGAGCTCATCCTCGGTAACATCCCAGAGGTCAAGCTTGATCTGGCGCGCGATCACCTCTTCGGTGATGTCGCACTCGCGCTCCCAAAGGAGCTCGCCTACGCAAACGATGGGCTTTAAGCCGGCAGCCAAAGCAGCCTTTGTCCTCTTGTTAACGGTCTCGTCGGTCTCGCCGAAATACTGGCGTCTTTCAGAGTGACCGAGCACAACGTACTCAACGCCGAGCTCCTTGAGCATGCCGGTCGAGATCTCGCCTGTGAAAGCGCCGCTCTCAGCCCAGTGGCAGTTCTCGGCGCCGATCTTTACGTTAGTGCCCTTTGTAGCCTCGATCGCAGCGGCGATGTCAACGTAGGGAACACACGCGATGACTTCGCAGTCGGCGTCCGATACGAGGGGAGTGATCTGATTAAGAAGAGCGGTAGCCTCGGAAGGTGTTTTGTTCATCTTCCAGTTGCCCGCAATGATAGCTTTTCTTTTAGCTTTATCCATAGTATAATTCCTTTCGAGAATAATAAACCTGCTATTAAGGTGTAGGGGCGTGCATTGCACGCCCGATATTTTTATTTGATTATTTATCTGCGATGACCGCGATGCCGGGAAGGGTCTTGCCCTCGAGGTACTCAAGCGAAGCGCCGCCGCCTGTTGAGATGTGGCTCATCTTATCGGCAAAGCCGAGCTGGATAACGGCTGCCGCTGAGTCGCCGCCGCCGATGATGGTGGTCGCGTCTGTCTCGGCGAGAGCCTTCGCAACCGCGATCGTGCCCGCGGCGAGTGTGGGATTCTCAAATACGCCCATGGGTCCGTTCCAAACAACGGTCTTGGCGCTCTTTACAGCGTCCGCGAAGAGAGCCTGGGTCTTGTCGCCGATATCGAGGCCTTCCATGTCCGCGGGGATGGAATCTACGTCAACAACGCTGACTTCGATGGGTCCGTCGATGGGATCGGGGAATCCTGCGGCGATCGTGGTGTCGATGGGGAGAAGGAGCTGCTTGCCGAGCTCTTCCGCCTTTTTGATCATATCCTTGCAGTAGTCGAGCTTTGTATCGTCAACGAGCGACTTGCCGACTTCCTTGCCCTGAGCCTTGAGGAAAGTGTATGCCATGCCGCCGCCGATGATGAGTGTGTCGCACTTTTCGAGGAGGTTAGAGATAACGTTGAGCTTGTCCGCTACCTTGGCGCCGCCGAGGATAGCTACGAAGGGACGTACGGGTGTTTCAACAGCGTTGCCGAGGTAGTTGATCTCCTTCTGCATGAGGTAGCCTACGGCAGTGTCCTTGATGTGGTCGGTAACGCCCGCGGTCGAGCAGTGAGCGCGGTGAGCAGAGCCGAACGCGTCCATTACGAATACGTCGGCGAGAGAAGCGAGCTCAGCCGAGAAGGGCTCGAGGTTCTTTGTCTCTTCTTTTCTGAAACGGGTGTTCTGGAGAAGTACAACGTCGCCTTCCTTCATTTCGGCAACAGCCTTCTTTGCGTTTTCGCCTACGACCTCGGGATCATCGGCAAATACTACGTCCTGGCCCAAAAGCTCGGAAAGACGTACCGCCGCGGGAGCGAGGCTGAACTTTTCCTCGGGACCGTTCTTGGGCTTGCCGAGGTGAGAGCAGAGGATAACCTTGCCGCCGTCCGCGATAAGCTTTTTGATGGTGGGAAGCGCGGCGCGGATCCTGTTGTCGTTTGTGATAACGCCCTCCTTGAGCGGAACGTTAAAGTCAACTCTGACCAGAACCTTCTTGCCTTTTACGTTGATGTCGTCAACGGTAACTTTGTTTAGCTGCATAGTACATACATCCTTTCGTTTATTAAAATTGAATTTTTTACATTCATATATATTATATAACGGAATGGTAATTTTTACAATAGAATTTGATAAAAAAGATAGGAAATAGTTGTGAGTTGCAGGGGCTTTTCGCTTAGGATGTGTAATGTCGCGGAACTGTCGGTCGGTTTTTAATTTATCATAATAACGGCTGCCACTTTCAATAAACCTGTCTTCACGACCGAAACCTATAACTGTTGACCCAAATCCGCCCAGCGGTGCCTGTGAAGCTCTCCCTTGTTCAAAAGCTCGGGGTAATCCCACTGTCTGAGCGCCTCGTACACCGCGATCGCCACGGAATTTGAGAGATTCAGGCTGCGCGCCTCGCTTATCATGGGTATCCTGAGCGTCTGCTCGGGGTACTTCATCAGCAAATGCTCGGGGAGTCCTCGCGTCTCCCTTCCGAAAACAAGGTAGCAGTCGTCGGGAAAGCTGACGTCGGAGTGGCGGTGGGTGCCCTTCGTCGAGAAAAAGAAGTATTTTGCGCCTCTTGTTTTTTCGAGAAAATCGTCGAGACTGTCGTAATAAGTGATATCGAGCAGGTGCCAGTAGTCCAGCCCGGCGCGCTTTAGCTTTTTATCGTCCGGCTCAAAGCCCATCGGCCTTACAAGGTGAAGTGCGGCGCCGGTAGCCGCGCAGGTGCGCGCGATATTTCCCGTGTTCTGCGGGATCTCGGGTTCAACGAGAACGATGTTTAATTTTGCCAAAATTTGTCATTCCTTTTTTGTAAATCATTTATCAGTTTATTATATTTTAGAATACAAACAATAATTTTGCAAGCTGAATTTTTGATTTCATTTTGCGTTGATAAGGAAATGTCTAAATGATTCGGAGGTGACAGAATGAACAAATCGGTTATGAATATGGTAAAAGGCGTCGCTATAGGAATGGCGGCAGGTATGGCTGTGGGGTACATGGGCAAAAAGGCTGCCGACGACAACCCCAAGCTCAGAAAAAAAGCAAACCGCGCCTACAAGACGTTTGAGAACATCGTAGACACGGCGCAGTATATGTTCAAGTAGAGCTGAAAGCCGAGGTCGGGGAGATAGGTCGGTTTTATAGTCAAAATTAGGTTCCCGGCCGGATCGGTGTGGCGCGAGCCGCTCAAAAAAGAAAAGATGTCAATGAGAAAAACCTCTTTGACATCTTTTTGGTTTGCCCGGAATGGGTAGTAACTCGGTGGTGAAAGTCCACTACACGCTTGGCAGTAGGAAGTGATAGCTGAGGGCAAGGGTGTCCGTCGTGA
>CACXIV010000044.1 GCA_902767845.1 uncultured Ruminococcus sp. | reverse complement strand
CTGTACCTTTTAGTGTGTACTCACTGTAAGATTTGAGTATTTTTTACTCAAAGTCATTACGGGTTTCTTGTTTCCTTATTGTTCAATTTTCAAGGTTCCGTGCACTTTTGGGGCTAAAAATAACGGGCGTTTTTCGCACCCGCGCCTCAATAGTGCGAGTAATATTATACATCAGCCGCTCCCGTTTGTCAACACCTTTTTTCATTTTTTTGGGAAAAAATTTTAAACTTATTACTTGACATTATCCCGCATTGTATATATAATATGTATAACAATCAAAAATCCCCTGAAAGACTGTGACGGGAATAAGATACACGCTCGCAAGCAAAGAGAGCCGACGGTTGGTGTAAGTTCGGCGTGAGAGCATGTATGGATAGCTCATCCCCGAGTTTTCTATATGAAGCGATTTAGTATAGAACGCGTGACCGCGTTACCGGTCAGGACTTTGTTGGAAGTCTGCGAGGGCTGTACGGCGACGTGCGGCTGAATATGGGTGGTACCACGATTTTTTCGTCCCTTAATGCAACTGCGGTTGTTTTGGGGGCTTTTTTGTTGTATATGTAATTCTATATGGAGGCTTTTAAAATGAAACCGTCTTATCAAAAGTACATTCCCTTCAAGCAGATCGACATTCCCGACAGGACGTGGCCGAACAAGGTGATCGACAAGGCTCCCGTCTGGTGCAGCGTTGACCTTCGCGACGGAAATCAGGCGCTGGTCGACCCGATGAATCTTCAGGAGAAGCTGGAGTTCTTCCACGCGCTCTGCGACATGGGCTTTAAGGAGATCGAGATCGGCTTCCCCAGCGCGTCGGAGACCGAGTACGAGATCTGCCGCGAGCTGATCGAGAACAACCATATCCCCGACGACGTAACCATTCAGGTGCTTGTTCAGGCGCGCGAGCACCTTATCCGCAAGACCTTTGAGGCGATCAGGGGCGCGAAGAACGTGATCGTTCACTTTTACAATTCGACCTCGACATTACAGAGGAAGGTAGTTTTCAAGACCGACATGCAGGGCGTTATCGACATCGCGGTCGAGGGCGCGAGGCTGATCAAAAAGCTGACCGACGAGTATTCGGGAGATACGAATATCCGCTTTGAGTATTCGCCCGAGAGCTTCAGCGGCACCGAGCCCGACAACGCCGTAGCTATCTGCGACAGGGTGATCGAGGAGCTCGGCTCGACAAGCGGGAATCCGGTCATACTCAACCTGCCAAACACCGTTGAGATGTGCACGCCCAACACCTTTGCCGATCAGATCGAATACTTTATCCGCCACCTCAAGCACCGCGAAGCGGCGATCATCAGCGTTCATCCGCACAATGACCGAGGCTGCGGCGTAGCCGCCGGAGAGCTCGCTCTGCTCGCGGGCGCCGAGAGAGTTGAGGGAACGCTGTTCGGCAACGGCGAGAGGACAGGCAACATGGACATAGTGACCATGGGTCTTAACATGTACACGCAGGGCGTCGACCCCAAGCTCGATTTCTCGGATCTGCCGAAGCTCAGGGATATTTACGAGCGCTGCACCGGCATGAAGATAGATCCCCGTCAGCCGTATATCGGCGAGCTGGTATTCACCGCTTTCTCGGGCTCGCACCAGGACGCCATCAACAAGGGTCACAAGTATATGAAGGAGAGCGGCTCGGAATACTGGGAGATCCCCTACCTCCCGATCGACCCCGCGGACGTGGGCAGAGAGTACGAGCCGATCATCAGGATAAACTCGCAGTCCGGCAAGGGCGGAGCCGCGTTTGTTATGAGCAACAACTTCGGCTTTGACCTGCCCAAGCGCATGCACCCGGAGTTTTCAAAGCTTGTTCAGGCAAAGTGCGAGGAGCTTGAGCGCGAGCTTGTTCCTAAGGAGCTTTACGAGGTGTTTGACAAAAACTACCTTAACCACCCGATGAAATACAGGCTCAAGAGCAGAAAGATATATGAGGAGAGCGAAAACGGCACCGATTACGTCCACTTTAAGGGCATAATGAAGATCGGCGACGACACGGAAGTCAAGCTCAAGGGCACCGGCAACGGTCCGATCGACGCGTTTTTCAACGCGCTTAAAAAGGTCGGGCTCGACCGTTACGAGTTTATCAACTACAGCCAGCACGCTATCTCTCACGGCTCGGACTCCAAGGCGGTGTCTTACATCGAGCTCAAAAAGCCCGACGGTCAGAGCATTTTCGGTATCGGCATTGATTCCAACGTAAACGTAGCCTCCGTGCTCGGAGTTCTCAACGCGATAAACAGAGCCGAAGCCTAAGACGACAAAATACAGTTAAACAGTAAACGCGGCGTTCCGATCTGTCTCGGAACGCCGCTGTTTTTGATTTTGAAAAAATATCAGTCGAATGAAACGATCTTTCCGACGGCGAACTTCTGGATAAGCGCCGCGTCCATTATATCGACTACTCCGTCGTTGTTTACGTCGCCCTTGAGTGAAGCATTATCGTAAACCAGCTCCGACGCTTTTTTGTATTCGTCGTAGCTCCACGCATAATAATACAGGGATTCATCGACCTCGTCCGCGGTTACGCTGTATTCTTTTAAAAGCGCTTTCAGATTCTCGGGTGAAGTGAACTCGGGGTCGTCGATATTGTTGAGGATCATTTTCGCGACAACATCCGCGTCGGTGTCCTCGTACGGATCATATGTCGGATCGTAGGGATCGTATGTCGGATCATAGGGATCATATCCGCTGCTGTCAAGATCAAAGCCGATCTGATCCGCCAGCGCTTCGACTTCGTCTTCGCTGAGTCCGAGGTACTCGCCCGTGTCAAAAGCGGTCTGCCTGATACTCTTGCCGTTGTATCTGACAGCGTTTCTGATTCCGTCCAAGCCGTCGCTGAGCAGGAAGCTTGTAAGGAGAGACTCCGCGGTGTCGCCCTTCCAAAAAACGTTACCGATAACATTGCCGATCGAGGTTATGCAGATAGGATTGCCGTACTTTGCCGGGTCGGATTTATACCATTTGACAACATAGCTCTTTCTGTTGCTGTCTACATTGTTTTCAACGGTCTCATTGTCGCAGTAGGCAATATCGCCGAGGCAGGTCTTGTCAAAGATGATATCGCAGCTCTGACCGCTCCAATCAGCGGTAAAAATCAAGCCGTACTGCTTGTTGTTATCGAGACTGATACCCTTTTCGTTAAAATCAAACGACCAGAGTCCGTTGCCCTCGTCGGTCATATTGCCCTTTTTGGAACCCCAAGTTATGAGCTCGTCGCCGCCGTGCTCATAAATAAATACTGTGATATTCTTAAAGTTCCTCCAGATGCCTGTCTCTTGGAAGTAGATTTTGTTGGGATCGGGCTCAAAGTCCGGGTCGACCGAGATCGTCGCGGGCTCAACAGTCGGCTCCTCCGAGGGATCCTCGGGATAATACGTTACGTCCTCGTCGGGAGCTTCGGTAAAGTCGCGATACTCGCCGTCGAGCTTGCCGTATACTACAAAATCCTTTTTTGTGGTTTGATCATAAGCGTCCGTGCGCTCTCTTGTGATAAAGTCGAACATATTTGTGGTCTCGCCGTCGAGGACAGCGTCGCCGTTTCTGTCAAACCGAACGCCCTCACGACTTGTGAGGAGCTCCTTTGTCGGCCACAAACCGAACTCACCGTTGCCGTAGTAAAAATAGAACGCTCCGTCGTTTTGTTTATTTCCGTTGATGGCATACGAAACGGAATCATAATCCGCCACGTAAACCATATTATCAACAGTGTGGGCGATGTTGTCATCGTCCTCTACGTAGCGGAAGTTATCCGCGTAACCGCCGAACTCGGTGATTTTGTAATCATTATCCTCAAGGAAGCTGTCGTAGTAATTATCGTAGATATAATCCCAAAATTCCTTTGGATAGCTCAAAGAATCGCCCTGATATAAATCCGAGCAAAAAGTGCTTTCGGTCATCCTTGCGCACTTAAATTCATAAGTCGTTGAATCATTGCCGCCGTCAATGTAGTTGTTGAAGATAACCATTGAAACGTCCGCGGGGACGTCGATATAACTAAGGTTCTCAACATCGGCGTCGCGCTTCATCTTCCAGCCGGGATAGCCCTGACCGTCTTGCGCCGCGTCGTCGGGACTGTCCGTTCCCGACCACCAGTACACTCCGGCGGCGTTGTCCTGAGCCTCGGTCATACCGTTTGTCCAAAAGCCGGGCATAGCGAAGTAAACGCGTCTTGTTTCTGCTCCCTCAGCCGGCGTGTACTCGCCGAGCGCCGCCGCTGTGCTGAACATCGACACCGATACCGCCGAAACGAGCAGCATAAGCACCAGAACGATCGCGATAAGCTTTTTTGCGTGTTTTTTCACAAATAATCATCCTTTCATCAAAAACTCTTCGCGGGAATATTTCCCTCTTGTCACCTATATTATATCACACGGAAAAAAACAAATGAATTGTGAGATAAGTAGAAAAACCGGCGGTTCATTTGTGCATAATATCATAAAAAGAGTATATAAAAAAAGCAAAACCCGCCTTGCAAAGCGAAGCGGGTTTTATAAAACTTTTTAAAATTCCGACATCGGGTCATATCTTACGCCGTCCTGACGGCACTCAAAGTGAAGGTGAGGACCCGTTGACTGACCTGTCGAGCCTACATATCCGATCAAGTCGCCCTTTTTTACAGCCGATCCCTCTGCAACTGCAGCGGAGGTAAGATGACCGTAGATGGTTTCCTTGCCGTTGCCGTGGCTTAGCCAGACATAATTGCCGTAACCGCCGCCGCAACCGCAGCTTTCCGCCTTGCCGAAATTGTGTGTGCAGGAATTGTTTGTATACATTACCGTTCCGTTTTCGGCGGCAAATACCGGCGCGCCCATAATATCCTTACCGGAAATATCTATAGCGCCGTGATCGCTGTAACTGCTCGATAACAGATAATAACCCGGACAAGGCCATAAATAGCCCGACGAAACCGCGCTCATCTTTCTGCGCTGACCTGTGAGGAGCAGATCCTCGTCAAATTCAGCCGCGTACTTTTGTATCAAAGTCGCGTCGGCTACGGTTACTGTTTCGTCGCCGTTGCAGTCCGCCGCGAAGCTCTCGGCATCGTCAAATTCGATTATCTCGGCGGCGTGCTCCTGAACCAAAGTTGCGTCAAATACGCTGATCGTTCCGTCAAAATTCAAGTCGCCGATAAGATATTCCTCATCCTCGGGTTCGGTCGGTTCCTCTGTTGCAGGCTCAACGGATCCGTAGTAGTCCTCTATATACTTGCCCTCGTCGATCTTGCCGTAGACAACGCACTTTTGACCCAAGATGTATCTGTAGATATTGCCGTTTGAATCGATCAGCTCGTTGTCGAGGATTACCTTTCCGTCTGCGTCGAATTGAACGCCTTTGCCCGCGGTGAGAAGCTCCTTGGTCGGCATGCTTCCGTACTCGCCGTTGCCGTAGTAGAAGTAGAAGCTGCCGGCGGCGTCGCCGTTTGTGAGGTCGATAACGTAGATCATATTGTCGTAGGACAGCACAAGGTCATCTTCCTCGGCGTTGTATGAGACGTTGCCGGAGTAATTGCCGAACTCTTGGATTTTGAAATTGCTGTCGGCTTTGATATCATCAACGTAGTGTATCAAAACATAGGTCCAGAAATCCTCATATAACGTAGTTCCATCTAAGTCCATCCAGTCGCCCTCGAGGTTGATGTCGACAGTCTGCTTTGCGTAAGCGTGCTGCGGAGAAGCTTCATCGCCGCCGTCGATATAGTTATTGAAGTTGATCGAATATGTCTGCTTTGAAACATTGATGTAGCGCAGGTTCTCGACAGAATCGTCACGGTACATCCTGTATCCCGGCCAGCCGTGGTAGTTAGCCTCGGGAACTGAATCGGGAGCGTCTTCGCCCGACCACCAATATGCTCCGCAGGCGTTGTTCTGAGCTCGAGTCATTTCGTTAGCCCACGAGCCGGGCATCGCGAAGTAATATCTGTTTGTCTCAACGCCCTCGGACGGAGTGTATTCGCCGAGCGCCGATACCGCGACAGCCGAAGCCGTAATGATCATTGCTGCCGCGAGAATTATTGAAATAAGCTTTTGAGATATTGTCCTCATCACAATTCCTCCTATATATTTATGCTTTTAGAATATCACACCTGCTTTGTTACGTCAATGGTTTTGCCGATAATACAAAGCAAAACGGCTGTATCAAAGCTCGCTCTGATACAACCGTTTTCATTAGGAAGCAGCGCTTACGCGATTACTTCATGCTGTTCTCGTAAGATTCGATCATCTTTTTGCTCGTATTCCCCGTACGACCAACAGATTTCGCGAGGTTTTTGACGACTTTTCCGCCTGCGTTCAGCTCGATTTCAAGCCTCATTCCGTTTTCTTCGGGGTAGACAAGTATCTGCTTGATGAACCTGTCCACAAAGCTGCGGTCAAGCTCATCTCCGTTAAGGCTCTCGGCAGCGAGGTCGAGGATGGAACGGATCTCGGCAAGCTCCTTGTTGACGTCCTTTCTGTTTTGCATTTGGTCGATGATGGCGGTGATCTCTTCCTGACAACGGTTGATCTCTTCGTCGCACTCAGCGGACATCCGTACAAATTCGCTGTCCGGGAACCGTCCCTCAATATTGAGCTGTAACAACTTTTGCTTTTTCTTTTGTTCGTTCGCGATGCTCTTGTTGAGCGTTTCTATTCGGTTCGCGCCTTCGTTGGTGTTT
>CACXIV010000043.1 GCA_902767845.1 uncultured Ruminococcus sp. | reverse complement strand
CGCTTGATCTGGGCTGAAAGCTTCGGTGTTAATATGAACGACAGCAGGGTAGAGTGCGCCATCAAATATCACTCAAACGGATGTCTCGCGATCGTCGCCGACTGGGTGATCTCCGATTTTGAACAGCCGCAGAGCTTTATAATCGAAGCCCTTTCCGGCTTTGACAAAGGCACGCAGACTTATTTGAGAGAATGGCTTAAAGCAACGTGACGTTGCATCCAATCCGCCTTTTTAAATGTTCGGTTCAGAAAACAGGTTTAGCTAACGGCGGGTCATAACATATATAAAAACAAAAAATGCTGTCATCCTGAGCTTTAGCGAAGGTGATTCCCCTGATAGGGGAAATGCCGCAAAGCGGCAATAAGGGAAATGTCACGAAGTGACAAAAGGTTTGCCGACGTGCTAAGGTTGCCGCCCGGCTACGGGCTCATACCTCTTTAACCAACGTTGGAGAGAGCGGTATAAGATTCTTCGGCAGAGCCTCAGAATGACAGCGTAATAACAAAAATTAGAGCTGCCGGCAGTATTGTCAGCAGCTCTAAATTATTTATGTGTTTGTTGAAAGACTAAAAACGCTGAGTTTAATTCACCGTGTTGACCCGCCGTTGCAAAAACGCCTGAATCAAATCAGTGCTTTCCAAAGGCGGACTGCGGTGTCGCCGCCGCGACAAACGTTGAGTTCAACTCGCCGTTTTGACCCGCCGTTGCAGAAACGCTTGAATTATAACAAAGCTTTCCAAAGGCGGATCGCCGGCGGGGGGTTCCCCTCCGCCGCGGCTACATTTTGCCTGCCAGGGCTCTGGTAAGCCAGATATCGGCGATATCCATAGCCAGAAACAGTCCCTTTTTCTCGCTTGATTTAACAAGCTGCTTGCGCGGCGAGAGGTACGGATCGGTAGCCATAAGCTGGATCGCGACCTTGTCGGCGATCTCGATGCCGTTCTGCTCCTTTTTGGACTTTATCTGCATCCTTATTACGTAAGGCTCTTCCATACTGCCGTAATAGATCTCGTCTCCGCAGCGCACGAGGGGTCTTCCCTTATAGGTGGAAAACTCCTTTTCCTTTTTGGCGTCTGCCACAGGGCATCATCCTTTCAAAATCCGAACTTATACGTTCAGGTAAGATTTAACGAGTGCTTCAAGTAAGTCGTCGCGGTCTATTTTGCTGATGATGTTACGGGCGTTGTTGTAGGTTGTGATATATGTGGGATCCTCGCTGAGGATATATCCAACGATCTGGTTTATCGGGTTATAGCCCTTTTGTCTAAGCGCGTCGTAAACGATTGTAAGTCCTGCTTTGATCTGATCATCCTTTTCCTCGCCGAGCGAGAAAATCATAGTTTTGTCTAACATACTTAAAACACCTCCCAATATTTATCTTTATTATAAACGATATTCGGGCAAATTTCAAGCCTTTTATCGCAAATTGACGTTAATGCCTTTAAGGTTTTCAACGATCCTGTCCATGATCGCCTGAACCTCAGCCGACGACAGCGTGCGCTCGTTGGAGGAGAACTCGAACCTTACGGTAACGCTGTGGAACAGCTCGGTATCGTAGGTGTCGACGATCCTGACGTTCTTCAGGATCTCCTCTCCCTCGCCCTTCCAGCACTCGGCAAGGTCGCTGAAAAATACTCCCGAGGGAACTACGACGGACAGGTCGTAATCCATCGGCGGGAACTTTGAAGGCTCGTCGTAGATGATCGACGCGTTCTTTGTATCGGCGAACGCCTCCATGTCGATCTCGGCGAAAACGACCGCCGCCTTGGGGTCGAGCTTTTTGCCGACGGTGGGATGAACTATGCCGATCCTTCCGATCTCCTTGCCGTCGAGGAGCACGGTGTTGAGGTTGACGGGGTGCTCGTAGCTGTGCGTTGCCTCGGCTGTTTTGAACTCAAGCGTTTTGTGCTTGACGTCGTCGGCGACGACCGCAAGGATATCCCTTAAACGGAAGTAAAGGGCGCGGACGTCCTTTTCCCTGCTGAACAGCGTGACGGCAAGCATCTTTTTCTCGATACAGAGGTTGTTTTCGTCGACGCCCTCTACCACTCTGCCGATCTCGAAAATACCGAACTCGGGAGAATAGCCGGTGTTCGCCCTGAGCTGGCAAAGCTGGGTGGGGATCATTGACCTTCTGATCGTCTCGATGTTGGGGTTGGTCGCGTTGGCAAGCCTGATATTGGGCTCTACGGGGATACCGAGCTCCCTTTGCTCGTCATAGTAAGCCCATACGTAGGAGTGAACCTCGTGCAGGCTGTAGCGCTTGACGAGGATATCCTTGATCTTGTCCTCGTCCTCCTTGACGACGTCCATCCTAACGGGATAAAGCGGAGAGCGCGTGGTATTGATCTCAAAATTATCGTAACCGTAGATACGGGTGATCTCCTCGATGATGTCCGCCTTGATAGTGACGTCCTTTGTGGCTCTCCACGAGGGAACGACCACGTCGAAGGTGTCGCCGCTGAGCTCAGCCTTGAAGCCGAGGCTCGACAGGGTCTTGAGGATGGTGTCGTTACCGATCTCGATACCGGTGTAGCGGTCTACAAACGCCTTGTCAAAGGTGAGCTCTACCGTGTCGTATTTGAAAGCGTACTCGTCGGTGAGCGCCGAAACGACCTTGGCGCCGCCGTCGTACTTTTTGAGCAGATACAAGAACCTCGCGATAGCCACGTCGGTCATCTCGGGGTCGAGGCTCTTTTCGTAGCGCATAGAGGAATCCGTGCGGTGAGAAAGCCTTACCGTCGATTTGCGGATCGACGCCGCGTCGAAGGTGGCCGATTCAAGTGTGAGCCGCGTGGTGTCGCCGACGATCTCGGAGTCGAGTCCGCCCATGATTCCCGCGATAGCCACGGGCTGATCGCCGTTGCAGATCATGAGGGTGTTCTCGTCGATATTCCTCTCTACGCCGTCGAGCGTGGTGAACACGAACGGCTTGTCAAAGCGCCTGATCCTGATTTTTTCGACCTTGCGCGAGTCAAAGGCGTGCATGGGCTGACCCATTTCGAGCATGAGGTAGTTGGTGAGGTCGGCGAGGAAGTTGATGCCTCTCATTCCGCAGTAGAACAGGCGGATCCGCATATTGACGGGGCTGACCCTTCTTGTGATGTTCTCAACCTGCAGGCAGCTGTAGCGCTGGCAGAGCGGATCCTCGATCTTCATATCGACCTTTGAAAGCTCGGCGTAAGCCTTTAGATCCTCAACGGCGAGGGGCTTTAGCTCTCTGCCTGAGAGCGCCGCAAACTCGCGCGCTATGCCGTAATGTCCCCAGAGGTCGGGGCGGTTGGTGAGCGACTTGTTGTCTACCTCGAACACGATATCGTCTATCTCGTAGAGCTCCTTGATGTCGGTGCCGTTAGCCACGTCCTCCGAGATATCCATGATGCCGGAATGATCGTCGCTGATACCGAGCTCAGCCTCGCTGCAGCACATTCCGTAAGACATGTGTCCGGCGAGCGGACGGGGAGCTATGGTTATCTCTCCGAGCCTTGCGCCCACCTTGGCGAACGCTGTTTTCATGCCGACTCTGACGTTGGGAGCGCCGCATACAACGTCGGTGAGCTCGTCCTCTCCGACGTCCACCTTGAGCAAGTGGAGCTTTTTTGATTCGGGGTGGTTCTCGACCGATTTTACCTCGGCGACCACTACTCCGCTGAGCTCGGAGCCCTTATAGAATATCTCGTTCTCTACCTCGGCGGTAGACAGAGAGAATTTGCGGATAAGCTCGATTTTGTCAAGTCCGGTAAAATCAACAAAATCCGAGATCCAGTTCATTGATAAAAGCATTTCTGTACCTCCCTATCAGTTGTCGTCGTCTGTAAACTGAGCGAGCGATTTTAAGCTGCCGCTGTTTAAGTCGCGAATATCCTTGACCTTGTACTTCATCATTGCGAGTCTTGTCAGTCCGAGACCGAACGCGAAGCCCGTATACTCGTCGGGGTCGATACCGCCCTCGCGCAGAACATTGGGGTGGATCATTCCGCAGGGACAAAGCTCGAGCCAGCCGCTGTGCTTGCACGATGAGCAGCCTGTGCCTCCGCAGATCTCGCAGTTGATATCAAGCTCAAAGCCGGGTTCTACAAACGGGAAGAAGCCCGGGCGCAGACGCACCTTTACGTCTCTTTGGAAAACCTCCGAGAGCATGGTTTTCATAAAGAAGATCAGGTTGGAGATCGAAATATCCCTGTCGACCATCATGCCCTCCATCTGGAAGAAGGTGTTTTCATGGCTGGCGTCGGTGGCCTCGTTCCTGAAGCAGCGACCCGGGAAGATCGCCTTGATCGGCACTCCGTTCTCCTTTAGTCTTTTTCCGTATTTTTTGAGGATAGCGTTCTGAGCCGCAGAGGTCTGCGACTTTAGAAGCTGGCCGTTCTCGAGATAATATGTGTCCTGCATATCGCGCGCGGGATGGTGCTTGGGGATATTTACCGACTCAAAGCACTCGTAGTCCGTGACCACCTCGGGATAATCCTCGACGGTGAAGCCCATCGACTTGAAGATTGTCTCGCACTGGCGCTGAACGAGCGTGATCGGATGATACGAGCCTCTGTCAAGGTCGGCGGGAGCGGTTATGTCAAACTGAGGCATGGCGTTGATCTCAGCCTCGATTTGCAGCTTTTTGAGCTCCTCGATCCTCTCCTCTATCCTTTTGGCGACAGCTCCCTTGAGCTTGTTGACCTCTGCACCGAAGGTCTTTTTCTCCTCGTTGGACAGATCCTTCATGCCCTTGAGCAGAGCGGTTATGCTTCCCTTTTTGCCGAGGTACTCTACCCTTGCCTTATCAAGCTCGGAAAGATCCTTGACAGAAGCGAGTCTTTGCCTGATTTCTTCTCTCAGGACTTCGATTTTGTTGTCCATATTGTTCCTCCTATAAAATCATCATTATATCAAAAATAAAAATCCCCGCACGCAAAAGCATGCAGGGACGAATTTCTCCGTGGTACCACCCTGATTTCCGAAAAAACGGACTCTCATTGGACTGTTAACGGCGTCACCCGTCAGAGCCTACTGCTGTTTCAGCCCTGCCACTCGGAAGCGAACTTCACATTGATCCGCAATAACGCGCTTTCAGCCGCCGACGCGCCTCTCTTTCAGAGCGGGATTCAAAGCTACTCTCTCCGTCGCTGTGTTTTTTATATGAGCTTTTTTAATGCCGGCCTTCGGGATCTGACTGAAACGCCGGCTGCCTTTTAGTATAATACCACTGTTTATCCGATTTTGCAAGGGGTAAATTGTTTTTTGACCGGCTTGGGAAAAAATTAAAACTCGGCTATTGAAAATCAGGGAAAACCTATATATAAACACAAAAACAGAAAGGAAATGAAAACGTTAATTGTAAAAGTAAATGCAATTTTAAACTTACTAAGTTTTACGTTTTTAATCATTCGAGCAGATAGTTTAATAATATTCATTGAAAATATATATGTAATATCCTCTAACTTGTTGACTTATCGCCTAATATATGCTATTATTTAGGCGATAATAAAGCCATTAGGTGATTATATGCGTAATTTTGATTATTCAAATTTAATAAACAAAAGTTGGGATAACGAGATTCTCGGGCTTGTTGCGCAGATTCACGAGTACAAGGCTCGGCAGGAGTTGTATCTTAAGCAGCAGCCGATGCAACTTGACAGGCTTGTTGAGATCGCGATCGTTCAGAGCACGGAAGCGTCGAACGAGATCGAGGGGATCCGCACGACTAATACGCGCTTAAAGCAGCTCTGTGCGGACAAAACAACTCCGCATAACCGCGACGAGGAGGAGATTATCGGCTACCGTGATGTGCTCAACACAATTCACGAGAGCTACGAGTTTATTCCGCTCACGGCTAACCACATTTTGCAGCTTCACCGCGACCTCTATAAATACTCCGAAAAAAATATCGGCGGTAGTTTTAAAAACACACAGAACTATATTAGCGCCGCGGATGCTGACGGTAATAGCTATGTTCTGTTTACACCGCTTGCGCCGTTTGAAACCCCGGAAGCGATTGACCGAATTTGCGAGAGCTATAACCGAGTTATTGATACGCAGGAAGTTGATCCGCTGATTATGATCCCGACATTCATTCACGATTTTCTCTGTATCCACCCGTTCAACGACGGTAACGGGCGTATGAGCCGGCTGCTGACGACTTTGTTGCTATACAGGTCAGATTATGTTATAGGCAGATATATCTCATTAGAGAGCAAAATAGCGAAGAATAAAGCTCTTTATTATAACGCCCTCAGCGAGTGTCAGCAGGGCTGGTACGAAGGGACGGAAGACCCGTCACCTTTTATCAAATATCTTCTTCGGACAATCCTGGCAGCATACAGGGATTTTGAAGAGCGTATTGAGATTGCCGCTGATAAGTCTACCGCTTATGATATCGTAAAACAAGCGGCTCTTAACAAGCTCGGAAAATTCACAAAGGCGGATATTATGGATCTGTGCCCCACCGTTGGCAGAGCCTCGGTAGAAAACGCGTTAAAGAAACTTGTTGAAGAAAATGTCCTTGTTCGCCACGGCAGCGGACGCGCAACGTTCTATACAAAAAGCGAATAACAAAATTGGCCGGTGTAATCTTATCGGACTACACCGGCCGGTATTGTTAATCGAAAACGAGGAACACACCATTGGATGTTCCTCGTTTTCGTATGGCGGAGATAACGGGGCTCGAAGAAATGTGAAACGTTTTTCAGGAAGTCTTGCGAATTGCCGAAAACGACATGTTTATGCGGATAATAGGCACATTCCAATTCACAACAATCACTATTCATTCAACCCGTATCACACCAAAAATGACCTGAAAAAGACCAAATTCAGACCAACCACAGGCAGCAGAATAATCGTCATAAATAATATTTTTTGTATAACAGAGAAACTATCCTCGAAAAATCTCGACACCGTATATGGTAGGATACGACACATAACAGAATAGTATTAAGCCCTGCCACAAGCGACAGGGCTTTTGATTTGGCGGAAAAGATGCTTCCAATCAAATGAATTTGAAACTGACATACAGTTACACCGCCCGGAGCGCCCTTTCATCAATACCAATTATAGTTGTAATAATTGCTTCCTGCTCCGATGATAAAGT
>CACXIV010000042.1 GCA_902767845.1 uncultured Ruminococcus sp. | reverse complement strand
AAACCCGAGGAGATACACCAACTGCGAGAGGTTTCATAGCCTCTCGTATTTTTTTGCAAAAAACTGGCCCAAAACTCTTTCAAGTTTTGAGCCAGCCCCCTACGAATGATACAGAAAACTCTTAGCTTAAAAAAGCGGGCGGACATTTCAGTCCGCCCCTACGGTGTTATGGATGGCTCTCGCAAAGCCAAAGGCGCCCCGCCCGAAATTATAAATCGGGCGAAGCGACCTTGTTTTCTTCAATATTCTGTTTTTGACGTTACGGTTCGGGGATCCGGTTTATGACTAAAACCGATCTGCAGCGTCGCCGACGCGGCTAAAAGGACGAGCTTCCGCCTCCGCCGCAGCCTCCGCCGCCTCCTCCGCCGCCGCAGCCGCCTCCGCCGCCTGACGACGACTGTACGACGATCGTTTCGGTGCGGATCAGCTTCGTGGTCATCGGCGCGGTCATCAGCGTGCCGCTGCCCACGGTCTCGGGCGGAGCGACCGATTTGCGAAGCGGATTGAACGTCTTTGAAAACGCGAGCGCGAGCGCGATGATAACTCCGAGCATAAGCGAGATAACAACATAGCTGAGGTACTTCATCGGCTCGGCAATGGTTCCGCCGCGGCTGAGCTCCGCGATCTGCCCGAACGCCTCGCGCGCGCAGTCATAATACTTTTTTGATGTGGCGTAATGGCTGACGTTGTCGGTGATCGAGCGCGCCGTTGAATCGTTGACCAAATTGTAAAGCGTGCCGTAGGACTGGATGGTCAGCTTTCTGACGTTCATGTTTATCGCGAAAATACTCGCGCTGTCAAGCTCGTAGCAGTTCCTGCGCATTTGGCGCGCCTGATCTATCTCGTCATAGGCGTAAAGGTCGGTCGTCCAGAAAACGGCGTGACCGTACTGCGTAACGGGCTTCATGTCCTCGGCGAGAAGCGCCTCCTCCTCGCTGTCGAGCAGGTCGATATCGTCCATTATAAGAACCTGATACCCCGTCTCGGGGTTGGTGTAGCGAGCCTGTGCCCGGCTGTGAGCCGCCGCGTCCTCCGCCGCGAAAGCGACGGTAACGGATGCGCACATCAGCACCGCGGCAATAACGAGCGCCGCTGCCGTGCGAAGCTTAGTTGGAATCATAGTGCGCTCCTTTCTTGTTGAACTGCGGAAGCGGCCGTTTTGCCACCCTTGTCTGAAAAACGATATGGTATATCGCAAGGCCGAACAGCTCCGCCGCCAAAACCGCGCAGGCGGCGTAGGAGACCGCGTTGAAAGCCGGGTCGATCACCACGAGCAGCACCGAGACGCCGATCGAGAACAGCAAAAGCGCCTTGATCCAGAGAACGCGGTTCAAAAACCACTTGGCGTCCTCGGTGATCCTCTGCCTGAGCTGAGAAACATTTTCGACCTTCATTTTTTTGATCTTTGACGATACGGAAAACTGAGCAATATTCGCCAGCAGTATCATAACGGCGCCGCCGATCATGCCGATCCGTCCGAAAAACCTGAAATCGCCGTCGTATGAGCCGTCGGAGGCGTAAACAATGATCGAAACGAAGGTGACGACCGTGGCGAGCTTGTGGATCCAGCCCTGCAAAGCCGCCCCTCCCGAGCTGCCGATAACGCTATTGTTTTTGTCAACGGTGAAATTGAACGACCTCTGCATGGAGTACATGCCCGTTATCGCGAGCAGCGCGCAAAGCGCGAGGGTCATGTTCGCCTTGATGGAAGGCAGGGCGTTCATTATGGCAAAGACGGCCAAAAAGACTCCTGCCGAGATCAAAAGCGCCGCCGCCAGTATCCTTATCGGACTGAGCGGAAGGTCGGCGGCGACCTTGCCGGTCTGACCGTTCACGGCGGCGTATGTAATGCTGTCTTTGTTGCGGCAGCTCATGAACCAGACCGGGTTCATGGTGCGGCTGACCGACTTTATCTTTGCCGGATATTTGCTTTCCGCCTGAGACAGGCTGAGCTTTTTGTCGCTCACCGCTCCCTCTACCGCCTTGCTGCCTGCGTATACCCTTTCGGCGTCGGCGACTATCTCCCTTTGGATCTCCTCGTCGTACTCGTGGGGATCGACGTTCCCGGTCTCGGCGTAGAAGCCGCTGAGATACGCCGGAGCGAAGGACACCGCTCCCTCCTGCCTGAACGGAGCGAGGCTCTCACTGAGGTCGTCGTCAAACGTGACCGACGCGTCGTGAGAGAAGCCGTCGAGACGGTAATCGCTGCTGCCGCAGAGATCATAGTGGTAGACGTGGTAGGTGTTGCCGTGAACATGCTCCCTCGCCGAAACTCCCCTTATGCTGAAATCGCCCTTTAGCTCGGCGCTGTAGCTCCAGTACGGCATATAGATGCCCTTGAAGTTGTCTATCGTCTCGGGCTTGCGGTACTTTGAAGCGACGAACGGGTTTTTACGCACCTCTTTGCGGTACGCTTCCCTGCACTGCTCCTTTGTGATCTTGAACGGAACCACGGTGTCGGGCTTCCATTCCCTGCGGATCTTGTCGAATATCATCGACGCTCCTCCGCAATACTGGCAAAAGCCTATAGCGTCGTTTTTGTCTGTGGTGACAAGCTCGGCGCCGCATGACGGACAAATATAAACATAACCGTCGAAATACGGCTCTGTTTTAGCGTCGTCACGCGCGCTGTTGTCTGTGATCTGCCGCGGATCAAAGCGGTTGCCGCAGTAATCGCACGCCATTTGCTGGCTCTCGATCTCAAACCGCAGTCCACCTCCGCAGGACGGACATTGTATCATTTCCTTCCCCTCCGTTGATTATTTTCTGATATTATAACACTCAGAGATCATCGTGAACAGAGCGGCGTCGCTCGCCAGCCTGCGGATGTACTCCCTGGAGTTCACTATGTTGTTCGAGCCGCCGAGCGTCAGTCTGACCGCATAAGCCTTTTCGTCGGTGCACACGCCCATGAACACAAGTCCCACGGGCTTTTCAGCGGTGCCGCCCGTCGGTCCGGCGATACCCGTAAGGCTGACGGCGATATCCGCTCCCGAGAGCTTTTTGACTCCCTCCGCCATTTGGATGGCGGTCTCGGCGGATACGGCGCCGAGCACGGACAGCGTCTCGTGACTGACTCCGAGCACGGTCTCCTTTATCCTGTTTGAATAGCTGCACACTCCGCACTCAAAGACCCCGCTCGCGCCGCTGACGCGCGTGATACGCTCGCTGACGAGTCCGCCGGTGCAGCTTTCCGCGGTCGCCGCCTTCAAGCCCGTTTCCCTGAGCTTGGCTACGGCTTCCTCGTGCAGGGTGTCCTGATCGAGGTTATTTTTCCGCAGGAGCCTGATTATATCAACATCTGTCAGTGTTACCATTTTTATCACCTCAACAAATATTGTAACACTATACTTTATTTATTGCAATTATTTTTGTTTTGTATTATACTATTTTCAAAATAATTGTTTTGCGAGGCTTTTATGGCTGCATGGTTTTTTACCGACGAGGAGATAAACACAAGTAAATACATGATAACCGGCGAAAACGCCAAGCACATCAGGGTGCTGAGGATGAAAAACGGCGAGGAGCTCACGCTTGTTACGCCGAACGGGATACAGCACGACTGCGCGGTCGCCGGCGTCAACCAAGATCATGTCGAGGTTGACATTAAAGAAAGCTATCCCTGCCGAAACGAGCCCGACGTTTTTGTCACGCTGTATCAGGCGCTGCCCAAGGGCGACAAGATGGACTATATCGTGCAAAAATGCGTGGAGCTGGGCGTGGGCAGGATCGTCCCCGTAATGACGGCGCGGTGCGTGTCGCGACCCGACGAAAAGTCGCTGAAAAAAAAGACCGCGCGCTGGCGGAAGATCGCGGCTCAGGCGGCTATGCAGAGCCGCCGCGGGATCATCCCGGAGGTAGGAGAGTGCGTCAGCCTGAAGCAGGCGGCTATGCTCACCCGTGAAAACGACAAGACAGTGTTCTTCTATGAGCTGGGCGGCGAGTCGGTAAAGGATATCCTTGCCGAAAAGCCAAAGACCGTCGGGATGTTCATAGGCAGCGAGGGCGGCTTTGAGGAAGCCGAGGCGGAGCTTGTGCTGTCGAACGGAGGGGTCGCCGCCACGCTCGGAAAAAGGATACTTCGCGCCGAGACCGCACCGCTCGCGGCGCTTTCAATAATAATGTACCAAACAAATAATTTCAGTTAGGAGCATGGATATGATCGGAATAATCTGCGCAATGCAGCTTGAGGCGGACGGGATACTCGCCCTCGCCGAAAACAAAAAGTACGAAACGATAAACGGAATGAGGTTTTGCCGCTGCGAGATCCGCAAAAAAGAGGTAGTCGCGGTCGTATGCGGAGTCGGCAAGGTCAACGCCGCGGTCTGCGCCGCCACGCTCATCAATGTTTACAAGCCGCAGATAGTGATAAACAGCGGCGTTGCCGGAGCGCTTTCGCCGATCGTCAGCGTCGGCGACATAGTGATCGGCACAAAGGCGGTCGAGCACGACATGAACACCACCGCTCTCGGCGACAGGCAGGGAGAGGTTTCTATGCCCGACGGGAAGATCATGTATTTTGACTGCGACGCGCGCGCCTCAAAGCTGCTCAACAAGGTGAGCATGCAGCTTGAGGACACAAAAACCGCCATGGGCGTTATCGCCAGCGGAGATATTTTTATTTCCGACCGCCGCAAAAGGCTTTTGATAAACGACCGCTTCGGCGCGATCGCCTGCGAGATGGAGGGCGCCGCGATCGGCCACGCCTGCCGCTGCTGCTCGGTTCCGTTCGGCATAATCAGGGCGATCTCTGACGACCTAAACGAGAACAAGGGAGTCGATTTTGTCAAATTCTGCGCTATGGCGGCGGAAAAAACCGTAAGGGTGCTCGACGGCTTTATCGAAAAATACTGCTTCATAGTGCCGTCAAACTGACGCGCGGTATTGACAACAGCGCTTTAATGCGATAAAATGAGGTTTGGACTGTTATTAGGCACACAGAAAATCTATAAGGGGAATAATCATGAAACTTACAGGTGCAGAAATCATTTGCGAATGTCTTTTGGAGCAAAATGTCGACACCGTTTTCGGTTATCCGGGCGGAGCGGCTCTTAATACATACGACGCGCTCTACAAATACAGCGACAGGATCACCCATATCCTGACCGCGCACGAGCAGGGAGCCTCTCACGCCGCCGACGGCTACGCGCGCTCCACCGGCAAGACCGGCGTCGTTATCACCACCTCGGGACCCGGCGCCACCAATATCGTGACAGGTATCGCTACGGCAAATATCGACTCTATCCCGATCGTTGCGATAACCGGCAACGTAAGCACCGACCAGCTCGGACGCGACAGCTTCCAGGAGGTCGACATTGTTAATATAGTCAAGCCCATCACAAAGGGCAGCTTCCTTGTAAAAAGAGTCGAGGATCTGGCGCCTACCATCCGCAAGGCGTTCCACCTCGCCCATTCGGGACGAAAGGGTCCCGTTCTCGTGGACGTTCCTAAGGATATCACCGCGGCGGTAACGGAGTACACGCCCGAGCCGCCCGAGGCTCCGCATCAGGGCGAGCTTAAAAACCCCGACTGTATCGAAAGGATAGCCGCGCTGATCAAAAACTCAAAGCGCCCGATGCTCTACGCCGGCGGCGGAATAATCAGCGCCGACGCCTGCGACGAGTTCAGACGGTTCGCCGAGCTGATCGACGCTCCCGTGTGCTGCTCGCTCATGGGACTCGGCTGTATGCCCAACAGCCACAGGCTCTGCGTGGGCAATATCGGCATGCACGGCGGCTACGAAACCGGAATGATCACCGCCGAGTGCGACCTTATCATCGCCTGCGGAGCGCGTTTTTCAGACCGCGTAGCCGGCGACAGGGAAAAGTTCGGCGAGCAGGCAAAGATAGTTCAGTGCGATATCGATAAAAACGAGATAAACAAAAACGTGGCCGTAGACGAGTACGCTCTCGGCGACGTAAAGGCGTTCTTGACAGAGCTGCTAAAGGCGGTCGATCAGCAGAAGCACGACGACTGGCTCGCTCAGATAGATATATGGAAGCACGAGTTCGACAACGTGGCTCCTCCCGTAAGCGAATACCCCCTGCCCCAGGAGATCATCGAGGCTGTGAATCAGCTCAGGGTAGCCGAGGACATCGTGGCTACCGACGTCGGTCAGCACCAGATGTGGGTGGCTCAGTACGGCAGGTTTGAAAAGGAAAAGACCCTGCTCACCTCGGGCGGCATGGGCACAATGGGCTTCGGCACAGGCGCCTCGATCGGCGCTCAGGTGGCGAACCCCGACAAGAGGGTATTTCTGTTCACCGGCGACGGAAGCTTCCACATGAACCTAAACGAGCTCGTTACCATGAAGTCCTACAACCTGCCCATCATCATTCTGATAATGAACAACACCGTGCTGGGCATGGTAAGGCAGTGGCAAAAGCTGTTCTACGGCAGCCGCTTCTCACAGACCGATCCGCGCAGAGCGACCGATTTTGTAAAGCTCGCCGGCGCGTTCGGCGTAACGGGAATGAGGATCACAAAGAGCGAGGAGATCGTGCCCACGCTCAAAAAGGCGTACGACCTTAAAACAACGGTCGTTATCGACTGCCTCATAGATCCCGAATCTCCTCAATTCTGCTGACTTTTGGAGATTTCTCCACGCGCTTCGCTTGGTCGAAATGACATTTTTGGTAATAAATGGTTTAATGCGACAGCCCCTTGTTTTTTTTTATTCCGTTTTTATTTCATACGGCGTTGCGAGCCTCAGATCGCCCAGAGTCCGCATAACGTCGTCCTTCGCCTCAAGCGGAGCGTCAACGTAAAAAACGCTGAACTCGTTTAGCGAAACATAGGCGTAGCGGTTGTTTGTGATCTCGGAGTACAGCCGGTTGAATCCGAGATCCAGATACCCGTCGCGTGTGGTTTGTCTCGGCTGAGAACGGATGTCGTTTAGCATATCGCCGTAAGCCGCGTACGCCGTGAACAGGCTTTGCTTGGGAGCGAAGCTGTCAAATTCCAAAAAAAGTATCTCGTAGCTTTTGTCCGCGGGGCTCGCTTTGAGGCACTTTGTAAGAAAAAGCTCCTGCCTGCCCACGGTGGCGTCCTCCACCGTCATGCCGTGGCTCTCCATATACCCGGTAAACCGCTCCGAGGTCATTCTGTCGTTCTGCAAATCATAGACCGGCACCGATCCATAGGCGACAAAAGCGGCGGCAGTCAGAAAGACAAGTCCGGCGCAGCCGGCTATTATCATTCTTTTCGCCTTGATCCCGACTATCGCAAAGACCGTTCCGGCGGCGGTCTCCGAAAGCATTATGAAAAACGGCGCGGCGAATATCAAAAACCTCAGCGCCTGCGGTTCCGTAACGACAGCCGTCACTATCGCGAATATAAACGTGAACGCCGTATACATAAACAACGTCGAGACAAAGAGAAAATCTCTGAAAAAGCGGACGAGGCTTCGCTTGACACTGCCGGCGCGCGACGGAGCCTTGTACAGCCTGCGGTCGAGGTAGTTCTTGGCTCCTTTGAGCAGCTTTGAAAGCTCCTCAGGATCCTCCGCTTCGCGCTTGTCAACGCACATCCGCGCGCCGTTGCGCATTTTTATTATAAAATATCCGTCGGTCTCGGTGATGCGCCCGATATTCGTGTAGAACAGGCTGAGCGGCTCGGCGCCCTCCTCCTCAATAACTATATGGTCGTGATAAAAGGCGAGCGAGCAGTTGTGCTCTCCGGCGAATCCGACCGCCCTGCGCGCGTCGGCGAACGCGATGATAAAGAAAACCGCCCACGCCGCAAAAAACAGCCCCGCCGCCGCAAAAGACTGCCACGCGCCGAGAAAATCGGTTCTTGCCACCGCCGTCACCTCGGGAGAAAAAACGCTGTTTTCAACATACACGGTCAAAAGCCCCGTGCCGGCGAACAGCGCGGCGAGCGATATCAGTATTACCCTGACCGTGGAATACCCGTACCGCATAGCGGTAAGAATGTCCTTTTTGTTCCGCAGGATACCGATTTTCGCCGTCGGCTGAGGTATGCTTTCGGTCTCGGCCTTGCCGAGCATGGCGTCGACCGTCGTGTCAAAAACCTCGCTGAGCTTTAACAGCAGATCGACAGACGGCATAGTCCTGTCGTTTTCCCACTGGCTGACGCTCTGGCGCGTTACATACAAGCGGTTCGCGAGCGCGTCCTGAGACAGACCCTTTTCTTTTCTGAGCTTTTGGAGATTTTTGCCGAAAGTCATCCGAACAACCCGTCCTTGTCAAAATAGTCCTTATCGGAGAGTTCTTTCTTTTCTTCCAGATTGTATTCGCTGTTCTCAAATAATCCGGAGCCGAAGCGGTAGTTCGCCCTGATCGTCCTTTTGAACGCGACTCCCAATATTATCACTACGATTACGAGCGGAATGATGTACCAGCCCATATGCTCACCTCCCGTGTTTGATGAGCCAAGTATATAATACGACCGAAAAAAAGTAAAGAAAGTATTGCTTTACATCAGTGTTTATGCGGAAAACCGGAATTTTGAAAACAAAAGCGGCAGCTTGGGATCGCCCCTGCTGCCGCATTGTTGTTTTCCCGATACGCTTTTATTTTATCACGCGCGAAAGGATTTGTCCATATGGTATCACACCAGGATACCGATCATCTCATAGAAGCGGTTTTCCAGAGTATTGCCGCCTCCGCTGTTGGTGGCGATAAACACCCTGAGCCTGCCGTCGGCGCTGATAAAATCACAGGCGGCGAACCTGCCGACCAGTCCGAAGTGACCGGCGCCGTCGGACATGTCGGTGCGCAGGCCGTAGCCGTAGCAGTTTCCGCCGGTCTGATCTGTCGACATCTTCTTAAAGCTCTCCTCCGAGAGCACCTTGCCCGATGAGATACCGTCGAGCCATAGCATCATGTCGTCGGCGTTCGAGACTATATCGCCGGCGCCCTTTGACAAGCCGGGCTCGATACCGTATTTAAGGTCGTCGTACTCGTAAGAAAAGCCCTTTGCCCACTCGGGATCATCCTTCAGCTCGAACAGCGAGCCGGTGTGGGTCATGTTGAGCGGAGCAAAGAAATTCTCCCTCAAAAAGTCGATGTATTTCTGTCCCGACAGCTTTTCGACGATATTGCCGAGAAGGATATAATTGCAGTTTGAATACTCGTAGCTTGTTCCGGGCTCAAAGCTCAGCTCGGCGTTGAAGATGTAATCCAGCACCGCCGCGGTGTTCTGCTCGTCGGTATTGTCCATCGTTATCTTTTGCGCCAGCGCCTCCGCCTCTTCGGGATCGCTCGGAAGGTCGGGTACGCCCGAGGTCATGGAGAGCATTTGATGTATGGTGATCCTGCCTGCTTCCCTGTATTCGGGAAAATATTTGTCGAGAGTGTCGTCGACGCTCAGCTTGCCCTCCTCGCTGAGCTTCATTATCGCCGCCGCGCAAAACTGCTTTGAAACCGAGCCGACAGCCATGGGACTGTCGATCATGATCGGCGTGCCGTCGTAAAAGCTGCCGTCGGCGTAGGAGGCTATCGGAACGCCGTCCCTGACAACGAAGCACACGCCCGATATGTTGAAGCCTGCGAAGCTTTCATTGATCTTTTCCTGGATTTCTCCCTCTACGGCGGTCTGAGTCTCAACAGGCGCCCCGGTCGTCTGTTCGGCAGTCGTTTCCGCTGACGAAGAGCCTCCGTTCCCCTGAGAGCACGCCGCCGCGGACAGGAGCATTACAGACGATAGGATCAAAGCCGTGATTTTTTTCATTATTGGGTCCCCTTTCGATTTACTGCCTATATTATAATGCACCCGTCAGGCTTTTTCAATAAACCGATAACGCGATTTATAAATCAATCGAAGGATGATTAAACGCCGCGTTTAATTATCGCATTACCGTGATTGCGCGCGAAATAACCGGCGCGTTTAAAATCGTATGGGCGGACTGAAATGTCCGCCCGTCAAAGCGTTCTTTCCTATCAAACCACGTTATCATTCGGAAAACGTACGTCCCCTATCCGCGGGCGAGCACTGCTCGCCCCTACGATTGAACAGGAATTGTATACTATGTCCTTACACTACCTGTATACTATGTTACTACACTATACACAATGCACGCCCCTGCGATTGAATTGGAAACGTATGCTTTGTCCCCGAAAACCGGCGCGACGACAGGGGGATTTCTCCACGCGCTTCGCTTGGTCGAAATGACAGCACGATCAGCGCGGCAACACCGTAGGGGCGTGCATTGCACGCCCGCCAAAGCGTTCTTTCCTATCAAACCGCGTTATCATTCGGAAAACGTACCTTCCCTATCCGCGGGAGCACACGTGGGTGCTCCCCTACAATGTAAAGGAAACGTATGCCATGATTTGCGAAAATCGGCGCGTTTAAAATCGTATGGGCGGACTGAAATGTCCGCCCGTGATAGCCGATGTATTTTTTACGCCGCTTTGTCGGCTGCAGCTTCCGTCGTGTTTTCGGCGGCTGTTCTTGTGACGTTTTCGCCGTAGATGGTTGTCCAGTCGTCCTTCATCGAAACAGCCGTCCAGCCGTTCTCCTCGCAGCTCTTGCGCATTTTATCCGCCTTTTTTGTGTTGCCGTTCTCGCGGACAAGATCGTCGCAGCAAAGCATGTACGCAGCGCTCTTGTACCTGTTGTTCGTTATGGTGTAGTTCGCCATAGCCGCGTCGCCCGAGGAATTGCCGAAGCAGAGCACGGGCTGTCTGCCGATCTCGCGCTCAATAACGCCGACCTTGTTCATCTTGAGGTTCTTTATGATGAAATCGCCGCCCGTGACGAGCTTATCCTCGTTGGAGAAGGTGTATTTCAAGCCGTCCTCTTCTCCCTGGTTGGTCGCGACAAAGCTCTGATCCGAGCCGATCATATGACCTACCGGGATGTCGATCTTGCCGTCGCACAGACCTCTGGTGATTAGCCTGTCGGTGCCGCTGACAACGTAGACGCTAAAGTCGTTCTCCTGCAAATAGTCGATGACCTGCAGCATGGGCTGATAAAAGGCGTCAGCCGTTTTGAGGCCGCTGTAGCCCGATTCGGGCTGCTGAGCGTATTCCTTGACGTAGGCGTCGAACTCCTCGGGAGTCATTCCCTTGAACGCGGAGGCGACCGCCTTGCCGTGCTTTACGGACATGTCGTCGGGATACTCGCCTGTTTCAAAATATTCCTTTATCTCCGCGCAGACCTGCTTTTCCTCGTCGCTCGCCTTGTCTTTGTAATCGGGATCCTCCATTACGCGGTGATACAGGATCTTGTGGTCAAAATATCCCGGGTCGGTCTCGCAGCAAAGCGTGCCGTCCATATCGAATACCGCGATACGGTTCTCAACGGGGATAAAATCCTTTGAGCTCTTGTCCGTGATCGTTTTCATGTACTCGCTGAGCTGACTTTTCAGCGGAGCTTTTTCCGTCCAGAGCGACAGGCTGTCCGTATCCGCCGGCGCTTTGTCGGCGATCTCCGCGACAGAGGACCCGCCGTCGGTCTTTACCTCGGGTTTGTTGTTTGCCGTGATCGCCCATGTGCATGATACCGCGATCAGCGCCACAGCCAAAACCACCGCCGCTATCTTCCACGGCAGAGCGGTGTTTTTCTTTTTTTCCATATTGCTTACTCCTTTAATATATTTTCAAGAAGGTCGCCTGCGTCCTTGCAAAGATCGGCGCAGGTGAGCCTTGTCTTGACCCTGATACCCAACAGCTCGCGGCAGATCAGCGAGCCGTTTTTGCTTTTGAACTCCTCCGCGAACCGCCTGAACGCGCCGTTCGCCTCGGCTTTGTTTTTGCCCTTGGCGAGCCCGATCACCATATTGGCTCCCGTAACGGTGCCGCAGGTCTCCCTCAGTCCGCCCATTCCGGCGCCGAAGGACGCGGCGATCATGGCAGCGGTCTCCCTGTCCATCCCGTAGTCTCCGCAAAACGCGAGCAGCACCGCCTGAGCGCAGTTGCAGCCGTTTTGGAAGTTGTTTTTCGCGATATCGCCCTTTGTCATATCATCACTCTTTCGGTCAGTTATGCCTTGATTATATCATTTGCTTTTTTCGCGGTCAATAGTATTTTTTTCGCTTGTGCTTTATTTGATTTTATGATAGAATGATTATAAGTATTATAATATAGAAAAAGGTGATGGAATTTGTCTTTTCCTCAGGATAAAATCCGCAATTTCAGCATAATCGCACATATCGACCACGGCAAAAGCACGCTTGCCGACCGTATTTTGGAGCAGACGAACTCGGTTTCCGCGCGCGATATGGAGGCGCAGCTGCTCGACGATATGGAGCTTGAGCGCGAGAGAGGTATCACGATCAAGGCGCGCGCGGTCAGCGTTATATACCGCGCCGACGACGGTGAGGATTATCTGTTCAACCTGATCGACACTCCCGGTCACGTCGACTTCAACTACGAGGTCTCGCGTTCGCTCGCGGCGTGCGAGGGCGCCATTCTTGTGGTAGACGCCTCTCAGGGCATCGAGGCTCAGACGCTCGCCAACACATATCTGGCGGTCGACAGCGGACTTGAGATCGTACCCGTGATAAACAAGATCGACCTTCCGAGCGCCGACCCGGCGAGGGTGATAACCGAGATCGAGGACGTGATCGGCATACCTGCCGAGGAAGCTCCGCAGATCTCGGCAAAGGCAGGAATAAATATCCACGCCGTGCTTGAGAAGATCGTCACCGATATCCCCGCGCCGACCGGCGACGCGAACGCTCCGCTTCGCGCGCTGATCTTTGACAGCTACTACGACAGCTACAAGGGCGTTATCATTTACGTCCGCCTCAAGGAGGGTCAGATCCACCCCGGCGACGAGTTTAAGCTGATGGCCACGGGCAGCGTTTTCAACGTCGTGGAGTGCGGACTGATGCACGCGACCCAGTTTGAAAAGACCGACGGGCTTTACGCCGGAGAGGTCGGATACATCTGCGGCTCGATAAAAACTCTTGCCGACGCCAAGGTGGGCGACACCGTGACCCTCGCCTCAAATCCGGCAAAGGAGCCGCTTCCCGGCTACCGCGAGGCTCAGCCGATGGTGTTCTGCGGAATATACCCCATGGACGGCGCCAAGTACGGCGACTTAAAGGACGCGCTCGAAAAGCTGCAGCTCAACGACGCGGCGCTCTCCTTTGAGCCCGAGACCTCGGTGGCTCTGGGCTTCGGCTTCCGCTGCGGCTTCCTCGGACTTCTCCACATGGAGATCATCCAGGAGCGCCTTGAGCGCGAGTATCTGCTCGACCTCATCACCACCGCTCCGAGCGTTATCTACAGGATAACCAAGACCGACGGCAAGGTCGAGCTTATCGACAACCCCACCAACTACCCCGATCCGTCGCTCATCCAGATGGCGGAGGAGCCCGTTACCGACGCGCACATCTATACCCCGAAGGAGTACGTCGGAAACATCATGGAGCTTTGCCAGGACAGGCGCGGTACGTTTATCGACATGCAGTATATCGACGCCGACAGGGTCGATCTTCACTATGTCCTTCCGCTCGCGGAGATCATCTACGACTTTTTCGATACGCTTAAATCGCGCACGCGCGGCTACGCCTCCTTCGACTACGAGCTCAAGGACTATGTTCCCAGCCAGCTCGTCAAGCTCGACATCATGCTCAACGGCGAGGTCGTCGACGCGCTGTCGTTCATCATCCACAAGGACAAGGCGTACCCCAGAGCCAGAAAAATGGCTGAGAAGCTAAAGGACAAGATCCCCAGACAGCTCTTTGAGGTGCCGATCCAGGCTTGTATCGGCGGCAAGATAATCGCCCGCGAGACCGTTAAAGCCATGCGCAAGGACGTGCTTGCCAAGTGCTACGGCGGCGACGTGTCGCGTAAGAAAAAGCTGCTTGAAAAGCAGAAGGAAGGCAAAAAGCGCATGCGCCAGCTCGGAACCGTAGAGGTTCCGCAGGAGGCGTTCATGGCGGTTCTTAAATTAGATACGGATTAAGAGGTATCATTATGGATAATGTAAACGAACTTCAAAAGCTGGTTGACAACAGCCAAAATATCGTATTCTTCGGCGGCGCCGGCGTAAGCACCGAGAGCGGAATACCGGATTTCCGCAGCGTTGACGGACTTTATAATCAAAAGTACGACTATCCGCCGGAGGAGATACTGAGCCACACCTTTTTTGAAAGGCACACCGAGGAATTTTACCGCTTTTACCGCGACAAAATGCTCTGCCTTGACAAAAAGCCCAACCGCGCTCACCAAAAGCTCGCCGAGCTCGAAAAGGCAGGCAAGCTGAAGGCGGTCGTCACGCAGAACATCGACGGTCTTCACCAGGCGGCAGGCAGCAGAAGGGTCTATGAGCTGCACGGCAGCGTGCTCAGGAACTACTGCCGCAAGTGCCGCAGGTTCTACACCGCCGAATACATCAAGGAAGCCGACGGGATCCCGAGGTGCGAATGCGGCGGAGTCATCAAGCCCGACGTTGTGCTTTACGAGGAAGGACTCGAGGACAGCGTTGTTTCGGGAGCGCTCAACGCGATCATGCAGGCCGATCTGCTGATCATCGCCGGAACAAGCCTAACGGTCTACCCTGCCGCCGGCTTTATCCGCTATTTCCGCGGAGATAAGATAGTGCTCATCAACCGCGACTCCACACCCTTTGACCGCCAGGCTGATCTTGTGATCCACGACAAGGTCGGCGAGGTTTTGGGACAGATAAAAGTTTAAGCCGACAGCCCCGATTTTCGGATCGGGGCTGTTTTTTATGACCCTGTTCGCCAAACCGCGCGGAGGAATACCATGCCGTCGCGCCGGTTTTTGGGGACAAGCATACGTTTCCTTTACATTGTAGGGGAGCACCTATGTGTGCTCCTGCGGATAGGGAACGTATTGCCGCGCCGGTCGTGCTGTCATTTCGACCAAGCGAAGCGCGTGGAGAAATCCCCCTGTCGTTGCGCTGACCTTTGTAAATCATAGCATACGTTTCCTGTTCAGTCGTAGGGTCGAGCACTGCTCGCCCGCGGATAGGGAACGTACGCTTTCCGAATGATAACGCGGTTTGACAGGAAAGAACGCTTTGGCGGGCGGACATTTCAGTCTGCCCCTACGATTCCACATATAAAAATTCGGAGCGGAGCGACCTTTAATTTTCCATTTTCAATTTTCAATTAAAAAGAGCCGCCGGCGTTGCTGCCGGCAGCCCGTAATAATCTTTTGCGAACCCGTTAAACGATTGAATTGATCAGTCCGCCCTTTTGGATGATGTTCTGGATGAACTCGGGGAAGGGCTCCGCCTGATATGTTTTGCCCGTGGTCTCGTCGGTGATGACGCCGGTGTTGAAATCCACCGAAACGGTGTCGCCGTCGCTGATCTCGCGCGCCGCCTCGTCGCACTCGAGGATCGGGAGACCGATGTTGATCGAGTTGCGGTAAAAGATACGCGCGAAGGTCGAGGCGATAACGCAGGATATTCCGCTCGCCTTGATCGCGATCGGAGCGTGCTCGCGCGAGGAGCCGCAGCCGAAGTTCTTTTCCGCGACCATGATGTCGCCCTCTTTGACCTTGTTTACAAACTGAGCGTCGATATCCTCCATGCAGTGCGCCGCGAGCTCCTTGTGGGAGGCGGTGTTAAGGTATCTTGCCGGGATGATAACGTCGGTGTCGACGTTGTCGCCGAATTTATGTACTATGCCTTTTGCGTTCATATTCAGTCCTCCTTAAACATTAGCCGGGTCGGTGATGTAGCCCTTAACGGCGCTTGCCGCGGCGGTTGCCGGACTCGCGAGGTAGACCTCGCTTTCGACGTGACCCATTCTGCCCACAAAGTTGCGGTTCGTGGTGGAGATCGCCTTTTCGCCGGCGGCGAGGATACCCATATGTCCGCCGAGACAGGGACCGCAGGTGGGGGTCGAAACGACCGCGCCTGCCTCTACGAATATGTCGAACAGACCCTCGTGCATGGCGTCGAGCCATATTTTCTGGGTGCCGGGGATGATTATGCAGCGCACGCCCTTGGCAACCTTTTTGCCTCTGAATATCTCCGCGGCGGCTCTGAGGTCGGAGATCCTGCCGTTGGTGCAGGAGCCGATAACGCACTGGTCGATCTTTACCTCATTCTCGCCGATCTCGTCCACGGTTCTGGTGTTCTCGGGAAGGTGAGGGAAGGCTACGGTCGGCCTGATCTCGCCGAGGTCGATCGTGTATTCCTCGTCGTACTCCGCGTCCTCGTCGGCGGTGTACTCAACGGGAGTTCCCTGATACCTGCCGTCGCAGTATTCGCGCGTGATGTCGTCAACGGGGAAGATCCCGTTCTTGGCGCCGGCCTCGATAGCCATATTCGCGATACAGAGCCTGTCGTCGATATTGAGGTGCTTAACTCCCTCGCCGACAAATTCCATCGACTTGTAGAGCGCGCCGTCAACGCCGATCATTCCGATGATGTGGAGAATAACGTCCTTGCCGCTGACAAAGCCACGGGGCTTGCCGACAAGGTTGAACCTGATCGCTGAGGGCACCTTGAACCACGCCTTGCCGCTGATCATTCCGGCCGCCATATCGGTCGAGCCAACGCCCGTTGAGAACGCTCCGAGAGCGCCGTAGGTGCAGGTGTGCGAGTCCGCGCCGATACACAGACATCCGGGTCCCACAAGTCCTTTTTCGGGGAGAAGGGCATGCTCAATGCCCATCATGCCGACGTCCATGAAATTCTTGATGTCGTACTTGTTCGCGAAGCTCCTTGTCTGCTTTACAAGGGTAGCCGCCTTGATATCCTTGTTCGGCGTGAAGTGATCCATGATCATGGCGATTTTTGTGTTGTCAAAAACCGCCGTCGCGCCGTTTTCCTCAAATACGTTGATCGCCACGGGAGAGGTTACGTCGTTGCCGAGCACCATATCCAGTTTGGCGTTGATAAGCTGACCTGCCTTGACCTCGTCGAGTCCGGCGTGGGCTGCAAGGATCTTCTGCGACATAGTCATACCCATAGTTTATCACTCCTGTTAAATTAATTGTACGTCATTTAGTATACTATAATTTTTTTATTAATACAAGCGTTGTTTTTTGCCGAAATAAAATATTTTGAAAAAAGTTTTTTAAAAATTGCATAAAAGCATGCAATTTTCTCCGATTTGGGAGTATTAGTGAAAGGACTGTTCCTTTTAATACTTTTTAAACGGAAGGAAAAAATATGGGAAATCACAGAATGTTCGCAAATTCGGTCATTGACTCCGACCGGTTTTTGGATATGCCCCTGACAACTCAGGCGCTTTACTTTCATTTGGGGATGAAGGCGGACGACGACGGGTTCATCGGAAGTCCCAAAAAATTATTAAGGGGAGTAAACTGCTCGGAGGACGACTTGAAGCTGCTGATCGCAAAAGGATATTTGATATCATTTGACAGCGGAGTCGTCGCGGTCGCGCACTGGAATGTGAACAACTCGATCAGAAAAGACAGAAAAAAAGATACTTTTTATAAAGCGGAAATGGAAATGCTCTGTTCCGAAAACGGCGTCTACAGCATTGACGATGATCGCGGAAACCGTCTGACAACCAACTGTCAACCAATTGACAACCAAATGACGGCACAAGAGAAGGTAAGAGAAGATAAGATAAGTAAAGATAAGATAAGTAAAGAGAATAAAGAGAAAGAGAAGGGATTTGATCCTTCTCTCTCCGATTCTCTCTCTGAGAATATTGATTATGATTCTGTTATGTATTCGTTCAACAGTATCTGCGTCACTCTGGCTCCGGCGGACAGTATGACTCCGAGCCGCAGACAGGCTGTTGATATCGCCGCAGGGATATTGGGCGACGTCACGTTTGAGGAGCTTTTTGCCCGAGTCAATAACTCAGGCTTTTTGTCGGGCAGCAGCGGCAAGTGGCACGGGTGCGGCTTTGACTGGATATTAAAGCCCGAAAGCCTTAAAAAGATACTGTCGGGAGCGTATGACGACCCCGAGCCCAAAAACGACCCGTATTCGGAATATAAGCCGTACCGCGACCGTCCGCGGCGGAATATGAGCTACGACATCAAGGAGGTCACGAAGATAGATACGCTCGATTTTATGGACGAGGAGGGCTGGGAGAAAAAGGCGTTTGAACCGCCGGGTGATTAGCGGAGCGCAGGTGTTTTGCGCCGGCTCTTGTAAATCATGGCATACGTTTACTTTGCAGTCGTAGGGGCAGGGCTTGCCCCTGCCCGAGGAAGCATAACACACCTTGCCGCCTCGTCGACCATTTGCTGAGCGGTCTGCATATCGCCGCGCTCTACCGCGGAGAGATAGTCGGTGTCGAATCGGTCGGAGTAATTGATATCAGCGTTGTTTCTGTCATATGTACCGATGTTGTCAGTTGCTGATTTTACTTGTGTATTATCAAACGCAATATATGTCTTTGTGCTTCTGCCAAAGCTGCCGCTGTCTTGTTCAATAATCACACCGTCATATTTACTTTTTTTCAAGTAATCGCTTATAATCTGCTTTAACTCTCTCCTAAGAGCGTTCTCGTCCCTTTCCCATTCTTCCATAACCTTCTCGGCGCCCGAACGGTCAGTTGCCTTGCGGTAATCTTCCTCGGTAATGTCACCACGTCTCCACGCTTCCCACTGTTTTTGATATTCTGCATTCTCACGCTTCATTTCTTCTTCAAAGCGTTTATGATATTCACTTTCAAGATTTTTTATGGCATTTTTCTTGTCAGTATAGCCGTCAATATTCTTTTCGTAATACTTAACCAACTCTTGTCGATTATTTACCTTGAGCGGATTTTTTATACTTGCGTACAACGGCATTTGCTTTTTTCCGTTTATTCCGATGTCGCTATCGCTCGGTTTTAAGAATATTCCGATAGGTGTTTCATCATCATAATATCCCGCGCCTTTTATTTCGGTATCAAACACTGTAAAATCCGCATTTGTTTGATGATAAACCACAAGCGGCTTGCCGTCTTTATCTACGACTTTGCTTGACTCGGTAGGTCTAAATTCTTTGTCATACTGCTTGACAAAAGCGTACAAATCTGATACAGTGTAATTAGTAGTTGATACATCAACATTTGCAGTGTACGGCTCATTACTTTCGTTTTGAGAAGAGCTGTCGTTGATGTTATCAGCTACTTTTTCTATGTTTACAATATGCCTTAAATTATGAAATCTTAAATCATTAGGTTGACTTTTGCTCTGGAAAATATCATCAATTGTTATTTTATACAAACCGATATTATTCTCATTATCACGCCCTAACGCATAAAACTTATGGTCAAACGCAATATTATCATTTGGCTTGTTATTAAAATGATGTTCGTGAACCTCGCAATCTAAATAAATCGAGTTCTTAATTAATTCAGCGATATTTTTTAGACCATAGACCGACTTTTGAGCAGCGCCTGCGTGGGATTTTGTGTTTCTAACTCCTAATGTAGATGTTCTAACAGACCACCTCCCGTCTAAATCATCTATACTGATTGTAGCACTGGAGTATCCACTACCCTTTTCTATATCAACTACTTTTACCGGTGTATTATCATTATTCCTCCAGTCTCCGAACCAAGCTCTAAAGAACGGTGACTTTTCGCCAAGTCCTTTATAAAATTTTCGGGCCCATTTTTCAGACTTTTTAATATCCTCGCTTGTAAAGCTAAAGACACTTTTGCGTCCAATACTGCGTAAGATTTGAATATCGTTTGAATTGATATCGCCTCTCTCGTTATAGCTGACACTTCCGCTCTCCTTATTCTCCGCCCTGATACCCTGAGCGACGGCTTCATCCCAGAGATCCTGCACGCGGTTTTCGACCTTGCTCATAGCTTCCTGCAAAGCCTTGCCGTTACCCGCGGGCGGACATTTCAGTCCGCCCCTACGATGTTGCCGCAAAGCTCTTGAAAATTATGGCATACGTTTCCTTTACAGTCGTAGGGGCAGGGCTTGCCCCTGCCCGAGGAACAATAACACGTTTTGCCGCCTCGTCGACCATCTGCTGAGCGGTTTTCATATTGCCGCGCTCACTTCGAGCAGAACGACAGCAAACACGCTGAATACCGTTATCAGCGACATCAGTACACTTACAGCTTTGCATAGTCGTTTCATCTACTGCACCTCCTGCAGCAAATAATCAATCATTTTATATGATCATTCCTTGTACGTCTATTATTAGTTTACTGCATTTATACTCGCGTTCACACTTCTTCGCGGTTACTGAGTTCTCTTATGATACGCGCCGGATTTCCCGCGACCACCACAT
>CACXIV010000041.1 GCA_902767845.1 uncultured Ruminococcus sp. | reverse complement strand
CGAGGTAGAGGGAGACGGCTCAACAGTTAAGTTCCAGCTCGACCTCAGAAACTTCGACTTCAAGACAAAGAGCGGCGCTAAGATGACAATCACTGTTGAAACTCCCGATGTACCTTCAGAGGGAATCATCGGCGACGTAAACGGTGACGGTTTTGTTACAGTATCCGACGCTACACTTATCCAGCAATACGCTATCGAGCTTCCCATTGAAGGTCCGTTCAACAACAAGCTCGCTGACGTAAACAACGATGGCGTTATCACAATTCTCGACGCTTCCTGCGTACAGAGATATGTTGCGGTAATGACAAAGAAGATCGGCAACGCCGGCAAGCCTTACGAGTCAGTAGTTCCCGCTTCCGATGATCCGCAGATCATAAAATAAGCTTGTCTTATCGACAGCTTGATCCAAACATTCAGCCTCCCCGTTTCGGGGAGGCTTTTTGTATCGCCGCGGCCGCATAATACGGCGCGAATCTTGCCAAACCGATTTGTTTGTGATAATATACTATTATATAAAAAACAGGAGGGGCAGTATGATCATTCACGACATCTCGCGCGATTCGCTTACGACTCCGGTCTACAAGGACGACCCCAAGCCCGAGGCGGAGTTTATCAAAAGCATGGAAAATTACGACGAGTACAACCTCAGCTACATCAAAATGACGACCCACAGCGGTACCCATATCGACGCGCCGCTCCATTTTTGCGAGGACGGAAGCTCCGTTGATCAGCTTCGTCTGAACACCTTTTACGGCAAATGCACGGTGATATCGGTGGAAGGCATCCTCACCGGCGAGGACATGGAGCGCCTTTTGCCCTACTGCAAGCGCAGGATCCTTTTCAGGGGCAACGGCAAAACCTTCCTGTCCCATTCCGCGGCGATCGTCCTTGCCGAGAGCAGGGTTATCCTCGTCGGCACCGACGCCGAGTCGATCGCGACCCCGTTTGACGAGGCAAGACCCCACCGCGAGCTCGCGAGAGCAGGCATCACCGTTATCGAGAACCTTAATCTTGCGGCGATAAGGGACGGCGAGTACGAGCTTTGCGCCTTCCCGATCAAGCTGGCGGGACTTGAGGCGGCGCCGTGCCGCGCGATCCTGTTTGAGATGGAAAAGGGGCTGAACTGATGATAAAAATCGCTGTTTTTGACCTTGACGGCACGCTTGTCGATTCGCTTACCGATCTCGCGCTCAATGTCAACAAGGGGCTCAAAAGAGCCGGGCTGCCGGAGCACCCGGTCGAGAGCTACAAGAGGTTTGTCGGCAACGGCAGAGAAATGCTTGTCAGGCGCGCGATGGGCGAATTTGCCGCCGACGCCGAAAAATTCAAGACCGTAACGGATACCTTCGGCAGCGAGTACAGACTCCACTGCAACGACAACACCTCAGCCTATCCCGGCTGCGGCAAAATGCTTGAAGCTCTGTCCGCCGCGGGAATAATGACCGCCGTGCTTTCAAACAAGCCCGACGAGTTCGTCGGCATGATCCTTAATAAGCTCTATCCCGACCACCGCTTTACCGCGGCGTGGGGACAAAAGCCGCAGTATAAATGCAAGCCCGACAGGGAGTCGCTCCACGCCCTGCTTGAACTCTGCGGCGCCGCTCCCGGCGAGTGCGTCTATATCGGCGACAGCGACGTTGATGTCTTTACCGCCCGAAATTCCGAGGTCGGTTTCGCCGGAGTTTCATGGGGCTTTCGCGGAAAGGATGAGCTGATCTCAGCCGGCGCCGGGTTTGTCGCGGACACCGCCGAGGAGCTGACAGATCATATTCTGAGCCTATGAACAAGATAAACTATCAAAAGGAACTCGACAGGGTGACAGAGCGGATCACGCGCGAGGGCAAAACGCCGAGGCTGCTGCTGCACGTCTGCTGCGCGCCGTGCTCAAGCTACTGCCTTGAATACCTTTCGCGGTATTTTGAGATCACCGTCTACTACTACAACCCGAATATTTCTATAAAAGAAGAATACGAGCACAGGCTTTCGGAGGAAAAACGACTCGTGTCCGAAATGCTGTTCAAAAACCCCGTCACGGTGATCGAGGGGAGCTACGATCCGCGCGAGTTTTTTGACGCGGTAAAGGGGCTTGAGGACGAGCCCGAGGGCGGCAAACGCTGCGAAAAGTGCTTTGAGCTCCGTTTGAGCTCGGCGGCAAGGCTCGCGGCGGAGCAGGGCTTCGATTATTTTACGACTACGCTTACCATCAGTCCGCTCAAAAACGCCGAGCTCTTAAACGCCGTCGGCGCACGTGAGGCGGAACGCTTCGGAGTAAGCTGGCTGTACAGCGACTTCAAAAAGCGGGAGGGCTACAAGCGCTCGATCGAGCTTTCGCGCGAGTACGGACTCTACCGCCAGAACTACTGCGGATGTGTTTTCTCACGTTGACTAAACCACAACATCTTGTGTCCGGCGTTTTCGCGAACACAAATAATCTGTTCCAATAATGTCACATGACAATAAAAAATTGTAACCAATAATATTGCAAAATAACAAATCGCACAGCCCGAAAAGCCAGATATATTCTCGGTTTACGGGCTGTGTTAATTTTTTAACCATTAGTTACAGAGCCTCAATATAGTGTGTTTAATTCTTTTTAAGAATACTACATATTGTGTTTTCGTGCAAAATAACTATTGCTTTTTCCCATATATTGATGTATAATATATCTCGCACGGTTAAATTCGAGAATAAATTTTGAAATTAATATAAAAACGAAGGGAAGGACAAATATGAAAATCATAAAGCGTAACGGCTCTGAAGAAGATTTTAACATTGAAAAGATAATCAACGCCGTAAGAAAGGCGAACAATTCGGCGGACACACCGTTTTTGACCGAGGAGCAGATCCTTGATATCTCCGACTATGTCGAGTACAAGTGCAACAAGATGAAGCGCGCGGTATCGGTAGAGGAGATCCAGGATATGGTCGAGGATCAGCTTATGGCAAAGGGCGCGTTTGAGCTTGCCAGAAGGTATGTAAGATACCGCTACAACCGTTCGCTCGTCCGCAAGGCGAACACCACCGATAACCGCATCCTCTCGCTGATCGAGTGCAACAACGAGGAGGTCAAGCAGGAAAATTCCAACAAGAACCCCACTGTCAACAGCGTTCAGCGCGACTACATGGCAGGCGAGGTGAGCCGCGACCTCACAAAGAGAATGTTGCTCTCGCCCGATATTGTCGAGGCCGATAAGCAGGGCATAATCCACTTCCACGATTCCGACTATTTTGCCCAGCATATGCACAACTGCGACCTCGTAAATCTCGAGGATATGCTCCAGAACGGAACCGTGATCAGCGATACTCTTATCGAGAAGCCCCACAGCTTTTCTACCGCGTGCAACATCGCGACCCAGATCATCGCTCAGGTAGCGAGCAACCAGTACGGCGGTCAGAGCATCAGCCTTACCCATCTCGCTCCGTTCGTTCAGATCTCGAGGGAGAAGATCCGCCGCGAGACCCGCGCCGAGGTCGAGGAAATGGGCGTTGAGGTGTCCGACGACAAGTTCAACTCCATTGTTGAGCAGAGGCTTCGCAACGAGGTCAACAAGGGCGTTCAGACTATCCAGTATCAGGTAGTCACTCTGCTGACAACAAACGGTCAGGCTCCGTTTGTAACCGTATATATGTATCTTAACGAGGCGAAGGACGAGCAGGAAAAGGCCGACCTCGCCATGATAATCGAGGAGACGCTCAAGCAGCGCTATCAGGGCGTCAAAAACGAAAAGGGCGTATGGATCACCCCGGCGTTCCCCAAGCTCATCTACGTGCTTGAGGAGGACAATGTTACCGAGGACGGCAAATACTGGTACCTCACGGAGCTGGCGGCAAAGTGCACCGCTAAGCGCATGGTTCCCGACTACATTTCGGAGAAGGTAATGCTCGAGCTCAAGGGCGACGTATACACCTGCATGGGCTGCCGTTCGTTCCTCACACCCGACCGCTTCACCGACGCCGGCATTGGCAATATCGCTAACGCGGGCAACTACGTTCCCGGTCAGCACAAATACTACGGCCGCTTCAATCAGGGCGTTGTCACCGTAAACCTCGTAGATATCGGTCTCTCGGCAAACCGCGACATGACAAAGTTCTGGAGCATCTTTGACGAGCGCATGGAGCTCTGTCACCGCGCCCTCCGCGCGCGTCACGAAAGACTGAAGGGCACTCTGTCCGACGCCGCTCCCATCCTCTGGCAGTACGGCGCGCTCGCCCGTCTTGAAAAGGGCGAGACGATCGACAAGCTCCTTTACGGCGGATACTCCACCATTTCGCTCGGCTACGCCGGACTTTGGGAATGTGTTTACAGCCTCAACGGCAAAAAGCTCACCGAGCCCGAGGGCAAGGAGCTTGGATTGCAGATCATGAAGAAGCTCAACGAGGCGTGCGCTAAGTGGAAGGCTGAGGAGAACATCGACTACAGTATCTACGGCACTCCGCTCGAGAGCACTACCTACAAGTTCGCCAAGTGCCTGCAAAAGCGCTTCGGTATCATCAAGGGCGTTACCGACCGCAACTACATCACAAACAGCTACCATGTTCATGTGACCGAAAACATCAGCGCGTTCGACAAGCTCAAGCTCGAGTCCGAGTTCCAGGCTCTGTCGCCCGGCGGCGCGATCAGCTACGTTGAGGTGCCCAATATGCAGGATAACATCCCGGCTGTTTTGCAGGTCATGAGGTTTATTTACGACAACATCATGTACGCCGAGCTCAATACAAAGAGCGACTACTGCCAGGTCTGCGGCTACGACGGCGAGATCTCGATCGTTGAGGAGGGCGGCAAGCTCCTCTGGGAGTGCCCCAACTGCGGCAACCGCGATCAGGATAAGATGAATGTCGCGAGAAGGACATGCGGCTACATCGGCACGCAGTTCTGGAACCAGGGACGCACTCAGGAGATCCAGGAGAGGGTGCTTCACCTGTAATGAATTACGGAGAAATAAAAAATTTCGATATAGCAAACGGCGAGGGCGTGCGCGTCTCGCTGTTTGTTTCGGGATGCACTCACCACTGCAAAAACTGCTTTAATAAAGAGACGTGGTCGTTCGATTACGGCGAGCCCTTTACCGGAGAAGTTGAGGACAAAATCATAGCCGAGCTTGCTCCGAGCTATATAAACGGACTTTCGCTTCTCGGCGGCGAGCCCTTTGAACCGCAGAATCAGCAGGGGCTTATACCGCTGTTAAGACGGGTAAAAACCGAGCTTCCCGATAAAAACATCTGGTGCTACACGGGCTATCTTTTTGACAAGGATCTGCTCGGCGAGTCGCGCGCGAGGTGCGAATACACCGACGAAATGCTCTCTTATATCGACGTCCTCGTCGACGGAGAGTTCGTGCAGGAGCTTTACAGCATAACGCTCCAGTTCCGCGGCTCCTCGAACCAGAGGATAATCGACGTAAAAAAATCCCTCAAAGAGGGAAGGGTCGTCGAATACATCCCCAAGAGCGGAAGGATGTAGTTTTTCAATCAACAAAAAAGTTACGGCAGCCGTTTTTCGGCTGCCGTATTTGCTTTTAATGATTTTGAGTGATTTATGATCTGTTGTTAAAAAGCTTTCCGCACGACAAACGATTAAACAGACGGATTCGCGGCGTCGCCGACTTGATCAGCGTCACGCTGCCTTGCGCAAGCCTCGCACAGGGAAATGAAAATGATAAACAGAGGAGTCGTGATCGGGACGGCGATATTTACCACCGCCTGAGCCGCGTATGCGACCGCTCCCGCCGCGAAGGCGAGGACTGTCGGATCGTTTTTCGCCGATCTGAATCCCCTGACGAGCGCGCCGCCGACAAAGGCGAGGTATGAGCCGAGTCCGGCTATGCCGATCGTGACAAGATAGTTGATATACTCGTTGTGAGCCGCGTCGGTCGAGCTGTTGCCGTACTCCTTAAGCTCCGAAAAATACGGCTCGTACAGGCAGTAGAACGTGTCGGGACCGTAGCCGAACAGCTTGTGGATAAAGTCGGCGCCTTTGAAAATATCGAACGAGCGGATCCACATTATTCCCCTGTGGGTTCCCCACTCGGGGCTGAACCGCAGGATATTCTCAAAATCGCCGAGCGGCGTTTCGGTATCGACGGCACTGAAATAGATAAAAACTCCCAATACGCCGAGCGCGAGCATACCGAAAACGCTTCCGAGCGCGATCGGCACTGCCTTGGGCAGTGTGAGCCCGGGCTTCTTTTTGCAGATAATAAACAGCAGGATCGTTATCACTGCCGCCGCAGCGAGCAGAAAATACGTGTATCTTGAAAACAGTACGGCCGACGGAAGCCTGCCGAGTTTTTTGTAGTTGTCGTTCATCATCAGCGAGAACAGCCGCAAAAGCTTGACCGCGCCGAGCATGACCGTGACGGCGATGAAGTAGTATCTAAGCCGCGAGGGCTTTCGGATGAACACGACAAGGAATACCGCGAGGAAAACCGTGATTCCGAGCATGCCCGAATCGCTGTCGCCGATGATCAGCGCCATCGTTCCGAGCGCGGTCGATACGAGATATATCGCTCTGAAAACCGGCTTTTTCGTCACCACCGACATCGTGAATATCACGGGCAGGGTAACGCAGATAAAGCTCGACAGCATGTTTTTGTTGCCGATCGTCGCGAAAAATTCCATATAGACGTTTTCCTGCGACACAAAGTTTGAGAACATGTTGAGCGGATCGATGTAAAAGCCGTTGAGCACGGTCAGCAGATATACCGCCGCGCAGGTCGCGCCGAGCCCGACAAATACAAATTCGGCGAACCGGTACAGCCGCGTTATCAAAAAGTATGCCAGCACGTAAACGAGGATAAGGAACAGTCCGTTGTTTCGACCCTGAGTGTAGCCGCCGATCTTCGACTCTCCCCAGAACGCGAGCTCGATGTAAGGAGAAAGCACTGTCGAAACCGCGCAGCACAACACAAGCGCCATCGCCGCCCAGTCCGTGAACGTGACGCTCTCGACAGCGGAACGCTTTTTGACGTTTGATTTTTTCACGCCGAAATCAAGCTGACCGGTCGCGAGAAGAAGGATCTCGGCGATCGCGGCGACAGCGGTCATCACTACGAACAGGTAGTATTTTTGATGCCTGATCCCGATAAAGCCGTCGTCCAGATGGATGAACGGGAAATCTCCGTTCGTGTAGGTCGCGACGAAAAGCGGAAAAAGCGTGAACATTATGAATAAATAGAGGTTGATAAACTTGCTCCCCAGCGGCCGTTCGGCGTTTTCGGGAGCGTTTACAGTCTGTTTTGATTTGCTCATATCATATGCCTTTCAAAAAAATACACCTCAATTTTATACCTATATTTCAGCATTGTCAATTGAAAAATGTCAAGGAATTTTTTTTGATATATTGCGCGGTCGGTTAATTTGTGCTAAAATAGTACCAAAGGCGGTGATTATGTGAAAAAGCTAATCATTATCGGATTTGACGGCACTATTGCCGACACCTCCCCCGGGATCTTATACTGCATGAACACGACCGCGATCGCCATGGGCTACACTGCCGTGCCCCACGAGGCGCTTTATAATATAATCGGCGTGTCGCTCGAGCAGGGCTTTAAGGATCTTTACGGCATGAAGGACGACGAGATCGAGTACGCCATGAATAACAACAGCAAGCTTTACTCGATGAAGGGCGAGGAGATGATCCTGCTCTACGACGGGATCGACGAGGCGCTTAAAAAGCTAAAGGACGATGGCTTTAAGCTCGCCATAGTCACCCAAAAGAACGAGAAATTCATCCACAATATCCTCGGCGTTTACAAAAACATCGGCGAGCATTTCGATATGGTCTGCGCCACGACCGTTGATATCGAGCTCGAGAAAAGCGACATGCTCAGAAAGGTCTGCGACGAGCTGGGTATCAGTGAGGAGGACAGCGTTTTTGTCGGCGACAGCTATGTCGACGCCCTTGCTGCTCAGGAGGTCGGAATGGACTTTGCCGCCGTGCTTTACGGCCTCGGCTTCAGAAGCGAGGAGGAGACCGGGCAGTACAAAAACTGCAGAGCCTGCCTCAGAAACGCGTCGGAGATCTACACCAAGCTATCCAAGCTTTGACGTATTGACAAAGAACCGCAAATAATATATAATAATCCCCGGCAGCGATGGCTTTCACCGCTGCCGGATAAGATTAGTCCGGGGTGTAGCGCAGCTGGTAGCGCGCCTGCTTTGGGAGCGTGTACGGCTTTGGGTTCGGAAAGATTTTTAAAATCCCCGAACCGCGCATTATACCTTGCTTTCGGGGATTTTCATTTCCCTAATAATACGGTCAAAAATAACCTTTGACCACATAGCTGACCACAACAGCAATCACAATTTAATAACAATCGGGGTGTAGCGCAGCTGGTAGCGCGCCTGCTTTGGGAGCAGGATGTCGGGGGTTCAAGTCCCTTCACTCCGACCAAATACGGAGGATTAGCTCAGCAG
>CACXIV010000040.1:470-8991 GCA_902767845.1 uncultured Ruminococcus sp. | reverse complement strand
TCCGCGCCGTCAAAATCGGCTGATGATTTAATATAAGAAAAAATCGCTTAGGCGCCTGTGACCGGCTTGCCTAAGCGATTGTTCTTGGAGCTGATAACGGGATTTGAACCCGTGACCTCGTCCTTACCAAGGACGCACTCTACCTCCTGAGCTATATCAGCGATTTCGCAACAGCGTTATTATAACACATATATAACGGGATTTCAAATGTTTTTTAAAAGTTTTTTTAAAATATTTGAATTATCGGGGTGTTTTTTTGAAAAATCGGCTTAAAATCAAGAAAAAGCTTGCAATTTCCGTTTCGCGGTGCTATAATTCTATATGTTGAATATGTTGAAGTTAAGGAGTGGGCAGGACGCCCGCTCCTTACTTTATAACAAATCCCCTGCGGCTTGCTTTGGTAAAAGCAAGGCTTAGAGAAGGAGGTCAATATGTCAAAGAGCAAGGGCGGAGTCACCGTATCCAAGGTTTGGCGGCTCTGTGAGCCGATCGTAAACGAGCTCGGGTTATCCCTTTGGGACGTTCGATATGTCAAGGAGGGCGCCGAGTGGTATTTGAGAATTTTTATCGACAAGCCCGGCGGAGTCGATATCAACGACTGCGAAAGGGTGTCGAGGGCGATCAACGATCCGCTTGATGAGCTTGACCCGATCGACGGCTCCTACTGCCTCGAGGTCTGCTCTCCGGGAATAGAGCGCGAGCTTATCCGCGACGAGCATTTTGAGCGGTATATCGGAGCGGATGTGCTTGTAAAGCTCCGCCGTCCGGTCGAGGGGATCGGAAAAGAGTTCGACGGCAGGCTCAAGGCGTATTCCGACGGAAATATCACGGTCGAGGATCACGCCGGTGAGAACGAGCTGACCTTTACCGCCAAGGATATGATCTGGGTAAAGCTTGACGATTTCGGTTAAGTCGGGATCAAACCCGTTTATATAAATATGTATAACAGACAGTAATATATAGAAAAGGATGATAGGAAAATGACTAACAAGGAATTATTTGAAGCGCTGAGAATGTTTGAAAAGGAAAAAGACATTCCCATGGACTACATGCTTCAGCAGATCGAAAAGGCGATAGTGATCGCCTGCAAGAACTACTACGACGGCAACGAGAACGTAGTGTTCAAGGTAGACCCCGAGAAAAACACCTTTGACGTAAAGCTTGTAAAGACCATCGTTGAGGAGGTCGAAAACCCCAACTACGAGGTCACGCTTGAGCAGGCGTCACAGATCAATAAGAGAAAGAAATTCGCGGTCGGCGACGAGATCGAGGTACCGCTCGATCCCAAAAAGCTCGGAAGGATCGCGGTATCCTCAGCCCGCAACGTTATCCGTCAGGGCATTTCGACCGGAGAAAAGGGCAGGGCTCTGCTTGAGTTCCAGAGCAAGCTCGGCGAGATCGTGACCGCCACGGTCGAGAGGATCGACCCCAAGAGCGGTATCGCGACTATCAAGATCGGCAAGAGCGAGGCGATGCTTCCCAAGAACGAGCAGATCGGACTTGACGACCTCAGAGAGGGCGACCGCGTAAAGGTGTTCATCTCAGACGTAAAGGACAACGAGAGAGGACCCCACGCGTTTATCTCAAGAACCCATCCCGGACTTGTTAAGCGTATGTTCGAGCAGGAGGTCCCCGAGATATACGACGGTATCGTAGAGATCAAATCCGTAGCCCGCGAGGCCGGCTCGCGCACAAAGATGGCTGTTGTCAGCTCCAACCCCGACGTCGACGCCATCGGCGCCTGCATCGGTCCCAAGGGCTCGAGGGTCAACAGCATCGTCAGCGAGCTCGGCGGCGAGAAGATCGACATAATCGAGTTCAGCGAGGATCCGGAAAAGTACATTTCGTCGGCGCTTTCTCCGGCGGACGTAGTCAAGGTCGAGATCGTCGATCCTGACAAAAAGAGCTGCAAGGCAACGGTTCCCGACGGCCAGCTAAGTCTTGCCATCGGCAACAAGGGACAAAACGCACGCCTTGCCGCAAGACTTACCGGCTGGAAGATCGACATCCGTCCCGAGAGCGGCTTCTACGGCGAGGACGAGGACGACGAGTCCGAGACCGCGGAAGCTCCCGAGGCGACCGTGGAGGATGCCGAAGAGGCGGCAGAGTAAGATGTAAGGCAGGTATCGTATGAAACAGCAAAAAAAGATACCGTTAAGAAAGTGCACGGGCTGCATGGAAATGAAGCCCAAGCGGGAGCTTATCAGGGTGGTAAAGTCAAAGGACGTTACCGATGAAAACGGCAACGTGCTTGTCCCGGGCGAGATATCGCTCGACCTGACCGGCAAAAAGCCGGGACGCGGAGCTTACGTCTGCAAAAACCCCGAATGTTTCGGGCTGGCGAGAAAAGCAAGGCGTTTTGAGCGCTCCCTGAGCTGCAGGATCCCCGACGAGGTGTATGAGCAGCTGCTTGCGAATCTTACTATGGAGTGAATACAGTTTATGAATGACAGACTTCTGTCTTTTTTGGGACTCTGCCGGCGCGCGCGAAAGTTGACGATCGGCGCGCAGACCGCGGTTGAGTCGATAGAGAGCAACAAATCAAGGCTGATCGTTTACGCCCGTGATTTTTCCGCTAACAGTCTGAAGCCCGTGCTTGAGGCGGCGGAGAAATACGGAGTCGAAGCGCTCATGGCGAACCGCTCCAAGGACGAGCTGAGCTTCGCGCTCGGCAGGCTTTGCGGTGTGATTTCGGTAGAGGACAGCGGATTCGCCCAAAAGCTCTCGCTAATGATCAAAGACGAACAGGGAGGAGAATAATATGATAAAATACAAGGTAAAAGACGTCGCCGCCGATCTCGGTGTGACGAACAAAAAGATTACCGAAATTCTGGATAAATACTGTAAGGTAAACAAGAAGGCCGGAACAACGCTCGATGACGCCGAGCTCGACGTCATTTTTGATGTAATAACTCAGGAAAACAAGGTAGAGAGCCTCGATTCATATTTCGCTTCGCGCAACGAGAAGATCGAGAACGGTCCGGCTCCGGAGCCCGAGCGCAAGCCCGAAAAGCAGGAGAGCTCCGAGGCAAAGCCCCGGGACGGCAAGCCCGAAAAGGCCGACGCGCCCAAAAAGCCCGAGGCAAAGGAGGAAAAGCCCGCTCAGTCAAAGCAGCGCCAGCGCCGCGTGATCGACACAAGGGCTACGAACGTCGATGTGGAGCGCTACAACTCCAAATATGACGATCTCGCCTCCGACACCTCAAAGTCGCGCAGCACCGACAGGGATCATACCACAAAGAAGCAGAAGTTCTCTAACCGCGCGCAGAAGCAGAAGGGCAGACGTCAGGGCAAGCGCGAGACCGAGGCGGAAAGACTCAAGAGGATCGCCCTCGAGCGCAAGCAAAAGCCGATCACCGTTCAGATCCCCGACGAGATCTCGGTATCCGAGCTCGCCTCAAGACTAAAGGCCACCGTTGCCGAGGTCGTAAAAAAGGCGTTCCTCATGGGAACTATGGTAACCGCTACGGATACCATCGACTTTGACACTGCCTCCCTCATCGCCATGGAATTTCACGCGAAGATCGAGAAGGAGGTAGTCGTAACGATCGAGGAGCAGATCATCGACGACAGCGAGGACGACGAGGCTAAGCTCGTCGGCAGAGCTCCAGTAGTTGTAGTTATGGGACACGTCGACCACGGCAAGACCTCTATCCTCGACGCCATCCGCCACGCCAACGTAACCGCCGGCGAGGCAGGAGGAATCACCCAGCACATCGGCGCGTACAGGGTTTCGATCGACGGCAGACCCATCACCTTCCTCGATACCCCCGGACACGAGGCGTTCACAACAATGCGCGCCAGAGGCGCTCAGGTAACTGATATCGCCATCCTCGTAGTAGCGGCGGACGACGGTATCATGCCCCAGACCGTAGAGGCTATCAACCACGCCAAGGCCGCCGGAGTATCGGTGATCGTGGCTATAAATAAAATGGATAAGGTCGGCGCTAATCCCGAGCAGGTCAAGCAGCAGCTCACCGAGTACGAGCTCGTTCCCGAGGAGTGGGGCGGCGACACACCGTGTATCCCCGTATCCGCCAAGACAAAGGAAGGTCTTGACGACCTCCTCGAAATGGTAGCTCTCGTTGCGGAGATGAAGGAGCTCAAGGCGAATCCCGACCGCGCCGCCAAGGGTACGGTCATCGAGGCGCGCCTCGACAAGGGCAGAGGTCCCGTCGCCACCGTTCTCGTTCAGAACGGTACCCTCCGTAAGGGCGACACCATCATCGCCGGAACCTCGGTCGGCAGAGTCAGGGTAATGACCAACGACAAGGGCGAGAGAGTTCAGGAGGCCGGTCCCTCCGTTCCCGTTGAGATCACCGGTCTTGACGAGGTGCCGGTAGGCGGCGACGTGTTCGACGCGGTATCGGACGAAAGACTCGCGCGCACCCTTGTAGAGCAGAGGAAGTCCCGCAAGAAGGAGGAGATCTTCAACGCTCAGACAAAGGTCACTCTCGACAACCTTTTCGACCAGATGAAGCTCGGCGAGGTCAAGGAGCTGCAGATCATCGTAAAGGCGGACGTTCAGGGCTCGGTAGAGGCTGTAAAGCAGTCGCTTGAAAAGCTCTCTAACGAGGAAGTAAGGGTCAATGTTATCCACGGAGCGGTCGGCGCTATCAACGAGAGCGACGTAATGCTCGCGGACGCGTCATCGGCTATCATCGTAGGCTTCAACGTTCGTCCCGACTCCGTCGCGGCGGATCACGCGGAGCGTTCGGGCGTGGATATGCGTCTCTACAGCGTGATCTACGACTGCATCAACGAGATCGAGGCAGCCATGAAGGGCATGCTCGCTCCCAAGACCCGCGAGGTCGTTCTCGGTATGGCGGAGTGCCGCAGCGTCATCAAGATCAAGTCGGTCGGCACCATCGCCGGCTCATATGTAAAGAGCGGCAAGATCCAGCGCGGCGCGAGCGTTCGCGTTATCCGCGACGGTATCGTTATCGCCGAGGACGCCATCGGCTCCCTGCAGCGCTTCAAGGACGCTGTCAAGGAGGTAAGCGAGGGCTACGAGTGCGGTATCGGACTCGAAAAGTTCAACGACCTCAAGGAAGGCGATATGTTCGAGGTCTATACCATCGAAGAATACCGCGACTGATCCAACCGATTCATTAACGCGTACGTTTCCGAAACCGCGATATTTCGGGAACGATCAAAAAGGAGATAAAATGGCAAGTCATAAAATAGAACGCGCTACCGAGGACATCAGGCGCGAGCTCACCGCGATCTTCCGCGAGCTCAAGGATCCGCGCGTCAATCAGGCGTTTCTGTCGATAGTGCGCGTCGAGGTCACAAACGACCTGTCGTACTGTACGGTTTACGTCAGCGCTATCGAGGGCATCGACCGCGCGAAAGAGGCTCTGAAGGGACTCAAATCGGCGAGCGGATTTATCCGCCGCGAGCTCGGCCACAGGCTGAAGCTTCGCCATGTCCCCGAGCTGATCTTCAACGCCACCGACAGCATCGAGTACAGCGCCAACATCAGCAGGATCCTCAACAGCCTTGACATCAGCGACGACAGCGAGGAGGAGCCCGATGAATATTGACGAGGCGGCACGCTTTCTGCTTTCACATGATGATTTTGAGATCCTCACCCACGCCTATCCCGACGGCGACGCTCTCGGCAGCGGATTCGGACTATGTCTCGCGCTCAGGCAGCTCGGGAAAAACGCGAGGGTGATATATACGAACCTTCCTAAGGATTTTGAGTTTTTGACCGAGGGCGTAACGGAGCAGAGCTTTGAGGCCGGGACGATCGTCAGCGTAGACGTCGCCGATGAAAAGCTCCTCGGCTCTAACCGTGAAAAGTATCAGGGCAGGATCGACCTCTGCGTCGATCACCACAGGATAAACAAGGTCGAGGCTCCCTTAAAATATGTCGATCCCGGGGCGGCGGCAAACTGCGAGATCCTCTTTGAACTGTTCGGGCGTATGAACGTAAAGCTCACAAAGCAGATCGCCAACTGCCTCTACACCGGCATTTCCACCGACACGGGCTGCTTCAAGTACGGCAACACCACCTCAAAAACGCTGAGGGTCGCCGCCGATCTGCTCGATCTCGGCATTGACGCGCCTTGGATCAACAAGGTGATGTTCGACACAAAGACAAAGCTCAAGCTCAAGCTTGAGCAGGAGATATACGGAACCATCGAGTATTACTCAAACGACCGCTGCGCTATAATCGCCGCGACCCTCGATATGCAGAAAAGGCTCGGGGTCGGCGACGACGAGCTCGAGGGGCTCGCCTCGATCCCAAGACAGATCGAGGGAGTTTTGATAGGTATTACTATGCGCGAAAAAGAGAGCGGAGTATTCAAGGTCTCCGTCCGCACCGACAGACGGGTCAACGCGGCGGATTTCTGCGCTCGGTTCGGAGGCGGCGGCCATGCCGAGGCGGCAGGCTGCACGGTAAAGGGCACACTTGACGAGGCTAAGGCACAGCTCAAGCGCGCCGTGGACGGTGTGCTATGAACGGGGTGCTGCTTATAGATAAGCCAAAGGGGTTCACCTCCTTTGACGTTATCGCCGTAGTGCGCGGTCTTACCGGTCAGCGCAAGGCAGGTCACACGGGCACTCTCGACCCAAACGCCACCGGCGTTCTGCCCGTGCTTCTGGGCAGCGCCACAAAGGCTCAGGACATCATTCCGAATCACGACAAAAAATATACGGCGGATTTCAAGCTCGGGATAACCACCGATACGCTCGATATCTGGGGCAGGGAGCTAAGCCGGGTCGGATCGGATATCTCAGAGGAACAGCTCGCGGCTTCCCTCGCGGAGTTCCGCGGAGAGATCACGCAAACGCCGCCTATGTTCTCGGCGGTCAAAAAGAACGGTCAGCGCCTCTATGACCTCGCCCGAAAGGGCGTCGAGGTCGAGCGCGAAGCGCGAAGGGTCTCGGTCTACTCGCTCGAATCGCTTTGCTTTGACAGAGAGCGACAGAGCGGAACGCTTGAGATCTTTTGCTCAAAGGGCACCTATGTCCGCACGATAATTGACGATATCGGGCAAAGGCTCGGCGTGGGCGCGGTAATGACCGACCTGCGACGTACAGAGGCGTGCGGTTTTTCACTCGGGGACTGCGTGACGCTCGACGAGCTAAAAGCGCTTAAGGAGCGCGGTGATATCGCGTCAGCCGTCCGCTCGGTCGAAGGACTTTTCGCGGAGTATCAGGGGATCTCCGTATCGCCGAATCAGGCAAAGCGCTTCTCTAACGGCGGAGCTCTCGACATCTCCCGAACCTCTCTGCGCAAAAGTTCTCCGCAAAGCGGTCAGCTCCTTCGGGTGTCTGAACAGGACGGCGGATTTTTGGGACTCGGCATTGTCGATCCGGAAAGAAATTGTATAAAAATTTATAAGCTTTTCAAATAAACAGCTTTTTCAGCGGCCCTTACCGGCTGTTACGGAAAAAGCTGTTTTTTTGTTTATTATAGCGGTAGCAAATTGCACAAATATAATATAATTCGTTTTGGTAATTTAAACAAGATTACAATTTAATTACAATATTTTCTAACTTTATGATAAAATTTATTGCATTTCATAATTCATTTTGTTATAATTATACTGTTCATTTATATGTTCAAATTTATAAAGGAGGAACAAATATGAAGCGAACAACAAAAATCGTTAGTATGTTGTTGGCGGTACTGCTCGCAATCTCATGTTTTGCGGCGTTACCGGCTTCGGCGTACGAACACTCATCAAAAGCTCCCGGATCAAATTATGATTTCGGTGATGTCAACCGCGATGGCGTAGTTGACATCATGGATGCTACTTTGATTCAGAAGTACGAAGTCGAAAAGGCAGAACTTGACGACGAACAATTGCTTCTGGGAGATGTCAACGGGGACGGTTTCGTTGATATTCTCGATGCAACTATTATCCAGAAGTTTGTTACAGACAGAGTCGACAAATTCCCGATCGAGAATATGATTCCGACTGAGGAGCCCACGACTGAGGAGCCCACGACAGAGGAGCCTACAACAGAACCCGCTCCCGCAGGCGACTACTACATCTTAGGTACGATGAACAACTGGTCGATAGACTCAGACTATAAGCTCGTTCCTAATGAGGCAGCCGAAGGCGAGTACATGTTCACAGGCCTTAACCTCACAACCTCAGATCAGTTCAAGGTTGGTTATTCAGAGGGCGGCGCAGAACCTAAAGTTTGGTATCCCGACGGATATAACAACAATTACGGTCAGAACGGCGAGATCACAGCTGACGGTACATATACCGTATACTTCCGTCCCGACGGACAGGGCGGCGAGGACTGGTTCTACAACTGCATCTTTGTAGCGGCTGAGGAGAAGCCTACAGAAGAGCCCACCACAGAGGAGCCCACAACTGAGGAGCCCACAACTGAGGAGCCTACAACAGAGGAGCCCACCACAGAAGAGCCCACAGAGCCCGCTGACGCTATATACAGCGTAGCAGGATCATCGGCGGATATCTTCGGATCAACTTGGGACGCTACAAACGCGGCCAACGATATGACAAAGGGCGCTGACGGCGTATACGCT
>CACXIV010000040.1:0-374 GCA_902767845.1 uncultured Ruminococcus sp. | reverse complement strand
ACAGTAAACGTAACGGGAACAGGCGTAGTAAAGCCGAACGCTCTTGACGTATACTCGGTAATCGCGGTAGGTAACGGAGAGGAAACATACCTCAACGGAGCAAACTGGCAGCCCGCAAATACAGACAACGCAATGACAGAGATCGCGGACGGTATCTGGGAATTCACCATGGAAGATATCTTCGCGTTCGACAACTACAACATCAAGTTCGCCATCAACTCGGTAGACGAGGACGGCAACGAGACATCCAATCCCTGGGCGCACAACTTCGGCGCGGCAGAGGAGAAGCTCTATCCCACAGGCGAAGCTCTTGACGCTGTATACAACGGCAAGAACTGCATCTTCGAGGTAGAGGAAGACGGATCGACAGTAAA
>CACXIV010000039.1 GCA_902767845.1 uncultured Ruminococcus sp. | reverse complement strand
ATAACGAGGGTGTAAAGCAAATATTTATCGAAGTTCCTGTGATCCTCAATGACAACTCCGTTGCTTTCGTTAATTATCTGCGAGGTGCAGACGACATTCGATGCAAAGCCGAAATAATCGCCGGGTTTTTTGCTGTCGGTAGTGTCTTTTCCGTTAGCAGTCTTGCTTACATATTGCAGCTTATCCTTAAAGTGATCATGATAGTCGATCCAGTCCGCTCTTGTCGCGGCGACATAGCCGTATTCGATATTGTTATCGCCGTCTTGGAGTGCTTTTATCTCGTTGACAACATCCGTACTGAGCGAGGTCATAAAGCGCAAGCCGCCGGGCTTTCTTATACCATCGAAGTTTGTATCATTGATAGCCCCGCGCACCTGTACGCCTGTAAGGTCAAAGCCGCCGTATGCGGTTTCTCCCTCGGGAAGGGTATATTTATCCCGCGAATCTTTTGCTACGTCCTTGACCTCGATCCAGTGGGCATATATATCGCGTCCGGCGATATATTCATCAGTGCCGAAAGCTACGGGATTTTCGTCATTATCGTTCGCCTTATCGTAATACCAGCCCTTAAAGATATAGGGGCAGCTGTTCTGAGCTGTAGGAGTGACTTCGGGAACCGTATAGAACGCGTTGATAGTATCGCCGACCGTTACCGGCTTTCCTGTTGCCTCTGCCACATATGATGTAAAGATATCGTTGCCGTTATATTTATCTTTTGCAATAGTTCTGTTGTTGATGTGGTAGTCAACCGTGGTTTTGCGGACAAGACGGACTTCGTTAGTGTAGTCGGTTGTCACTGTGTCGTACTGGATGTCTACAACTTCGGAGCTTTTAATTATTTCCGTTTTTGATACAGTGTGTCCTATATCATTAAACCCGTACTCTGTTTCATCTTCATCGATCGATTCATCAAATACAACCGTTTCTTCTGTATAATCATCGGAAAAATCTGCGTCGTCAAGAGTTCCGCTTAAGAACACCAACGCAAAGTGCCCCTCTTCAACGTACTGTTGATAAGAAGCGCCGGCAAACAGTATATTATTGTCAACATAAACATAGACATTATTTCCGCTAGGAAAAACCTCAATATTACTATTCGATGCAGGGTCATAATAATGATCATCTGTGTCTGTTTCCTGATATTCTTCCTTATACCTTGTAGTTAGCTCGTTGTAAAGCTCGGAAGTATTGGAAGCTCTTCCGCCTTCGGAAAAAGTAGTTTTAGCTACAACATCAACCAACGTTCCTCTCGCCGCCTGAGAACCGGTGGAACGTGAAACAGCGTTATATGTTCTTGCTGTATATGTATATGTCCTTCCGACTTCAACTTGTTCTGTCTTTTTCTCACCAAAATCAACCACCCAACTCTCGTGGTCTGATGTAAATGCGTTCGCGGGAATCAATGAAGCATTATTCGCTTTGTAACCATTGGTAAGACGTTCGGTTGAAACAGCATCGGGTGCGGTATCTTCTTTGCCGTCATCCCAAAGGGTTGGGTCGGAAAGACCGATCTGTGAGCCTGTTAAGTCGCCGTCAACCGTAACAGGTTTATCTAAACTTAAAACATTAAGGTTATTATCCTTACCGTTATAAGTATTATCCTGAATCACATTCGCGCCTGAAAGTCGAATCTCCGACTCATTGTCATAATAAACGCCCGCGCCTCGAGCTCCTGAGGTGTTGTCGGTAATTGTTGTGTCTTTAATTTTTGTATATCCGACTTGACCATAACCGGAGTTAAGGAAAGCCGCTATACCGCCGCCGTTGGAGGAAGCATTATTGCCTGTAATCGTACATCCGTCAATGTCAAGATGAGTATAATAACGTAAATTCTCAATACCGGCGCCGGTTTTAGCTGTATTGTTTGTGATCTCGGCGTTGTGGATCTGAGCTTCACTTTTTACCATAGTAACAAGCACACCGCCGCCCGCGCCGGTAGCTTTGTTAGAGGAGATCTCGCCTCCGTTAATAAATAATCCAGGATTTGGTTCTTCTCCGCTTTCGGGAGGATCAAGAGTAAAGGCCGAGGCGTAAGCGGTGTAGAATCCGGAGGCAAATACGCCTGCACCGCTTTCGGCTTTGTTGCCGGTGATGGTACCGCCATTGATCGTGACTACGCTCTGGGGGTTGCCTATACCGTATATACCAAATTCATCTTTTTCGTGCGGACTGTCCGAAATAGACATCGCGACACCGCCGCCGAAGTTGGTCGCTTCACAGTTGCTGATGGTACCTTTGTTCATGGTAAAGGTTGAGCCTGCTGTGACAAACACTCCGCCTCCCATTGCCGTAAAGAAATTATTAGTATTTGGTTCAACAACATAGTCCGATTTTGCATAACAATTGGAAATAACGCCATCTTCCATGATGAATTTACCGCCTGCTATTACAGCTACACCGCCGCCGAAGCAAACAGCACCGCCGTCAATACCGCAGTTGTTTATGGCTCCGCCGTACATATGGAAGGTTCCGCCCTCTACCGTAACGCCGCCGCCAAAATAGTTTTGTCCCTTATGATCTTTGAGCGTTACACCTTCGTACATATTGCATACTGAGCCGGCATCCCACACATGAACAATACCGGGGTCATCGTTATTGTCATCGCTCGTCAGGAAGAGTTCTGAATTTCCGTCGCCGAGATTTACCGTCGCGCCGTGGCTGACATTAACCGCCGAAACGGTCGCGCTGAGCGTATAACCATTGCCGATAACCGTGACGATAGCATCGCCGTTGTCAATGTCGATACAGCCGCCGGTAATATTAGCCTTCAAGTTTATGATATGCTCGCCGCCATTTGTATTGATCTCTCCACACGCAGTTTCAAGATCAGACGCATTCCAGACATCGTGCGCAGTTGCGCCATCCGCGTATACCGTCATAGGCAATGCTGAAAGCATCAAAAATACCGACAGAATCATACAGGCAAGCTTTTTATTTATCATCTTCATTTTATACTCTCCTTTTCCGGTGTATCGGAGTATATTTCATCTCAAAACAATTATAGCATTTTCAACATTTTTCGTCAATCTTTTTATATAACCCTGATAAAAATTATGAACATTTCACAAGCAACTTGCATTTTTTAGTTTATAAAGAATGAATATTCACAAAAAAATGACCATAAAAAACTTCTGTAGCGTCGTTTATTTTTAGGTGAAAACCGCCGATAAAAAAACAGGATCAACTAACGTCGATCCTGTTTGTATTATCCTTTGAGGCGGCAGGTGAAGCTGATTATTCCGTCCTTCCAGCTCGCGTCAATTCTGCCGCGGTAGTTTTGGACGATCGCCTGCGCGATCGAAAGTCCGATCCCGTAGCCGCCCTTGTCTATATTGTGGCTCTCGTCGCGGCGGTAGAAGCGGTCGAAAAACTTGCTGTAATCGACGCCGCCGCCCTCGGCGAAGTTGTTTGAGACCGTAAGCGAGATCCCCTTGCCTTTTTGCGTGAGCCTGATCTTAACGGTTCCGCCTTCGTCGCAGTATTTGATAGCGTTGTCCGTTAGCAGGATCGTGAGGCGGTCGATCTGCTCCGAGTTTGCCTTCATGACAACCCCTTCGGCGATCTCGGTCGTAAGGGTCTTTCCGCTCTGGGAAGCCACGGAAGAGAACGCTCCGGCGGCGTCGGACACCGTTTTGGAAACATCAACCTCCGTGCGGTCGTTTTTATCGACGCTTTCCTCCGCCTTTGCGACCATGACGAGCTCTCTGATCAGCCCCGTCATGCGGTCGACCTGATTCATAGTGGACCGGTTCCACTCGTCGTCGCCGTGCATCATCATCTCGAGCTCGGTATTGGCGCGGATCACCGCGAGCGGAGTCTTGAGCTCGTGGCTCGCGTTTGTGATGAACTGCTTTTGCTGTTCGGCGGCTCTTATCTCGGGACGGATAACGCGGTTCGAGATCAGCCTTAGGAATACGAACGCCAATATCGCTCCGAAAAACGTGATCACGATCGAAATACTGCCGATCCTGCGGACATTGGCAAGCTGTCCGCTGATATCCATTCCGACAACAAGCGTGCCGCCGTCCTTTTCGCTTACGGTAAAGGGGAAGTTGTCGATCGATCCGAAATAATCTCCGGTGGCGATCGCCTGTCCGGCGAGATCAAGCGCGCGCTCGTCGTCGACCATAGCGATATGATTGGCGACGATTTTTACCGGCACGCCGTTTTGATCATATGTCACCGAAAAATACCTTACGGAATAGATGAACTCGGTCGAGCTCAGACCGGTGTTGAACATGTCGCGGACAAGCTGAACAAAAAAGTTCTCGTCCTCGGGACGGATCTCGCGCAGGAGATCCTCACGGTCGATCTCGTCCGACTCTGTGATCTCGCCGTCGTGGTCGATTATATAATCCATGGTATTGATTATCTGCCGGTAGGTGGTAACTATATTTACAATGTAGATCGTCAGGCACATCAGTATCATTACGCAGACAAAGGATATCAGCGCGGTCAGAATGAACTTGTGCCTGAGCTTTTTTATAGCTCTCTCATTCATAAGGTCACCCCTATTTCAGCACAAAGCCGTTGCTTACGTCTCCCGAGATCTCGGTCGAGGAGGCGATCGCCCTGAGCTTGCGCTTGAGGTACGAAACATACAGCCACACCGTGTCGGGCTGAACGTCGGGCTCGCGGCTCCATACGTTGCTCATTATATAATCTGCCGAGACCGCGTGGTTTTTATTTAAGATCAAAAGCTGCATAAGCTCAAATTCCTTTACGGACAGCCTTACGCTGTTCTCCGAGGAGAGCTCAAAGGTCTGCGCCCTGAGCGTTACGTCGTTAAAGCTCAGGTCGTTAGCGCTGTACTCGGTCTTGCGGCGTGTGAGCGCGCGCACCCTCGCGAGCAGCTCCTTCATGGCGAAGGGCTTTGTGAGGTAATCGTCCGCTCCGGCGTCGAGTCCGGCGACCCTGTCGTCGATCTCAGCCTTGGCGGTGAGCATAAGCACGGGAGTGAGTATCTTTTTCTCCCTGACCTCCTTCAGCGCCTCTATGCCGTCCTTTTTCGGCATCATTATGTCGAATATCAGACAGTCGTAGCTGTCGCGGCTGATAAATTCAAGCGCCTCCTCGCCGTCAAAGGCGGCGTCTACGGAATAGCCCTCGTGCTGCAGCACGGCGCATAAAACCTTGTTTAAATCCTTTGTGTCCTCTGCCAAGAGAATCTTCATCGGGAATCACCCTCCAATATCATATCGCGGATAGTTTGCATAGACAGGTCGGTCGACGCGAGCTCGTCGGCGCAGCGCTTTAGCTCGCCGATGATAAGCTCCTGTCTGCCGCCCACCTTCTTTTTGTATTTCAGATGATGCTCGAGCGCCGCCCACGTGTCCATCGAGATCGTGCGAAGCTGAATCTCGGCGTGGTATTTACCGTCGACGCGGAGTATCATATGATAGCTGCGGTAGCCGTTTGGCTTGGCGCGGCTGATATAGTCCTTTTCCTCGATTATTTCGTACCTTCCCGAGTCCGCGATATAGTTGCGGATAGTGAAAACGTCGTCCACAAAAGCGCAGACTATCCTAACGCCGACCGCGTCGAATATCTTTTCAAGCGCCGATTCCGTGGTCTCGGGCAAGCCCTTGCGCCTGCATTTTTCGCGCATGCTTTCCTCGCTCTTTATCCTTCCGAGGCAGTGCTCGACCGGATCCATCCCGAGCTTGCTTTCCATATCCCTGCGGATCTGCGTAATGTGCAGAAGTATCTGATTTATCACGCGCTCGAGCTCGGGCTTTTGATTGCCGTAAATTCCTGAAGTATTTTCCATATTATCACCGTGAAAACAAATCTCTTGTATATCTTATCAAAAAACATCCGTTTGCACAAGTGCAATCACGATATTTTCATTTTAATTTCAAATAATATTAATATTGAATCGCAGCCCGATGTGGTGTAAAATAAAAGCGAGAGGAGGGATCTTATGATCGACGAAAAGATTTTTGAACTGCGCCTGCCCTATCCCGAAAAGGGCGAAAGGCTTGTGCGCGTGTTCGTTCCCGCGCACGGGGAATCGGAAAAGCTCCCCGTTATCTACATGACCGACGGTCAGAACCTGTTTGACGAGGAAAGCTCGGGCTGGGGCTGCTGGCACACGCGCGAGTCGGTCAGAGCCGAGCGAAAGCTCAGCGGAAAGGCCGCGATAATCGTAGGCATTCACAACGACAATATCTGGCGCGACAACGAGCTGACCCCGGGGTCGATCGGAGAGGTGATCGCCGCTGACGATATGGATAACTACACCGCGCCCGAGGGCGAGATATTCGACCGCTTTGTGACCGAAACCGTAATGCCCGAGGTTGAGTCGAGGTTCCCCGTAAAAACAGGCAGAGATAACACCGCGTTCTGCGGAAGCTCGTCGGGAGGCTTGCAGTCGTTTTTTACATCGCTAAGTCATCCCGAAAAATTCCGCGCGGCAGGAGTGTTCTCGCCGGCGTTCCTGCTCTACTCCGAAAACGACCTGAGAGCGTGGATCGGCAAAATATCAGCGCCGGAGCTCCCGTATCTTTACATTTACACCGGCGACGGCGACGAGCTCGAGCACAGGATATTTGTCAGCGTTGAGTTGACATACGACATCCTCGCCGAGCTGTATCCCCCCGAGCTGCTCGCGGAAGTGATACTTCCCGATCAAAAGCACAACGAGGCGGCGTGGGAGCAGGTTTTCGGGGACTTTCTGCACACCTTCCTGAACAGATAATATCCGCCTGCGCGGAAGCGCTGTATTTTTCCAACGGGCTTGCCCGACTGATAAAAGACAAAAACGCTGTCATTCCCGGTTCGCCGGAGAGTGACAGCGCGTTGTTTTAAATAAAGTATTTTATATTTCGGGCTTGAACGCCGGCATCAGCTCAAGCTTGAATTTATTGAGCTCGTGCTTGCGGTCGATCAGCGCCTTATGCTCCTGATCCTCGATCACGCCCTCGCGGATATAGCGGTCAAGCTCGGCGTAGGTAAAGCCGAGGTTATCCTCGTCCGTTTTGCCGCACAGTCCGTCGGACGGAGCCTTGTCGATAAGCGCGTCGGGCAGACCGATGAGCCTGCCGATCTGCTTCATCTCGGCGACGGTCAAAAATGAGCACGGGCTGAAATCGCCGACGGAATCGCCGTAGCGCGTTGAGTAGCCGACCCAGTCCTCGGAGAGATTGCAGGTGTTCGCGACTCTGCCGTTGTTGCTCTGAGAAACCGCGTAGAGCGTGGACATCCTTATCCTCGGCGGAAGATTAACCCTGCTCTGCTCGGAAAGCTCAAAGGGGATCGCCGAGGTGATACCCTCGACCGCGTCCTTTATATTGATAACGTAGTGCCTGATCCCGAGCGTGTCTACAAGGAGCTTTGCCATGTCGATATCGCTCTGCTCGCCGCAGGGCATAAGGACTCCGATGACCCTGTCCTTTCCGAGCGCCTCAACGCAGAGTGCCGCCACGATAGAGCTGTCCTTGCCGCCCGAAATACCCACAACGGCGTTGCAGCCCTTTCCGTTTTTTTCAAAAAAGTCGCGTATCCATTGAACGCACTCGTTTTTTGTTTTTTCAGCGTCAAATCTGTACATATTTTCCTCCGTCATCAAGCTTTAATATCTGGCGGAGCTCGCTGAGAAAAGCAGTCCTCCCGTGATCAGCGAGATCAGCAGAACGATAAGGAAAATTACACCTACGACCAGCAAGGCGCAGAAATATGAACGCGCGAAGTTGCGGCGGTTGATGTTGCTCTCGCTAAACGAAAAAACTATCAGCAAAACAAATCCCGCGATCGGCAGGCTGAACAGCAGCGAATAACCGAAGTACGCCCATGCCGAAAGCGGACGGTACTGATACGGGATATCCGTCTGCACGTTTGTGTAAACGTTTACGGGAGTCTGCCTTTGCTCGTAGCCGCTCTGCTGATATCCCTGATAATAATTGTCCTGCTCGTTATACAGACCGCCGCCGCAGCTTTGGCATACCGAAGCGCTGTCCGGATTTTGTGCTCCGCAGTAATTGCAGTATTTCATATCTATTCCCCTTTTCCGCGGTTGATCGCCGCTTTTGATTTCAAAAATATTATATCATATCGCGAAGAAAAAGACAACATAAAATTGTTGACCTTCGCGCGAAACCGGCTGACCGTTCGTCGTTTTTAAGTATTTCTTGATTTTTTCCCGTTCTTTAGATTATCTTTAGATAACGCCTGTATACTGATCTCGAAACGATCGAAAACGGTCTGACAAAAAAGACGTAAGCGAAAGGGAGTTTGATTATGAAGAAAAAAATTATCGCCGGGATCCTGTGCGGCGCCATGTGCGCGTCAATGATGACCGCCTGCGCGGGCAACCAAACCACCCCGGAGGCTTCGCAGAGCAGCGAAGTAAAGGCCGAAAAAATGCACAAGCTGTATATCAGGGCGCCGAAGGATATTACCGAGATGACAGCGACGTTTATTAACAGCACCGGCGGCAAATCCGCGGATGTCAAAAAGGAAAGCGCCGGCGGAGACGACAACAGCGTGATCTATTGCTGCGAGGCAGACGTAAATCTGTACAACATGGTTCATCTGAGCTACGGCGACACCACCAGCATGGACGTTACCTTCAACAGCTTTATCAGCGGCTGGAACCTGGACAACGACGAGCTGCTTCCGTATGTCTTTGGAAAAGACCCGGTCTATGACCCGAAATTCGAGACAAAAAGCTTTGAGTTTGACGGCAGAGATAAAAACGTATATATCTGGACTCCAGAGGATTATGATAAAAACTCGGAGGAAAAATACTCCGTGATCTATATGTTCGACGGTCAGAGCGTTCTGGCTACAGGCACGGAAAGAGGGATGGACAACGACGTGGCGTGCTGGAATGTCAGCGAAAGTGTGACAAGCATGATGGCTGCCACCGACAATAAGGCGATCATTGTTTGTATTGATAACGGCAGTCAGTACAGAGACGACGAGCTTATCCCCGACTTGGGCAGCATCAACATGGAGGGAGAGAGCTCAAACGTCAGCGAGAAAGACATCAGCCTTAAACGCGGAAGCGCGTTCGCGGACTTTATCTGCGACACTATCATGCCCTACATCAACGAAAACTACAATGTCTACACCGACGCGCGGCACAACTCACTTGCCGGAAGTTCTCTCGGCGGACTGGAAACCTTCTACACTGTACTGGCTCATCCCGACAAATTCAGCGCCGGCGGCGTTTTGTCGGCGACCTTCGGCATGTACGCCGAAAAGGAATGGACAAGCTTCCTCAGCGATAAGCTCGATATGGAAAACGCTCCGTATTTGTATATTTACGCCGGCGGTTACGCAACGGACAACGGAGACGCTACGGAGGAAATGTACAACCGGCTGATCGAGAGCGGATATCCCAAGGATAAGCTTGTTTTCAACAAGTATGAAAGCGGAGAACACTTTATCCATTATTGGAGGAATATTTATCCCGAGTTTCTTGAGGCAGCGTTCACGCAAAACGTCACCGCGCTGGAAGCCGGCGTTCCCGTTCACTACGAGGACAAGAGCGACCCGTACGAGGAGTATCTAAAGGAAATGGAGCTTGACAAGGAAAACGACAAGCCCGGGTATGCATATTATGACAACAGCGAAACAAAATGGGACAAGGTCTACGTTTACTGGTGGGGCGGCATGTCTGTAAACAGCATCACCAAAGAACCTTATTACTACGCCGACTGGCCGGGCTTCGAGATGGAGCGTATCGAGGGAACCGATATTTACCGCGCGGTAGCTCCGTTCGGGGTGATCGGGATAATCTTTGACTCCGGCGTCAGCGACAAGGAGGTCAGCGAGGGCAAAACGGCGTATCAGACGACCGATCTGCCCTACAGCAACGCGATGATCGGAAAGATTTACAAGATAGATATGTCGGTCGCGCCAAAGGCAGACCCCGGCGCCATGAAAACAAAGCACAGATATTCCGCCGGAGATTGGTCGGATTATTCGGAGGATCGGTAAATCCGACCGAAAACGCTTCGCCGAGCCGAGAGCGTTTTCCGCTTGATAAACAAAATCGAGTAGGAGGCTGCCCATTAGTTGAGCAGCCGACCTCTCACACCACCGTGCATACGGTTCCGTACACGGCGGTTCAATAGTTTGAGTGC
>CACXIV010000038.1 GCA_902767845.1 uncultured Ruminococcus sp. | reverse complement strand
CTCAAGCGCGTTGAGGAAGTCCTCGTCTGTGGTGTTGGCCTCCTCGTCGCCCTGGGCAAGAGCCTCCTCCTGAGCCTTGAAGCGCTCGCGCTGGTCGATGGGGTCGTTCAGCTCGGAGTAAGCGTTGCACATCTCCCAGCCGTTGATGAACATCTCGAAGCGCTCAACGTAATCGGGATCGTCGGGCTTTTTCTTGGTGAGGGGAGAGATCTCGATCGGGTGATCCATAACAAAGGTGGGCTGGATCATGTGCTCCTCGGCAAACTGCTCGAAGAACAGGCTGAGGATATCGCCCTTCTTGTGTCTGCTTTCAAACTCGACGTTGTGTTCCTTGGCGACGGCCTTGGCTTCCTCGTCGGAGTGGATATCGTTAAAGTCAACGCCTGAGTATTTCTTTACGGCGTCGAGCATGGTGATCCTTTCAAACGGCTTGCCGAGGTCGATCTCGGTGCCGTTGTAGGTAATCAGAGTCGTGCCGAGCACCTCCTGAGCCACGTGGCGGAAGAGGTTTTCGGTCAGATCCATCATGCCGTTGTAGTCGGTGTATGCCTGATACAGCTCCATCAGCGTGAACTCGGGGTTGTGACGGGTGTCTACGCCCTCGTTGCGGAACACCCTGCCAATCTCGTATACCTTCTCGAGTCCGCCGACGATAAGCCTTTTAAGGTAGAGCTCGAGCGATATCCTGAGCTTCAGATCCTCGTCAAGCGCGTTGAAGTGCGTCATAAACGGCCTCGCCGCGGCGCCGCCGGCATTTGCGACGAGCATGGGGGTCTCGACCTCCATAAAGCCCTGAGAATCGAGGTAGCGGCGGATCGAGCTGATGATCTGCGAGCGCTTGATGAACGTGTCCTTTACCTCGGGGTTCATGATGAGGTCAACGTAGCGCTGGCGGTATCTGAGGTCGGTATTTGTAAGTCCGTGGTACTTTTCGGGCAGGGGCTTTAAGGATTTTGACAGGAGCCTGACCTCTTTCGCGTGGATCGAGATCTCGCCCATCTTGGTCTTAAATACAAAGCCCTTTACCTCGACGATGTCGCCGATGTCCCATTTTTTCAGGAAGCCGTACTCCTCCTCGCCGAGGTCGTCGAACTTGGCGAAGATCTGGATCTTGCCCGATTTGTCGTGCAGATCGAGGAAGGAAACCTTGCCCTTGCCGCGCTTCGACATGATCCTGCCGGCAACGCAGACGTCCTTGTTCTCGTATTCCTCAAAGTTATTCCTGACGGTCTCGGTAAGGCAGTCGCGCTCGCTGGTGGTGATGACAAAGGGGTCTCTGCCTGCCTCGCGAAGGGCGTTGAGCTTGTCGTACCTGACCTGAATAACGTCGCTTGTGTTCGCCTGATTAGGCTTGTTATCCATAAAATTACATCCTTTCAAAAAAAGCCGCTGCTTTTTTGATCAATTACGAATTGATTATTACTTGCCGATTTCCAAAATCTTTACGGTGATAACGCCGCCGGGAGTCTCTACCTCGGCAACGTCGCCGACGCTTTTGCCCATGATGGCGGAGCCGATGGGTGATTCGTCCGAGATCTTGCCCTGAGCGGGATCGGCCTCGTTGGAGCCGGAGCCTACGATCGTATACTCAGCCTGCATGCCGTTTTCAAGTATCTCGATCTTTACCCTTGAGGTGAGGTGGACGTTCTCGTTAGAGGTATCGCTCTCGTCGATGATGACCGCGGTCTTGAGTATCGACTCGATCGTGGTGATCCTCGCCTCCAGGATAGCCTGTTCGTTTTTGGCGTCATCGTACTCGCTGTTCTCGCTGAGGTCGCCGAACGAGCGCGCAACCTTGATCTTCTCCGCGATTTCCTTACGTTTTACGTTAATAAGCTCGGAAAGCTCCTCCTCAAGCTTCTTGTGGCTTTCGAGAGTGAGCATAGTAGGTTTCTGTGACATGATATTTTCCTCCTAAATAGACTTGATAACTTACAAAAAACACACTTAACTATTATAGGCTTTTTTATTTGTGATGTCAAGCAAATTTCTCAATGATTCAACGGTTTGCCGATCTCGCCCGTCCAAAGAGACGCAGCCCGTCGGTACAAGGCTGCCGAGCCGAAACATTCCGCAAAGAGTGTACAGCGCCGAGCCGAAATATTCCGCGCCGAGCTCGGGCGGGCTGAGCCTTTCGAGCGGCTCGGGCAGGATCGGCTCGTAGCTGCCGTATATCCTGCCGCTCAGTCCCACATACGGCGCGCCCGCTGTCAAAACCACAGCGGAGCGCTTTATCGGCAGGGGAACGCAGATCCGCGTGGGCGCTACGATAAGGTCGCAGTCACCGAGTTCCCTTGTGTTCCTTGTGATCATCGCTGACGCGCCGAGCTGTTCGAGCGCGAGCCTTCTGATCCTGTCGTAGGGCAGGATGTCGCAGGTCACGGCGACAGGGCTGCGGCAGAGCTTCAGCGCCTCGAACAAAAAATCCGCTTCCGCCGCCTCGGGGTCGTATATCCCGAGCCTTAGCTCCTCGGGCGAGTCGAGCCGCCTGAGCGTTTCAAGAGCCATGTTTACGCACAGCCGCCCGGAGAAACTGTCCGAGCAAAAACGCGTTATCCCTTCCGGCAGCCGGGTGCTTTCGGAGCAGAGCACAACGGCGTTTTTACCGAGCCTTTTGTACAGCTTGTTCGGCTTTGGCTCGGCGCCTCGTTTTATGTATGTTATCCGTCTCAGCCCGACTGCTCCCCGGGTGATCTCCTCGGTGATACTGTCTCCGCGCAGTTTGCCGATCGCCCCGGCAAAGGCGCTTTTGTATTCGGGCGCGATAATGTTTAGTGAAGTAAGCAAAAAAATCCCCTCCGCATATACAAATAAGTATATGCGAAAGGGGAAAGAGGTAGTATAGAATTATTATTTTCAAAATATCGCGCGTCAGCTTGAGCGCTCCGTATCAAACTGACTGTAATACAGACGGGCGTAGAAGCCGCCCTTTTTGAGCAGCTCGTCGTGAGCTCCCTGCTCCACGATATTTCCGTCGCGCATGACGAGTATAACGTCGCTTTCTCTGATCGTCGAGAGGCGGTGCGCGACGACAAAGCTCGTTCTGCCCTTCATCATCTTGGCGAACGCCTTTTGAACGCGGATCTCGGTGAGCGTGTCGATCGACGAGGTAGCCTCGTCCAGTATCAGTACGCGCGGATCCGTCAGCATAGCCCTCGCTATGCACAAAAGCTGCCGCTGACCGAGGCTGAGGTTGCTGCCCTCCTCGCCGATCACCGTGTCGTAGCCCCGGGGCATTCGGCGGATAAAACTGTGGGCGTGGGCTGATTTAGCCGCGGCGATCACCTGCTCGTCCGTGGCGTTTTCGGCTCCGTAGCGCAGGTTCTCCATTATAGTTCCGTTGAACAGCCAGCTCTCCTGCAAGACCATGCCGAAGCATTTTCTCAGCTCGTCGCGCTTCATTGTCGAGATATCGACGCCGTCAAGCAGTATCCTGCCGCTGTCGACCTCGTAAAACCGCATGAGCAGGTTTATCAGCGTGGTCTTTCCGCAGCCTGTGGGACCAACTATCGCAACATGGCTGCCGCTCTTTACGTCGAGCGAGAAGTTCCTGATAAGCGGCTTGTCCGGTGTATATGAAAAGCTGATGTCGTCTATCCTGACGTCGCCCCTGCAGCCTTCGGGAGCGGACTTCGCTCCGCTGTCGTCGGGTTCGTCGGGGGAATCGAGCACCTCAAACACCCTTTCGGACGCGGCGAACGCGGTCGAAAGCTGTGTCAGCACGCCCGTGACCTCGTTAAACGGCTTGGTGTACTGATTGGCGTAGGTCAAAAACGCCGAGATCTGACCGACCGTCAGCGCTCCCGAGATAGCGGTGAGCGCCCCGAACACGCCGACAGCGGCGTATACCATGGCGTTCACGAACCTTGTGCCGGGATTTGCGAGAGCGCCGGCGAACTGAGCCTTGAAGCCCACGGTGAACAGCCTTTGGTTTAGCTCGTCGAACTCGGAGCACGCTTCGTTCTCAAATGAAAACGCCTTTACGAGCTGTTGGTTGCCTACATGCTCGTTTACGTAGGCGGAGATATCTCCGTTCAGAAGCTGCTGCTCGGTGAACCGCCTGTGGGTAAGCTTGCCGATGAACGCGGCGACAAACAGCGACAGCGGAGTAAGCACCACCACCGCCAGCGCGATCATCGGGTTGATCGTAAGCATGAATATCAGTGTTCCCAAAATCGTAACAACGCCCGAGAACAGCTGCAAAAATATCTGTGTAAGTCCGTCGCCTACCGCGTCGATATCGTTGATAACGCGGCTGATAAGGTCGCCGTGAGGGTGAGAGTCGATGTAGGAGAGAGGGACGGAGTTTAGCTTTCTGAAAACGTCGCGCCTAAGATCCCTGACCTCGCGGAAGCTGATCAGATTTATCAGCCAGTTCATCAGCCACTGGAACACGCTGACCCCGACGAGCGCCGCGGCGATCAGAGCGATTATCCTTATGACCGCCTCAAAATCGACCTGCCCCTCGGCTATGATGTTGTCGATCGCCCTGCCCACGAGCACGGGTATCAATAGCGTGAGCGACACGCTGATCACCGCGCATATCAGCGCGAGCAGCAGGAGACCGTAGTAGCGCCTCATTCGGCGGATAACTCTTAAAAAGGAAGCCGTGTTTTTCATTTCGCTGCCTCCTTTTTGTCCCCGGCGTTTGAGTCGCTCTGCTGCGACAGGCAGATCTCGCGGTAAACGCCGCAGGTTTCAAACAGGTCGTCGTGTTTTCCTGCTCCGGCAAGCTCGCCGTCGTGGAGCACGAGTATGAGGTCGGCGTTCTTTATGGTAGAGCACCTTTGGGTGACGATCATCACCGTGGAATCGCCCTTGTTTTCGCTGAGCGCGCGGCGCAGCGCCGCGTCTGTTGCGAAGTCGAGAGCGGAAAAGCTGTCGTCGAGGATGAGCAGTGCGGGATCGCCTACGAGCGCCCTCGCTATGCAAAGCCTCTGCCGCTGACCTCCGCTGAAATTCCTGCCGCCCTGCTCGACCTTGCTGTCGAGCCCCTTGGGGAGCTTGCTGACAAAATCGTAAGCCTGAGCGATCTTGAGCGCCTTTATCAGCTCGTCGTCGTCGGCGTCGCGCGAGCGCAGCCTTAGGTTATCGCGGACGGTTCCGCTGAAAAGCACGCTTTTTTGCGGAACCATGCCGATCTGCCTTCTGAGCTGGACAAATGGGTATTCTTTTACGTTTACGCCGTCAATGAACACGCCGCCGTCAGTCGGAGTATGAGCCGGATCGACGTCGTAAAACCGCGGAATAAGGTTGACAAGCGTGCTTTTGCCGCAGCCCGTGGTGCCGATTATCCCTACGGTCTGACCGCGCTTGACGCTGAAGCTGATGTCCGACAGCACGTCGTCGCCGTCTGAATATTTGAAGCTGACGTTTTTGAATTCGATTTTGGGGCTGTCCTTTATTGTAGGGACAAATTCCTTTGTTTTTTCTTTGATTGAGGGCTCGGTCTCGAGCACCTCGTTTATCCTCGCGGCGGAGGCGCTGCCCTGGGTCATAAGCAGCACAAGGTTGGCTACGACGATCATAGCCAGCAGTATCTGGGTCATGTAGCTGACGAGCGCCACTATGTCGCCCGTGCTCATGTCGCCGATATTCACGTTGACCGCGCCGAACCAGACTATCAGGATTATCGCGATATTTGTGACCGCGTAGGTCACGGGGTTGAGCAGAGCGGATATCCTGCTCGCCCTTATCGAAGCCCTCGACAGCTCCTCGGCGGCGTCGCCGACCCGATCGCACTCCTGCTTTTGCCGCGAAAACGCCCTTATCACCCTGTTTCCCGACAGGTTTTCGCGCGTGAGCAGACCGATCTTGTCAAGCCGTTTCTGGATCGCCGAGAACATCGGTATCGTCCTCGTCATAACGAGGTAAAGGGTAACGCCGATCAGCAGCGCCGCGCCGAAAAAGATCAGCGACAGCCTGAGGTTGATGGTCATAGCCATAATCAGCGAGCCGATCACGATGAACGGCGCGCGCGTGAGCAGGCGGATTATCATGGCAATATTCTGCTGGACGCGGTTGGCGTCGTTTGTGATACGGGTTATCAGCGACGGAGTGGTTAGCCGGTCAAGCTCGGTGTGGGACAGGGTGTTGATGTGCTCAAACAGCGCTCTGCGGATCTTGGTGCCGGCTCCCTGAGAAGCCTTGCTCGCGAAATACTGACAGAACAGCGCGCTTGTCAGTCCCGTAGCCGCGAGCAGCACGAGCAGAAGCCCCATCCTCAGCACATATCCGGCGTCGTGCAGGCGATTGATGCCCACGTCGATTATGTTCGCCATAACCAGCGGAACAAACAGCTCGAGCACCGCCTCGAACAGCTTGCACAGAGGTCCGATTATACATTCCTTTTTGTAATCCTTTAAAAATCTTCTGAGCTTTAGCATGTTTTCATTCCCGTAATAGATCAGATGCGTATATTATACATTAGTTTTGATAAAAGTTCAATTTTATTTTTTAAAATAACAATTAATATGTAATTAATTATCGCTTACGCAAAGCATATAAATTTAATATGTGATATAATAAATCGGAGTAATAAGCATTATCCCGAAAGACGGTGAGGAAAGTGAAGAATGCCAAAATGACAATCAAACACCCTCTGCGCCGGGGAATTATAATAGGCTGCGTTTTGTTCGTATTCACGCTTTGCGTCGTTATCGGAGCGCTGGGCTTTACGGGCTTGAGGGCTACGCTCTACAGCCACTATTCCGAGCATCTTTCCGAGGTGCTCGATTACGCCGCCGCGCATATCGACGTCGACGATCTAAAGCAGTGCGTCGAGAGCGGAATAGAGTCCGACGAGTACAAAGAGCTTCAGGACTTTCTCGATTCGATCAGGGAAAACACCCAGATAGATTATATTTACATTATCGTTCCGCTCAACACTGACAAAACCGACAATATCAAAAACGTGATCGCCGGGGCGTCCGACCGCGAGTACAAGTACGAGAGCGATTCGCTCGTTGACCTCAACTCGCTTTCGGGCAGCTCGTATACGCCCGAGACCGCGAAAAAATACCTTGACGCCTTCAACAGCGGAAGCAAAACGTTTTTTGAGGAGAAAGAGGAGTGGGGCGACGAGTACACGGGCGTGCTGCCGCTTTACGACTCTGACGGCAACAAGATCGCGGCGCTGTGCGTCGATATAGACATCTACGGCATAAATTCAAAGCTGTACAGTCAGACCGTGTTCGTCATGATCGGAGCGATCATTTTGGGCGGGATATTCACCGTATTGTTCATCAGGTGGGTAAGGGTCAAGATAACAAAGCCGATCCAGAGCCTTGAGGAATCTGTTGCAGAGTACGCCGCCATGAGCCACCTGCGCAAAAATCCGGATGAGCTCGTGCTCGAGGTGCCGCCGATCCACACCGGCAACGAGGTTGAGTCGCTGTCGAACGCCGTTGTAAAGATGAGCGGCGATATCCGCGACTACGCCAAGGATCTTCAGGAGGCGAGGGACGACGCCGCCGATAAGAGTGTGGCGCTCGGCGACGCGCTTGCCGCCGCCGAGGAGGCAAACCGCGCCAAGACGGTATTCCTCTCGAACATGAGCCATGAGATACGCACCCCCATGAACGCCATTATCGGACTTGACAACATTGCGCTGAGCGATCCCGACCTGCCGGATCAGACCCGCGATTACCTTGAAAAGATCGGCGCGTCGGCTCAGCATTTGCTCAATATCATCAACGATATCCTCGATATGTCGCGGATAGAGTCGGGCAGAATGGCTATAAAGAGCGAGGAATTTTCGCTCGCGAAGGCGATAGAGCAGGTCAACGCGATCATCAGCTCTCAGTGCGGCGACAAGGGGCTCAGATACGAGTGCCGTATCATCGGCGAGGTCGATAACTACTACATCGGCGACGATATGAAGCTTCGCCAGGTCATGATAAATATTTTGGGCAACTCGGTCAAGTTCACGCCCGAGGGAGGCTCGGTCAGCTTTTTGATCGAGCGCATCGCGCGCTTTGACGGAAAATCCACTCTGAGAATGATAATGAAGGACACCGGCATCGGCATGAGCGCGGAGTTTTTGCCGAGGATCTTTGACAGCTTCAGCCAGGAGGAGCCGAACGTATCTGGCAAATACGGCACCACGGGACTCGGAATGGCTATCACAAAGAATCTGGTAGAGCTTATGAACGGCGATATTAAGGTAGAGAGCGAAAAAGGAAAGGGAACCGCCTTTACCGTGACCGTAACGCTGAAGGATTCGGAGCGCCACGACGATCAGACAGAGCTTAGCGTAAATCCGGGCGAGCTGTCGGTGCTTGTGGTAGACGACGAAAGGGTCGATTGCGAGCATGCCCGTCTTGTGCTCGGACAGGCAGGAATTAACTGCGAGATCGCCCTGTCGGGCGAAACGGCGGTAAATATGGTCAAGCTCCGCCACGCGAGGCGCGAGCCGTATGACCTGATCCTCGTTGACTGGCGCATGCCCGGTATCGACGGTATCGAAACCACACGCCGTATCCGCTCGCTGGTCGGCGGCGATTCGGTGATCGTCATACTGACCTCCTACAACTGGGAGGATATCACGGAGGAGGCAAAGCGCATAGGAGTCGACAGCTTTGTCGCGAAGCCGCTCTTTGCCGAGACGGTAATAAATGAATACCACTCCGCTTACTTCGCGAAAAAGGGCAGCGGCGGCGACAGGAAGGCTGAGCTCAAGGGCAAGCGGATCCTTGTGGCGGAGGATGTCGCCATAAACGCCGAGATCATGCTGATGCTTCTCGACGCGCGCGGAATGGAGGCTGACGTTGCCGAAGACGGTCAAAAGGCGGTCGACCTCTTTACTTCACACCCCGAGGGTTATTACGACGCCATACTTATGGACATGCGCATGCCCAAGATGGACGGACTCGAGGCCACAGGAGCAATCAGGGCGCTTAACCGCGCAGACAGCAAGACCGTGCCGATAATCGCGCTCACCGCCAACGCCTTTGACGAGGACGTTCGGCGAAGCCTTCAGGCAGGACTTAACGCCCACCTATCAAAGCCGGTCGAGCCCGAAAGCCTCTACGAGACCCTCGAAAGCCTTATCGGCAGTTAAAAATCTACTAATAATTTTCAGCCGCTGACATGAACAGCTCCGTAAAAAGTAGACAATAGAAAAACAGCACCTCCTATGGTAGAATAAAGATACCATAGGAGGTTGGTTTTTATGAGCAGAAAATATCGACACATAAGCGAATATGAAACTGAAATAATTAACATGGTGAATCAAGGTCTGACGTTAAGAGAAATAGGAAATAGACTTGGGTTTACTCATAGGGAAATGCGAGACTTCAAAACAAGATACAATAAGAAGCAGAGAATGGTGGAAGCAGGCAAAGCATTGAGAAAAAAGGGACGCCCGCCCAAAAACGGAAATATTCCGCCGTCAATAGAAAAGCTGGACAAACTAGCTCAGATGAGATATGTATTGGCGAGCAAAGAAAGATATATCAAAAGATTAGAAATGGAAGTTGAATTGATGCGGGATTTTCTCTCGCTCACAGAAAGGAAGTGAAGCCGGCAATCAAATATCAGGTCATATACAAACACAGGAATAAATACAGTATCAGTGAAATGTGCAGGTTCTTCAATGTGTCCAGAAGCGGATATTACAAGTATCTGAACAGAAAAGATATACCGGACAGAGATTTACCGTTAGCAAACAAGATAGAAGAATGTCAGGATATCAATCATAAGACATACGGATACAGAAGGGTACATATCTGGTTGGAGCGACAAGGAATATATCGAAATCCTAAAACCATTCTCAGAATTATGCAGAAATACAATCTGTTATCAGTTGTAAGAAGAAAGAAGTTCCATTATTGCAGTCAGTATTTGCATAGATATCCAAATGCTCTCAATAGAGAGTTTACTGCCGATCGTCCAAACCAAAAGTGGGTAACGGACATTTCGTACATCAAAACAAATCAAGGTTTCTTGTACTTGTCTGTCATCAGAGATTTGTACGACAACAGCATTGTCGCATACAAAACTGCAAAAGATCAATCCATCAAGTTAGTTCTGGATACTATTAAAGCTGCTAAGAGAAAGGAAGCTCCACAGTGACCAAGGGTTTCAGTATACTTCTCAGGCGTACTTTAACCTAACTCAATCATACGGCATAAATCAATCAATGTCAAGACGTGGGAACCCTTATGACAATGCTTTAGCTGAAAATTTCTTTTCCATCCTCAAAACTGAGTGCGTTCACAGAGTGAAACTCAAAATCTACGAGCATGCTCGTCAGCTCATAAGTTTTCTGTTTCTTTCGTTAGACAAAGATATAATTTCAATCAATTCCTCATCACCTATTGAAACAGAATCTTCTACATCTGTGATTTTGTTAAATTTATTAATCATATAATCTTTTTAATATCGGTTTTTGGAGAGCAGTGGAAATCCATTTTAAAACTACAGTTGCTACAAATGTTGAAACGATAAATAGTGTTGTTGCAGGTAATAGCGAAAAGTTTTCGTAAAAACTGAATATACTCATACAAAAAATCCCGTGTGTTAAATATATATAAAACGAATATTTATCCAATATTTTTATTGCTTTACTTTCTGATATTTTTGTAATCATATTGCTCGATATTTTATTAATAATTGCAAGTACAACAATGATCCATGTACCGATAAAAAAATGTGAAATTGATGCATAACAAGTATATAAATCTGTACCGTCAATATATTTATGCAATATTAATCGTCCTACTATAGCAAATAAAAAAA
>CACXIV010000037.1 GCA_902767845.1 uncultured Ruminococcus sp. | reverse complement strand
GTTCGAATACAACGGACTACAACCGCACACTTCGTTTTTGCTTATATTTTCTCACATTCACCGGGCGGAATTCAATACGGTGTTTTATTTGACGGTTACGTTTTTACACTGAAACGGCGTTCTGTTGTTGTATCAGAGAACACATCTGACGGCGAAGCCGCCGCTGAAAAAGTAGGTGTTCATCCAATACTTGTTTGGTGGAGATGACGGGAATCGAACCCGTGTCCGAAAAGAATTCGCCGGGATTTTCTCCGAGCGCAGTCGCTATTTTAAGTCTCCCCCGCCGTATCGCCTAACGACAGGCTATACGGTTCGGCAGCTCCTGATGTGTGACGGGGAGCGGAGCTGATCCCTGTTCACATTTACCTCTGATCGACGCCCCTTACGCGGCCGAGGTGCTCCGCGCAGGGACGGGCTTCAGTTATTTTTAAGTTTACGGATTTTATGGCGGTTCCGCACCGCCGCTCGCTTATCCGGGGTCGTTCTCCCCGTCGAAACCTTTACATCCCCATATATGCGAAGCTATTGCTCCGCAGTTGTGATCAGCTTAGCTGAGTTAAGAGTTATGAGTGTTTATCTGCTTTGTTCTTTTATGGCTCGCTCCATATCGCGCTTGGCGGCGCGCTTTGCCATATCCTCGCGCTTGTCGTAGAGCTTTTTGCCCTTGCAGAGCCCAACCTGCATTTTTACCCTGCTGCCCTTGAAATACAGGCTCAGGGGTATAAGCGAGTAGCCTGTCTGCTTGACTATACCGTAGAGGCGGTTGATCTCCTTTTTGTGCATTAGGAGCTTTCTGACGCGCATCGGGTCGCGATTGAAGATATTGCCCTGCTCAAAGGGCGAGATGTGCATGCCGTTGACGAAAAGCTCGCCCTTGTCAACGGAGCACCAGCTGTCTTTAAGATTGACCCTGCCCTGACGGATCGACTTTACCTCGGTTCCGCAAAGCTCAATGCCCGCCTCAAAGCTTTCCTCAACAAAGTAGTCGTGCCTTGCTTTTTTGTTTTGGGCGATGGTTTTTGTATTTTCGCTCATTATATCTCGTTCCTGCCTTCCAGCGCCCTTGCGAGCGTGTACTCGTCGGCATACTCAAGGTCGCCTCCCACCGGTATACCGTAGGCGAGGCGCGTTACCTTGACGCCCATCGGCTTTAGGAGCTTTGAGATATACAGCGCGGTGGCGTCGCCCTCGACCGTGGGATTGGTCGCCATTATCACCTCGGCGACATCGTCCTCAGCTATCCTCGCGATAAGCTGTTTGATCGTCAGGTCGTCGGGGCCGACTCCGTTCAGCGGAGAGATAGAACCGTGCAGAACGTGATACACGCCCTTGTACTCACGGGTGTTTTCGACCGCGGTGGCGTCGCGAGGGGTCTCGACAACGCAGATCTGTCCGTGATCTCTTGACTCGTTCGCGCAGACGGGACACAATTCCCTGTCGGTAAGGTTGCAGCACCTTGAGCAGTAATGTATTTTTGTGTGAGCCTCCACAACGGCGTTCGCAAGCTCCTCCGCCTGTGTTTTTGACAGATTGAGGACATAATATGCAAGCCGCTGGGCGGTTTTATGACCGATACCGGGCATTCTCTCAAACTGCTCCACCAGCTTTTCGAGCGGAGCGACGTTGTACTGAGCCATGATCAAAACATTCCCGGAATGTTGAGTCCGCCTGAGATGGACTCCATCTTCTCTTCCTTTTCCTTAGCGGCGGTTCTGAGAGCCTCGTTAGCTGCCGCCATGATAAGATCGCCGAGCATTTCGACATCATCGGGATCAACGACCTCGGGCTGGATCTCAACGCCGATAAGCTCCATCTTGCCTGTGACCTTTACCTTTACGGCTCCGCCGCCCGCCGCGGCCTCATATTCCTTTGCCTCGAGCTCAGCGGAAACTGCCTCCATATCGTCCTGGAGCTTCTGAGCCTGGCGCGCGAGCTGCTGGATATTATTTGAGCCTCCGCCGCCGTAGCCCTTTGGTAATCTTGCTTTCATAATTATTTCTTCCTTTCTGTTTTTACTCTTCTGTATAGTTCACTCCGCTGTCCCTGAGCTTTTCCTTAAAGCTGTTGAGCGGATCCGATTGTTCTGCTTCCTTTTGCGTCTCGGTCTTATAGGGACCGAGCTTATACGGCTTGCCGGTTATCTGCAATAGAATATCGCGGACCTTTTTGCGCATGTCGCCCTTTTTAAGCAGCTCGAACGCCATTGAGTTTTTGCTGTCGATCAAAAGATACGCGCCGTTTTCATAAGCCGAGGAGCCTGAAAACGCCGCCGCGATCGAGCGCGAGGTCGATTTCAGCGCCTCTACCACCTCGACCCACTGCGGGAACGGAGCAGCCTCAAGGCTGAGCTTAACAATATCTACCGAGCCGCTTTGGGTCTTGGGCGCGGTCTTTTCCGCTTTGACCTCGGGCTCAGGCTCGGGCTTAGGTTCGGGCTTTATCTCCGGCTTTTCCTCGGGCTTTTGCTCAAAGATCTCTTTTGCCGGCTCGGGCTTTTCTTCGGCAGGTTCATTCTCGCCGACGGGCAGCTCGCTCCGGGTCTGGACGGAAATCCCCTTTTTTACCGCTCTTTCAAGCGCGGTGAGCCTTGCCGCCACCGACTCGTTAGTGACGTCAAGCTCGGGCGAACAGAGCTTTACCAGAGCCATTTCGAGCTCGGTGCGGTCGCCGGTGCCCTTGCCCATGCGCTGATACGCGCGCGACAAAACGTCCATGTAATATACGATCTCGGCAAGCGACAGATAGTCCGCCTGCGTCTGAGACCGCTCAAACTCATCGTCGGTGAACACCACGATATTCCGCGGATTTTTGACCGACTTTATCAGCATCAGCGCCCTGAAATGCGCGATAAGCTCGTCGCAGAGCTTCGGCATATCCTTGGCGTCGCGGTAAAGCCTGTCGATTATCTCCAGCGCCATGGCGGTGTTCTTGTTTATCACGCAGGCGGCGAGATCGAACAGGTACTCCCTGCCGGCAAGCCCCGACGCCGAACGCACGACGGTATCGTCGACGTTTTTGCTGATTGCGAGGCACCTGTCCATGAGCGAGAGCGCGTCGCGCATAGCTCCGTCCGAGACCGAGGCGATCAGCATTGCGGCGCTGTCGGTCAGCGTTACGCCCTCACATTCGGCGACGTGAAGGAGTCTGTCCGCAATATCGCGCGGAGGTATGCGGTGAAAATCGAACCGCTGACAGCGCGACTGGATAGTGAGCAATATTTTGTGCACCTCGGTAGTCGCCAGAATGAACACAACGTGCTTGGGCGGCTCCTCAAGGATCTTCAGCAGGGCGTTGAACGCCTCCGCGGTGAGCATGTGCACCTCGTCGATTATGTAGACGCGGTATTTGCAGCGGTGAGGCGCGGTCTGCACCTCGTCGATAATGTCGCGAACATACTCGATCTTTCTGTTTGAGGCGGCGTCGATCTCAAAAACGTCGATCGAGCGGCCGCTGTCGATCTCGCGGCATATCTCGCACTCGCCGCACGGCGAGCCGTCCTTGGGGTCAAGGCAGTTGACCGCCTTCGCCAGTATTTTGGCGCAGGTGGTTTTGCCTGTTCCGCGAGAGCCCGTGAACAGGTACGCGTGGCTTACCCTGCCGTTTTTCAGCTCGTTTTTGAGCGTGGTGGTAATATGCTCCTGACCCGCGACGTCGTCAAAGGTCTTTGGGCGGTATTTTCTGTACAGCGCCTGATACAAGGCTCTCACCTCCTGAAAGCGGATAAAAAATGCAAGCGGTCACGCCGACATTCGGCTAACCGTACAAATAAGCGAACGACAGACTGACTGTATCGCATCGGAAGAACTGCTTAATGCTGCTCGGTTCCCCGCCTGACATGGTTCACAGACCCCAATCGCACAGGGCCTGCCGCTCGCTTATTTGCACGCAATGACAGCTTGCATCTTTATTATTATAACACAAACGATTTAATAAATCAATAGGTTTATATCACATTTAATGGCTCCTGCCGCGCTTTAGCCCGGGGGAGCCTTTATGTGTTCAATTACCCTTTTTTTCGCGCTCTTCCGATTTATATTTCAAATCTCCCGACAGGCGTTTTTCGAGTCCTGTCTTTTTGAAGATGAGCGCGACGACAAGTCCGCAGACCGTTCCCAAAAGCATTCCGAACAGAACGTCTGACGGGAAGTGGACGTAGTTGTAAAGGCGAGAGAACGCGATCAGCGCCGCCAGCGCCAGCGCCGAAAAGCCTATCCATTTTTTGTCGCGGAGCATGATGATGAGCGAGGTCGCCGAGGCAAACGCCGCCGTGCTGTGACCCGACGGAAAGCTGTGGCTCGTAGGAGCGTGCACCGCCAGATCGACGCCTGTGTTTATCATAAACGGTCTGGGGCGCGTGACAAAATTCTTTATGCAGATATCGCCTACCAGATAGCCGAGTGCCAGCGCCGTTAACAGGCAGGCGCCGGCAGCCCTTGTCCTGCGGAAGAACAGGAGGATTATCCCGATAAGGATCCAGCACGCTCCGGCTTCGCCCATGTAGCTGAGTCCTGCCATTATCGGGTCAAGAAAAGCGTTCCTGACATGCTCCTGAAGAAAATCGAGAATCTGAAAATCTATGCTTTGTATCAGCTCCATAATAACACTCCTTAAACCTCAAAATCCTTTATTCTCGCGTAAATTATCTCGTCTACGATCGCTTCCACCGCGATCCCCTCGGCGACGTATTCCTCGGAAATAAGCGTTCCCTTTTCCCTTATGTCGCTGATGGCTCCGGCGTTTTTGAACGGAACGAGCAGGTTCACGCGCTTCATCCTGACGGGCAGGTTGTTGTCGATCGCCTCGAGCAGGCGGTCTATCCCCTCTCCGGTTTTGGCGGAGATCTTGATGTATGAATTAAAGTCCTGCGCGAGCGTGACGTCGTCGAGCAGGTCGCACTTGTTGAGCACGGTGATTATCGGCGTGTCGCCGCAGCCGAGGGATTCGAGCAGGTCGTTGGTAACGCCGAGGTGCACCCTCGCCTCCTCGCTTGAAGCGTCGCAGAGGTTGATGATGATGTCCGACTGAGCGGCTTCCTCCAGCGTTGAGCGGAACGCCTCGACAAGATGGTGCGGAAGCCTGCGCACGAGCCCAACGGTATCTATCAGCATAACGCTGACTCCGCTCGGGAGCTTCAGCGCGCGCGAGGTCGGATCGAGAGTGGCGAAAAGCTTGTCCTGAGCGAGCACGCCGGCGTTTGTCAGGTAATTCATCAAGGTCGATTTTCCGGCGTTTGTGTAACCTACGATCGCGCAGGTTATCACGCCGTCCTTTTCCCTTCTTTTTCTGAGCATCTGCCTGTGCTTTTCGACCTCCGACAGCTCATCCCTGAGCGTTTCTATCCTTCTGCGGATATGCCGCCTGTCGGTCTCAAGTTTAGTTTCTCCGGGACCCCTTGTGCCTATTCCTCCGCCGAGACGGGACATTTCGATTCCCTTGCCCGTCAGCCGCGGAAGCATGTATTTGAGCTGAGCCAGCTCGACCTGCAGCTTGCCCTCCTTTGAACGGGCGCGCAGCGCGAAAATGTCGAGTATCAGCGTGGTTCGGTCGATCACCCTGACCCCCGTGTTCGCTTCTATATTCTTTATCTGGGTCGGCGTGAGCTCGCTGTCCGCGACTATAAGACCGAGCTCCTCGTCCGCGCAGACCTGCCTGATCTCCTCGAGCTTTCCCGAGCCGACATAGGTGGCGGTTTCGGGCTTTTGCAGCTTCTGGGTGATCGCGAACGCGGGCTCGGCGCCGGCGCTCTTTACAAGCTCGAACAGCTCGTCCATCGACGCCTCGGCATCATATGCTCCGGTATCGACGCCGACGAGCAGCGCGCGCGTTATTTTTTCCTCATTACTTATCAGTTCCATGATCATATCCTTATTTATTTATCGCGGCGCTCCGCCCGGAGCGCGCCTGCGCTAAGCAAAAAACACTTTACTAATTACTTAATAAGTAGTATAATATATTCTTGAAGGATTGTAAACATTTATTTTGGAGTAATTCTGATGGAAAAGCAATATGACGTTATAATCGTTGGCACCGGCGTGGCGGGACTTTACGCCGCCATAAACTTCCCCGACGAGGTCAGCGTGCTGCTGATCTCAAAGCGCGCGCTTGAGCTTTCAAACAGCTCTCTCGCCCAGGGCGGAGTCGCCTGCGTGCTCGATACGGTCCACGACAACTACAAGCTTCATATATCCGACACGCTGATTGCCGGCAAGTATAAAAACGACCTAAAGGCGGTCGAAAAGCTGGTCAAGGAAGGTCCTGCCGACGTGCTCAGGATCAAGGAACTCGGCGTTGACTTTGACCTGAATCCCGACGGCACTATGTGCAAAACGCTCGAGGCAGGTCACAGCCGCCACCGCATAGTGCATCACAAGGATTCGACCGGCAAGGCGATGGTAGACGGGCTGATCGAGGTCGTAAGGAAAAAGGAAAACGTCGATATTTTAGACAACGCCCTGCTTTACTCTATGCACAAAACGCTCGGCGGATTTTACCTGAGCGTGCTCAGGGACGGCAAGAGCCGCTACTTCGGCTGCAGCTACTGCATACTTGCCACCGGCGGTATCGGCAGGGTATACAAATACACCACCAACTCGGCGATCGCCACCGGCGACGGAATAGCGTTCGCCTATATGCTCGGCGCAAAGGTAAAGAACCTTTCGCGGATACAGTTCCACCCCACCGCGTTCGCGGCGGAAAAGGACAGGGAACGTTTTTTGATAAGCGAGGCGGTAAGAGGCGAGGGCGCCGTGCTGCTTAACTGCAACGGCGAGCGGTTCGCGTTCGACTACGACAAGCGCGGCGAGCTGGCTCCGAGGGACGTGGTCTCAAACGCGATAGCGAGGGAAGCGATAAAAACAGGCAGCGAGGATTTTTACCTCGACATCACCCACAAGCCCGCGGATTTTCTGCGCGAGCGTTTTCCGCTTATCTCGGGCAGGTGTCTTGAGGAAGGCATCGACATCACAAAGGACAGGATCCCGGTGTTCCCCTGCCAGCACTATCTGATGGGCGGTATCGACGTGGATCTCAACTCTCAGACCTCTATCGCCGGACTTTACGCCGCCGGAGAATGTTCCCACACCGGCGTTCACGGCATGAACCGACTGGCGAGCAACTCGCTTTTGGAGGCGCTTGTTTTTTCAAGGAGCGCCGCCCAGCACATCACCTACAAGCTTAAAAAATACGGCAGAAAACCGCTCGGGCTTGAGCCTGCTCACCGTCCGATCACCGGCAGACCGATGCCGAAGGGCTTTCGATCGAGGATACGCGAGATCATGCAGGATACTTATTTTGTGCTTCCGAAGCCCGAAAAATACGCCGAGAGCTACAGGGAGATCGAGGAGATCATCAAGCAGCTTTTCAGCGAGAGCTTTGAGATAAGCTCCGATCTGACGGAGGCGAAGAGTATTGCCGTTTGCGCAAGCATTATTTTGGACGAAGTTCGGGAGGGCAACAATGATTAACAGCGTTTATGTTGACAATATAATCAAAACCGCGCTGCTCGAGGACATCAATTACCTTGACTGCGCCACCGACTACCTGATCGACGACGAGCAGGTAAACACCGCGAGATTCCTCGCGAAAAGCGACGGCGTGCTCTGCGGCATAGACGTCGCGCTCAGGGTTTTTGAGATATTACAGCCGAACGGCTTTGAGGCCGAGGTGTATAAAAACGACGGCGACGTTCTGCAAAAGGGCGATATTATCGCCGAGATCCGCGGCCGTACAAAGGCTTTGTTAAAGGGAGAGCGCACAGCACTGAACCTGATCCAGCACATGAGCGGCGTCGCGACTGCGACCGCGAAGGCGGTCGAGCTTGTAAAGGGCACAAACGCCTCAATAGCCGATACACGCAAGACACTGCCGGGGCTCAGACCCCTGCAAAAATACGCCGTGACCGTCGGCGGCGGCAGGAACCACCGCTACAACCTTTCCGACGCGGCAATGCTAAAGGACAATCACGTGGACGCCGGCGGCGGTATCGCGGCAGCGGTCGCAAAGCTAAAGGAAAGACTCGGTCACATGACCAAGATCGAGCTTGAGGTCAGGAACCTTGACGAACTCGGACAGGCGCTCGAGGCAGGCGTTGACGTAATAATGCTCGACAACATGAGCACAGAAATGATGCGCGACGCGGTCGCCATCACAAACGGAAGGGCGCTGCTTGAGGCAAGCGGCGGCATAACCGACGATCGGATCCGCGAGATCGCCGAGACAGGCGTCGACATCATCTCGATGGGCGCGCTGACCCACTCGGTGACCGCGTTTGATATTTCGCTGAAAATCTGCGATTGATATGGAGGTATAATCATGGTAAAAATCGGAATCTTAGGCTACGGCAACCTCGGCAGAGGAGTTGAGGCGGCTGTCAAAAAGAACAGCGACATGGAGCTTGTCGCCGTTTACACAAGGCGCGACCCCAAGTCGCTCTCGATCAAAACAGACACCGCGGCTGTTAAAAGCACCGCCGAGCTCGATACCGGCAAGGAGGATATCGACGTGCTCATCATCTGCGGCGGCAGCGCTACCGACCTGCCCGAGATGACTCCCAAGTACGCCGCGATGTACAATGTTATCGACTCGTTCGACACCCACGCGAAGATACCGCAGCACTTTGCGAACGTCGACAAGGCTTCAAGGGAAGCCGGAAAGGTCGGCATAATCTCGTGCGGATGGGATCCCGGAATGTTCTCGCTCAACAGGGTCTACGCCGAATCCGTCCTGCCCGACGGCGAAGCCTACACCTTCTGGGGCAAGGGCGTCAGCCAGGGACACTCCGACGCAGTAAGAAGGATCGACGGCGTCAAGGACTGCCGCCAGTACACGATCCCCGTTCCCGCGGCGCTTGACAGGGTCAGAAACGGAGAGAATCCCGAATTGACCACACGCGAAAAGCACACAAGGGAGTGCTTTGTAACAGCGGAGGAAGGCGCCGACCTCGAAAGGATAGAGAACGAGATCAAAACCATGCCAAACTATTTCTCGGACTATGACACCACGGTAAACTTCATCACCGAGGAGGAGATGAAGCGCGATCACAGCGGCCTGCCCCACGGCGGTTCGGTGATCTACTCGGGCACCTCGAGCGACGGCACAAAGCACGTTATCGAGTACAGCCTAAAGCTCGACTCAAACCCCGAGTTCACGGGCTCGGTGCTCGTCGCATACGCGCGCGCGGCGTTCAGGCTATACAGCGAGGGCGTCAAGGGCGCAAAGACCGTTCTCGACATCGCCCCTGCTTACCTCAGCGCGAAATCCGGCAAGGAATTGAGAGCGCATTGTTTGTAAAAATGTAGGGGCGACCATTGGTCGCCCGCGGGCGTGCAATGCACGCCCCTACAATAATAACGTATAAAAATACTACGAAAGGAGAAACGCTATGAAATATATGTGCGAGCCCTGCGGCTACATTTATGATCCCGCAGAGGGCGATCCCGACAGCGGTATCGCTCCCGGCACAGCGTTCGAGGATCTTCCCGACGACTGGTGCTGCCCCGTCTGCGGCGTAGGCAAAGAGGACTTTGTTCCCTACGAGGACTGATACGCAAGCAAAAGGCCTGTTCCGTTCGGAGCAGGCTTTTTTACGTTTTAAAAGAACCGTCGAGCCGAACGGCTAAGCCTCGTTTTCCCAAACGATCCTTAGGCGCGTATGATTAGATATCGGCGTTTGTTTTTTTTGCATAAAAAACAGTATAAAAATATGTTTAATAAAAATAGTGACTTGCGCCTGAGAATATGATAGAATATTATTGAAATCTTTTCACGGAAAGGAACGTGAGTTATGAAAAACAAAAAGCTATTATCGGTTATCTCGGCGGCCGCGGCGGCTCTTGTTATCGCCTCGTCGCTCGGCGGCTGCGCTTCATCCTCGGGCGACGCGACCCTGAACGCCAACAAGGACTACGCGGTCAAGGTCATCTCCGACTTCAACTCAGGCTCTAAGGCGGCAAGCTTTGAGTTCTCGGATCAGGCTTACGCCAAGGGATCGCTTGCCGCGATGATCTTTAAGCCCGACATCACCGCGGAGGACATGCAGCAGATCGCGAGAAATCTGTTCCTGACAAGCATTACGGTGACTAACGAAAAGGGCGATATCGTCGCGTGCTATCCCGAAGGCGCCGAAAGCGGAAATCTAAAGGAGTCCAAGGACAAGGCGATGTTCAACAAGATCGTCAAGGGAATATCCGAAAAGTTCATGACCGACCCGGTTTATAACGCCGACTCCGATAATTACTCGGTGCTGGCAGGCGTTAAGCGGACCGACGCCGACGGCGCGGTGATCATCGGCTATGACACCGAGGATTACGCGGCTGTCACGGGCGGCGATCTCGCCGAGAAATGCGGCGCGAACGCGGTGGTCATTCAGGACGGCAAGGTGATCAGCTCGACTCTCGAGGGTGTAGACAAGGACAAGAGCCTTGAGGATATCGGTCTTACAGGCGACGATCTTAAAAAGGACAGCTTTACCGTTAAGGCAGGAGATAAAACCTACAACGCCGTCGCCGCGACCAAAGGCGATATAACCGTTATCTGCGCGTCTCCGGCGCAATAAAACGCAGAACGGCTCACCGCGCCGGCGATAACGCGGTATCATTCAAATAACATCAAAAAGGAAGAGGCTGTCGCAAATCGAAAGAATTTGCGGCAGCCTTTGGTCTTGAATGAATTATTGAATGTTAAGCTTGCTACAATGCGCAGCAAACCGGAGGGTG
>CACXIV010000036.1 GCA_902767845.1 uncultured Ruminococcus sp. | reverse complement strand
TACTGCACTCAAACTATTGAACCGCCGTGTACGGAACCGTATGCACGGTGGTGTGAGAGGTCGGCTGCTCAACTAATGGGCAGCCTCCTACTCGATTCGTGCTTACGACACCGCACTCCGCCTTCGGAGTCGTAGTGACGACACCACTTCCGCCTTTGGAGTCGTAGTGACGACACCACATTCCGCCTTTGGAAAAGTTTGAGTTATAGGTAAAGTTTCTGCAACGGCGGGTCAGGGGTTGCGTATGAATTATCGCGAGCTTTCCTTAACTTTGTAGTGACAGTCCTTGCGGCTGTCAGCAGCAGCGGCAGAACATAACTGAAAAACTGCAACGGCGGGTCAAAACGTTTGATCTTAATTTGTAGGGGCGGACCCACGTGTCCGCCCGCCAAACCGACCGTTCCTATCATAGCGTTCTATATTTCGGAAAGCATTTGTTTTCTATCAGCGGGCGGACATTTTAGTCCGCCCCTACGAGAAAAACTTAAGTTGATAAAGCAAAATATATCGCAATACAATAAATAATTATTGACAAACGGTTATTTGTGGTGTATGCTATAGTCAAAGGAGGCTTTTTTATGTCACAAAAAACACTTTCGGTTTTGGCTAAGATAATTATAATCCTATTTGCGGTACTCGGAATAGCGTTTTACGGTATCGCTGTGCCTTTCGGCGGTCAGGAGCTGCTTTCGGGCGCGCCTGAGCTGCAATATTGTTATTTTCCTTGGTTGATTTTTATGGAGCTGATGGTTATCCCCGACTATCTTGTACTTGTCCTTGCGTGGAAAATAGCGGATTCGATCGCCAAGGACAGGGCTTTTTCAAAAGGAAACGGCAGGCGTTTCAAATATATTTCCGTTATTTCGCTTATTACAACGGCATACTTTTTCATCGGCAATACCGTGTTTTTCCTGCTGAAAATGAACCACCCGTCAGTCTATATTGTAAGCTTTGGGTTGACATTTATCGGAGCTTCGATCGCCGCGGCTTCCGCGATACTCTCATATCTTTCGCAAAAAGCGGCAGATTTGCAGGAACAAAGCGACCTGACTATATGAAAAAGAGAATTGTTGTTATCTCCTCCATAGCCCTTGCTGTTGTGATTATCATAACCTCGTCGATAATTATTTTTCGTAGCGGTGTTGTTTCATATGTGTGGAATGAATCGGCTGCTGTTTTGACCGGCGTTGACAGAAACGAAAAAGTCATTGTAGGCGGCGACAGAAAAGTCACTGTTTTTAACTTCGCGGATAAAGCCGAAATGACGATCTCAAACTGCATTGAGGGGAAAGAGGACAAAGAGATCGACTGCCTGAAAATCGCAGTCAAAGGCGAAGATACAAAATGCTTTATGGATGCTCTCAATGATTGGATCGAGCTGTATAATTATCACGGCGGAAAGCTTTTTATCGCCACCAAAGATAAGTTTTATGTGTTTGATTATTACGATTATCAGCCCGAGCAATATGACAGTTTAGTTCGCTTGCCTGCATATAATGAAAAGGAATTTGCCGAAAAATACCCTGATTTTGAGAGCTATAAATGGGAGTTCGGCTGGGAAAGTAAAAAGGCGCGCGCCAAAGAGCACCACCCGAATTTGGTGAAGTAACGCGCGTATCGGAGGAAGAAATGGGAGAAATAATTTTTAATATAGACGTAATGCTCGCCAAGCGCAAAATGAGCGTGACTGAGCTTTCTCAGCGCGTGGGTATCACAATGGCGAATATCTCCATACTCAAAAACGGCAAGGCAAAGGCGGTAAAGGTCAGCACTCTGCAAAAGCTCTGCGAGGCGCTCGACTGCCAGCCGGGCGATCTGCTTGAATACCGCCGGACAGAGGAGTGAGATCACAATGAAGATTTCAAAAAAGCTCTTGTTAGTTTTTGTGTGCATGCTTATTGTCATAATGTGCGGCTGCGGTCGCGCGCCTCAGATATCGGGAAGCGAGTCTGCCCGTAACTTTTCCAAATATGAGAAGCTTATACGCATGATCGCAAATAAATACGATCTCACGATGAAAGAGATAAATGACCCGAATTATTCTGATGAAAAGTGGGTAAACAAGGACTTTGAGCTTTCCGGCAAGGATATGCTTATCAATGTTGGTTTAGAAAATACAGCGCTTGACACCGAAGAAAAGGGCGAAGAAAAATTTCTGATCGTTTACAGTATTCCCGATGATGATTATTTTGACTTGGATTTATTCACTGAGCTTGTGAACTTGATCTCCGGAAAAGCGATCTCAAAAATATACTGCGATGAGTTCTTGAGTAATGTATATTTGGGTAAAAATGTTTCACTTGATTGCGATGATCTATTGATCTACGATTCAAAACCGCTTAATTTTGAAGAAGAATGGGTGATTTCATATACTCTCAGAGAAGCAGTATATCCTTCTGATTATCCACAGGAATTAGAGTTTACCGGCTTGACAATAGGCAGTTTTAAAGCCTCCGCCGGGCAAAGCACCGGGGAGGCTTGTTGTTCGGATCGGGAACCGTTTATTACAGATCCAGCGAATGAAAGCTCTCGTTCAGGATCATGTATGATTTTTTGAATTGTTCAAGCTCGTCGTCGGTCAGCGAAAGCTCAAGCAGCCTGTTGGCGCCGCCGCTGTTGATGATGCAGGGATTGCCGATGAACACCTCGTTGCGCAGACCGTACTCTCCGCGGAGCCTTACCGAAGCGGTGAATACGGAATTTTCGTTTGTGAATATCGCGCGGACTATCCTGCATATCGCCATTCCGATTCCGTAGTAGGTCGAGCCCTTCGCGCGGATTATCTCATAGGCCGCGGTGCGTACGTCGTTGCTTATGCGGTCAAGGTCGTCCATGCTGAAGCGGTCGGGGTATTTTTTGAGCACGTCAAGCACGGGGTTGACCGCCATAAGCGCCTGGCTCCATGGTACGAACTCGCTGTCGCCGTGCTCGCCGATAACATACGCGTGAACATGGCGCGGATCAAGCTCGAAATACTCGCCGAGCAGGTATCTGAGCCTCGCGGTGTCAAGCGTGGTGCCGGTACCGATGACCTTGGCGGCGTTGAAGCCGGAAAGCTCATAGGTGACTCTTGTCATTATGTCAACCGGGTTGGTGGCTACAAGGAAGATGCCGTCAAAGCCGTTCGACACGACTCTCGGAACGATTGAGCTGAACACCTTGGTGTTGCGCTGCAAAAGCTCCAGCCGGCTCTCGCCGGGCTTTTGATTGACTCCGGCGCAGATCACGGCGATATCGGCGTCGCGGCAGTTTGAATAGTCGCCGTAATAGATCTTCATGCTGGAGTTTGAGAACGCGAGACCGTGGTTGAGATCCATAGCCTCGCCCTTTGCCCTGACCTCGTTAAGGTCTATCAGCACCAATTCATCGCATACGCTTTGATTCAGCGCCGCGTAGGCAAAGCTCATGCCGACCATTCCCGTGCCGATCAAAACTACTTTTCTGTTGTTGTTAGCCATTTGATAACCCTCTTTCCGATTATTGTTACAATATTATTGTAACAAATACATTTTGAGATGTAAAGAAAAAAATCCGCTGTGACGCAAAAATCACAGCGGATAATTAATTTTTTATTTTACAAGCTCCAAAAGCTCCTCACGGCTGAGCTTCATGCTTCTTGAAAGCTCGTCGTTGGGGATGACCCTGAGCACCTTGCCGTTATAGCGCGAAACAAGTACGCTCGCCTGCTGGCCGTCGATCTCAACGGTCTCCTCGGAATATTCCTCGTTGAGGGGAACCTGCTTGTCGAGCACGGATTTCTCGGTCAGCGCGCCGGTGGGACAGAGCGATACGCAAAGTCCGCAGTTGGTGCAGTTGGTCTGATCGAGCGGCAGATTGAACGCCGGAGAAATGTCGGTCTTAAATCCTCTGCCGAGCAGTCCGATCGAGTGCAGATCCATGACCTCGCGGCATGAACGAACGCAGAGTCCGCAAAGAATACACTTTGAGGTGTTTCTCTCGATAAACGCGTTCTCGTCGCGGCTGTACTTCTGAGGCATCTCGCCCTTGAATCTTTCGGGGTTGATGTCGTAAAGCTGAGCGACGTTGAGCAGCTTACACTTGTAGTATTCGCGGCAGCCGCACTCGAGGCAGCGGCTTGCCTCTTCCTTAGCCTCGTCCTCGGTAAAGCCAAGGCTGACCTCGTCAAAGTTTTTGTTTCTGACATCCGCGGGGAGAACCTTCGGTGTAACGCGGCTCTGCTTTTTCCTGTCGGAGTAGTCGATACTGCTCTCGTCGCGCTTGCTGATGTAGGGAACTCTTGTATCGAGCGCCTTTCCGCTGAGGTAGGCGTCTACCGCCTTGGCGCAGCGGTCAGCCTCGCCGATAGCCTCGATAGCGATCGAGGCGCCTCTGTTTGTCGCGTCGCCGATAGCGAATACACCCTCGAGGTCGGTCGTGAAGAAATCGGGATCGGCCTCGATATTGCCGCGCTCGTTGAGCTTCAGTTCGGAAACGTCGCCCTGAACGAGCTTCTGACCGATAGCGAGGATAACGCTGTCTACCGCGATCTCCTCGGTCTTGCCCTCAACGGGAACCGGTCTGCGTCTGCCCGAAGCGTCGGGCTCGCCGAGCTCCATTACCTGAAGTGTGATGGACTTGACCTTTCCGTCCTCGCCGTTGAAGGAGAGGGGGTTTGTGAGGAACTTGTAGATAACGCCCTCTTCCTCTGCCTCCTCGATCTCGAGCTCGTCGGCAGGCATTTCAGCCCTTGTTCTTCTGTATACTACATAAACTTCCTTAGCGCCGAGTCTGACTGCGGTACGGCAGGCGTCCATGGCGGTGTTGCCGCCGCCGCAGATGGCGACCTTCTCGCCGATCTCGGGAGCGTTGCCCTTAATAACGCCTCTGAGGAAGTCGATACCGCCGTAAACGCCCTCGAGCTCCTCGCCGGGAGTGCGCATAGAGCTTGATTTCCAGGCGCCGACAGCGACTATTACAGCGTCGTTTTCTTCTTTAAGAGATTTGATGGTAAAGTCCTTTCCGAGCTTTACGTTGTTGACAAGCTTGACGCCTGTTTTCTCAATGATGGCGATCTCCTTGTCGAGGACCTCCTTGGGAAGCCTGTACTGGGGGATACCGTAGCGGAGCATACCGCCCATCTTTTCCATCATATCGTAAACCGTTACGCTGTGTCCCATGATCGTGAGGTAGTAGGCTGCGGTAAGACCGGCGGGACCTCCGCCGATGACGGCTACCTTCTTGCCTGTGGAAGCCATGACCTCGGGAATGTAGTTGTCGGATTTAAGATCCATGTCCGCGGCGAACGCCTTGAGCTGAGCTATGTTGATAGGCTCCTCGACGTTCTTTCTGCGGCAAGCCTTCTCGCAGGGATGGGGGCATACTCTGCCGATCGACGCGGGAAGCGGGATCTTGTTCTTTATGAGCTTGATAGCGGCGTCGTACTCGCCGTTCGCGATTAGTCCTACATAGCCCTGGCAGTCGGTGCGCGCCGGGCAGTTGAGCTGGCAGGGAGCCACGCAGTCGCCGTCGTGAGCGGACATCAAAAGCTCCATGGCGACCTTTCGCGACTGTACTACTCTTTCGCTCTCTGTGTTGATGACCATGCCCTCCGAGCATTTTGCCGAGCATGAGCGCAGAAGCTTGGGGATACCCTCAGCCTCTACCACGCAAAGTCCGCACGCGCCGTATACCTCGACAGCCTCGTCGTAGCAGAGCGTGGGGATATATATATCGTTTAGCCTCGCGGCTTCTAAAATCGTGGAGCCCTCAGGCGCCTGAACGGCTTTGCCGTTGATCGTCAAATTAATCATTACAGCCGTCCTCCTTACTCTTTTACTATAGCGCCGAACTTGCATGATGTGTAGCACTTGCCGCACTTTATGCACTTTTCGGTGTTGATGACATGGGGATTCTTAACTGTTCCCGAGATCGCGCCGACCGGGCAGTTCCTTGCGCAGAGCGTACAGCCTCTGCACTTGTCGGCGATTATCTTGTATTCGATAAGATCCGAACATTCGCCTGCGGGACACTTCTTCTCTTTGATGTGAGCCTCGTACTCGTCGCGGAAATACTTGATCGTGGTCAGTACGGGGTTGGGGGCTGTCTGACCGAGACCGCAGAGCGCGCCGTCCTTGATGGAGTAGCAGAGCTCCTCGAGCAGCTCGATATCGCCCTCTTTGCCCTCGCCCTTGGTGATGCGGTCGAGCATTTCGAGCATTCTCTTTGTACCGATACGGCAGTGGATGCACTTGCCGCAGCTCTCCTTGGCGGTAAAGTCGAGGAAGAACTTAGCCATGCCTACCATGCAGGTGCTCTCGTCCATGACTACCATACCGCCCGAGCCCATGATCGCGCCTGTCGCGCCAAGAGCCTTGTAGTCGATCACGGTGTCGATAAGGTCGGCAGGGATACAACCGCCGGAAGGTCCGCCCATCTGAACGGCCTTGAAGGGCTTGTCGGTCTTCATTCCGCCGCCGATGTCAAAGATGACGTCGCGCAGGGTCTTGCCCATCGGGATCTCAACGAGTCCCGAGCGCTTTACCTTACCGGTAACGGCGAATACCTTTGTACCCTTTGAGTTTTCGGTGCCCATGGCAGCGAACGCCTCGCCGCCGTTGTTGATGATCCAGCCGACGTTGGCGAAGGTCTCAACATTGTTGATATTTGACGGCTTTCTCCAGAAGCCGGACTGAGCCGGGAACGGAGGCTTGAGCCTCGGCATGCCTCTGTGACCCTCGAGCGACTCGATAAGAGCCGTTTCCTCGCCGCATACGAACGCGCCCGCGCCCGCCTTGATCATGAAGTCGCAGGAGAAATCGGAGCCGAAGATGTTTTCTCCGATAATGCCCTTTTCCTTTGCCTGAGCGATGGCGTTCTTGAGTCTCTTGATAGCCAGCGGATACTCCGCGCGGACGTATACCACCGCGTGCTTGGCGCCGATAGCGTAGGCGCCGATGAGCATGCCCTCGATCAGGTTGTGAGGATCGGACTCGATTACCGCTCTGTCCATGAACGCGCCGGGGTCGCCCTCGTCCGCGTTACAGATCAGGTACTTTTCCTCGCCGGCGCTCTGACGCGCCGCGTTCCATTTGAACCATGTCGGGAATCCCGCGCCGCCTCTGCCTGCGAGACCCGATACCTTGATTATGTCGATCACTTCCTCGGGGGTCATTCCGAGGGCTTTTTTAAGCGCTGTATAGCCGTCCGCGTTTATGTATGCGTCGATCTCGTCGGGATTGATGATACCGCAGTTGCGCAGCGCGATCCTTGTCTGTTTTGTGAGGAACTCGCTGTCCTCGTCGCTCACGATGAGCTTTTCGACCGCCGACCTGTCGCCGTTCTCAACGAACTGCGCGATAGCCTCGGCGTCGTTTTCGCTTACCTTTACGAGCCTTGTAAGGTTGTTATCGTCGTCGTAGATATCGACGATCGGCTCGAGATAGCACATTCCGATACATCCCGTGATAGAGATCTTGTCGGGGTCAACGCTTGTTTTAAGCAGAGCTTTTCTGACTTTTTCGGCGCCGGCGGCGATTCCGCAGGAGCCCTGGCCGATTACTATTCTCACTGTGCCGCCTCCCTTAATTCCTTAAGAATTTTCTTTGTCTTGTCGGGCGTAAGGCTGCCGTAGGTGTCCTCGTTTATCATCATAACGGGGGAGAGTGAGCAGCATCCGAGGCATGCCACGCATTTGAGCGAGAACAGGCCGTCGGCGGTTGTCTGTCCGTCCTCGATGCCGAGCTCGTCCTTGATGGTCTGCAAAATCAGCTCGGAGGAGTTTACGTGACAGGCGGTGCCCTGACAGAGCATTATCAGGTATTTGCCGACAGGCTCAAACCTGAACTGTGTGTAAAAGGTACCTACGCCCATGATCTCGGAGGTAGCGATCCCGGTCTTTTCGGAAATCAGCTCGATAGCCTCCTTGGGAAGGTAGCCGTAGATATCCTGCGTGTTTTGCAAAATGGTAATCAAACTTCCCTTGACCGAGGCGTACTCCTCAAGGACGCCGTCGAGCAGGGTCAAGTCAACAGACTTATTTTCCATATGCCAAATCCCCAATCTTTTTAGTATATAGTAAAGAATACTATCAAAAGCCATTATAACACGTTTTAAGCCGTTTTTCAAGATTTGTTTGGAGCCAAGTGTTTACATTTTAGCACGGTAAAATGCCGCTTATTTGTAAAAATTGCCGTTTATTTTCCGTCTTGGCATGTTGCGCGGGCTTTTTGCGGGTATTTCTTTTTTGAGCAAACAAAAAGCACGGCGTTTGCCGTGCTGCGGATTAAGCGAAGTCGATCTCGCCCTCGTACTTTTTCTTGAACTTTTCAAAGATAGTATCGAGCAGGGCGTCGTCCTCAATGCTCACATACTCCTCGGTCTCCTCGTCGACAGCGTTGATCTTCAGGATAACGACCTCGTCGGCGTTCTCATCATTTTCAATAAGAACGATGTACTCTTCACCGTCGTACTCCACGATGTCGAGAAACTCAAATTCAACCTCGTTGCCTTCCTCGTCCTCAAGCGTGATGAGCGTGCCCTCGTTTTCCATTTCTTCCATGATTTCTTCGTTTGCCATATGCGGCTCCTTTCCGAAGGGATGTTCCTTCTGATAACCTCTGGTAATTTGCCAATTAAAGTATATCATATAAGTGTTTAAAGTCAAGTTTAAATAATTGACAAAGCAGCGGATCCCGCGGTCATATCTTCTTTTTGAACTCGTTTGAGCATTTGGGGCAGCGGACGGTGTGCATGCCCTTTTTGTTCTTTACCCTGAGCTGCGCCTTGCACGCCGGGCATTTGATGTAGCGGTAATCCTTTCTGTCCCTGATTTTTTTGTATGTCAGGACGAAGAAGTTTTTAACGGGGTTAAAGAACTTTTCAAATATCCTGTTTTCGTGGCTCCTGCCGGTGATGTTCCGCGATAAGAACCTGAACGCGAACCATCCCAAAAGCGCGAGCTCGATCGCGAACATGATCAGCCTCGCCCAAAAGTTGAACACGAAAAACGACGCGAAGGATATGGTTATCGTTGTGCCGAGCAAAAATTTGTTTAGAGTGTCAAAGCCGTATCTGCCCTGCATAAATTCCATTATTTTTGTGATAAAGCTCATGTGATCATTCCTTGTCAGTTAACATAATCCGCGCAGAAGTAGGTGTATTTTATGTCGCTTACAACGGCGGAGCGCTCGCCTCTTACGACATATGTTCTGCGGTCGTTCTCGCTCATCTCGGCGATAACGTCTGCTATATTGCACTCGCCCGGGAGATATCCGGTTTTTTCGTAAAACTCCTCAAAGCTCATGACGACCGAGTTGTAGCCCTCGAACATATGCAGGTGCTCCCAGTCCATCAGCCGGTACTGCTCCGAGATTATCTCGATGCCGATATCCGCGTTAACGAGCTTGTCAATGAGATCGGGAGCGTCGTTTATGAACATCCCCGTTTTGAACGAGCCGACCGAGACCGTCAGGTCGGAATGTACGGCGGTTTCGGCAACGCCGGTATCGCCGTTGAGTCCGCTGTTAATATCGGCGCTGATGATGAACGCGGAGCAGGAGTTGATCTCGTCTACCGCTTTTTTGACATCACCCCTCAGCGAGCCCGAAAAGCCGGTGCCCAAAATACAGTCTACGACTATGTCGAAGCCGAGCAGGGGAGAGGGAGCGTTTAAGCTGCCCTCCTCGCAGCCGAGACTTTTGGCGGTCTGATAATAGTATAAGCCGTCCTTTGAGAATTTATCGCTCACGCGGAAGATCGTCGGCGTGATGCCGTTTTCCGCCAAAATACACGCCAGCGCGTAGCCGTCGCCGCCGTTGTTGCCTGAGCCGCATACTACGGCGACCCTGCCCGTAAAGCCGGCGGAGTCGAAAATACCCTTCGCGGCGCGGTGCATTAGCTCGGCGGAGGTCACGCTGCGCTCGATCGTGCGCAGATCGCTCTGCCGCATATTTTCTACCGATACTACATGCGGTAAGAAATTCATATCATCATCCCCTGTCAGTCCTGCGCCGCTTCATACGCGACCCTTGCCGCTTCGATCTCGGGCTTGCAGCTCAGCCTGAACAGCTTGACCGAGGAGAAAAGCTCGTCGTAAAGCTCAAGCAGCCTTGCTGTGTTCTCCTTTTTTCCGGGCAGCAGAGTAGCCTCGAGCAGCTCCTTGAACACCTTTGCCGGACTCACCGCCTCGGCGCGGTTTTCGCTGCCCCTGCACAGCACATAGATCGCCTTGATCGGCGCTTTTGTATTCGTTCCGATATTCGACTTGCCCATCCACGGCGTGCCGCAGACATAAAACCTGCCGCCGATCCTGCGAATCAGGGGCTTGTCGTCGTTTATCATTGTCACCCTGTCGCCGAACAGCTCGCGCCAGAACG
>CACXIV010000035.1 GCA_902767845.1 uncultured Ruminococcus sp. | reverse complement strand
GTATGCTATGATTTACAAAGGTCAGCGCAACGACAGGGGGATTTCTCCACGTGCTTCGCTTGGTCGAAATGACAGCACGACCAACGCGGCAACACCGTAGGGGCGGACTGAAATGTCCGCCCGTCAAGGCGCTCTTTCCTATCAGCCGCGTTATCATTCGGGAAAAATGCGTTTCCTATCCGCGGGCGAGCACTGCTCGCCCCTACGATTGTAACCGCGATATAATTTGGAAAACAATCGCTTCCTATCCACGGGAGCACACATGGGTGCTCCCCTACAATGTAAAGGAAACGTATGCTATGATTTACAAAGGTCAGCGCGACGACAGGGGGATTTCTCCACGCGCTTCGCTTGGTCGAAACGACAGCACGACCAACGCGGTGTTACGGAAAACTTTGAACAAAAAAACAGCGGCAGCCGTGAGGACTGCCGCTGATGTTGAATGTTGATCGTTAAATGAATCAGAACGAGTCGATCATTTCAGCCGCGAACTTCTGGATAAGGGTCGCGTCGGCTACCGTGACAGAGCCGTCCTTGCTTGTGTCGGCGGCGATAAGCGCGTCGCCGTCGAGCGAGATCATCTCAGCCGCGTGCTGCTGAACGAGAGTAGCGTCGGCTACCGAGATAACTCCGTCAAGGTTTACGTCGCCGAGCATTACGTTTGATCCGATGATCTGTGTGCTCTTTGACGTTGTGACGCCGGATACGGTCTGAGCCGTGCCGCCGTCAACGAGGTACTTGCTGGTGTTGTTGTATCTGACTCCGAGAACGTCTACGTTCATTGTGGCTGTGGCGGAGCCGGAGCCGATCACCTTGAAGCTGACCTTTGCAAAATCCTTCTCTGTTGGGAAGTTGGCGAAGTCGAGGGTCGAGAAGTTGCCCTTTACGAGTCCGGGGGTGTTCTCCTCATACTGGAAGCTGCTGACGTTGGGCATTGAAGCCGAAACGAACTTGAGCTTTGAGGTGTCGTAGCTTACGCTCCACTGCGAGTTCATCAGAGGCGCCGACGACTTGAGCTTGTAGTCCACCGTGATGAACTGCTCGCCGTTGGAGTTGGTGTATGTCTGAGTCGGGAAATAGTTTGAATTTGCCGTCAGAGTGAGCGTTTCAGCAACGTCGGGCTGAGTGGGATTCACGCTTCCGCCTTCAAGGTTGCCGATGCGCGCGAGCGGAGAGGTGATGATGTCGATATCCTCTTTCTCCTTTGAGGTGCTGGAGTCGCCCGAGTATGAACCCTTGGCGTTATCAAGCATAGCGTCATCGTAGGGGATGCAGTCGAGCGCGGATTCGCCGCGGGTCGCGAGGAGCATGGCTCCGATGCCGTTGTTCTTGATGTAGTTCGCGTCGATACCGAGCACCGAGAGAGGGATCTTGATCTCGTAGAACGAGTCATAGGTCGTGTTGTGTTTTCCGGATGAGCCCTTGAAGGTCTTGTAATCCACCCAGTTAGAGCTGTCGGAATAGATGTCCGAGGTGTTTGACGAACCGTTGAGGCCGTAGATGTGGCTGCAGATGTTGGTCGTCGCCATCTTGTAGGTGATGCCTGCCGAGGCGAAGAGCTTGCAGCCTGTGGTGTAGTTGGTGTTGCCCTGAGCGTCAACAGGTGAGAAGATAGCCGGATCGCCGCTGCCGGGCTGGCCGCTCATATAGAGCAGGCGGTCGACATGCTGCTCGAACTGGATACCCATTTTATTTCCCCAGATAGAGCCGCCGTCCGTGTTCTTGTTGGACATCGAAACGCTGTTGGGGTCGATGCTGAGCGCGAGGATAAGGGGCACGTTGAGCACGCGTCCGCCGTCCGAAAGAGGACCGTCGCCCGATCTTGCCCATGTGTCTGTGGTGTTTACCATCTGCCAGGCGACATAGAGGTTTGTGTCGTCCCACGCTCCGAAAAGCGCGTATGTATCGAGAACGCAGTTCTCATGTCCGCCCTTGTACTGGTTGGCGACGTCCCACGCCGCGCCCTGAGCGATAAGCATGCTCTCGTCCCAGTCGGAAGCGCTGCCGTCGACGGTTATTGTTTTCTGCACGCCGACCTTGCCGTTCGGGTTAGTCGCGTAATAGCTCGGCGCGAGATCCTTTGTTGAAGCGTACGCCGTCATTGTCACCGATACCGCGGATACGAGCAACGCGACAGCGAGAAAAATGCTGACCAGTTTTTTTGACATTCTCATCGTTAATCATTCCTCCTAAAATTTTTCGCAGACTTATCTGCATACATTACCAACTATATTATATCTGTTTTTATTTGAAAACTCAACAAATAATCCGGCATAAAAACTTTTTTGGCGATTTGCACATTTAGACAATGGTTAATTTGGTATAAATCACCACACGGAGTCGGGCTGCCACTCCCTGTTCGGAATGACAGCCCTTTGTTTTGCGTATCACTTTTCCTTTTTGATACCGTAGATCTTTCTGAGTATCGCCGAGATCACCCTCGGGTTTTCTATAAGTACAACTTTCATGGTTACCTCCTGACGCATGTTAAGCTAACTATCACGAGCGCTGCCGCCGCGACGACAAGCACCCATTTCGGCGGCAACAGCGACGCGACAAGCAAGCCCGCTCCAAAGCAGACCGCGGATCTAAGCTTATGTTTGCGGCACCTCATGTTATCACCCTCTACCATGATACTCCGCCGAGCCGATTGTGTGCTTGAAATTTTCGCGGATATGAGCTATTATAGAACAGGTGATCATATGAGAACGCTTGAAATCAAAAAAAACGACTCTAATCAGCGGCTCGACCGTTTTATGCAAAAGCATTTCAAAACAATGCCAAAGTCGCTGATGTACAAATACATACGCAAAAAGTGCGTCAAGCTAAACGGCAAAAAATGCTCCGGCGACGAAATGCTCAGCGAGGGCGACGTGCTGACCTTCTATATCAGGGACGAGTTTTTTGAGGGCGCCGAGGAAAAGCACTATGAGTTTTTGAAGGCTCCGAAAAAGCTCGATATCGTGTATGAGGACGAAAACATCCTTTTGCTCGACAAAAAGCCCGGCGTTATAGTCCATCCCGACAAAAACTATCACTTTGACTCGCTGATCGGCAGGGTGCTGCACTACCTTTACGACAAGGGAGAGTACGACCCCGAGCGCGAGCAGGCGTTCTGCCCCGCGCTCGTTAACCGTATCGACCGCAACACCGGCGGTATCGTGATCGCCGCCAAAAACGCCGAGAGCCTGAGGATACTCAATCAAAAGATGAAAAGCCGCGAGCTCGAAAAGCTCTACCTCTGTCTGCTGTACGGCAGGCCTAAGCGCGACAGCGACACCCTGACCGGCTACATCACAAAAAACGAGAGCAAAAACAAGGTCACGGTTCACCCCGAGCCGACAGAGGGCGGCAGAATGATAAAGACAAAATACCGCGTGCTTGATTTCGACGGGAAGTACAGCCTTGCAGAGGTCGAGCTTTTGACCGGCAGGACCCACCAGATAAGGGCGCATATGGCGTATATCGGCCATCCGCTCGTGGGCGACGTCAAGTATTCAAAAAACAAAAAAGCGCCCGACGGCTTTAAGCATCAGGCGCTGTACAGCTACAAGCTGAGATTCGATTTTAAGACCGACGCCGGAATCCTGAACTACCTTAACGGCAGGGAGTTCGAGGTCAAAAGCGTTCCGTTCGCAAAAACTTTTAATACTATTTAAAGCCTCACCCAACGGGGGAATTTCCCGTAACAAGTGACGGGGGAGGCTTTAAATGTGATTTATATTTTTTATTTTAAACATAAAAACGCGCACATGGTTCCCCTGTGACCCTTTGTCGCGCGGTGGCTCCAGAGCAGGTCGCTGCTGCAGTTGGTACAGACGTCGCTGACGGCGATGTTTTCGGGTCTGACGCCGGAAGCAACGAGTATCTGACGGTTGCACTCCAAAAGGTCGAGCATGTACTTTCCGCCCTGCTTAGGGAAGATGAATTTGTCATGATCAAGGTCGGTCAGCGCGTAGAAATTGTCCGCGCAGGGCTTGTCGACCTCGTAGCAGCAGACCGATACCGCGGGTCCCACCGCCGCGGCGATATCCCCGGGGTCGGTGCCGTAGAGCACGGTCATTTTTTCTATGGTCTTTTGCGCGATCCTGCCTGCCGTTCCTCGCCATCCGCCGTGAGCCAGCCCGATCGCCCGGTTCTTTGTATCGACAAAAAACAGCGGCGTGCAGTCCGCGTAGTAGGTCACGAGGGTGACTCCCCTCTCGTTTGTGATCAGCGCGTCTACGCTCTCCATGTCTCTCGGTCTGCGGATGCCGACTCCCCTGTCCTCAGCGGTGACGGCGCGGACGAACGTGCCGTGATCCTGCGCCGAGGCGGTCAGCGATCCGAAATCAAAGCCTGCCGACAAGCAGAATCTTTTGTAGTTCTCGGTCACGCGGTCGGGGTCGTCTCCCCTGTTGAACGCGAGGTTCATTGAGGTGAACTCCCCCTCCGACACGCCTCCCAGACGGGTGGAAAACGCGTGATTTATAAATTTTATTTCTGATAATGAATTATATGTCAGATACGGAACCGAGTCCGCGTTGTTGAGCTTCATTACACTTGAGTGAAAATCCAAATCAAGTCCTCCGTTTTCAGATTTATTCATTCTCCGGCTTCAAATATCTTCAAACACCGCTTGAAAGATCGCCGGTTCTTTGCTATAATAATGTCAGAAGGTGATATTTATGAAAAACAAACTGTTCGGAAGGAACATTGTCCCCGACTGCTCGTACTGCGGCAACGCCCTGTTTGAAAACGGCATGATCGCCTGCAAAAAGTCGAAGCATATCAGCAACGGCAGGTGCAGGTCTTTTGACTACGATCCGCTTTTAAGGGTGCCGCGGAAGGTTTCGCTGTACGGCAGCTACACAGCCGAGGATTTTAAGCTTTAAGCCGAACGTCCGTATCAAAATCAAACGCTATATCGTTGCGATATAGCGTTTTTTGTTTATCTATTGGTGTTTGCCGGGGAAAGCCGAGCAAAAGCTTACGCGAGCTGGAAGTCGAGGATATAGCTCTCGATCGAAAGCTGGATAACTTCCTTTGCCTTTTCGGCGCCGTTTATCTCGCTGATCTCGGTCTCCTTGCCGTTCTCAAGCATTTTGTAAACCTGGAAGAAGTGGCGGATCTCGTCAAAGCGGTGCTTGGGAAGATCCTTGATGTCGTTGTACGAATTGTAGTTGGGATCGTTTACGGGAACCGCGATAACCTTCTCGTCGTCCTTGTTGTCGTCGATCATCTTGAGCACGCCGATCGGCTTACATTCGACGAGGGTCATGGGGAGTATGGTCTCCGAGCAGAGCACGAGTACGTCGAGCGGATCGCCGTCCTTAGCGTAGGTTCTGGGGATAAAGCCGTAGTTTGCCGGGTAATGGGTCGAGGTGAACAATACTCTGTCGAGCTTGAGCATGCCGGTCTCCTTGTCCATCTCGTATTTGTTTTTGCCGCCCTTGGAAATCTCGATCACCGCGTAGAAATTCTCCGATGTGATCCTTTTCGGATTTATGTCGTGCCAGATATTCATGTGCAAACCTCCCTGTTTTTTTATACTTTAATTATAAATAATAAACGGGTCAATGTCAAGGCGAAAGCGGCGAATTGTGAGGCGCCGGCCGAAAAATTATTTGCGGACCTTCTCCGCTATGACCTTGACGAGCTGTATGACGACCGTGGGCGCGAGAGCGAGCCCGAGGATCGTTGCCGCAGCCGCCGCGCTGATGTCCGTTACCGCGAAAAGTCCGTGGAGCCCGGGCACGAAAATGACGAGCGAGAGCAGCAGCACTCCGAGCACGAAGGCGCCTATGCTCGCGACATTGGAGGTGAAGCCGAGCTTAAAGACCGACGACGCCGAGCGGCAGTTGAAGCCGTGGAAAAGCCTCGCGAGGGTAAGGGTGGCGAACGCCATGGTGCTCGCGGCGGCAGGGCTGACGGACAGCCCAAGGCAGAACGCGGTGATTACCGATACCGCGATCAGCGCGCCGAGGCCGAACATTTGCAGCGTGAATTTCTTTGTCAAAATGCCCTTGTTCGGATCGCGCGGCTTTTGGGAGAGCAGCCCGTCCTCGGGCGGCTCCATGCCGATGGCGATCGCAGGAAGCGAGTCGGTCAGCAGGTTGATGAACAGCAGGTGAACCGGCTCGAACGGCGCCGGAAGCGCCGCCAGCGAGGCGAACAGCACCGTGATGATCGCCGCCATATTGCCCGAGAGCAGGAACAGTATTGAGTTGCTGATGTTGCGGTAGACGTTTCTTCCGTTGGCTACCGCCTTGATTATGGTCGCGAAGTTGTCGTCCTGGAGTATCATTGAGGCGGCGTCCTTTGAGACCTCGGTGCCGGTTATGCCCATGGCTACGCCGATATCCGCCTTTTTGAGCGCCGGAGCGTCGTTTACGCCGTCGCCGGTCATAGATACTATATTGCCCTTTTTCTGCCACGCCTCGACTATCCTTATCTTGTTTTCGGGCGATACGCGCGCGTATACCGATATCTTCTCTATCTTCTCGTCAAGCTCGCTGTCGCTCATGGCGTCGAGCTCCATGCCCGTCACGGCGAGGTCTCCCTCGCGCATTATGCCGATCTGCCTCGCGATCGCCGAGGCGGTGATCTTGTGGTCGCCGGTTATCATGACCGGCTTGATCCCCGCGCGGACAGCGTCGGCGACAGCCTGCCTGCTCTCCTCGCGCGGAGGGTCTATCATGGAAACGAGTCCCAAAAACGTATAGCCGTACTCGGTCTCCTCGGTCAGCTCCTCGGTCGTTTCCTTGTAAGCGAAGGTCAGAACGCGCAGACCTTGAGCCGAGTATTTGTTGTTCTGTTCAAGTATCCTCTCCCTGTCCTCCGCGGTTATCGGGCGGACGGAGTCCTTGTCGGCGATACTTACGCAGCGCCCGAGGATCGAGTCGAGCGCGCCCTTTGTGAGCACGTGCGGAACGCCGTGGAGGGTGTACTTGGTGCTCATCATCTTTCTGTCGGAGTCAAACGGCACCTCCTCCTCGCGGTCGAGCGCGTCGCGGATGACCTCCTCGTCGATACCGATATTTCTTGAGGTCTCGATCAGCGCGTACTCGGTGGGGTCGCCTATCCCCTTGCCGTCCACTATGCTCGAGTCGTTGTTGAGCACCATGTCGTAGATCAGCCTGCGGTGGGCAGGGTATTTGAGGTCGAGCTCATCCTCGCGGATGCTCTCTCCGGCGATATATATTTTCTGCACGGTCATCTTGTTCTGGGTCAGGGTGCCGGTCTTGTCGGAGCAGATGACCGACACGCAGCCGAGGCTTTCGACCGCCTTCAAGTCCTTGATAACGGCGTTTTCGTCAGCCATTTTCCGCGTGCCCATCGCCTGGACGATCGTGACGATCGAGCCGAGAGCCTCCGGGATAGCGGCGACAGCCAGCGCCACCGCGTACATCAGAGAATCAATTATCGTGCCGAACGCCCAGTTCCAGCCGCTCTGCGCCATTGACAGCACGAACACCAGCGCGCAGATCACCATGATGATGATCGCAAGCGTGCTCGAAAAACGGTCGAGGCTCTGCTGCAGCGGAGTCTTTTTCTCCTTGGCGGAGTTCATCAGGTCGGCTATCTTGCCGATCTCGGTGTTCATTCCGGCGGCGGTGACCACGACCAGCGCCCTGCCGTAGGTGACAAGGCTGCCGGAGTATACCATGTTGGAGCGGTCGGCGAGCGGCACGTCGCCGTTGATCGTGCCGTCGTTTTTCTCGACGTTAGTGGACTCGCCGGTCAGCGAGCTTTCGTTGACCTGCAGCGAGTAGTTGCGGATTATCCTGCCGTCGGCGACAACGAGGTCGCCTGCCTCGAGCACGACGATATCGCCCTCGACGACCTTTTTGGAGTCGATCTCGAGCTTTTGTCCGTCGCGGATCACCTTTGCGCTCGGCGACGACAGGGATTTGAGGCTTTCAAGCGATTTTTCGGCCTTTACGTGCTGCACGGTGCCGAGTATCGCGTTCATCACGATCACGGCGAATATGACGATCGTGCTCTCGATATTCCCCGAGAACATTGAGATCACCGCCGCGATTATCAGTATGATGACCAGAAGGTCGGCGAACTGGCTCAGGAAAACCTGCAAAACAGATTTCTTTTTTCCCTCGGCGAGCTTGTTTTCTCCGTTGCGCCTGAGCAGCTCCGAGGCTCTTTCGGAGGTAAGGCCGTCGGTCGTTACACCGAAATCGCCCAACACCTCAGAGCCGTTTTTTTGATACCATTTTTCCATTTTCGTCCTCCGTATGCTTTAGACGATACCGCGTGATTAGGTCGCGGATCGCGAAGTAAAATACTTGCCGGTAGCGCCTTAAAGATCGCTGTCGGCGTTCTTTGGCGCCTTCGCCTTTTTCGGCTTCGGCTTTTTGGGCTTGCTGCAAAGCACCAGGATTATCCCGGCAAAGGCGAGCAGCACTCCCCCCAGTGAGAGCAGCGTGCAGATGAAGTTTTGGTTCAGCATATAGCCGACCACCCACGCCGCGGCGAGAAGCCCGACGCAGACCATCAAAAATATGAATCCCAATATATAACACGCGTTCATCTTTCTTTTCATATCAATCCCTCAGATTATCGGCTATCGCGGCGAAATCCTCAAGGCTGAGCTTTTCAGCCCTGGCGTTCGCCGGAACGCCGGATTTTTCAAGAATCCTCAAAATCTCTTCCTTGCCGACGGAAAGCCCCGAGCTAAGCGAGTTTGAGATCACCTTTCTGCGCTGCGAGAACGCGGCTCTGACAACGGCAAAAAACTTTTTTTCGTCGGCGCCGACCGGCGGTTCCTTCCTTATGTCGAGCCTTATCACCGCCGAATCGACCTTGGGCGCCGGCATAAAGCTGCCTGCGCTGACATAGAACTGCAGGCTCGGCTCGGCGTAGTAGTTGACGGACACCGTGACAGCTCCGCTTTCGCGCGAGCCGACGGGAGCGCATATCCGCTGAGCCGCCTCCTTCTGCACCATGACCGTGACCGCCGTTACCGGCAGCCTGTCCTCGAGCAGCTTCATTATCACCGGAGAGGTTATGTAGTACGGCAGGTTCGCGCAGATCACGACCTCCATACCCGGGAACTCCCGGGCGATCAGTTTGTTGAGGTCGAGCTCAAGCACGTCGGCGTTGATCACCTTTACGTTGTCGTGTTCGGCGAGCGTTTCGTCGAGCACGGGCAGCAGCCGCTTGTCCAGCTCGACGGCGACCACCTTGTCCGCGAGTGCGCAAAGCTCGTTTGTAAGCACGCCTATCCCGGGGCCGATCTCGATCGCGCCTACTCCCGGGGCGGCTCCCGACAGCTCCGCCATTCGCGGACACACCGTCGGGTTTATCAAAAAATTCTGTCCCAGCGACTTTGAAAACGTAAAGCCGTGGCGGCTGAGTATATCTTTTATTGTTCCAATATCGGATAGTCTGTTCATTTTAACGTCCGCAATCCCTTCGGATATTTGTTTTTGAGCCTGCCGTTCGACGCCTTGCCGAAGCCGAGCGTCATTGAGCCGACGCATACGGCGCAGTAGCCCTTTGCCGACGGCGGAGCGGCTATCTCCTCCCCGTGGAGGAACGCCGCGGCCTCGGCGCTGTCGGGACTGTACTCCGCCGATAAAACGCAGTCCTCCGGCTTTGCCGCCGCGAACGCGCTGTGGTGAGGCTCGATACGGTTTCTGACGATCTCGCCGAGCTCCACGCCGGCTCTGAGCACCGGCAGGCCGTTCAGCTCCAAGCCGTAATTCTTTGGAAGAATAATAATCTTATTGTTTCTGACCTCGATATTCTCTCCGAACGGTCTGTTTTTGAACAGCGAATCGTAAAACGAGAGTATTTTCGGGTCTGTTTTCGCGTGATCGGGGAGCGGAAGGGTCTTGACCGGCTCGCCGCGTTTTCTGAGCCTCGCGGCAAAGTGACCCTCGCCTCCGTCCCACGGGAATATCCTGCGCGCGTATTTCAGGGTCGGTCTGCCGAAGCTCACACCTGCGTCCTCGAGGGCGAAGGACGGGTTCTCCTCCAGAAAACGGGTGATGACTCCCTCGTTCTCCTCCTCGGAAAAGGTGCAGGTGGAGTAGACCATAACTCCGCCGTCCTTCAGCGCGAGCTTGGCGCTGTTCAGGATATTGAGCTGGCGCTCGGCGCAGCTTTTTACATGGCTCGGGCTCCACTCGGTCTGAGCGGCGCCGTTCTTGCGGAACATCCCCTCGCCGCTGCACGGCGCGTCGACAAGCACCTTGTCGAACCTGCCTTTAAGCCTTTGACAGAGGACGTCGGGACGGGCGTTCGACACCACGGCGTTGCTTATCCCCATGCGCTCAATATTCGATAAAAGAATATTAGCTCTGCTCCTTACGATCTCGTTGCTCCACAAAAGGCCGGTGCCGTTTAGCTTGGCGCCGATCTGAGTGCTTTTTCCTCCGGGGGCGGCGCAAAGGTCGAGCACGAGGTCGCCGCTCTCGGGAGAGAGCATTTCTACCGCGGAGGTCGCCGACGGCTCCTGGATATAATACGCTCCGCAGTGGTGGAGCGGACTGTTGCCGGGAGAACGGACGAAATCAGGTATATAGAAGCCCTCCGCGCAAAACGGCGTTGGCTCAAGCTCATACCCGATCAGACTTTTCAGTTTTTCGACGGAGCATTTTAGGGTGTTGACCCTTAGCCCCCTGAAATTTTCGCCCTCGTAATATTCTAAAAAAGAATCATACTCGTCGCCGAGCAGGGCTTTCATTCTGTCTAAAAATTCCTGCATATTTTAACCGATCATGAATATTTCCAAATTTTGAGGTAAAACTATCTTCAAAAGGAGGTGTTTATAAATGGATAACAACAACACTCAGAACAAAAACACAAAGGGCACTCAGAACTGCGACAACTGCAAGGGTGAGAAGTCGGGCAAGGGCAGCCAGAGCAAGAACTGCAAGTAACTTCCCGGCGCGCCGCGCCAGACCGACGGTTTGGATCGGCGCGCGCCCCTTTGCCCGAACGCGGTTATCGGATCAGTAGCCTAATTCCTCGTTGATGATTATAACCTTTATCCTGTTGACATGCCTCTGCTGAGCGCAGACTACATAATTGCAGCAGATCCTTCCGCTGCCGTGACAGCCCTCGCAAAGCTCGGGGTTCTCTTTGTTAAGCGACACGCACTGTCCCTTTTTGGCGCAGTAGGTGTCGATACCGAGTCTTACCGTATTGGGCGGAGCCGCCTTTGTCTTTACGCGCAATACCGCCTCGCCGAGATTTTTGACGAGCTTGTTGACTCCGCAGACCACGACCACGCTTTTGGGTCCGTAAAGGATCGCCGCCACGCGGTTGGAATTGCCGTCAACGTTATAGAGCTCGCCGTTTTCGGTAAGGGCGTTTGTGCTTGTGAAGAACGCGTCGGCGCAGAAGGTCTTGCGGTAGACCTCCTCGACCTCCTCGCGCGTTATCCCCTCGCGGCTGCGGTCGAGGTAATTGTAATCGGACGACTTGATTATATCAATGATACCCGTCTGCTTTAGTGTCACCGAGCCTCCGCTCGATATGACGTCGCCCTTGGCGATCAGCGTTTTTACGAGCTCGCGAGCCTCCTCGCTCGTCTCGCAAAAATACGGCTCCATATTGTTGCGCCTGAGATTTTCCATTGTTTTGTCGATTCTTGCCTTTGTTTCGCCGGTCATTTTTATCACTCCAAATAATCTTATTACTTTATTATAATACAAAACCGGCGGTTAGGCAAGGAGAAAAAACAGTTGAAATATGATTTCGAGCTTTGCGGTAACACCGTAGGGGCAGACTGAAATGTCCGCCCGTTTTTTTATGCTAAGAGTTTTCTGTATCATTCGGGAAACATACGTTTCCTATCCGCGGGAGCACACATGGGTGCTCCCCTACGATTGCAAAGGAAACGTATGCTATGATTTACAAAGGTCAGCGCAACGACAGGGGGATTTCTCCACGTGCTTCGCTTGGTCGAAATGACAGCACGACCAACGCGGCAACACCGTA
>CACXIV010000034.1 GCA_902767845.1 uncultured Ruminococcus sp. | reverse complement strand
GCAGTGATAATTACTCGATGATTTCTTATTTTCAGGAACTTCAAAAAGTAGGCAAGGATTTTAGAGACGGAGAAGTTTTGGCGACTTTGATAACAGTGATTGTAATTATGATCGGAGTATTTTCGTTTCTTGCGCTGCTGTTTGCTTTTCTGAAAAAGCCCATAGGCGGTATTGTGTTCACGGTTTTGTCGCTGGTTGTATTCTGCCTTTTGTGCTGGGACTTAACAGACAGAGGAGTAACTGGTGAAGATGCAGCAAGCTGGAATGTAGCTTACTATATTTTTGTAATAGGAATCCTTATGTCTTTAGGCGGGGATGTGTTTATGATAGTTCAAAAGAAATCGTTAAGATAGTTCAACTGAATTAACATACTAAAAGCTCGGACATTTTGCCCGAGCTTTGATTTTTATATTTACTTTATCTCCGTAACTTCCGTTTGTATGTGTCCGCCGTTGTCCTCGTATATCCTTAAATGGTAGCGGTACTCCTTGCCGCCGTCCGTGATTGCGAAGCATAGGCTGCCGCAAGGGCAGTCACTACAAAATTTATCTTATGTTTGATGATCGGTATGAGTTGTATTGACAAACCCACCGCTGATTGATAAAATAAAACAAGAATAATATCGATCTTCGGAGGCGTGTTATGAAAAAAGAAAACATGGCGATGCTGTGCGACTTTTACGAGTTCACAATGTCGAACGGATTTTTTAAGAACGGATTTTACAAGCGCAGCGTGTACTTTGACGTGTTCTTCCGCAAGGTTCCCGACAACGGCGGATTCGCTATCGCCGCGGGTCTGGAGCAGGTCATCGACTACATCAGGGAGCTGCACTTTGACGACGAGGATATAGAATACCTGCGCTCAAAGGGGATATTTGACGAGGAGTTTTTGGCGTATCTAAAGGGCTTTAAATTCAGCGGCGACATCTACGCCGTGCCCGAGGGAACGCCCGTGTTCCCCAACGAGCCGATCATGACCGTAAAGGCGCCGGCGATCGAGGCTCAGCTTATTGAGACCTTCGTACTCCTGACGCTCAATCACCAGACGCTTATCGCGACAAAGGCGAACCGTATCGTCCGCGCGGCTCAGGGAAGAGCGGTGCTGGAGTTCGGTTCAAGACGCGCTCAGGGCGCCTCCGGAGCGATATTGGGCGCGAGAGCGGCGTATATCGGCGGCTGCAGGGGAACCGCCTGCACCATCACCGACGAGCTTTACGGGGTGCCGGCAGGCGGCACAATGGCTCATTCGTGGGTGCAGATGTTCGACAGCGAATATGACGCTTTCAAGACCTACTGCGAGCTGTATCCCGACAACCCGACTCTGCTTGTCGATACCTACAACACGCTCAAAAGCGGTATCCCGAACGCCATAAAGGTATTCAAAGAGGTGCTGCTGCCGCAGGGCAGGACAAAATGCGCCATCAGGCTCGACTCGGGCGATATATCTTACCTTTCAAAAAAGGCGCGCAAAATGCTCGACGACGCAGGACTTACGGAGTGTAAGATCACCGCGTCGAACGCGCTCGACGAAAAGCTCATCCGCGACCTGATGATGCAGGGCGCTCAGGTCGACACCTTCGGCGTGGGCGAGAGGCTCATCACCTCCTCAAGCTCTCCGGTGTTCGGCGGAGTATACAAGCTTGTCGCGGTAGAGAACGCGAACGGCGATATCGAGCCCAAGATCAAGGTCAGCGAGAACACCGCCAAGATCACCAACCCCCACTTCAAAAAGCTTTACCGCTACTACGACCGCGAGAGCGGAAAGGCGCTTGCCGACGAGCTTTGCGTATACGACGAGTCGGTCGACGACTCAAAGCCGCACACTATTTTCGACCCGAACGCGACATGGAAAACAAAAACCCTCACCGATTTTACGGCAAGGGAATTGCTTGTAAAGGTGTTTGAAAACGGCGAGTGCGTATACGACTGCCCCTCGATCGACGAGATCGCCGAATACTGCCGCGGTCAGCTCGACCTGCTCTGGGACGAGGTGAAGCGCTTTGAAAATCCGCACGACTATTACGTCGACCTCTCAAAAAAGCTGTACGAGATAAAGAGTATCCTCTTGAGCGTACACGGACTGTAACGGCAGGGCGGCTTTGCCCGAGCCGTGATCAAATAAATTCCGCTCCCTCTGCGTCAAGCAGCGCTGTCCTCAGCGCGGGCTTGCACAGGGGGATCTTTTTGCCCTTTTTTATGAACAGCGGAACCTCGTTAAGCTCCACGTCAACATAGTGAACGCCCTTTTTCAGCTCCTGCTTAACGACGTTTTCTCCGCTGAGCCTTACAAAGGTCATGTCCTCCGGCAGGTACACCGTTCTGCCCGAGGCGTTCTGCTCATATACCGGAGCTATCATGCACTCCTCTCCGAGCATGAGCTGCGTCTCGCACTCCCGGGCGATCTTGTCGTCGGGGTAATCGAAGGAAAGCGGACGGAAAATCAGGTCGTCGTTGTCCCTCGCTTTTTTGAACGTGTCGTAAAGATAGGGGATAAGGCGGTAGCGAACCTGAATAATGTCCCTGAGCTCCCCGGGGTTTTCAAAGGCGAAGCACTCCTGATCCCTTGTGCCGAGAGCCGAGTGGTCGCGCATAAGCGGAGTAAAGACTCCCAGCGCCAAAAACCTCATGACAAGGTCGCGCGTGGCGTTCTCGTTAAAGCCGCCGAGGTCGGCTCCGCAGTACAAAAATCCGCACATGTTCGCGCCGGGCAGCATTTTAAGGTTGAGCAGGATGTGCGACCACCACGAGTGGTTGTCGCCGAACCAGATGCCGCTCGAGCGGTGCGCTCCGATGTATGACGCGCGCGAGAACATCAGGATGCTGCCCTCGCCGAACGTTTTTTCAAAGTATTCGCCGGCAGCCCGGGTCATATTGGCGCCGTAGATGTTGTGGACGTCAAGGTGGTTGACCTGCCTGCCGTCTATCGTGTGGAAGATCGAGGCGTAGTCCTCGTATCGGTTGGACAGCCCCGTAAAGGTGTCTTTAAGGTTAAAGAACCTGCCTAAATCGAGGTTTTGACCTTTCAGCTCCGCCGCCTTGTCAAGCGCGGAGTCGATGCCCTCCTTTGAATAAAACAGCGCCGGCTCGTTCATGTCGTTCCAAAAGCCCTCGATACCCATGTCGGTGAGGCGCTTGTACTTTGAGCCGAACCATTCGCGCACGTCCTCCCTCATAAAATCGGGGAAGCGGCAGACTCCCGGCCACACGCCCGCCTCAAAGTCGGTGCCGTCGGACTTTTTGCAGAAATAGCCGTTTTTCCTGCCCTCCTCAAAAATATCGTAGCCGTCCTCGGCTTTGATACCGGCGTCGATTATCGGGATAAGGCGTATGCCGTTTTTCTTTTTTTCGGCGACATAGCTCCCGAAATCGGGGAACCTGTCCTCGTTTATCGTAAAATCCTTGTAGTCCTTCATGTAGTCGATATCGAGATAAACGCAGTCGAGCGGTATTCCGGCGCTGTCGTAGCCGTCGATCACCCTGTCAACGGCTTCTCTGTCGGGGTAGCTCCAGCGGCTCTGCTGAAATCCGAACGCCCAAAACGGCGGCAGGTAGCTTTTGCCGATCAGTCCGCGGAACTCTCGCGATATCTCCCTCGGGGTATCGGCGGTAATGACGTAGATGTCAAGGTCGGTGCCGCCGACCGTGATCTCGGCCTCGTCCGCTTTGGTATAGCCGATATCCCAGCGGATCTTCGACGGATAGTCTATAAAGACGCCCGTGTTCATTCCGCCGATAATGATGAAGTTATGCGCCGCGTAAAGCGAGCTTTTTGTCTCGGTATGAAAGGGATCGTCGCTGCACCAGCTCTCATATACCCAGCCGCGCTTGTTTATTCCGCGGTTGGCCTCGCCGAGACCGTAAACGATATCCGATTTTTCCATGGAAAACCGAAAGACAAATTTATCATCCAGCCTGTATTCAAACGGAAAGCCGCTCAAATCGGACGGCTCTATGCTTTTTACGACAGCGCCCGTGTTTACGGGATCGCCCAAAGTGAATTTTTTTATCATGATCAACGCCCCTTCACGAAGTTTAATTTAAGTATAATATAGATTTTAAAAAACATCAACCGATAAATTTTTGATTCGTTATTGAATTTAATGCTATGATGTGGTAAAATAAAAGAGTATATTGGAAAAATAGTATCCTATTGAAAGGAGTTAATAATATGTGTGGTATCTGCGGCTTTACGGGCACGCTTGAAAACCGTGAGGATGTCCTCAAAAAAATGACCGAGGTCATTACTCACCGCGGTCCCGATTCCGAAGGCTTTTTTGCCGACGAAAACATCAACATGGGCTTCAGAAGGCTCTCTATCATCGACCTTGATACAGGTCATCAGCCGATTTATAACGAGGACAAGACACTTGTCCTGACCTTTAACGGCGAGATATACAACTACAAAATGCTGAGAAATAAGCTTATTGAAAAAGGACATAAGTTCTATACCGATTCCGACAGCGAGGTGCTGATCCACGGCTTTGAGGAATGGCACGAGGATCTGCTCCCGAAGCTTCGCGGAATGTTCGGCTTCGCCATCTACAACACCGTTGACAAAAGCCTGTTCATCGCGCGCGACTTCTTCGGTATCAAGCCGATGCACTACGCCACCGTGGACGGCGAGTTCGTTTACGCGAGCGAGATCAAGAGCATACTCGAGTATCCCGGGTTCGTAAAGCGCTTCAACAAAAGGGCGCTCGATACTTATCTTTCGTTCCAGTATGCCGTTCCGCCCGAGACCTTTTTCGAGGGCGTGTACTGTCTGCTCCCGGGCAATTACCTCTGGTACAAGGACGGCGAGATCGAGACCACCCGTTATTTTGAGCCCCGCTTCAATCCCGACGAGAACATGAGCGAGGACGAGGCGGTATACAGAATAGAAAAGGCGTTTGAAAATTCCGTCAACGCCCACAAGATCGCCGACGTTGAGGTAGGCTGTTTCCTGTCCTCGGGCGTCGACTCAAGCTACGTGTCCACCTACTTCGCCGATCAAAAGACCTTTACCGTCGGCTTTGACTTCGGCGACAGATATAACGAGATAAGCTGGGCAAAGGGCTTGTCCGAGAAGATCGGCGTCGAGCACCACACCCACCTGATCTCAAGCGAGGAATTTTGGGACGCCGTTCCCACCGTGCAGTATTACATGGATCAGCCGCTTGCCGATCCCTCTTGCGTAGCGCTGTACTTTGTGTCGCGGCTCGCCTCGCAGTACGTAAAGGTCGTGCTCTCGGGAGAGGGCGCTGACGAGCTGTTCGGCGGCTACACCTGCTACAACGACCCGCGCGTGTTCAAGTGGTATCAAAAGATAGTGCCGCACTTCCTGCGCAGGGCTATCCGCTTTGTCTGCACCAAGCTCCCCGACATCAAGGGACGCGATTACCTTATCCGCGCCTGCGATCCGCTCGAGGAACGCTATATCGGCAACGCCTTTATGTACGACCTGAAGCAGAAACAGAGCATACTAAAGGATCCTTCTATCGCCACGGCTCCCCAGAGCTACGCCAGAAAGCACTACTACCGCTGCCGTAAGTACGACGACGTTACAAAGATGCAGTACCTCGACATCAACATGTGGATGGTCGGCGATATCCTGCTCAAGGCGGACAGGATGAGTATGGCGAACTCGCTCGAGCTCAGGGTGCCCTTCCTCGACAAGGAGGTATTCAAGGTGGCTTCGTCGCTGCCTACGCGCCTGCGCTGCAACAAGAGCAATACAAAGTACGCCATGCGCAAGGCCGCCGTCAAGCACCTTCCCGAGGAGACCGCCGAGAAAGAAAAGCTCGGCTTCCCCGTCCCCACCAGAGAATGGCTCAAGGATGAAAAATACTACAATACAGTCAAAAAGAAATTCACCGGCAAGACCGCCGAGAAGTTCTTTAATACAGACGCGCTCGTGCACTGGCTCGACGAGCATTTCAGCGGCAAGGAGGACAACAGCCGCAGGGTATGGACGGTCTATGTGTTCCTCGTTTGGTACGACATCTACTTTGACGAGAACGATCCCAAGGTCGAAAAGCCCGTCAACCACCTTGACGAGCTAAAGGCGATCGCCGAGGCAAGGCGCGAGAAGCAGATCGACGCTCCCGGAGAGGTCATCATGGCAGCCGCCGAGGCTATCGACGAGCAGTACGACGCTCCAAATTTCGGTGTTGACAAAAGCGCCGGCGAGCCCGAGCCCGACGACGGACACGAGCCTGCTATCGTTGAGACCGACGACGAGCCCGCCGCTGTCGAACCGCCGGCGGAGCAGTATGTAGATATCCAGAACCCCGGCGACGACGAGATCTACGAGGCTCCGGAAAAGCCCAGAACTCCCCGTGAGCAGATGCAGTGGGCTATCGACAGCATTGAAAAACGCTCGAAGTATCTCGACGAGCCCAATGTCATCTCGGACGAGGCTATCGACGACATTGTGAGCCAGATCAGCTTTTTTGACGACGAAGAATAATCAGTGAATCATCATTAGGACAGTCCGCGAGGCTGTCCTAATTAGCGAGGTAAATAATATGAAGCTTACGGAAAAAACAATCGGCAGCAAAACGGTCTTTGACGGAAGGATACTGCATGTGTTCAACGACGACGTTCAGCTTCCCGACGGCTCGACAGCGGAGCGCGAGGTAGTCCGCCATCCCGGAGGAGTGTGCGTGGCGGCGCTCGATCCCGATAACGCTTTGCTCTTTGTAAGGCAGTTCAGGTATCCGTATTCCGAGGAAGTGCTCGAGCTCCCTGCCGGAAAGCTCGAAAAGGGCTCCACTCCGCTCGAAAACGGAAAACGCGAGCTGCTTGAGGAAACGGGAGCCGAGGGCTATTCCTACATATCGCTCGGTCAGGTTTATCCCTCGCCGGGGTATACCGACGAGATAATCCACCTCTACGCCTGCCGTATCGGCAAAATAGGGGAGAGCTGTCCCGACGAGGACGAGTTCCTCGACGTAGAGAAAATACCGCTCGACAAGGCGGTGGAGATGGTTCTTAACAACCTGATCCCCGACGCTAAAACGCAGATCGCGGTGCTCAAGACCGCGCTGCTTATCAAGAGCGGAAAGATCTGAGGAAGCCTATGCAGTGCTGTTTTAAATTGACAGAACAAGTGAATAATACCGCCGTGGCGCTCGGTTTCTTTGACGGGCTCCACCGCGGACACCGTAGCGTGATAGTCCCTGCCGCGGAGCAGAGCAAAAACGGACTGACCTCCGTTTGCCTGACCTTTGACAAAAGCCCAAAGTCGGTCATTACGGGCATAGACGTCCCCATGCTGATGACCCACGGCGACAAGATCAGGACGCTCGAGTCGCTCGGGGTCGACAAGACGTTTTTTATCGACTTCAAGTCCGTTATGGGGCTCGGTGCCGAGGAGTTTTTCGATACCGTTATCGCGGGCGCGCTAAAGGCAAAAAAGCTCTTTTGCGGATTCAATTACCGCTTCGGAAAAAACGCCGAGGGCGACACGCGGACGCTCGAAAGGCTCTGCGCTAAATACGGGATCGGGCTGACCGTAGCTCCGCCGTACATGATCGGCAGGGAGGTGGTCTGCTCCACCCTCATCAAGCAGAAAATAGCCGACGGCAGAGTCCGCGAGGCTAACCTCATGCTCGGAAGCCTGTTCGGGTTTTCCGCTCCGGTAGAGCACGGAAAAATGCTCGGCAGGGAGCTCGGCACGCCGACGCTGAACCAGGCGGTGCGCGACAGCCTGATCCTTCCGAGGTTCGGGGTCTACGCCTCCGAGGTAACGCTCGAAAGCGGAGAGCGCTTCTGCGGCGTGACCAATGTCGGGGTAAAGCCCACCGTCGGCGGAGAAAAGCCCCTGTGGGAAACATGGATGCCCGAGTACCGCGGCGGCGAGATATACGGTCAGACAGCCGACATAAGGCTGATCGACTATATCCGCCCCGAAAAGCGGTTCAATACGCTGTTCGAGCTAAAAAAGGAGATATTCGCGAACAGCAGGATCGCCCTCGCGGTGTATGAAAAGCATATTTGTAAATAAATCATATAAAAGGAAGTAATCAAAAATGGCAAAAAAACAGTTTAAATCCGAATCCAAGCGTCTGCTTGACCTGATGATCAACTCGATCTACACGCACAAGGAGATCTTTCTGCGCGAGATAATCTCAAACGCCAGCGACGCTATCGACAAGCTCTGCTTCATCGCCCTGACCGACGATAAGCTCGGCATGACAAGGAGCGATTTTAAGATCTTCATCGAGGCGGACAAGGACAGCCGCACTCTCAAGATCACCGACAACGGCATCGGAATGGATAAGGACGACCTCGAGAACAACCTCGGCACCATCGCCAACTCCGGCTCGTTCAGGTTCAAGCAGGAGCTCGAGGAAAAGCCCGATGATATCGACATAATCGGTCAGTTCGGCGTAGGCTTCTACTCGGCGTTCATGGTCGCCAAGCAGATCACCGTAAATACCAAAAAATACGGCTGCGATACCGCGTATTGCTGGCAGTCGAGCGGAGCCGACGGCTACACCGTTTCGGAGTGCGACAAGCAGGATATCGGTACCGAGATCATCCTGACCATGAAGGACAATACAGACGACGAGAATTACGACGAGTTTCTGGAGCAGTACAGGATCCAAAGCCTCGTCAAAAAATATTCCGACTACATCCGCTACCCGATCCTTATGGACGTAAAAAAGAGCAGGGTGAAGGAGGAGACAAAGGACAGCGACAAGCCCGAGTACGAGGAGTACACCGATCGCGAGACGCTCAACAGCATGATCCCCATTTGGCAGCGCCCGAAAAAGGACGTCGCTCAGGAGGAGTACGACCGCTTTTACAGCGAAAAGTTCCTCGCCTCCGACAAGCCGATCAAGACGATAGTCACCTCGGTAGAGGGCGTAGTCACCTACAAGGCTCTGCTGTTCATCCCCTCGGCGACCCCGTACGACTACTACACCAAGGAATACAAAAAGGGACTGCAGCTCTATTCCAGCGGCGTTATGATAACGGAAAACTGCGAGGAGCTCGTGCCCGAGTATTTCCGCTTTGTAAAGGGTATCGTTGACACCGCCGACCTCTCGCTGAATATTTCAAGAGAAATGCTGCAGCATGACCGCCACCTGCTCACCATAGCGCAGAATATCGAGAAGAAGATCAAAAACGAGCTCAATTCAATGCTCAAAAACGACCGCGAAAGCTACGAAAAGTTTTTCTCAGCCTTCGGCAGACAGCTCAAATACGGCGTTGTGGCGGACTACGGCATGCACAAGGACGAGCTGCAGGATCTTCTCCTGTTCTACTCTTCGACAGAGAAAAAGCCGGTAACGCTCTCCGAGTACGTCGACAGGATGAAGGAGGGTCAGGAGAGGATATACTTCGCGACAGGCGAGAACGCCGCGGCTATCGACGCGCTTCCCCAGACCGAGCTTCTCCGCTCCAAGGGCTACGAGATCCTTTACTGTACCGACGACGCCGACGAGTTCACACTCCAGACGCTCATGATGTACAGGGAAAAGCGCTTTTGCTCGGCGACTAACGACGACCTCGGTATCGAGAACGAGGATAAGGACGAGGATAAAAAGGACAACACCGCTCTCATCACCTTTGTAAAGGAGACGCTCGGCGACAAGGTCGCGGAGGTGGTCGAGTCCAAAAAGCTCGTTTCTCACCCCGTCTGCCTCACCGCGAAGGGCGGTATCTCGTTCGAGATGGAAAAATACTTCAACGCGGTTCAGCCGGACAGCGGAATGAAGGCTCAGCGCGTGCTTGAGCTCAACCTCAGCCATCCCGCTGTCAAAAACATGGAATCGCTTATCCAAACCGATATCAACAAGGCTAAGAAATACGCCGAGGTGCTGTATTCTCAGGCTCTGCTCATCGCGGGACTCCCGCTTGAGAACCCCTCCGAATATACAGACCTCGTGTGCTCACTGATGTAACTTACCGTTAAAAACGGTGGAGGTGGATTATGATTTGTAAAAACTGCGGCAGCGAAATCAGGGACGGCGTTCGCTTTTGCAACTTTTGCGGCGCGCCCGTTGACGAACCGCGTCAGGCTCAGCCCGAATACCGCGACGATTACGGCGCGTATAACGCGCGTCCGGTTCAACGCTCCGCTCCTCAAAAGCAGGTCGGTCAGCCGAAAAAAAGCAAGGCGCCCATGGTGATACTGATAGTATTGCTCTGCGTGCTGCTCGTGCTCGGCGGACTCGGGGTCGGAGGATATTTCCTAATCAAAAATCTGTTCTTCGGCAAAGGCAATACTTCCGCGTCAAAAAAAGCCTCGGACTTTGACTCGGCGTACAGCGCGTATCTTGACAAGCTCAAAAGGGAAAAGAACAGATTTGCCGCCGCTGACGAAAAGCACAACGCGATCGCCTTCTCCGATCTGAACGGCGACGAGATACCCGAGATGATATACCCGAGATACAACGGCACGCGCTATGAGTACGTGATCGACACCGCCGTGGACGGCACGTCAAGGGAGATATTTTGCAACGACGATCCGACAGCCTCGGATTTCGCCATCTTCAAGGCGTACTACGACAGGGCGTTCGTCCTGACGATCTCTGATAATGACGAGATCAGGGGTGTCCATATAGACGAGATAATTTATAATGAGAACGGCTGCCGCCGCGAGGGTCGCCTTTACCGCGACAGCGCGTCGCAAAAGTATTTTGTAGACGACAAAGAAACTGACGAGCAAACCTGTTTGGCAAAGGAAAAAGAGCTGCTCGACAACGCCGACGGCGTCGTAATGTGGGAGGAGAGCGAGCGCCTCGAGGATTATTTCGAGAACGTGAGCAAGCCTCAAACCGTGAGCTACGACGAGGCGATAGACTTTTTGTCGGAACAGATCGGCGATGAAAACGTGCCCGAAAACGAGTACGGCGAGTCCGGCGGGGCACAGGCTGAAATCGAAGACGAGCCGTCTCAGCCCGAGCCCGAGACCGAAGCGCCTAAGGACGACGCCTCCGAGATATTCTCGCAGATGGGCAGGGATTACCTGTTTTCCAGCGGCGTGGGCGCGTGGGGAACGACCCTGCACGTCGACGAGGACGGCTCCTTCAAGGCGGAGTTCGGAGATTTCAACGGCTCCATGGGCGAGGATAAGGGACCAGGCTATTACCGCGGTGTTCTCACCGGCAAGCTGGTCAACCCGAGAAAGATCAGCGATTATGAGTATCAGGTCGACGTCGCCGACGCTAAGCTTGAGCACGAACCGGGCGAGCAGGAATACATAGAGGTCGCCGGACAGAAAATGTACGTCGAATATACAGAATGTAACGGCTTCCCCAGCGATACAAAGACGCTCACGATATATACCCCCGACGCTCCCGTTTCCGAGCTCGACGAGTCGTTTATCTCGTGGGTAAGGCTCCGCTGGTTCGGAAAAGAGCCCGAGACCCTCGGCTTCTACGGTATCGATATAATAAGCGGAGACACCCACAACGGCTTTGTTCAAACCATCTGATCCGCAAACCCGATAAAAACGCCGCGGAAAAAAACTTCCGCGGCGCGGCATTGGGATATTGACAGTTCAGGGTAATTCTGCTATAATAACATTTGCAAATCCGCGCCAATAGCTCAGTTGGTTAGAGCTACCGGCTCATAACCGGTCGGTCCGGGGTTCGAGTCCCTGTTGGCGCACCATCAAAATCAGGTATACCCTTTGGGTATGCCTGATTTTGCTTTTACCCGCTGCGCCAACAGGGACTCGAAGGTGACGAGTACGACCGCCGCCGGTGGCGGATGAAGGGAGTACGAGGAAGCGCAGAAACAGGGAGTTCGAGGAAGTGACTTTAGGTACGACGCTGAACGACCATGTTTCAAACGGAGACCGTGCCAAAGGTAAAAACAGTCCGGTGGACTGTTTTTAGCGAGAGCGTTGCAGAAACGTTAAACTGTGCACACGCCGCAGCAAGCGAGCGCGAACCCCTCGCACTTAACAAACATACTGTTGGCGCACCAATCAACGGTGGTTTTCATAACCACCGTTTGTTTTTTGCTTATTTTTCCAAATCCGCTCGAAAGCGGCTTGAACACCGCAGCGATCACCGGCAGGATTGCAGATCAGCGTCGGCGATAAGAAAAAAACAGACCGCATCCCTGATCCGGAAAGGATCGCGGAGGGATGCGGTCATTTACTATGTCTAAATAACCGTTGATTTGAACGATCGAAAGAAAACATTTTTAGTTATGGGATATTGATTGCCTTTTTCGGCTTGTACGTTTCAAAGGCAACCGGATATCAAACTCACTCCTGCGGCGCTGCCTGCGCTGTTGCTGCAGATGATATGCCGATCAACTTTTCCAGGGTTTCATACAAAGCGTCCGGTTCAACAGGCTTGCTGAGGTGCGCGTTCAAGCCCGCCTGTATGCTGCGCTGAACATCTTCGTCAAAGGCGTTGGCGGTCAACGCGATGATCGGGATCGTTTTTGCGTCTTCTTTATCCGTGCTGCGTATGCATCTTGTCGCTTCCAGACCGCCCATCACCGGCATCCGCATATCCATTAAGATCGCCGCGTAATACCCGGGCTCGTGTGACTCGAACAGATCGACCGCGATTTGACCGTTTTCTGCAAGATCCACCTCCATCTCGCGCATGCTCAATAACATTGTTATGATCTCAGCGTTGATCGATACGTCCTCGGCAAGCAAAACACGGCGACCAATCAGGTCTGCTGTC
>CACXIV010000033.1 GCA_902767845.1 uncultured Ruminococcus sp. | reverse complement strand
ACTGCCAGTCAAGCACTCTCCCAGCTGAGCTATACCCCCAAATATTTCGGTGGTCGTTGAACCATATATATATTACCTTATGTTCGGCGATATGTCAAGTCCGCAAAATTACAAATTTTTGAAAAACTAAAAAAATTTTTAAATTACCCGATTTTTGTAAGGGTTTTGTTGTAGTCGGTGTGATAGACTATAGTCACAGTCAAGGCAACGCGGCAAGTCAAAAACCTCCGATCAGCCTTAACCGAAAAAATAACCTGAAATAAAGGAGAAATAAAAATGAAAAATACAAACGAGATCAGAAACAACACAAGCACATACAACGACAGCTTTGAAACCACTGCCGAAAGCAGAACCTCCGCTCCTCTGTCAAAAGAGGCGATGCAGAGAAAAACCGCGTATGTCCGCAGACAGAGAAAAATAAAGGCCAAAAAGCAGAGGATTATCGCCGCGGCCATAGCCGCGTCGGTAGCGGTGGCAGGTATCGCGAGCTTCTGCATCTTCGGAATACCGATGATAAACGGTTCCGCGGCAAAGTCGGTTTCCGCGTCGTCGGTATCGGCTCAGTCGACCGCCGCTAAGACAAATCAATCCGCAAAGTCCGGCTCCGTCACCGGCGACAGCAGCTCAGCCACAGGCAGCGAGGACGTTAATGTCGTTCAGCCGTATTATGAGAACAACTCCGACTCGGACGCTGTATACACCTACACGAGCGACGATACAAACAGCGGCAGCAGCGCTGACGACACCAGCGTGAACACCGTTGAACCGTACAGCGCCGGCGACTCAAAGGATGATCCGGTACAGCCCGGCGGTTCGGGAGCGGACAACGCCGACAACGGCACAGGCAATACCGATAACAACGCGCCCTCAAACGGCGGCGATACGGCAAACGGCAACACTCCCTCCGACAGCGGCGACGGCAGCGTCAACTACGTTCAGCCGTATAACGGATAATACAGGAAAAATATAACGGCTCAATACCGCGCGGTATTGAGCCGTATTTTTTCGGTCGATTATTTGATGATCGTGTCAAGCGGCTGGAAGTTCTTGTCGAACGCGACATAAACCAGCGGACTGTCCGCGTCTGCGGGAATATCAAACGTGCCTTCCTTTGTCGCTATCAAAACACGTCCGCCTCCCTCGATCTCGGCAGGAGTGATCTTATCGTAAAGCAGATATGTCGTTCTCAGATCCTCGAAGCTGTCGGAACCCTTGCTGGCGATGTTGATATAGAAATCAAGAACGAGCTTGCTGAGCCAAATATCATCACTGCTCGCGCCGGGGATCGAGATATCGTACTTGCTGTCGATATCCTGCGCGATAGCTGTGGGTACGGATTTATGGATAGCGTAAGCGTCGTCGATATTCTTGTAAACGTCGTTGCGGTAAACCTCATGAATCTTATTGAAAATATCGTTTCCGCAAAGTCCGACAAGGTAATTTGAGAACAGGTATACGTTGCCGTAGGGACCGTAATCGCCGTTATCGGTATCAAAGTTATAGATAGACTGACCGTAGCGGATAGAATCGGAAATTATAAACGATACGTCGTGCATGGCGTCGGTCTGAGCGCCGGGATACTGATCCTCCTCAGCATAGCCGGACATCGCCTCGTTGAGCCATGTATTGCTGAATTTTCCGGATATTCCAAGGAACATGTCGCTGGTGCAGATCATGTGCTGGAACTCATGCGCGAGCGTTGAGTAAACATCCTTTTTCTGCTGCTCCGATGTTCCGAGGAGCGCCGAATTGATGTGGATTATTGCGTGATCGTAAGTTACCCCGGTCGCGGGAAGTCCGATATACGCCGCTTCGAGCGTTGTAAACAGCTCGGCAGGCATAAAGTAGCCCATGATCCCGTTGTCGCTCATCGGGTGGAAAAGGATCTCGACCTTTCCGCCGTCGTCGGCATAACGCGGCTCGCCGAACATGGCAACATCCTTAGGATAAATTTTCGCGTCAAATTCCTTGCCGATCTCCTCCGCGAGAGCGTTTTCGGTACCCGAACCCTTTACGCACCATACGTTGCAGTTCTCGCCCGTAGAGATACACTCAAACGTGTCTGCCTTTTCCTCGTGATAGAACTGATGAGTATCGCCCTTTGAATACTTGGGGATAAGACCCGGAGCGCGGTCGCCCTCCATCGCGGTGATGTCCTTATCGCCCACGATGTCTTTAAGATTCTTCTGAGCGAGCGTTTTGGAGCTGATCTCCTGAGCCGGTGCTTCGGCTCGGTCGGCGGACGGATCTATATCATCCTTGATGTCGCCTGTTGTCAATTTCTTGTTGATGGGCTCCTTGTACTCGTCATAGATATCGGGGTTGTAGATCATTACATAGGCGATATCGTTGCGGTCTCCGAAGGAATCCGCCGTCACGGTCGCGTCCGAGGACTGAACGGTCTCTGACTCCGAGGTCTGCGAAGAACTGCTCTGAGAGTTTTGGGCAGGCTTTGAGCCGCATCCGGTAACAGCCGCGGATACCGACAGCGCCGCGAGTATGATCGCGAGTAGCTTCTTTTTCATCATAATCTCTCCTTTTATTTTTTTGCCGAATACGACCTTCGGCAATTACTGCGCGATCAGCTCCGAAAGCCAAACTCGGCTCAAAGAAAACGCGCATTATTTATATATATTTATAGTATATTCGACAAGATTGTCAATATTTTTTGTTAATTATTCCCTTGCTGTCACAAAATCAAATCTTGACAGAAGCGTGACGGCGGATTATAATTATCAGAGTACAATAACATTAAGAAAGCCTGATAAAATGAAAACAGTTATTATCCACGGTCAGAATCACAACGGCTCCACCTGCCATATCGCGCGCGAGCTTGCGCAAAAGCTCGGAACAGAGACTACCGAGTTTTTTCTGCCGAGAGATTTCGGCGAATTTTGCTGCGGCTGCACCCAATGCTTTATTAAAAGCGAGGCTAAGTGTCCGCACTATGACAAGCTCTCCCCCATAACCCGGGCGATCGACGAGGCGGACGTGATAATCCTTGAAAGCCCCGTTTACGTGTTTCACGCCACGGGCGCGATGAAGGCGTTTTTGGATCATTACGGCTGGCGCTGGATGATCCACCGTCCCGAGCAGAGCATGTTCAAAAAACAGGGCGTCTGCATCTCCACCGCCGCCGGCGCCGGAATGAAGTCTGCCAACAAAGACATGGCGGACAGCCTGTTCAACTGGGGCGTAGCCAAGATCTACAGGTACGGAAACGCGGTAAGGGCTACCGACTGGGCTTCGATCTCCGAAAAGAAAAGACGTTCGATCGACAGGGCGACGTCTTCGATAGCGAGAAAAAATCGCCAAAAGGCACGGCAGGGTTAGACCGGGACTTAAAACGAGAGCATACTTTTTTATTATGAGGCAAATGCAAAAAAGCGGCTGGAACGAGGCGGACGTCGCTTACTGGCGCGAAAAGGGCTGGACGGGCAAAAACCGTCCGTGGAAGGAGAAATAATGGATTATTATTCGGAGATCACGCTCAAGGACGGCAGAAAATGCGTCCTCAGAAGCGGCACGGCAAACGACGGTCAGGCTTCGCTTGACGTTTTCAGGAGCACTCACGCAGAGACCGATTTTTTGCTCTCATATCCCGAGGAGATCACCTTTACCGCCGAGGAGCAGTCGGAGTATCTCAGAAAAAAGCATGAGAGCGAAAACGAGGCGGAGCTTGTCGCGGAGATCGGCGGCAAAATAGTCGGACTCGGCGGAATAGAGCCGGTCGGCGGCCATATAAAAACGCGCCACCGCGCCGGATTCGGCGTGAGCGTGGCAAAGGCGTATTGGGGACTCGGCATCGGCAGAGCGCTTACGAGGGCGTGCGTTGAATGTGCGAAAAAGGCAGGGTATTCCCAGCTTGAGCTCGAAGTCGTCGCCGACAACAAAAGCGCTCTCGCCCTATATAAAAGCGAGGGCTTTACCGAATACGGCAGAAACCCCTTGGGTTTTATGTCAAAGCTTACCAGCCGTCAGGAATTGATACTGATGCGGCTGGAGCTCGGTGAAAAAACTAAAAGCGCGCTTAGCGGAAGTCCCGAAAGCGATACCTCCGCATGTTTTGCGGCAAATCAATAATCATGGATCGGTCAGCGGAAAATGAACCGCCGACCGATTTTTTTGCGTATCATATTGACAGGCTAATAAACATTAGCTATAATAAAGCTAAAAGTTATTAGCCAAGATCGGGGAGATATTATGTCAACAAAGGACAGGATAACGGAAGAGGCTCTGACGCTGTTCGCTCAGAACGGTTATGATGGAACGAGCGTGGAGCAGATCGCCGAGAAGGTCGGGATCAAAGCGCCTTCGCTCTACAAACATTTCAAGGGCAAGGAGGATATTTTGAACGCGCTGATCGACATGACGGAAGCGCGTTACGAGGAGTTTTTCGGCTCGGACAGGCGCATAGGCAAGCTGCCCGAAAGCAAGGAGGAATTTATACAAACGGCGATACAAAGGGTCTCTTTTACAATGAACGATCCGATGATCCTCAAAATGCGTAAATTCCTTGTGCGCGAGCAATTCAGGAACGAACGCTTTGCCGAGATCACCACAAAACATCAGCTTAACGGGATACGGGAAATGTATAAGAAGATAATCGAGGGTATGATGAACAACGGCTTGTTCAAGGAGGATGATCCCGAGCTGCTCGCGACCGAGCTGACCGCGCCCGTCGCTCTTTGGGTATCTCAATCGGACAGGCAGCCGCGGTACAAAGATGAGATCGCGGAAAATATAGAAAAACACGTCAGACATTTCTGCGACGTATATATGACGGCGTGAGCAAAGGCGGACGGTATCCGCAAGGAGCAGACCGCAACACAGAAAAAATCAAAAGGATCGGAGATAAAAGAGATGTTAAGAATTGAAGGATTAACGAAAACCTATGGGGAAAAGAAAGCAGTGGACGAGCTTTCGCTGCACATCCGCCCGGGCGAGATATACGGCTTTATCGGGCACAACGGCGCCGGAAAAACCACCACGCTGAAAAGCGTCGCCGGGATCCTCAGCTTTGACAAGGGAGAAATATTTATAAACGGAAGCTCGCTCAAAAAAAGCCCGGTGGAATGTAAACGGCAGATCGCCTATATTCCCGACAACCCCGATTTATACGACTTTATGAGCGGTATAAAATATCTGAATTTTGTGGCGGATATCTTCGGCGTTTCGTCCGAGGAACGTCAGAAAAGGATCCGCGAATACGCCGACGCCTTTGAGCTGACAAAGGATCTGGCGCAGCCGATCTCCGCCTATTCGCACGGCATGAAGCAAAAGCTGGCGGTGATCTCCGCGTGGATCCACTCGCCGAAGCTGATCATTATGGACGAGCCGTTCGTCGGTCTTGACCCGAAGGCAGCGTTCACGCTCAAGGAGATGATGAGAGCGCTTTGCGACAACGGCGGCGCGATCTTCTTTTCCACCCATGTGCTCGAGGTCGCGGAAAAGCTATGCGACAAGGTAGCGATCATAAAGCAGGGCACACTGATAAAATCAGGCACGATGGAACAGGTCAGGGGCGACGAAAGCCTTGAGGAAGTATTTTTGGAACTGGAGGCGGAGTAAATGCTGAAGGTACTGTTAAAGAAGCAGCTCACGGAGGTTTTTCGCGGATATTTTTACAACCGAAAAACAAACAAGGCGCGGTCAAAGGCGAATCAAATTATTTTGTTCATCCTGTTCGCGTTTTTGATGATAGTCGTGCTTGGCGGCACATTTACCTCCGTTTCCCTCGGCGTATGCTTCGGGCTGACAGCCGCGGGAGCCGGATGGCTGTACTTTGCGCTGATGAGCGGGATCGCCGTCGTCCTCGGCGCGTTCGGCAGCGTGTTCAATACATTTTCGGGACTGTATCTGCCGAAGGATAACGACCTGCTGCTGTCCATGCCGATACCCGTTAAAACGATCATAATATCACGGCTGCTGAATGTTTACCTGCTCGGCGCGATGTACTCGGGCGTGGTTATGCTGCCGGCTATGTTCGTCTACTGGGCGGTCGCAGGCGCGACGGTGCAAAACGTGATTTGCGGACTGTTTCTTTTTTTGATCGTAACAGCGTTTGTGCTGATACTCTCCTGCCTGCTCGGATGGGTCGTCGCCAAAATCAGCCTGAAGCTGAAAAGAAAAAGCTTTATCGTTGTGCTGCTCGCGCTCGCGGGTATCGGACTTTACTATTTTATCTACTTTAAGGCGCAGGATTGGATCAAAGACCTTATCGCCAACGCCGTGATCTACGGCGACAGCATTAAGGGCAAGGCATATGTCCTGTACTTGTTCGGCAGGATCGGCGAGGGCGATTTTATAGCGACGGCATTATTCGCCGCTGCGACGGCGCTTTTGCTCGCGCTGACGATATTCGTTTTGTCTCGCGGCTTTTTGAAGCTCGCTACGTCTGCCGCAAGCTTCGGCAAGGCTAAATACCGCGAGAAAAAGGTCAAAGAAAAATCGGCGTTCGGCGCGCTGCTTACAAAGGAGTTCGCGCGGTTCACCTCCAGCCCGAACTATATGCTCAACTGCGGCTTGGGCGTAATTGCTCTGTTCGCGCTCGGCGTTTTTCTGCTTATCAAGGGGGCGGATTTCCTGGCTCTGATCGGAACGGCTTTCGGCGGAAGAACTGATTTTTCCGCGCTGCTGCTTTGTGCCGTGATGATGCTGATCTCCACCATGAACGATATGGCGGCGCCTTCGGTTTCTCTTGAGGGGAAAAGCCTTTGGATACCGCAGTCAATGCCGGTCGAAGCCAAAACCGTGTTGAAAGCAAAAACCTCCCTGCAGCTTATTTTGACCTTGATACCAATGCTGTTTGCGGCAATCTGCGCCGCGGTCGCTTTGCAGACTTCGATCGCGGAAAAACTCATGGTCTGCGTTTTGCCTTTGATCTTCACGGTATTTTCGTCGGTTTTCGGAAGCCTGATCGGAGTAACGCGTCCGACTATGGTTTGGACGACGGAGACCATTCCGATCAAGCAGAGCGGAGCGGTGATGATCGCGCTGTTCGGCGGCTGGGGATTTGTCGCGCTGTTCGCCGTGCCGTATCTTGTGATCGGGTACTTTATCGGTCTTTTGCCGTATCTTGTCACATGGGCGGTGATCTATGCAGCCGCGTCAGCGCTATTGTACCGCCGGCTTATCACCAAGGGAGCCGAAGCGTTTGAAAGGCTCTGAGTATTTTATGAAAAGAGAGAAATATGAAAATCTTAGTATTAAACGGAAGTCCCAAAAGGGATAAAAGCGATACCATGCACATCACCCGCGCCTTTCTCGGCGGGATGAATGAGGTCGCGGAAAACGATGTGCATACAATCAATGTAATTGATAAGCATATCGAATACTGCACAGGCTGCTTTGCCTGTATGCGTAACGGCGGCGATTGTGTCCACCACGATGATATGCACGAAATTTTAGAGGAGATCCTCGACAGCGACCTGCTGATTTGGAGCTATCCGCTTTACTGCTACGGTATGCCGGCGCCGCTCAAGGCGCTGCTCGACCGTACCCTTCCCCTATCCTCTATGGCGATGCAAAAGGTCGGCGACCGCTACGAGCACGTCGGTCAGGCGGATTTTTCTCACCTGAAATATGTGATGATCTGCGGCTGCGGCTTCCCGAACAGCAGGCATAACTTTGAGCCTGCCGTGATGCAGTTCACGCGCTGTTTTCCGAATGAGCACACGATGATCACCGTGCCCGAAAGCCCGATGTTCAACGCGCCAGAGGCGGCGGTCGTCACCGAGCCGAGGCTTGCGCTGATCAAAAAAGCAGGCAAGGAATACGCCGAAAACGGTTCGATCGGCGAGGATTTACTAAAAGAGATCACCTCGCCTATGATCCCCGAGGAGCAGTACGCTCAGATAGTCAATGGAACCGTCAACTGAATCCAAGCTGACGGTTTACTTTGACGAGCCGTTCTGGGTGGGCGTGTTTGAGGAGTCGGACGGCAAGAAGCTCTCCGTATGCAGGGTGGTGTTCGGCGCAGAGCCGACCGACGCGGAGATCTATGCCTTTATCCTGAGACATTTCAATCACCTGCGATTCAGCTCGCCCGTCAAAACAGAAATCAAACAAAAGGCGGATAATCCGAAGCGCCGTCAAAGAGACGCGCATAAACAGCTTGAAAAATCGGGAGTCGGAACCAAGTCACAGCAGGCGCTGCAAAAGCAGTATGAGGAAAACAAGCTCGAACGCAAACAGCGTTCCCGCGAACAAAAAGAAGCCGAAAAACAGCGTCTGTTCGAGCTGAAACAGCAAAAACGCAAGGAGAAACACAGAGGACATTAGCGTGAGCAGAATAATTATTTGTAATGCGGCTAACTTCATAACGTCTGTCAGAGTATTATGCAGCCTCGCGCTGCTGTTCTGCGCGCCGCTGTCGCTGCCGTTCTACGCATTTTACGCAGCCGCAGGATTATCCGATATCTTTGACGGAATAATCGCGCGGAAAACGAATACCGCAACCAAATTCGGTGCGAAGCTCGACACATTTGCCGATATCGTCTTTGCCGCGGTCGTATTGATAAAGCTCCTGCCGATTTTGAAACTGCCTGTGTGGATAATCATATGGGTCGGCGTGATCGCGCTGATCAAGCTTGTCAATATCGTGATCGGATTCGTCCGCAATCACACGCTGACAGCGGTTCATTCCGTTACCAATAAGATCACGGGAGCGTTGGTGTTTATTCTCCCCTTTACGCTTCAAATCATCAACATACGATACACGGCTCCGCTTATCTGCCTTGTCGCGACCGCCGCGGTGATTATGGAGAGTCGGACAGTGATTCAAAACAAAAATCAAGACCGGAGGAAAACATCATGAATGTTACTTATGAAAAGAAAAAGGCAATGACATTTATCGGCTATCATACGGAGATTCGACCCGATGAAGGATATGTAAAATGCCCGGAATTCTGGGATAAGGAATACAATCAAAAGTACGCCCGCCTTTGGCAGACGATGAAACCCGAAACGCCAGTTGAGGAAACGATCTTGGCGAATCAAATCGGTATGTTTGCTATTTGTACGGAGTCCGAAAACGGTTTTGATTATTGGATCGCGGGACTGTATCAGGGCGGCGCGGTTCCCGAGGGGCTTGAGCTTTATTCATTCCCCGAAAGCAGTTGGGCGGTATTCAGTACAAAAGGTCCTATGCCCGAATCACTGCAAACGCTGAACACCTATGTCTGGCAGGAGTGGTTCCCGAATGAAGGACAGAAACATCAGGCAAACGGTATGGCTACGCTTGAAGTTTATTCCGCAGGCGATCCGCAGTCGCCCGACTACGAGTGCGGCATCTGGGTGCCGGTGAAAACTATATGAAAATCCATCAACTGAAAATTGTTTTTAATGTAACGGAGCGCGTCAATCGGTTTGTCTACGTTTATATCATCGAAGCAGAGAATCTCTAAATGGACGGCTCTCACGCCGGCAGGTTTTTGGGAAATCTGCAAAATGGGATCAATCAGTTATAATAATTGAGGATAATACGATAATGGAAAATGCGATTATCTATATCCACGGCAAAGGCGGCTCCGCGGCGGAATGCGAGCATTACAAGCCGCTGTTCCCGGAATATGATGTATTTGGTTTGGATTACCGAACTTTTACGCCGTGGGAAACGGGCGCGGAGATCCGCTCCGCCGTCGAAAAACTGAAAACTGAATATGATAAAATCATCTTGATCGCCAACAGTATCGGCGCGTTTTTCTCTATGAACGCGGATATTGATTCGATGATTGAGAAAGCGTATTTCATCTCGCCGATCGTCGGTATGGAAAAACTGATCACCGATATGATGTCTTGGGTGAACGTCACGGAGGACGAACTGAAAGAGAAAGGGATCATCCGCACCTCTTTCGGCGAGGATTTGTCATGGGAATATCTGAGCTATGTGCGCGAGCACCCGATCAAATGGAACGTGCCGACAGCTATCCTCTGCGGCGATAAGGATAACCTCACATCACCCGAAACGATCACGGCGTTTGCGAATAGCCGCAACGCAAAGCTGACCGTCATGGAAAACGGCGGGCATTGGTTCCATACCGAAGAACAAATGCGTTTTTTGGACGATTGGATAAAAACCGCTTGTACTCGGGATTGACACGCGTCGTATCATTGATGTGACGGAGCGAGCCTTTACATATCCGTAATAATCTGTTAAATTAAAATCATTGATTTTGATAATCAAGGGTGGGGCAAATGGAAAACAAACAGGTGAAATTCAAAAATTACGCGGAAGATAATTACGAAGCGGTCTGCGACTTTTTGATCGGGCTAAACCGCAACGACAACAGTCACATCAACTGGAACTGGGCGCGGTTTGAGTGGATGGCGGAGCACCCCGAATTTGATAAAAGCTCCGTCAACTCTATCGGGCTGTGGCTCGATAACGAAAAAATCGTCGGCGCGGCGATCTACGACATGTATTTCGGAGAAGCCTTCTGCGGCGTACTGTCGGGATATGAAGCGTTATATCCCGAAATTTTGGGTTACGCATACCGTGAGTTAAAAGATGAAAACGGACTCGGCGTTTCGATTTGCGACGAAAACGCGGCGGAAATCATGTCGGCTCAGTCGCTGGGCTTTTATAAGGCGGAACAGACTGAAACCGTTATGAGCGTTGAGCTTGAAAAAGCGTTCCCGGTAAACCTTCCGGACGGATTCCGCTTTGCCGGGCTTGACCCTGCAAAAGAACCTTATGCGTTCCAATGGCTGCTGTGGCAGGGCTTTGACCACGGAACAGACAAGTCGGAGTTTGAACGAGCGGAGAAGATCATTCCGCAGATTCGCAGGCACCTTGACCCATATCTGAGCGTCGCTGCGGCAGATCAGCGCGGCGAATACGCGGCGTATTGCTGCGTATGGTATCATCCGAATACGGACTACGCTTATGTCGAGCCGGTCTGCACCGTGCCCGATCACCGCAAAAAAGGCTTGGCGAAATCAGTGATATATGAAGCGCTGAACCGCGCGAGACGACTCGGAGTTAAGAAAGCGTATGTCATCTCCGATACGGCGTTTTACGAGAGTTTAGGCTTCAAAAAAGACAGGCATTTTACGTTTTATTGGAAGGGGTAGGTATGGATAAAAAATCGGTAAACGGTATCGAATACCGAATCATCAGGCTGCTCGGCAAGGGCAAGGGCGGCTACTCCTATCTTGCCGAACGCGAGGGCAGACAAGTGGTGTTGAAGCAGATACACCACGAGCCGTGCGACTACTACACCTTCGGCAATAAAATCGAAGCGGAGAAAAACGACTATCGGCGTTTGCTTGACGCGAAGATCCGTATCCCGAAAATGCTCGATATCGACACGGAAAACGAGCGGCTTGTCAAGGAATATATCGACGGCGATACGATTTTTGAGATGGTCAAAAATGATGTTTCGGCAAAAGCGTATCTGCCGCAGGTGCGCGAGATGGCTCGGCTCGCCAAAAGCGCCGGGCTGAATATCGACTGGTTCCCGACAAACTTTGTTGTTCAAAACGGCCTGCTCTACTACATCGACTACGAGTGCAACGGCTATATGGACGAATGGAGCTTTGAAAACTGGGGAATTAAATACTGGTCAAAAACACCGGAGTTTAAAAAGTATTTAGAGCTCTGAAAAAACAGGTATTTGATTCCCTATCTCCGCAAAAAAACGGCGCCCTAAAAACATCGCACTGCGATGTTTTCTTAACGGGCTGTTCGATCCCCGTCATCTCTTATCACCAAAAGAAAAGGCACCCGATGGGTGCCTTCAGCTTGTCGAAAAAGCTGAGCATAACCACCTGAAACAGGTGGTTATGCTTTTTATTATCTGATTTTTAAATTCAATCCAAAAGCGCACTTACTCTTTTTTATGCGGGCAGAGCTTTACCCTCCACAGAATAACCGCGGCTGTGATAGAAAAGATGATTATCAAGCTCAACGTCGGTATGATAATATAGTTCATCACGCCTGTCGGAACTACCATACCCAGCGTGTTGGTGACTTCGAGCGTAGCGTCATCCGTTATGGAGAAGGTCATAGTATTCGCAGCCTGCGACTGTCCGTCATCCAGCTTGAAGCTGGCGGTGTACTCCTGATTTTGCTCACTTACGGTGAGATCAACCTCCGCCGGTACGGCGATCACTACTTCATCGCCGTGCTTAAGTGTGAAGGTATCTCCGGAATGAAGCTGTGTGTTCTGTGTGACAGTATTTTTCATCCATTCAAATCCGTCGGTCGCCTCAGCTGAATCCACTGTGAGTGTAAAAGTAAATTCACGGCTGTAATCTCCCGCGCTGCCGCTAACGATTTTTTTGATCGTCAGGAGCTTATAGCCGGGTGCTTCTTTTTCGTTCGGTACGCTCAGCGTATAGATGTAGCTGTCCTCGGTCTCGATCAGCTGACCGTTATACGAGTCGCTGATAAGTGACGGAACTCCTATAGCCGATATTCGGAATACAATGTCTTCATCAAGCTTTGTATAGTTCAGCGGAGCTTGTGTTTCTGTCAGGAAGTAGACTGAGCCTCTGCTTCCCGGGTTAAGGGTTCTGCCGCTGTTACCGCCGCAGATATACAGCTCGCCGTTTGATGTGACCATATCTTCAAAGCCCGTCATAGGATCGCGGTTCTTTTCATATCCGCCGATAGCGGTGTTAGTCTGTTTATAAAGAGCAAAATGAGCGTTATCAAGCGTTATGCTTGCATCTGTGCCGTCCATTTTTTCAAGCTTGAAGTTGAACTGCTTAT
>CACXIV010000032.1 GCA_902767845.1 uncultured Ruminococcus sp. | reverse complement strand
GGCAATCACCCTTGGTATGAATACGTTTACGATGAGTTTTATGACGCGGTGATTTGTCCTGCAAACCAAATGCTGAGATATTCCACAACAAACCGCGACGGTTATCGTGAATACAAAAGCGATCCGCATATATGTATGAATTGCCCGACGAGACATCTTTGCACAGCTTCAAAGGATTGCGTGAAAGTTGTGTCCAAGCATATCTGGCACGACTATGTGGAGCTTGCCGAAGACATTCGGCACACGCCTGAATACGCGGAGTTGTACAAACAACGAAAAGAGAAAATCGAGAGAGTATTCGCGGACGCGAAAGAAAAACACGCAATGCGTTACACTCCGTACATAGGCTTGACAGCAGTGAGAAATTGGGTCAAGCTTAAGTTTGCTGCCATGAATTTGAAAAAATATGCGATACACAAAGATTTTGATAGGAAGCGAAGGGAATACTGTGATAATTATACCTCTGCGTTTTCATATTTGGCAATTTTGATTATGAAACTATTAAAACCCGAAATCCAGTTCTCCTGAATTTCGGGTTTTTCTACAGACTGAAGGACACCATATGGTGTCCTTTTTTGTTTTTGGTTAGCGGATAGGGGCTCGAAGGCGAGCGTGCCGACCAAGGGGAGGCAAAAACGTCACGGTGTGACGTTTTTAGCGAGAGAGCCATACGAAGGCTGCGTTTATTGCACGCCGCATAAAACGAGCAGGAAGGTTTCCTGACCGCCAACAAACGTCATCCGCTCCGTTTTTGGTTAGCGGATAGGGGCTCGAAGGCGAGCGTGCCGACCGACGGAAAGTTATGAAGAACTTTTACGAAATCCTTAAAAGTGTCGGTCTGTTCATCGGAAATTATCACTCATAAAACCAACCCTTTTTTTCTGTTTTTATATTGAAAACAAAGACCGCGTTGTGTATAATAAAATCAGATAAAAAAGGATCGGGGTTGAAAATATGCGGCTCGGCACGGCGGAGATTTTTTATGACAAATTCGGGTATGCGCCCGAGATAACCGGATTTGCTCCCGGCAGGGTGAATTTGATCGGAGAGCATACCGACTACAACGGCGGCCGTGTGTTCCCGTGCGCGCTCGATCTTGGGATCGAGGGCTCGGCGTGCCGCAGAAGCGACAGGAAGCTTCGCTTTTATTCGGCGGATTTTAACGGCGCCGGAGTCGTTGAGCTGTCGCTTGATTCCGGGCTCGGAGGCGGCTGGACGGATTATCCGCTCAGCGTTTTCAAGGCGTTCGCGGCTATGGGCTACCGTGCCGATCAGGGCGCTGATTTTGTTTTCAAAGGCAGCCTGCCCCACGGCTCGGGCTTGTCCTCGTCGGCAGCGCTGGAGGTCTTGACGGGGCTTTTGATTTCAAGGCTCTGCGGCTTTTCGGTTAGCGCTCAGGAGCTCGCGGTGTTCGGTCAGTTCGCGGAGAACCGCTTTATCGGCGTCAACTGCGGAATAATGGATCAGTTCGCGAGCGCTGTCGGCAAAAAAGGCTGCGCCGTGCTGCTCGACAGCCTGACGCTCGGCTATTCATACGCGCGGGTAGCGGACGATGATACCGCGCTCGTTATCGTTAACAGCGGAGTCAAACATTCGCTCGCTTCGTCGGCGTATAACGACCGCCGCCGTGAGTGCGAGACCGCCCTTGCGCAGATCAACGGGGTGTACAAAGCGACCTCGCTCTGCTCACTGAGCACGGAGGAGTTCGAGCGGTACTCATACGCCGTAACGGATCCCGTATGCAGAAGGCGCGCCAAGCATGCCGTGTATGAGAACAGCCGCGTCGCAGCCGCCGCAAAGGCGCTTGAAAACGGCAATCTTGAGCGGTTCGGCGAGCTGATGAAGGAATCACACCTGTCGCTGAAAAACGACTACGAGGTGTCGTGCGCGGAGCTTGATTTTCTCGCTTCGCTCGCGTGGGAGCTTCCGGGCGTGTACGGAGCCAGAATGACCGGAGGCGGCTTCGGAGGCTGCACCGTTAACCTGATGAAAAAAGAAAGCCTCGGCAGCTTTGCCGAGACGGTCAAAAAGGAATACAAAACGCGCTTCGGCAGGGAAGCCGAGATATACGCCGCGAATATCGGCGACGGAGCGCGGATATTGCCAAAGGAGTGAGTGATTTGTATAAGTGGATAGAAAGCCTGCTGCGTTACGGAGTCGACAGGGGTCTGATCGGCGGCGGAGAGGTCATATATTCGCGGAATCTTATCCTTGATCTGATGCGAGAGGACGGTTACGCGGAGGCTGAGCCAGTTGACGCGGAGCTGAGCGAGATACTGTCCGCGCTTACGGATATTGCCGTTGAGCGCGGTATCGCAGCCGATTCCGGCGAGAACCGCGATATTTTCGACACTAAGCTGATGAACTGTATCACGCCGAGACCCGGTGAGGTTCGCAGACGTTTTGAAGAATCATTCGCCGAAAGCCCCGTAAAAGCGACGGACTGGTTTTACCGGTTCAGCGGCGATACGAATTACATCCGCCGCGACCGTATAAAAAAGGACAGAAAATGGACGGTGCCGAGCCGCTACGGCGATATCGACATCACGATAAACCTCTCAAAGCCCGAAAAGGATCCGCGCGATATCGCGGCTGCCGGAAGGGCAAAGGCGAGCTCTTATCCCAAGTGCCAGCTCTGCCTTGAAAACGAGGGCTACGCCGGCAGGATCGGTCATCCCGCGAGGCAGAACCACCGCGTTATCAGGTTCGGGCTCGCCGGCGAGGATTTCTGCTTCCAGTATTCGCCCTACGTCTACTACAACGAGCACTGCATAGTTTTCAACAGCCGCCATGTTCCGATGGCGATCAACAGGCGCGCGTTTGAAAAGCTGTTTGATTTTGTAACAAAATTCCCGCATTACTTCATCGGCTCAAACGCCGATCTGCCGATCGTGGGCGGCTCGATACTGAGCCACGATCATTTTCAGGGCGGCCGCTACGAGTTCGCCATGGAGCGCGCCGAGATCGAGGAGAGCTTTGTCGTGAACGGCTTTGAGGATATCGAGTGCGGTATCGTGAACTGGCCGATGTCGGTCATCAGGATACGCGGAGAGCGCCCCGAACGCCTGACCGAGCTTGCATGTATCATCCTCGAAAAATGGCGCGGATATTCCGACGCGGACGCGGAGATATTCGCCGAGACCGACGGCGAGAGTCATAACACCGTCACCCCGATAGTTCGCCGCAGGGGAGAGCTGTATGAGGCCGATCTCTGCCTCAGAAACAACCTCACTACCGAGAAGTACCCCATGGGTCTTTACCACCCTCACCCGGAACGCCACCACATTAAAAAGGAGAATATAGGGCTGATCGAGGTCATGGGCTTGGCGGTGCTTCCGGCAAGGCTCAACAGGGAGCTTGAGCTCCTTGAACGGTATATCGCCGAGGGCGCTGACATCCGCTCAAATAAAGAGATCGAAAAGCACGCCGACTGGGCTGAGAGCTTTGCTCCCGGGCTCAGGGGCAAAAGCCGCGGCGAGATACGCGCCGAATTGGAGCGCAGGGTCGGCGAGGTGTTCGTCGGCGTACTGGAGGACGCCGGGGTCTATAAGCGCGACGAAAACGGCAAAAGGGCGTTCGGAAGGTTTATTGAAACGATATAAAAATCAAGGTCAGGCATTAAGCCTGACCTTGTTCGTCTGTTGATTCAAAAAAGTATATCCTCGAGGCGAAGTCGGGGAAAACCCTGACCTTGTCGTTGAAGCCGGTGCCCGAGAAGGTCGGGCTGAGCGCGGCGCCGGTGCGCATGAGCAATTCGCCGGAGGCGGTCACGCGATCCGTCTCGCCCTCCATTTTTACCGCCTTGGCGATCACGTTGTGGACGAGCGAATCCTGCTTGACGTGTATCGGCGCGACGGTGTTTATAAGGCTGCCGAACTGCTTTACGTCGACCCGGCAGGGGATATTGTACATTTTGTAGTGCTTTTCGGGGTCGAGTCCCGCCGCGAAGAAGCGGTGAGACTGGGTGTTCGGCGTCATCAGCTCCTGGAATATAATGCCGACCGCGCGGTTTTTGTCCGCCGAAACGCAGATCCACTCGTGGATATTGTCGGTAAATACGCGGTAGAACTGACCGAACTGCAGCACCTCGCGGTACTTTTTATATATCTCGATCTGCGCGGTTATCCTCTGCTTTTGATCGGCGCTGAGGTCGCGCACGTCGCACTCGTAGCCGAGCAGTCCGAACGAAGCCACGCCGAAGCGCGTCTCCAACGGGGTTTCGCGCAGGGTCTGGTGGTTCGGGACGGCGCTGACATGAGCCGATACGCACGACTGAGGATAGCCGTAGCTGTAGCCCTCCTGTATCGAGGCGCGGCATACGGCGTCGGTGTTGTCGCTCGCCCAGATCTGCGGAAAATAGCAGAGCATGCCGAGGTCAAAGCGGTTTCCGCCCGAGGCGCAGCCCTCAAACAGTATCTTGGGGAATCTGTCCGTCAGCGCCTTCATGACGGCGTACAGTCCGCAGATATAGCGGTGAGCGGTCTCGCCCTGCTTTTCGGGAGGCAGGTACGGGGAGTAAACGTCGGAAAAGATCCGGTTCATGTCCCATTTAACATAGCTTATATTCGCCGAGGAGAACACCTCGGTCATTTTTTTGATAATAAAGTCCCTGACGTCAGGGTTGGCGAGGTCGAGCACGCGCTGATTTCTGCCCTCGGAGTGGAGTTTTCCGGGGATCTCCATAGCCCAGTCGGGGTGCGCGCGGTAAAGCTCGCTTTCGGTGTTCACCATCTCCGGCTCGACCCAGATCCCGAAGTCCATGCCGAGCTCGCCGATCTTGTCCGCGAGCGGCTTTAAGCCTCCTGGCAGCTTCTTTTTGTTCGGCTCCCAGTCGCCGAGCGAGCGGTCGTCGCTGTTCCTTTCGCCGAACCAGCCGTCGTCGAGCACGAACAGCTCGGCGCCGAGCTTTTTTGCCGATCTCGCAAGGCTTGTCAGTCCGCGCTCGGAGACGTTGAAGTAGCACGCCTCCCAGCTGTTGAGCAGCACAGGGCGCGGCCTGCTTTTCCAGTATCCGCGGACGATGTGCTCGCGCACAAAGCGGTGCATGTTAACGCTCTGACCGCTGAAGCCGCCTGCGGAAAAGGTCATCGCCGCCTCCGGGGTCTCGAGCGCTTCGCCGCTGCCGAGCATGTAACGGAAGCCGTCGGGCTGGATACCCGTCGCGATGCGCGTTTTGCCGTAGGCGCTGACCTCGATCGCGGCGTAGTGATTGCCGCTGTAGATCAGGTTGAAGCCGAACACGCTGCCGGTGTATTCGCCGGCGTTCGGGGAGTGTACCATAAAGAACGGGTTTGCCCTGTTCGAGGAACAGCCGGCGCGCGATTCCACCACGAATTTGCCGGCGCTCAGGCTTGCGGTGCTCTTGTTCATCTCACGCGCCCACGCCCCGTGGAAGGAGGTGACGCTCACGCCGCTGAACGGTATGTCTATCTGCGTGCTGAGCAGCCGCTCTACCGCCACGGTTACGTCGGAATCGTTTATCAGGCGCGAACAGCGCGTAATAACGTCGCAGTCCGCGAAAACGCGGTAATGGAGCTCGAGCCGAAGGCCGCCGTCCTTTAGGGTGACGCAGAGGTGCTCGCCCTTCCCGTTAGGGAAATACGCGGTGGGCAGGGTCTCAAAGCCGAGCTCCTCGCGGTCGAGACTGTAGCTGTCGTAAATAAAATTCAGGCTGCGGCTGCCGTCGGGGAACACTATCTCCGCGAACGGCTCGCGCACGTCCCCGTGGCCGAGCGACGACATCTCAAGACACATGTCCTCAAGCAGGGTGGTGGGGTGCTCCTTTGAGTATACTATGCTGTTGCCGAGCTCAAACTCGCGCCTTTCGCGGAACACTTCGCAGTCATCGGCGGAGGAAAGCCGCGCCTTGGCGCCGTAGAACAGGTGCTCCGGATGACCCGAATCCGTTATGGCGAAAACATAGGAGGTGTTTTTTGTTTCGAGCGAAAAGGCGATCCGCTTTCCGCTTAATTTTCTGATCAATCAAATCACCCGGTCATTTCTTCTTGTGGTTCCTGTCGATGGTCGACATGACCTTTTTCTCGTTGTAAAAGCTGAGGATGAACGCGCCGAGCGAGCAGAACGCCACCGCGACAAAGCCGACGATAGTCATTCCGAGCACGGACGCGGTGATGTCGTTGCTGTTCGTGTTCTGGGTGGTGCCGATGATAGCGAGCGAGGTGAAAATAAGCATGGCGAGCGACTGGCCGAATTTCATGGCGAAGGTGCGCGCCGCGAAGAACATGCCCTCGCGGTTCTCGCCGGTCTCATAACCGTCCGCCTCGGCGACGTCGGCTACGATCGACTGCGGAATGATTCCGAGCAGAGCCATCGGGAACGCCGCGATAACGCAGATGAGCACGCCGTAGACGATACCGGGCACGACCGTGGTGCCGATTATTCCGATGAATCCGGCTACGACATACGCGAGCGCGAGCCCGAGGAAGCCGGTGATGACGAGCTTTTTCTTGCCGAACTTCTTAACGAGCTTGGGCACGATCGGATAAAACGCCGCTGAAAGCACGGTCATTCCTCCGAGGAAGATCATTGTGAACGATTCGTCAAGCTTCATTGACACCTTGACAAAGAACGGCAGACCGGTCTGGAACAGGGTGAGTCCCACCCAGTACATTATGTCGGAGCCGGCAAAGGTGCGGAAGCTCTTGTTTTTGAATGTCGCTCCGAGCGACTTGAACATATTTGAGTCAGACGGCTTTGTATCAACAAAGTCCTTTTCCTTTAGCAGGAAGGTGGGGATCAGCATGCAGACGCACGCGATCACGGAGAGGATGATAAAGCATATCCTGTAGCTCCACGCGAAGCCCACGCTTCCCCTGAGCATCCCGGCGAAAACGAACGGGGTGTAGGCGAGCATGGTGCCGGCGAAGAAGGTCAGCGAGATGGCGGTGGAGATGTACATGCGGTCGTCCTGAGTCTTGCCAAACTCAGAGATGAGCGCGTTGTACGGCGTGCAGTACATTGTCATGAACAGGTAAAACAGCACGATGAACACCGATATCCATACGATGTTCCAAGAGCTGATCGCCTCTACCGGAGCGCAGAACAGCAGCACGGTGACTGCCGCCAGCGGCACGGCCGCGTACTGCATAAAGGGTATCCTTCTGCCGCGCTTGTTTTTGCTGCGGTCGGAAAGAGAGGCTATGAGCGGATCGGTGACCGCGTCAAATACCCTCGAGAGCGCCGTGATCAGTCCGAGCACGGTAAGGAACCCTCCGATCACCAGACCGGGCATTATGTACTGCAGGGCGCCGCCCTTGATGTCGTTTTGAGTGGGCAGGTAAAAGGTGACGAACCACGCGCTGATGATTCCGCTCAGCGTTGACCAGCCGAGCTGACCCACAGCGAAGATCCTCATTTGTCTTTTGGTCAGGCGTTTCATAATATCCTCCGTTCTCAGCGGTCAGCCGCTTTGTTTTTTAGCTCCATCGCCGTCTTTACCGCCTTGTAGGCGCCGTCGTAAAGCCCGATGGTCTTGTTTATCTTTATCGCTTCGCACATCTCCTCAAGCAGCGCGGACTCGTTAAGGAACATGTCCGTCATTTGCAGGGTGTGCGGAATATCCGTACATTCAAGGGTGCCGTCGCCGAACTCCGCGGAGTGGATCGCGCCCCATTTCTCATGACCGCCTATCCTTTTTAAAAAGAGCTTTGGTATCGGGTAAAACGCCAGCTCGCTCGGCTTTGTCAGCAACACGTCGGCTGAGCGCATGAGCAGGTTAGTGCAGTAGACCGCCTCAAAAATATTCTCGTGGCAGAATACGTGTACGCCCTTCAGCCCGCCGCCGATCGCCTCCTCGCAAAAGCTCTTTGTCTCTTCCCAGTTGTCAAAGTGGGTCTTGGTTATCAGGTTGAGCGAGGGAACGTCGCGCTTGAGCGCGTCCCAAACCTTTTTGTAGTCGCCGATGTTGATGCAGATCGCCGCTTTGTTTTCTTTTACCGCCGGGAGCAGGTGGCGTATTACCGCGGCGAACAGCTCGCGCTGAGCTCCGGCTCCGCCTATGGTGAGCAGGAACCTCATCGGCTCGCCGTTTTTCTTGCGTTCAAGCCTTGCGTCGCAGTCCGTTTCGATATTCGACACGAGCTCGTGGTCAACGTAGTGACCGACGTATTTCAGGCTGTCGGCAGGCATGGGTTTAAGCACCTTTTTCTTTGCCATGCCGTTGAGCACACGGTAACCCATGTAGGACTGGCGGGTCTGGATAAGGTGGGTCGAGCCCTCGGCGAGGTGAAGCGCCATAGGCCAGTTGTCGGGGATGGCGTTCACGACATAGCGCATTCCGGCGTGAACCGCCGCCTGAGCCGGCCACACGTGCGTGCCGATCACCGGGATGTCCTTAGGGATGTTTTTGAATACCGTCGCCATCAGCTCGGCGGTCTTTTGATCTGAGGCGTTGTAGGTGAGCTGCCGGAAGCCCTCGTAATTGAGCGGTTCCCACAGCAGCTTGTTGAACAGCCATATCTTTTGCGACAGCCGTGATCCGAGCGAATAAAGGTCGTTTTGAGCGCCGATCACCTTTGTGCAGGTGGTGTCTTTGTACGAGTTGAGATCCATCCAGTAGGGGGTGTAGCCGAGCGCGTGGGCGGCGCTCGCCATGGCGATCGAGATCCTGTAGTGGCCGAAGCCCATGCGGATATTGCCGACGATGATCCCCTTTTCGGCGTCAAAGCCGCCGTCTCCCTCGCCTTCGGCGACGCGGATATCCTCAACGCCGAGCGGTTCGTAAAGACAGGAATTTTTCACCAGCTTGGCGGGATAGCTTTTTGAGCTGTCGTCGCCGTATTTTCTGATGTATTTTTTCTTGTTTTTCAGCGCCTTGCGGTAGGCGCTTTTGCCGATTTCGTTTCCGAAAATCACCTTTGAGCGTTCCTGCATGCTTTGCCTCCTTTTCTGCGGTCAGCCGGACGGCAGTTATATCGCAGTATCAACAATAAAGCTTCCACATATCGGCTGATAATATATAACTCCAACATAATGTTAACATATCGACCGCAAAAAATCAATCTGTATTTGACTGTTTCGGCAAAAAATATGCGCAGTGAAAAGTTTTGCGCCGTTGTAGACAAACAGCGCGTTTTTTGCTATTATAATAGTAGTTCAAAAGGCGGAGGGTGAACGGCATGACTTTATTCGGCAAGGAAGAAAAAAAGGTCGAATACCTTGAACTGATCTACGACCTGATTTTTGTTTATATGGTAGGGCGCAACAACTCGATCATGCACCATATCGACAACGGCTTTGTTTCCGCGTGGTCGTTTGCCGCTTATGTGCTGTGCACGCTCGCGATAATCCAGATTTGGACGTTCAGCACGTTTTACATCAATCTTTACGGCAGAAACGGCGTCAGGGATCACATCTTTCTGTTTATCAACATGTACCTGCTGTACCATATGTCGACCGCAATCAGCGCCGACTGGGAAGCTTCGTTCTACCGCTTTAGCGCGGCGTGGGCGATGATACTTATCAACCTGGGTATCCAGCATATAATCGAGGCGCGCAACCACCGGGCGGCTCCGTGGGAGTTAAAGCAGCTCAGGCAGAAGGCGGCGATAATATTCGCCGAGGCGCTGCTCGTCGCGGCGCAGATGCCGCTGTACGCGCTCACGGGTATCTCTTTCGCGTATGTTCCGCTGATCTTCGGAATAATCGCGACGCTGTTCTCTGGCAGGCTAAACGTGCTCGTGCCGGTGGATTTCGGCCATCTTAGCGAGCGCGCCATGCTGTATGTTGTGTTCACCTTCGGCGAAATGATAATAGTCCTCGCGGATTATTTCAGCGGAGAGCTCACCTGGAGCAGCATGTACTTTTCGCTGATGGGATTTTTGATAGTGATAGGGCTGCTGCTCAGCTACGGCACCATATACAACCGCATAGTAGACCGCGATAAAACGACCAACGGCACCGCGTATATGATGTTCCACGTGTTCCTTATCTTCGCGCTGAACAATATCTCGGTAGCGCTCGAGTTCATGCGCGATTCCGAGGTGGACGTCCTGTCTAAGAACCTGTTTTTGTCAGGCTCGTTCGCGCTGTATTTCATATTCCTGTTCCTGATCGGCATATTCGCGAAAAAACGCTGCGGGTTCAGCAGGAGCTTCGTGCTGATATTGTCGGGTATACTTTTGAGCTTTTTCGCGCTGATGTTTTTGTTCAGGGAGCTAATGTACGTGAACATAGCGGTTTCGGTCGCGTATGTGTTCCTTATCTTTATAATTCTTTACCTCAGAGGTAAGCGGATGGAGGCTTGATTTATGGATATTTCAAAGGGCATTGATGTTTTAGACAAGATCATTAAATACATAACCTTTCCCAAGATCATCCTGTGCCTTGCGGTGATCGCGTTAACGGTGCTGCTGTTTATCGGGATAAAGCTGGGCACAAAGCGGATAAAGAGGAATCTCACCCTTGAGCACGACAGCAATAAATTGGCAGTTCTCAATATCTCGGTCAATATAGCGCGCGTTTTGATACTGCTCGCCGCGGCGGTCGCTGTTCTGCAAATCCTCGGCGTGAATATCAGCGGAGCGTTCACCGCCATGCTCGGACTGATTATCGCCGTGCTCGGCTTTGCCTTCCAGGATTCGCTAAAGGATTTCTTCATGGGCATGATAATCCTGTTCGACAACTACTTCAAGGTCGGCGATCAGGTCTGCTATAACGGGATGGACGGCGTGGTCGTGAACTTCAACCTTCGCACGACCAAGATACAGCTTGTAAACGACAACTCTATCCTCGCGGTCTCGAACCGGAATATCTCGCAGATCGCCAAGCTCTCGGATATGAACGACCTCGATATCGGGCTGTCCTACGACGAGGACGTAAAAAAGGTATACGAAACCTTCGGCGTTATCTGCGAGCGAATAAAAAAGATAGATACGATCTACGACTGTATGTTCAAGGGGACTCAGAGCTTCGACGACTCCGTGATACAGTATCGCGTGAGGTTTTTCTGCAAGCTGATTAACCGCCCCGACTCAAAGCGCGCCGTCATGCGCGAGATACAGAAGGGACTAAACGAAGCCGGAATAAAGATACCGTACAATCAGCTTGACATTCATACCGACGTTCAAAAGCCGTGATCCGGCGGATCGTATTAAGGAAAGAAATATGCACTACGTCAAGGCAAAGGGGATACTGTCCCCCAACAACGGAATGAACCTGTACCGCGGCTGTCAGCACGGCTGCATATACTGCGACTCGCGGAGCAGGTGCTACCGGATGGAGCACGACTTTGAGGATATCGAGGTAAAGGAAAACGCACTCGAGCTGCTCGAGTACGCTCTGAGACATAAAAGAAAGCGCTGCGTTATCGGAACCGGCGCCATGACCGATCCGTATATCCCTCTCGAAGCAAGCCTTCAATATACCCGCAGGGCGCTGATGCTGATCGAAAAATACGGTTTCGGCGTCACCCTGCAAACAAAATCCGACCGCGTGCTCAGGGATATTGATATCCTGAAAAGGATAAACGAAAAGACCAAGACGGTAGTACAGATGACCCTGACGACCGCCGATGATGACTTGTGCAGGCTGATCGAGCCGAATGTCAGCACGACAAGCGAGCGATTTGAAGCTTTAAAGACCCTTAGGGACGAGGGTATCCCCACGGTGGTATGGCTCTGCCCGATACTGCCGTATATCAACGACACCGAGGAAAACATCAAAGCGATACTCGATATGTGCGTTCGGGCCGGGGTAAAGGGAGTGATCTGCTTCGGAATGGGGCTGACCCTGCGCGAGGGGAACCGTGAGTATTTTTACGGTGAGCTTGATAAGCTCTTTCCCGGGCTAAGGGAGAGATATATCCGCGAGTTCGGGCTTCGGTATGAGATCGCCTGTCCGGATCACGCAAGGCTGATGAGGCTGTTTCACGATATTTGCGCCGAAAACGGGCTCATGCACGATAACGGCATGATATTTGAGTTTCTTAAAACATTTGAAGAAAAGAACGCCCCCGAACAGCTTTCTGTCTGGGATATAAAAACGCCTTAACGATCAAACTGTCGTTAAGGCGTCGTTTAATGTGTTGGGTTTTGAGCGCTGTCCGCGGACACGCCGGTTGCGGCTTTGCCGAGATGTCATTTGACAAAGACGATTATATTTCTTTTGCGGAATCAAAACTGCGGAACAACGGTGTATACGGAGTAAAGCTCAAAATCCTCGGAGTTCGTGAGCTTAAGATTGCCGTCCTCAAAGGTGATCCTGTCCACCACCGGAGCCTCAAAGCCCTCGTACGATCTCCTCAGAAGCTCGCCCTCGACCTCGTAGGTAAATTTTAGCTCCTTGCCCTGATCGTTGGAGATCCCCTTTGAGCCGTCGATAAAGGTGATGTATGTATGCACCAGAGCCGGGTCTGCGGACTCAATGCAGTTCCACGTGCCGATAAGCTCGGCGCTCACGCTTTGAGCGGTCGTCGGCTGCTCGGCTTTTGTTTCGATCACGGCGGATGAAGCGGAGCTTTCCTCAGCGGGCTGCTGTGCGGAGCATGCCGCGAGCGATACGGCGAACGCCGCCGATAACAAAATGGCAATGATCCTTTTCATCATTAAAACCTCCTGCGTTTTTTATTATTATATCCCCGCGGCTCCCGATAGTCAAGCGCAAAGCGTTATTGACTTTTAATCGCTTTTCGTATATAATACCATTGTATCATAAACGCGCCTGTGGTGGAATTGGCAGACACGCCAGATTTAGGTTCTGGTCCGCGAGGGTGCAGGTTCAAGTCCTGTCAGGCGCACCAAAGCCCCAAAAGCCTGATGAACACCGGCTTTTGGGGCTTTTCATATTACGAAAAAATTTGGCAGACGCATCAAATACAGGTAACGTTTTTTAGTAAGTGTTATACAAATAACGACTTGATTATTTGTGCATAACTCACAACAAATTTTGTTACAAGTTTATGCGTCTGCCAATCATTATCTATGCAATAAATACGCTTTCGGTTAAGTTCCCCTCCTCATCATAACAATCCTTATGCCGTTTAAACTTGGCGTTGAGGTTGATTTTGATGTGGAGTTTTTTATCTTTTTCCGAGATAACAATGCTGTCCACCAGCAACCGGAGGTTGGCGTAGCCGTTCAATATCGTCCTCGCAGACCTTTAACATCCGTGTGTATATCGCGGAGTGCTCCTTGTCGCGGATACGCTCGAGCAGGATTTCTTCTTGGTCGTTCATACGTTGACGGAGCATTTTGTTCAGATCCGAGAGCTTGTTGCTGACGTTGCTTTTTTGCTTTATCCACCGCTTAGCTTAATATACTATTTATACAAGATATGCTGATGATTTAACTGTATCATTTATGATTGCTGATTATTCACAAATCGAAGCAATAAAAGAAAACATAATTACACTTGCGAGCGATTTATTAAAACGATATGGATTGCGCCTTAATCCCCCAAAAACGCGTATTATCGATCTTAGAAAATCTAATCATGTCCGAATAACAGGAATCAGCAAGATGAAGGACGGCACTTTTATTATAACCATAAATTTTTAGTAAACAGGAATATGTAAAGAGCTGCTCCATAGGCTGAGAAGCAATGTGTGAGCGTTGAATTATACCGAAAAAACCTGAGCAGTAACAGTAGAACCCCAACAAAGACGAACGCAAAGTATTCGTCTCTGTTGGGGTTCTGCTATTATATTTTTCCTTAATATGATTCTTTAGATAATCTTTAGATTGGAGTCATATAAATTAGGTGCAGGCTGACACTTGAGGGTCTTAACGGAAAATGAAGTTGAAAATAAGGTAAGATTATTTGTCACTTGTTTTATGTTTCGGGAATACTGATGTTTTTGTATTATTTGTATTTTCTATGTTTTTTTGCACTGATATAATCTTGCAAGATATGAGAAAAAAATAATAGTGATTTTTGTATATGGAATAAAAGTTAGTAATTGACGTAGAAAAAAAGAGTGAAAAACGCTATAATATATTCATATAATACAATAATAATATATTCATATAATACAATTATAATCAATAATATAATTGTGTTTATTTGGGGGATCGTAAATTTGTTTATTGGAGATATGGAGTATATGAGTCAAATCGGCGCTATTACCGATAAGGATAATCGCAGAGTTGAGATAACGTTGGAAAACGGTGGAAGGATAGTTGTGTATTACCCTATGGAAGGGGTTCGTTTATTCGCTTGCGATATAAGGTGCGGAATAAAAGAGGAAGTAAAAACTCTTTTATCGAATTATCTTCCGCGCGGTCATTTTCTTCGTACCGCTGTATGTTTATCAGGTTGTTGCAAGTATAAAAAAGGCGACCGCAGCGGAGTGATTCATCCAAATTATGGGATTGTGGAACAGAGGTGTGACGATTATCCTCTGCAGGAGTTTTCGGATGAATATTACGGCTTGATGACCGTCCTTTATTTCAATAAAATGCCCAAGGGCGAAAGTATGTATGCGCGTCTGGCGAGTAATGCGGTAAGATCGGGATTTTCTTCAGAAAAGAACGACGCCCTGATTTATTTCCGCCAGTCAAATCTAACCCGCCGCACTGTGGAGAATCTCATGAATATGTGCTTTTCAAACGAAAATCAGGATATGATTTTGATAAGGGCAATGGAAGTGGGAATGCGGTATATAGATGATGTCAGCACTTCAAATTCAGGATACCGCAGGATGGGAAATAAATCTCAGATAATTATTGCCGAGGAGATCATGAACTGTTTGACCGAGCGCTATGACGAGTCGTGGACGATCAAGAGCTTTGCGGAAAAATATAAAATAAGCGGAACAACGCTTAATAAGTATTTTTTGAATGCTTACGGTTATGAAATAAAGGAATATCAAACAAAAGTACGTATGGAGCGAGCCGAGGAAATGCTGCGCGATACCGATTACTCGATCGGAGAAATAGCTCAGCGTGTCGGTTATGCTACACATACAAAGTTCGGGACAGTATTTAAGGATAGATACGGCGTAACACCGCGTGAGTTCCGCCGCAGATATTGTATTATGCATTTGAAAAATCAGGATGATAACTTTAACGGATAACGAATATTGTTTTTAAACTAATGAATGGAGGGAAAGAATGATGTTGAAAAGCATTTTCTCTTTTATGCTAATTGGTACATTATTGTTCAGCTCTAATCCGATCGCGAATATCATGGCGAATAAGGCGACCGATGATGAGGCGAGATCGCAGTCGGTGGATCTGGAGGAGGTGTTTGTATCCGAGTCAGGAATGCTCGCGGACGCCGAGGACGGTGAGTATGTCGGTATTCCTGCCAAAGCTTTCGAGCCGAGGCAGACCTTCGAGGGTATCACGATCGATGATTCCAATAAAATGAAGGACGTTGAGGGCGAGGAGATCGGAACATACTCCGACCAGCTGACGGGTAAGGTCAGTGAGGAGGAGCTTGCCCGCCCGAGGAAGGCAATGCATATGCTTGCCGCAACAGGCTCCAGAGGTCAGGAAATCGAAATAAACGATATGCGTGCCGTCTTGCGTTCGGGCGCCGTGCTCAACAGCAACGGCGACTATGTGTGGACGGCGGAGAACAGCAATTCCGGTCACAGCTTCACCTATCGCATTTTCTACGCCTTCTCGGGAGTCGGCGAATATGCGGAGGATCAGATACATATCACGATTCCGAAGTCGATTTTGCGCGACAGGGACGGCAAGTTCGCCGATAGCTACGAGCTGCCGATCCCTGAATACACGGAGGACGATCTGACGGCCAGCAATCTGTTTGTCTACAAGGAGGACGGTGAGAACCTCGTCATCTTCAACCGTCTCTCCTGCAGCGCCGCGCAGA
>CACXIV010000031.1 GCA_902767845.1 uncultured Ruminococcus sp. | reverse complement strand
ACCTCTTCTTGGCACTTTGCTTCCCTCCTTCACAATAATTGAGATATCATAGGTACTCGAAAGCGACAAACTCCCGTATGCCAACAAGAACCTCTACCGTACATATATATAGACAGTTCCTGCCGCATAGCAGAACTTAATAATTTAAGTCAAGAGAGCTTTGTCAATTCCTTACTTTTTCTTAGGACGCTTTGCGCCGTACTTTGAACGGCTCTGCATACGTCCGCTTACACCCTGTGCGTCGAGTGTACCGCGTACAATGTGGTAACGAACACCGGGGAGATCCTTGACACGGCCGCCGCGGATAAGAACAACGCTGTGCTCCTGCAGGTTATGGCCTACGCCGGGGATATAGGAACTGACTTCAATACCGTTAGAAAGTCTTACTCTTGCGATCTTTCTGAGCGCTGAGTTAGGCTTTTTGGGTGTAGCGGTCTTAACGGCTGTGCAAACGCCTCTCTTCTGGGGTGAGTTCTGGTTGATAGCAACTCTCTTCTTGGAGTTCCAGCCCTTCAAAAGTGCAGGTGCCTTTGCCTTCTTTTCAGAAACCTCTCTGCCCTTACGTACCAACTGGTTAAATGTAGGCATGTTTTTCCTCCTTTCCTCAAATATCGGAACTGATAAAGTCGTAAAGCCTCCGAGCCGCCCTCTACCTATAAAAGGGCGCACTTATAGAATGCTCCACGATTACTCATTATAAACCAAAAAAAGCCCTTTTGTCAAGGGCTTTTCGGGTTTTTGGGATGGTGTTTTCAATATTTGTTAAAAAAGTTTTAAATACTTTTTTGCTGTGCGTCGCTATTTGTCAAAAATCGCTGTCATTCGGCGTTTTCCGCCTGTTCGCCGGCGATTTTCTCGTTGAGAGCTTCCTTTCCCACGGCGAGCATAAGCTTGATACGGTTCTCCTGGTTGACCTTCGGCGCGCCGGGGTCGTAGTCGATCGTGACGATATTGGCGTTGGGCTTTACCTCCTTGATCTTGCGGATGGCGCCCTTGCCGTTGATGTGGTTCGGCAGACAGCCGAACGGCTGTGTGCAGACGATATTCTCATAGCCCGTTTCCGCGAGCTCGAGCATTTCCGCCGTCAAGAGCCAGCCCTCGCCCATCTTGCTGCCGTAGCCTATAACGCCCTTAACAAGCTCCTTGGTGTGGGCGTACTGATGGGGCGGAACAAAGTTGAAGCGAAGCGCGCTCTCGACCATAAGGGTCTCGAGCTTTGTGACGTAGTCGAGCAGCATTTTGCAGAACTCATACTTGACCCTGCTGCCGCCGAACATCTTGTAATCCTCGATGCGGTTGTCGACCTTGAACGCCGCGAAGCCCATCAGTCCGGGAACGCAGATCTCGCAGTCCTGCTCGGCGAGGAAATCCTCGAGACCGTTGTTGGCCATCTTGGAGTATTTTACGTAGATCTCACCGACTATGCCGACCTTTACCTTCGGCGTGCGGTTGACCTCTATCTTTGAAAAATCCTTTGTGAGCTTGTGGAGGTTCTCGTCGATCTCCTCGAGCGTGTAGCCCTTTCCCTCGACGAGCATCTGCGCGATGCGGTCGCTCCATCTGCCGACAAGCTCCATCGTCTCGCCCTTGTTGACCTCGTAGGGCTTGATCTGGTTAGAGAGCAGCATAAGCTGGTCGCCGTATACAACGCCGCCCACTATACGCCTGAGCAGGGGGATCGTCAGCGCAAAGCCCGGGTTCTTCTCCATTCCGAACGAAAGAGAGATCACTGGAACAAACTCGAAGCCGGCTTTCTTGAGAGCCTTTCTGAGCAGGAATATGTAGTTTGAGGCGCGGCAGCCGCCGCCCGTCTGGGTGATCATCAGCGCGGTCTTGTGAACGTCGTACCTGCCGCTCTGAAGCGCGTGGATGAACTGGCCGATAACCAGCAGCGCAGGATAGCAGGTGTCGTTGTGGACATATTTAAGTCCGGTCTGAGCGATCTCGGGGCCGGTGGTCTGGAGCAGCTCGGCGTTGTAGCCGTAGTGGACAAACACCTTCTCCAGCATTTTGAAATGGATCGGCGCCATGTTGGGGATAAGTATTTTGTATCCCTCGCGCTTCATCTGCTTTGTGAACAGCAGGCGCCCCGATTTTTTATCATATTTTAGTTGAGCCATTGGTTTTTCACTTCGTTTCTTGAAGAGTATAGCTGTCAGAGCTTATCCGAACGCCTCGCGGCATGATTTTCCCGGAGCTGTTCGGCACAGCGCGCTGAGCTCTCGACTCTGTTAAATATCCTCCAGAGCGGCGAGCAGGCTTCTTATCCTGATCTTTACCGCGCCGAGGTTGGTAATCTCGTCGATCTTGATCTGGGTGTATATCTTGTTCTTTTCCTCGAGGATCTCGCGCACCTCGTCGGTGGTGATCGCGTCGACTCCGCAGCCGAAGGAAACGAGCTGCACCAGCTCCATATCCTTTCTTGAAGCCACATACTTCGCGGCGGCGTACAGGCGCGAGTGGTATGTCCACTGGTTGAGCACGTGGGTGCGGAAGCGCTGTACCTTTGAGGAAACCACATCCTCGCTGATGATAGCGACGTCAAAGCTCGCGATCAGCTTGTCGATACCGTGGTTGATCTCGGGATCTATATGATAAGGCCTTCCGGCGAGCACAAATATCCTTTTGCCCTGCTTTTCAGCCTCGGCGATTATTTCGTCGCCCTTTTTCTGGATCTTGTCCCTGAATAACTCCTGCTCCTCGTACGCCCTCTTAGCGGCAACCCTCACCTCGTTCAGGGTAAGGTCGGGGAAGTAGAACGACAGGCGCTCGAACGCCTTTGACGGGAAATCCTTTGGTCTGTGGATACCGAAATACTCCTTGATGAAGTTGACCTTTTTGATATCCTTCATGTTGTTCTTGATCACCTCGGGGTAGTAGGCTACAACAGGACAGTTGTAGTGGTTATCGCCGAGGTTTTCGTCGAAATTATATGAAAGACAGGGGTAGAAGATGGTCTCCGCTCCCCCGTCGATAAGGGTCTGGATATGACCGTGCATCAGCTTTGCCGGGAAGCAGACGGTATCGCTCGGGATAGTCTGCTGACCGCGCTGATAGAGCTTGCGGTTTGAGTACGGCGAGTGGAATACCTCGAACTTGAGCTCCGTAAAGAACCTGTACCAGAACGGATAAAGCTCAAACATATTCAGTCCCATCGGGATACCGAGCTTTCCCCTCAGCCCCTCCACGGGCTTATACTCATTGAGCAGCTTTAGCTTGTAGTCGTACATATTCAGCTCGTTTGACGGAGCCTTTTTTGTCACGGGGCGCTCGCAGCGGTTGCCCGCGATGAATTTTCTGCCCTTGCCGAAGGAATTTACGGTAAGGCGGCAGTTGTTGTTGCACAGTCCGCAGTTCGTGACCTTTATCTCGTGGACAAAGTCCCTGAGCTCCTCCGCGGTCGAGATACCGCTTTTTCCGCTGCCCTTCGATTTCTTCATCGAGTAGAGCGCGGCGCCGTAGGCGCCCATCAGTCCGGCGATATTCGGGCGAATTACCTCCACGCCCATCTCCATTTCAAACGCGCGCAGCACCGCGTCGTTCAGGAAGGTGCCGCCCTGGACGACTATCCTCTTGCCGAGCTCGTCGGGGCTCGACGCGCGGATGACCTTGTAGAGCGCGTTCTTTACAACGCTCAGAGAGAGTCCTGCGGAGATGTCCTCGATGGTAGCGCCGTCCTTTTGAGCCTGCTTAACGCTGGAGTTCATGAACACCGTACAGCGCGAGCCGAGGTCTACGGGACGCCTGGCGAACAGTCCGAGCTTTGAAAACTCATCTATTTTATAGCCGAGGGCGTTGGCGAAGGTCTGCAAAAAGCTTCCGCAGCCCGACGAACACGCCTCGTTGAGGAATATGTTGTCGATAGCGCCGTTGTGTATCTTGAAGCACTTGATGTCCTGTCCGCCGATGTCGATGATAAACTCGACGTCGGGCATGAAGTACTTTGCGGCGGTAAAGTGCGCGATGGTCTCAACGATACCGTAGTCAACATTGAACGCGTTTTTGACTATATCCTCGCCGTAGCCGGTGACGGCGGATGAAACTATGTTGATATTTGGATTCGCGCTGTATATCTCTTCAAGGAAAGCCTTGATGATCTCTACGGGATTGCCCTTTGAGGGAAGGTATTTTGAGTACAGCAGCTCGCCCTTTTCGTTGAGCACAACACCCTTGACGGTGGTCGAGCCCGAGTCGAGTCCGATATACGCCTTGCCGGTGTAGCCGGCGATCTCCTTCTGCTCGACGGTAGCCCTCGCGTGGCGTTCGGTGAACGCCTTATACTCGTCCTCGTTCTCAAAAAGCGGAGAGTTAAAGGCGAAGTTGCCCGAGCCGTGGTAATTTTTTACCTCGCTGATGACCTTGTCGAAGTCGATCGTTCCCTCAGCGCAGAGAGCGGCGCCGCAGGCAACGTAGTAAAGCGAGTTTTCGGGACAGATCCCCTCGGTTTTGAGCGTGGCGTCAAAGCATCTGCGCAGCTCGCTCATAAAGGTTAGCGGTCCGCCGAGATAGACGATCTTTCCCTCGATCTCTCTGCCCTGAGCAAGTCCGGCGACGGTCTGGCTGACCACAGCCCTGAAAATACTCTGGGCGATGTCGCTCTTTCTCGCGCCCTGATTGAGCAGAGGCTGGATGTCGGTTTTGGCGAACACGCCGCAGCGCGACGCGATAGTATATGTTTTCTCATATCCCTTGGCGAGCTCGTCCATTTCCTCGAGCGGAACATTCAGCAGCGTAGCCATCTGGTCGATAAACGCTCCCGTGCCGCCGGCGCAGGTGCCGTTCATCCTTACCTCGAGCCCGTTGGTGAGGAAGAGTATCTTGGCGTCCTCGCCGCCCAGCTCGATCACCACGTCGGTGCCGGGGATAAATGTATTGGCGGCGACTCTGGTGGCGAAAACCTCCTGCACGAACTGGATGCCGCAGTCCTGGGCGACTCCCATTCCCGCGGAACCCGAAAGCGCGACCAGCGCGTTTTCCGCTCCGTCGATCTCTTTCCTTACGCGGTCAAGTATTTCCGCGATCTTATCGGTGATTTGAGAAAAATGCCTTTCATATGTGCTGTAAATCAGCTTGTTGCTCTCGTCAAGCACAACGCACTTTATCGTGGTTGAGCCAATATCAAGTCCTAATCTCAAAAGTACTCCTCCGGTGAATAGCTTTTATCAGCCTTGCGCGTCCGCGCAAACTACCCATTTTAAATATAATCACTTTATTATAAGACTAAAGAATCGGCTTATAATTCTGAATTAGAATTATATTTCTCCAAATAATTATTTTATCACTATTGAGCGTAAAAATCAATGCACAATTTTTACAATATGTTTAATCACCGCGTGAAAAAGCGGCAGCCTCGCGGCTGCCGCAAAAATATCGGTTTATCGGGTTTACTTGCTCTCTTCCGTTTTTGTTCTTATAACCGCCGACGAATGTGCCGGAAGCGTAAGCTTTCCGTCCTTGAGCTCCGCCTTGGCGTTTTCCGCGGTGACAAGACCCGCGGCGAGCTCCGGAGACTTTATCATGTCGTCGGTGATGTCGAGCGTCTTCGCTTCGTCGGCGTCAAAGTTGTGGACGATCAAAAGCCTTTGATCGCCGTACTCGGTGAAGAACGCGCCGACTCTGTCGTCGCCGAAATCGCAGACTTTGGCAATCCTTCCTCTGGCAATCTCGGGATTCTGCAGCTTGACGGTTATGATACGTTTATAAAAATTCAGCAGAGAATCCCTGTCGCCGAGCTGCTGCTCAACGCCGCCGTATTTGGGAGGATCAAAGTCGGTGCCGATGCCCTGAACCGAGATGACCTGCATATTGTCGCTGTCAAAGACCATCGGCGTGCGGTAATTCGCGTCACCCTTTGTGTCGGGCGCGGTCATGCCGATCTCCTCGCCGTAATAGATGAAGGAGTTGCCCGGGAAGAGCATATATACCGACGCTGCGAATTTTTCGTAGTCCGGACCCTTGGGCTCAAGCGAATTGGCTATGCGGATCTGGTCGTGGTTGGACAGGAACATCGCGTTGATCTCGTCGGGGTTCTGCCCCGACATCTTTTTCTCATAGCTGCTGACCTTGCCGACAAGTCCCTTGCCCTTTTGGGTATTGATGAACTCGTTTATCGTGCCGGAGGTCGTGGCGAACTTGAACGCGAACTGGCTGTCGATCCCGCTTTTGAACAGATCTTTGATGTCGGAATCGTCCGACCATGTCTCGCCTACGACGTAAACGTCGGGCTTTATCCCGCGGCAGGTCTTCATGAACCATGTCAAAAACTCGGTGCCGTCGGTCTCCTTGTTGGTGTAGAACTTGCAGGCGTCGAGCCGGAAGCCGTCCACTCCCCTGTCGAGCCAGAACTTCGCGATTTTTGTAAATTCCTCGCGGGTCTGTTCCGAATTTAGGTTCCACTCGGGCATCTCGAGCGAGAAATTCGCCTCGCAGGAGTAGTCGGCGCCGAGCGGCAGCACCTGGGTCTCGGGGCTGAACCAGCTGTTCTCGTGTATCTCAAAATAACGGGCGCTGCCGTCGAGCTTGCCGTCGGAAACCTCCATCGCCGCCTGAGTAAAGAGCGGATTCTGCGAGGAGATGTGGTTCAGCACAAGGTCGATTATCAGCTTTATGCCCCTGTTGTGACATTCGGAAACGAGCTTGTCAAAGGTTTCGAGCGTTCCGAACGCGGGGTCGATATCGTAGTAATTCGCGACGTCGTATTTGTGGTAGGATTTGCTCGGCATGATCGGCGTGAGCCATATACCGTCTATCCCCAGATCGTCGCCTGAATTGGGGTCGCCGTCGTTGAGGTAATCGAGCTTGTCGATTATACCCTGCAGATCGCCGGTGTGGTCGCCGTCGGAATCGCAGAACGACTGCACAAAGATCTCGTAAAAGTTGCGGTATTTGTCCGTTGACTGCTCCGCCTTTCTTTGCGCGACGGGATCGTTATCTCCCGAACATCCGCTCAGGACGCAGCCCGTGAGCAAAAGCAGCGCGAGGAGCACGGATAATAATCTCTTTTTCATATTATATCCTCTGATAAGGTTAAAAGGGCGGCAGCCGATGACTGCCGCCCTAAAGAGCTTATTGGTGTACTATAAATTATTAACCCTTTACGCCGCCGGCGGTTACGCCTTCAACGTAATACTTCTGCATCTTGAGGAAGAGAAGTGTGATCGGGATGGCAACGAGTACGGAGCCCGCGAGGAACTGTTTGTAGTACTCATTGATGAACTCGGCGCTGGTCATGGACTGAAGTCCGATAGCTACCGTGTAGAGCTCACGCTTATCACCCATGATGATCTTTGCAAGGATGAAGTCGCACCACGGTCCGATGAAGGATGTCAAAACCGTATAAACAACGATCGGCTTTGACATCGGAAGAATGATCTTCCAGAATATCTGGTTCTTCGTCGCTCCGTCGATAGTCGCCGCTTCGTCAAGCGCTCGCGGTATCGTATCGAAGAAGCCCTTTGATATCTGGAAGCCAAGTCCCGCGCCGCAACTGTAACAGATTACGAGCGCTACAAGGTTCTGGGCAAGACCCATAGCCTTCAGCAGGTAGTAAATAGCGATCATGGTCATGAAGCCGGGGAACATACCGAGGATCATGGCGATGTTCATGAGCTTTTTACGGGCGCCGAAACGAAGGCGGCTGAAAGCGTAGGATACAGCGAGAACCGAAATCGTTGAGATGATGCAGCTGAAAATAGCTACAACGAGTGTGTTGAGGAACCATCTGGGGAAGTTGATGGCAGCGGAGCCGCCCTCACCGCCTACATTAAAGAGGTCGATGTAGTTCTGCAGGGTCCACTCGTGAGGAATGAGGTAGGGCACGTTGATCGTACTCTCTGCGCGGAAGGAGTGCATGAGAAGATACGCGAACGGCGATACCCAGATAATACCTAAAACAGCAAGAAGAATGTAGATAAAGGTGTTCGCAAGAACTCTTCTGAATTTATAACTTTTTATCATGAGAACGCCTCCTCATCCTTCATAGACTTAGAATTGTTGTAGATAATGAGCGACAGAGTAGCGCAAACAATAAATACAAGAATACCTATCGCGGCAGCCAAGCCGTAGTCCTGAGACGTCATGGACAGCGTGAACAGCCACGTTACCAGAATATCCGTTCGTCCGGCCTGATAATACGCCTCCGTTGTAGGTCCGCCGCCTGTCAGCAGGTAGATTACGTTAAAGTTGTTGATGTTACCGACAAACTGAGTGATCAGCTGGGGTGTTGTAACGAAAATCATGTACGGGAGAGTGATCGCGGTAAATGTCTTGAACGGTGTAGCGCCGTCGATACGCGCCGATTCGTACAGATCCTCCGGGATATTCATAAGAATACCTGACATCGACAGGATCGTGTACGGGATACCTACCCAGATATTTACTATGATTACGGTCATTCTCGCCATTAGCGTCGAGCTGTTTAGGAACTGTATCTCGACGCGTTCCGTTCCTCCGAACAAATGACTGATATCGGTCAGCAATACGTTGATCGCGCCGTTGGTCTGGAGCATCTGGTTCATGAGAAGGAGCGATACGAACTGGGGAACAGCGATCGTGATAACGAAAAGTGTTCTCCAAAGAGCCTTGAGCTTGATGCCCTTTTTGTTGATCATAAGAGCTACGATCATACCGAGGATGTAGTTTGTGAAGGTAGCGACTACAGCCCAGATAAGGGTCCACTCTGTCAGCTCGAGGAAGGTCTTAGCCTTTTTAGGTGTGTTTACAATATCGAACAGCGATGTAAAGTTGTCAAGGCCTACCCATGTGAACAGCGTTCCGGGGGGCATATGAGCTTTATCGTAGTTTGTAAACGCGATCAAAATCATGAATATGAGCGGCAGGATATTGAAGATGCCGATCATGAGAACAGGGAAGGAAAGAAGGGTGATGTGATACTTGCCGTCCATGAAGTCCTTGAGGTCATGTCTGAACGAAGTGGGCTTCTCACCGTTTTCTCTCATTACCTGATGTTTGTAAGCGTCCTTGATGTTCGCGATATAGATAGCGAAAACAACAATGGTGATTACTATTGTAAGTACCGAATAAAGCAGAATGAGCATTGAGTTATCACCGAATACCGTCTGCTTGATGATACCCTTTTGAACCGTATGAGTCTCAACAGTACCGAGCGTGCCGAACTTTGAGATGAACTGCCATCCGAAGAAGATGATGTACATTATGTAAAGCACCTCTGAGAGGAAGAACAGGATACCCTTGTAGATCTTGCCCTTAGAGATATCGCCCACACCAAAGATCACATACGAAAGTTTTGTTGCCCAGTCACCCTTTGCAAAGGTGGTACCGTAATTCTTGAAGCCGTTGACAATAGTCTTGAAGAATTTGACTATCGCCTTACCTATACCCTTAAAAAAGCGTCCTACAGCGCCGGGGATGTTCTTAAAGAACTTCTTGAAGTTATAGGCAAACCTCTGGAAAGGATTGAGCTGTTTATATTCAACGAATGTCATATAAGCTCTCCTTAAAATAAAAGTCTGAATCTCTCTTTTGCGCCTTGCGGCGCACATCTATTATAGTACACCAAACTAATAATGCTTTTTACGTTCTCCCTATAATAAAAAACATTATTCGTTTGGTGCATAGAAAAACGTAAACTCTTTAATTTGCCTTTTGGCTCGGCCGGGGGCGCTCCGAAGGGAGCGCCCCTTGCCGAAAAATGATTGATTAATCTAACGGATCGGTCTTAGCCCTCGTCGCGGACATTCTCGATTGTCTGCTGGAGAAGCTTCTTGAAGAACTCAGCGTCATCGGGGTTGGTCTGGTCAGCGATGAGCTTGTTGCCGAGGTTGCCCATCGGGCTCCAAAGTGTAGCTGCGATATTAACCTGTACGCAAGCGTTCTGAGACTGCTGCTGGATAGCCTGAAGAACGGGGCTCTCCTTAACAACGGGATCTTCCTGAACAGCCTTGTTTGAGGGACCCCAGCCGAGCTGCTCTGCTCTCTGCTTCTGGCACTTCTCACCTGAGAGGTAGAGTGCGAGGATCTGAGAAGCTGCGGGGAACTTTGAAGCAGCGTTAACGCCGATATACTTGTAACCGAACATTGAGATAAGCTGCTTGTCTTCGCCGTTTACTTTGATTGTGGGAAGCTTAGCTGCGCCGAAGTTGTCGCCGAGAGCGTCCTGGTCGGACTTTGTGTTCCAAGAACCGTCAACGCCCGCGCCGCAGGTCTTTGTCGAGAAACCGGAAGAGATCTGAGCAACATCAAGAGATGTGAATACGCCCTTATAGTCGTGCATGAGCTTTGAGAACGCCTGGAGAGTAGCTACAGCCTCGTCCTCTTTGTACTCTGTGAACTTCTGAGTTACGCCGTCCTCTTCAAAGCCGTCGATCTTAACGCCGCCTGTGAAAGCGAATGTGCATGAATAGAAGCCGTTGCCGCAGTCAAAGATGAACTTTCTGCCGGCAGCCTTACAGCCCTCAAGAACTCCCTCAAGGGTCTTTGCCTGCTCGTCCGAAACTACAGTCTTGTCATAAACGAGATAGTAGCCGTTGTCGTTTGTCTCGGGATAAGCATAGAGTGTGTTTTTGATAGTACCGGCTGTAACTGTTTCTTCAGCGTTCTTCTCAGTTACATAATCGGCAAAAGCAACGTCCGCGATAACCTTAGCGTCAACAAGCTTGTTGAGCTGGTCGGAAGCGAAGCTGAATACGTCGGCCGCTACGGAAGCGTCGTTGAGGATCTGTGTGCCCGCGTCGCCTTCGCCCTGAGCAACTACTTCGATCTTTGTGAAGGTCTTGCCGGGATAAGCTGCCTTAAAGTCCTCTACCTGCTGCTTAACAAGAGCTACAGCCTTATCAGGAGCCCAAACTTTAAGTGTGATGTTGTCTTCGTCGCCGAAAACGGACTCGTCAACGAGATCGTCTTTTACTTCAACAGAAGTATTGCCGCCTTCGCCGCCGCCGCTTTCCGAACCGGATGATTCTGTTGAACCGCCGCCGCAGCCTGAGAACGCTGTAACAGCCATCATTCCTGCCAACAGAACCGCAAGAATTTTTTTCATTGGAAAATTCCCTCTTTCTAAAAAATTTTTTAGTTTCCGATGGAGCAAATTGCACAAATTGCCCTCTGTTCCACTAATTAAATAATATCAAAAACCCAAGCAAATTTCAACTGGTTTTGTACTTTTTATCTAACTTGTTAAAATCCGCTTTAATTTTTGTATACTTTTACCTATTTTTTCTTGTTATTTGACAACATTAACAAATCGCACATTCCGTATTTGTTGGTTTTGCCCAAAGGGGTGTTGTGCAAATCGCTCAACCGCCGGTGTTATTATTGAGAAAAAACACTTATCAATTAACTTCACCGCGCCCTGATTTTGGGGGTGTGTAAATCTTTTTAAAATATTTTAGTGTATTTTCACCAATAATCGGATTTTTGATTAAAAACCGTGTTTTTTTATCATTTCGGTTGTATTTTTATTACCGTCTTGATATAATACCCTTATATAGTATATATGTAGTTGGGAGTTGTTTTTATGAAGCTTGGCAATATTTTGAAAAACGTCGAATACACGGCGAAAAACGCGCTCGATCCCGAGATCACCGATCTCATTTACGATTCGCGCAAGGTCAGCCCGGGCACGGCGTTCTTCTGTCTAAAGGGCTACACCTCGGACGGTCACGCATACGCTCAGTCCGCCGTTGAAAAGGGAGCCTCGGCGCTCATCATCAGCGACGAGCTCGGCTTTGAGGTGCCGGAAAACGTCGCAGTCATCAAAACCGGCGACACCAGACTCGCGCTCGCGCTTTCGAGCCTTGAATTTTTCGGAGATCCCGCCGGCGAGCTTATGACCGTCGCCATCACCGGCACAAAGGGAAAGACCACCACCGCCGCCATGATCGCCGAGATCTTTGAGCACGCCGGGATAATGACCGGAACCATCGGCACGCTCGGCATAGTTTACGGCGGAAATACATACAAGACCGACAACACCACGCCCGAATCCTACGAGATTCAAAAGGCTATGCGCGACATGATCAACGCCGGATGCAAAGCTATGGTCATAGAGGCGTCGTCGATCGGCCTGAAGCACAGCCGTCTCGCGGGGGTCACCTTCGACGTGGCTGTATTCACTAATTTCTCCGACGACCATATCGGCGGAGTCGAGCACAAGGACATGGCGGAGTATCTGTTCTGCAAGAGCCTGCTGTTCCGCCAGTGCAGACACGCCGCCGCGAATATAGACGATCCGAGCTGGAAGGAGATCACAAAGGACATTAAGGGCGACATACTCACCTACGGATTTTCGGATCAGGCGCAGCTCAGAGCCGAGAACGACCGCCTGCTCAGCGAGGGCGGCTTTATCGGCGTTCACTTTGAGACAAAGGGACTCAGGGAGCTTTCGCTCGACGTCGGCGTCCCCGGAAAGTTCAACGCGTACAACGCTCTCGCGGCGATCAGCGCGGCGTCGTTCTTTGACATTCCCGACAGCGCCGTGATCGACGGACTGCGCGTCGCCCACGTCAAGGGCAGGGTCGAGCCGGTAAAGGTTCCCGGCAACTATTCCCTGCTTATCGACTACGCCCACAACGCGCTGTCAATGGAAAACGTCCTTACCACTCTCAGGCAGTACAATCCCCACCGCCTTATCACCATGTTCGGCGCCGGCGGAAACCGCCCGAAGGTAAGGCGCTACGAGATGGGCGAGACCTCGGGCAGGCTGAGCGATCTAAGCGTTATTACCGAGGACAACTCGCGGTTTGAGGACGTTATGGACATCATAGAGGACATCAAGACCGGCTTGAGCAAGACCGACGGCAAGTATGTCGTCGTTCCCAACCGCAAGGACGCCATCAGGTACTGCATGGAAAACGCCGAGGACGGCGATATCATCGTTTTGGCAGGCAAGGGTCACGAGGATTATCAGGAGATCAAGGGCGTTAAGTATCACATGGACGAGCGCGAGCTTATCGCGGAGATAATCGAGGAATCAAAATAACTCCGCAATAAAGTAACGGGTGACGAAAATGGACAACACAGAGATAACCGTAAAGCACTACAGCGAGCTCACAAAAGACGAGCTCTTTGAGATATTAAAGCTGAGAGTAGACGTTTTTGTGGTAGAGCAGGAATGTCCCTGTCGCGAGATCGACGAGCTCGATCCGCAAAGCTATCACCTGTGCCTCAGAGAAAACGGCAGGCTCACGGCGTATCTGCGCATCATTCCTCAGGGAGAGGGCGAGCCCGTTGTCATCGGCAGGGTGATCTCCGTCAGGCGGCGCTGCGGTCTCGGCACAAGGATCTTGCGCGAGGCTGTCGGATTCGCCTCTGAACAACTCGGCGCGCGGAAATTCACGCTGCAGGCTCAGACCTACGCTCAGGGTCTGTACGAGGGCGTCGGCTTCAAAATAGTCTCTGATGTTTATATCTACGACGGCCAGCCGCATATTCGCATGGAAATGACGATAAAATAATCGCGCGTAAATCTATTTAAAATAATTTCGGGGCTGTCGCATTAAGCTCCAACAAAGGAAAAGACCGGGTAGCCCGAAAGGGTTGCCCGGTCAGTGCTTTCGTTGTATAATTTAATTGCTAAGAAAACCACACAGAAAGCAGGTTAATTATACAATG
>CACXIV010000030.1 GCA_902767845.1 uncultured Ruminococcus sp. | reverse complement strand
ACACTCCCTTATTCAGCATTTTATTTGCCTTCTATTTTATCATAAATCTGTATACTATGTCCTTACACTACCTGTATACTATGTTACTACACTATACACTGAAATGTCCGCCCGTCAAGCCGCCCATTCCTATCAGACCGAGCTATCATTCGGAAAACAATCGCTTCCTGTCAGCGTGCGAGCAGTGCTCGCCACAACAGACATACACATAATAATTTGCCTTGAAAAATCCGTAAATATATTGTATAATACGATATATAAATTATGCAGGCAGGTGAGGCGATGATAACCGCGGCGGTTTTTGATATGGACGGGCTGATGTTCGACACCGAGCGGCTGGTTTATGAGAACTGGCAGAGCATGATGGACGAGCGCGGTTACGACTACGACCTTGACTTTTTCAAGACCACCGTGGGCAAGCGCAAAAATGAAGTCCAGCGGCTCTATTTTGACCGCTTCGGCGACGATTTTCCGTACTGGGAGCTCGCCGATCTGGGCAAGGCTCGCTATATCGAGCGGATAAAGGCGGAGGGCATACCGGTCAAAAAGGGCTTGATTGAGCTGCTGACGTTCCTTAAAGAAAGGGATATTAAAATCGCCCTCGCCACCTCGACCTCGCGTCAGACCGCTCAGCTTAATTTGGAGATTTCGGACACCGCAAGGTTTTTCGATTCCCTTGTCTGCGGCAACGACGTCAAAAACGGCAAGCCTCACCCGGAGGTCTTTTTGACCGCGGCAGAGCGGCTGGGCGCAAAGAGCGCTGACTGCCTCGCCTATGAGGACAGCATAAACGGCATAATCTCGGCATACAGCGCAGGCATGGTGACCGTAATGGTTCCCGACTACATTGCGCCGACCGCGGAGATCATGCCGATGATAAGCTATCTCTGCGACGATTTATCGCAAAGCATAGATAAAATAAAACCATTATTGGAGGTATGAACATGACAAGTGTTGCAGGAGGAGCCGCCGGACTGAGCGCGCTCTCGTCGATCTTTTCGTCAATAGTTTCCTGGGCGATGACCATATGCCAGTTTATCGGCTTTTGGTTCACGTTCAAGAAGATGGGCAAGCCCGGATGGAAGGGAATAATCCCCTTCTACAACTACTATGTGCTTTTTGATGAGCTCTGGGAGAAAAAGAAGTTCACAACCTACGTCATCCTTTCGGCATGCGTGTTAGTGTTGTCTGTCTTTTGCGCCGTCTTTATGTTCATCTGCATTTTCGCCGGAGTGATCTCCGCGGAAAGCGACATGAACGGATCGGGCATGATCCTGTTTTTCGTAATGCTCGCGCTCACGATCCTGTCGGGAATTGCGATGATGGTTCTCATTGTTTTCCTGATCGTTTTGGAGTTCAAGCTGTTCAACCGCCTCGCGAGGGCGTTCGGAAAGTCAACGGGCTTCGCGGTCGGCATGGTGTTTGTCGCGCCGGTATTCTTCATGATCCTCGGCTTCGACAAATCGGAATATTATAAGCCGGTCAACAATTAAATTTCCGCGATCAACAGCAAGCTGCCGACAGCAACGTCGGCGGCTTTTTTTAAATTGAAAATTGAAAATGGAAAATTAATGGTCGGTTCGCTCGGTCGAAATGACAGCACGACCGGCGCGGTAACATCGTAGGGGCGGACTGAAATGTCCGCCCGTTTTTTTAGCAAAGAGTTTTCGGTATAATTCGTAGGGGCGTGCATTGCACGCCCGAAATAGCCGACGTATGTTCACGCGGAAACGCCTGATATAATACCAACGCTTTGCCGAACGCCCACGGGAGCACACATAGGTGCTCCCCTACAATGTAAAGGAAACGTATGCCATGATTTCCAAGAGCCTCGCGGTAACACCGTAGGGGCGGACTGAAATGTCCGCCCGTCAAAGCGTTCTATCCTATCAAACCGCGTTATAATTGGGAAAACGAACGTTCCCTATCCGCGGGAGCACACACAGGTGCTCCCCTACAATGTAAAGGAAACGTATGATATGGTTTCCGAAAAACGGCGCGACGACAGGGGGATTTCTCCGCGCGCTTCGCTTGGTCGAAATGACAGCACGACCAACGCTCGCCCCTACGACTGCAAAGGAATTGTCGGAGGGATAGGAAGGCTCGCTTGTCTTTGCGAGGGTTATCCAAACATAAAAATTCCGCATGACAAAACAATCCCCGGGATCGGATGACCCCGGGGTTGCTTTTTAGAGAGATTATTTATAAAAAAGAGAAAATGAACAATACAAGTTAAATATATATTAAAATACCTTCTAAACTTAGGTTTCCTAACGAACTGCTGTCTGAACGACGTCCATATTATATATTTCCCCGTTCTCCGACACCATTGTTATCGAAACCTCGGGAGCCAGCCTGTTGAACATCACAAGGAAGCTCTCCTCACCGCCGTCATGCATTCCGGTAACGATCCTCTGCACGTTGTTTTGGATCGCGAACCTCGCGCAAACCATTGGCGCGTTGTTGTGGAACAATATGGTCATATCCGCCCCCGACTCACGTGATACCCGGTTAAGATATTCGATGCGGTCGCTTACCGAGGTATAATCGGTCATGGGCTTCAAAACGCTGAGAACTCGTAATTCACAGCCATCGCTTAGCGCAATCTGCTCTGCTGTTTTAATGATTCTGTCGCACTCAAACTGGCTTGTCACGCATGCCAAAACCGACGGTTTTTCGCTGAACAATTTTTACACCTCCTTCCTTTGATGAGTATAATATACAACCGCAATATGTTTGTTTTATATCGGTAATGTGAATTTAAAGTGAAAGTTTTAAAAAATCGCTTGCGAGAAAAACAGAGCATTTCGGAGGAAATCAAAGAAAATCAAAGCATGCCGAGAGCTAAATTAAAAATTTTCAAAAAAGTGTTGACTTTGCCGGTAAAGTGTACTATAATCATAAAGCACGAAAAATGTTAGGAGGAAAAATTATGTCAACATATTTAGCAAAACCGACAGAAGTTGAGCGCAGCTGGTATGTAATTGACGCGGCAGGCAAGCCCCTCGGAAGAGTAGCCGCTCAGGCTGCGGTGCTTCTCAGAGGCAAGCACAAGCCCACATTTACACCCAACGTTGACTGCGGTGATCACGTGATCATCATCAACTGCAAGGGCGCGGTACTTACCGGAAACAAGCTCACACAGAAGAAGTGGCAGCGCCACACAGGCTATATCGGCCATCTCAAGGAAACACGCTACGATACTCTTATGGCTACAAGGCCCACAAAGGCTATGGAGCTCGCCGTAAAGGGTATGCTTCCCAAAAACACTCTCGGCAGAAACGCTCTCCTCAGACTCAGACTCTTTGAGGGTGCTGAACACAACCATCAGGCTCAGAAGCCCGAGATGTATGAAGGTTAAGAAGGAGGCGGAAATTAATGTACGATAAGACACCTTATTTTTACGGTACAGGCAGAAGAAAAAGCTCTGTTGCCCGCGTAAGACTGTACCAGGGCACAGGTAAGATCACGATCAACGACCGCGATATCGACGATTATTTCGGTCTTGACACACTCAAGCTCATCGTTCGTCAGCCTCTCGCTCTCACAGAGACAGACGAGAAGTTCGACGTTGTATGCCGCGTTTCGGGCGGCGGCGTTACCGGTCAGGCCGGTGCGATCCGTCACGGCATCTCAAGAGCCCTTCTTCAGTACGACAGCGAGAATCTTCGCGGCAAGCTCAAGAAGGCAGGCTTCCTGACCCGTGACCCGAGAATGAAAGAGCGTAAGAAATACGGTCTCAAAGCAGCCCGTCGCGCGCCGCAGTTCAGTAAGAGATAATCATTACGTTATCGACTTTATCAGACCTTCCGTTTATTCGGAGGGTCTGTTTCTTTTTGCCCACTGCGGCGGATCTGAAAGAGCTAACATATAAGCGTAGGGGTTGTTGCTTTATTCTTATGTTTGAATTGACAAAGCTTTTGTTGAATGGTAAAATAAAAAAAGATGGTTAAAAATGTTTTAGGACACATAAAAACCAAATTAAAGAGGGCAGTATCGTATGGCTGATAATAAGTATATTGATAATGATATTCAACAAAAATATGAGTATTATGATTATGGACACGCATTGGAAATATTACATGAGAGTTTTCCTGTCGAATGGAATGAAATACAAGAGTCTTTGAGAAAGCTTAAGTTGACGACGGCAGATATATCTAAGTCCGGCGGTAACGAATCACCTATTCCGAAAAAATTTGATGATGTCTTGTATCCCTGCGGATGGCGAGAGATTCGTATTTCCGGGGATTTAATTGTTAAAAAGTTTCCTCGGCAAACAGCGCAAAGAAGGGGACGTTTTTCAGACAAGCCGTTTGAAATTGAAACTATTACAGGATATATAGATGGTCATAATATAGATTTCTTAAAAAATAAAGTTGCTTTTGATCTTGAGTGGAATAGTAAGGATCAAACTTTTGATAGAGATTTGCTTGCGATGAGAACATATTTTGATTGTGGGTTAATTGATGTAGGAGTTATAGTTACCCGGGCAGAAGAACTAAATGATATTTTTAAGGAAATGGGCGTAATGGCAAAATACGGTGCATCCACAACTTGGATTGGAAAGCTGATATATCGACTGGACAGCAGAAGAAACGGAGGGTGTCCAATCTTAGCGATTGGTATTAAGAAAGGGTGTGTTGAAGGTTATGAGTGAATTAGAGTGTACCATTAAAAATTTTTTGACATTTACTAACGGAAAAAAATACAACACAATTTATGCAGATCCACCGTGGCAATTCCAAAATAGAACAGGGAAGGTTGCGCCGGAACACAAGCGTCTGACGCGGTATGAAACAATGACTTTAGAGGAAATAAAATCTCTACCTGTTTCTGAAATAGCTGATGATAAAGCTCACCTGTATCTTTGGGTTCCTAATGCTTTATTACCATATGGGTTAGCTGTTATGGAAGCTTGGGGGTTTGAATACAAAGGCAATATTGTATGGGAAAAAGTACGAAAGGATGGATACCCCGATGGCAGAGGAGTTGGTTTCTATTTTCGTAATGTTACAGAATTGCTCCTTTTTGGGATAAAAAAGAAAAGTCAGCCAAACAGGACACTACCTCCTGCTCGTTCTCAGGTTAACTTAATTCGTTCTCAAAAACGCGAACACAGCAGAAAACCTGATGAGATCATACCTATTATCGAAGCCTGCAGTCTCCCAAACAGAATTGAACTTTTTGCACGCGGCAAACGTGAAGGATGGGATATGTGGGGCGATCAAGCGAATGCTGATTATGAACCTACTTGGAACACATACAAAAATCACACAATAGCAAAAACCGGATAACTGAATAGTTGTCTTTCAAGGCTCTCCGCTATGGAGAGCCTTGTTTTCTTTTTATTGAGATAACCGCATATTTGTGCAAAATAATTCGACAGGGAGTGATAGTTATGCTGATGAACAGTGGCAAATTCATCAACGAGCACAAGGCTTTGGGAAATAAATTCATCGACAATCTCGCCGCCGACATCAAGCTCGAATTTCCGAATGTCAAAGGTTATTCCGTGAGAAATCTCAAATATATGGCGAAATTTGCCGGGACTTATCCCGATGAGCAATTTGTGCAACAGGTTGTTGCACAAATTCCGTGGGGGCAGAACATCGTGCTGCTTGATAAGGTAAATGATGAAAATACTCGCCGTTGGTATGCGTAAAAGACAATCGAAAACTGTTGGACGCGAAATGTATTAACGCACCAAGCCGAAAGCGACACAATCCTGCAAATGCGGCAGCAAGCCGTTGACGGGCTGATTTAAAGCAAAAGAGGCCGCCGCGGTCGCGGCAGCCTTTGCTGTTTTACAGATCGACAACCAAAAATTCACAGCTGAGCGGCTTTACATAGAGCTTTTGGTTTTCGTATTTTGAACCGAACATGACCCTGGCGTTGGTGTAGCCCGGCGGAGGATCGATCACGACCTCCTCCTCGTAGAGGTTGAATACGCAGTAGATCGCGCTCTCCTTGTCGTGGCGGATATAGGCGAGCCTTCTGCCGTTGGCATAGGCGTCGATAAATTCGCCGTCCCAAAGGGCTGAGCAGCTCTCTCTTAGCTTACCGAGCTTTGAGTGCCATTCGACAAGCTCCCTGTCCTCCCTGCCCCATGGGTAGCAGCAGCGGTTGAACGGGTCGCGGTAGCCCTCGAGTCCCGCCTCGTCGCCGTAGTAAACGCAGGGGAAGCCGGGCAGGGTGAACTGCATCGCCACGGCTATCTTTAACAGCTTGATACCGCGCTCGCGCTGTTCCTTTGAAAGGTGAGTGTTCGCCTGCCAGTTGCGGTCGCGGCCGTTGAGCGGCTCGCCGGCTATAACGGTGAGCGCGCGCTCGGTGTCGTGGGTAGAGAGCGAGTTCATCAGTACCCTGAGCACGGGGCGCGGATAATTTTCGATAACGCTCATGATCGCCGCCATGGTGTAGCGCGCTTCCTGTCCGCGGCAAAAGTCGAGTATAGCTCCTCTGAAAACATAGTTCATGACCGTGTCGAGCTGATCGCCGAGCAAAAATTTCCTGCGCGCGCCGTAGCTTTCCTTGTTGCTCGCGTCCTCCCAGACCTCGCCGATGATGATCGCCTCGGGATTCTCCGCCTTGACGGATCTTCTGAGGTTCTCCATAAATTCATCGGGAAGCTCGTCCGCGACGTCGAGCCTCCAGCCCGAGTTGCCGAGGCGCATGTATTTGCGGATTATGCCGTTTTCGCCGTTTATGTATTCGTTAAACTCGGGAGAGGTCTCGATGACCTCGGGCAGGGTGTAAAAGCCCCACCAGCTGTTGTAGTTGTTCGGCCACTCGTTGAACTTGTACCAGCTGAAATACGGCGAGTTTTTATCGCGGTAAGCGCCGCCTTCGCCGTATCTTCCCGAGCGGTTGAAATACTTGCTGTCGGAGCCGGTGTGCGAGAACACGCCGTCGTTAACAACGTGGATACCGCGCTTTTTCGCCTCCTCGCAAAGCTCCTTGAAATCCTCCTCGGTGCCGAGTATCGGGTCGATCTTTGAATAATCGCCCGTGTCGTAGCGGTGGTTGGAGTACGCCTCGACGATCGGGTTGAGGTAAATGCAGCTTACGCCGAGGTACTCAAGGTAGTCGAGCTTTTGGGTAATGCCCTTGAGGTCGCCCATAAAGAAGTCCGAGTTTGTGATCTCTCCGTTTTCGTTGGGCTGCCACACGGGGGTGGCGTACCAATCCTCGTTGCGCGTAAAGTCGGTGCGCTCGAGCTTTTTTTCCTCTCCGCTGAAATTGAAGCGGTCGGGGAAGATCTGGTACATAACGCCGCCTACCGGCCATCTTGGGGTCTCAAAGCCCTTTTTATAGCAGGTGAGCTGCCAGCTTCTTTCGGGGTGATCCTGGATCTTGCTTTTTTCAAACGGATCGCTCGGAACAAGGTAGCGGTTGCCGTTCGGCGTGGTCAGCCTGAAGCAGTACCAGTATAGTCCGATCCTGTCGGGAGTAAAGCTTCCCTCCCAGATCTCGGTGTATTCGTCAAACTTTCCGCACCAGATAAGCTTGACATATTCCCAGTTGTAGTCATAGTCGTATTTAACGCAGAGTTCAATAATCTTGGAGTGTTCGCTTTTCGGCACAAGTATCCGGAAATGAACCGCAGTGTCCTGTTCAACCGCGCCGAAAGGCGTTCGGTAAAACACCTTTTGAGAGTCAAATGATACAGGCATGATTTCCCTCCGTAATCATAAATAATCACCCTATTTTATCATAAAAAGTCATTTTTTTCAACCGTTTGAAAAATGGTTATATAATTGTAATAATATCTTTCCTTAATATTGTTCCGCCGCTATTGTGATTTAACAGAAAATATGATAAGATATTCGTGTATTCTTATATAAACGGGGTGTCGTTATGGAAAAAAAGAGAATAAGCGTTTCGCTTGAGGGCAGGAGTTACGTGGTGATCACCACCGACAGCGAGGAGTACGTTTGTCAGGTGGCGAAAGAGGTCTCGGAGAGTATCCTGAACGCCTCGCGCTCCGCCAAGCAGCTCGACGTTCGCGACTGCGCCATACTCGCGGCGATGGACTTCTGCGACGACCGCAACAAGGCGGTAAAGCGCAACAGGGATCTTGTTCAAAAGGCGGATCAGTTTATTAAAAAGAATAACGATCTAAACAAGCAGGTCGGCGATTACCGCGAGAGGCTGACCGACGCGATCAACGAAAACACCGCGCTCGTAAAGCGCGTAAAGGCTCTTGAGGATCAGCTTTCGTCGCTCACCAAGGAGAACGAGAGGCTCAAAAAGGGAGCCGACTCAAAGCGCTATGAAAACGAAAAAAAGTTTGAAAAAGCCGTTAACGAGAAAAAGAACGAAAAGATCATGGGATATGTTCCCATGCGCCAGGGCTCGCTTTTTGACAACGAGGCCACAAGAAACAAGCTGAATAACAAGTGATATGAAAAAAATAGAGATCTTAGCGCCCGCGGGCGGTATGGACAGCGTGATCGCCGCCGTACGCTCGGGCGCCGACGCCGTATATGTTGGCGGAAAAAGTTTTTCGGCTCGCGCCTCCGCGCGGAATTTTGATTATTCCGAGCTTTGCGGCGCGGTGGAATACTGCCACATCCACGGCGTTAAATTATATCTTACGGTAAATACGATAGTTTTTGACGAGGAGTTCGGGGCGCTGAAGCAGACCCTGACCGAGGCGGCAAGGGCGGACGTGGACGCTCTGATAATCCAAAACATGGGGGTGGCGCGCCTCGCGAAAAAGATCGCTCCCGACTTGGCGCTCCACGCCTCGACCCAGATGAGCGTTCACACCGCCTCGGGAGTGCGCGCGCTTTACGAGCTCGGCTTCAGGCGCGTTGTTCTCGCGCGCGAGATGAGCAGGGAGGAGATCAAAAAGGCCGCCGAGATCCCCGTCGAGCTCGAGGTGTTCGTCCACGGCGCGCTGTGCATGAGCGTGAGCGGACAGTGCTATTTTTCCGCAATGCTCGGCTCGCGCAGCGGCAACCGCGGAGCCTGCGCCCAGACCTGCCGGCTCCCGTTCACGGTGTCGGGCGGCAAGGGTAAATACGCTCTCAGCCTAAAGGACAACAGCATAATCCCGTACCTGAACGAGCTTGAGCAGATCGGCGTCGCCTCCGCCAAGATCGAGGGCAGGATGAAGCGCCCGGAGTATGTCTGCGCGGCTGTGAGCGCGTGCAGGGAACAGCGCGATCTCGGCTTCGTCACCGACGAGACTTCCTCGCTTTTGCGCGCGGTGTTCTCGCGCACGGGCTTTACCGACGGCTACTACAAGGGCAATATCGGGCGCGGTATGTTCGGCACGCGCACAAAAGACGACGTTGTCTCCGCGGACGAAAGACTGCTTTCAAGGCTTCGCGAGCGGTATAAGGACGAGGTTAGGGACGTCCCCGTGACAGCCGGGTTTACGGCTCGGCTCGGCGATAAGCCGTCGCTTACGCTCTCGGACGGAGAGCATACCGTAACGCGCTCGGCAGACGTGGTCTGCGAGCAGGCGCAAAGCGTCGCCCTGAGCGCGGAAAAATGCAGGGCGCAGCTCGGCAAGACCGGCTCGACCGCGTATTTGATGAAAGAGATCAGGCTGGACCTTGACGACGATATCTCGCTTCCGCTCTCGGCGCTAAATTCGCTGCGCAGGGAGTGCGTTGCCGAGCTTGACAGCCTGCGAAAGACCGTACACGGCTACAGGATAAACGACGTCGATACCGGCGCCGGGATCACGCCCTACGTCAGCCGCGAAAAGCGCACCAGAGCCTCTGTCAGAGGCACCGGGCTGAGCCCGGCGTTCAGGGACTGCGAGCTTGTGTTTGTTCCGCTGTTCTCCGATATCCGCGAGCTGGAGCGGCTGAAAAACGAGGGCTACAACGTCGGCGTCGAGGTGCCGCGCGGAATGTTCGGCAGGGAGGAGCAGATCGGGCTGCAGCTTAAAAGAGCGTTTGATATCGGCGTGACCGACGCGCTCTGTCACAATATCGGCGCGCTGTACGCGGCTAAAAAGCTCGGCTTCGTTCTCCACGGCGGCTTCGGGCTGAACCTCGTGAACACATACGACCTGCTGTGGGCTGAGGAATACGGCATCAGGGACGTTGAGCTCAGCTTTGAGCTGACGTTCAAACAGATCGACCGGCTCGGCGGAAACATCGGCAGGGGCTTTATCAGCTACGGTCATCTGCCGCTCATGCTGTGCAGGAACTGCCCGGTGAGGGGAGAGGGCATAAGCTGCAAATCCTGCAAAAATCAGTCAAAAATGACGGACAGAAAAGGCAAGAGGTTTTTCCTCAAATGCGACGGAAACTGCGTCGAGGCGCTCAACTGCGTGCCTCTTTATATTGCTCCGCAGGAATATAAAAATCTCTCCGCGGACTTCAACATTCTGCGCTTTACTGTGGAAAACTATGTGGAAAACGTGGAAAGGATCGTAGATTTTAACCGCATTTCGATGTTGAATGAGAAATTCACACGCGGTTTGTACAAGCGCGGTGTGGAATGAGCTGTTCAATATGTCAAAAATCAGTATAATTTTTTAGGAGAAAATTCCAAAATTCCGAAACTGAAAAATAGCGGCGGTTTATTTTCCCCAAGATAATTTCAGTTTGGAATAATAAAAATCAAAATGCAACAATTATGCAAAATCTGCAAGAAATGAAGGAAGATGAATATGGAACTTAAAATCAAAAAGCTAAGGGAAAACGCCAGGATCCCCCAGAGAGCGACAAACGGCTCGGCAGGGATGGATCTTTACGCCTGTATCGACAGCAGCGTGACGCTCGCTCCCGGACAGCTCGCGATAATCCCCACCGGGATCGCGATCGAGCTGCCCGACAACACCTGCGCCGCATTTCTTTACGCGCGCAGCGGACTCGGCGTAAAGCACGGGATCTGCCTTTCAAACGGCGTCGGAGTGATCGACAGCGACTACCGCGGCGAGGTCTGCGCCGGACTGTGCAACGTGTCCGACAAGCCGTATGTGATCGAGCCGTTCGAGCGCGTCGCTCAAATGGTGATCGCGCCGGTGCTTACCCCCGATATCGTGGAGACCGACGAGCTTTCCGACACCGCGCGCGGCGAGGGTGGATTCGGCTCGAGCGGAAGAAAGTGACCGCTTATTTCGACAATTAAATCGGTTCCGATGTAGTATGATGTAATTATCACAAGGAGAGGAAGTCAAAAATGCTTTCGTTTTCAAAGGACATCGGAATTGACCTCGGAACGGCCAACACCCTTGTCTGCTTAAAAGGCAAGGGTATTATTTTGCGCGAGCCGTCGGTCGTGGCTGTCGATTCGCGAACAAATGAGGTGCTCGCCGTCGGAGCGCGCGCAAAGGAAATGATCGGCAAAACGCCCGGCTCGATCGTCGCGGTAAGACCGCTCAAGGACGGCGTGATCGCCGACTACATGGTAACGGCAAAAATGCTCCAGCATTTTATAAAGACCTCGGTAAAGCCCGGGTTTTTCAGCCGTCAGAGGGTGATAATCTGCCTTCCGACGGGCGTTACGGAGGTCGAGCGCAAGGCGGTTGAGGACGCGGCGTATCAGGCTGGCGCAAGGCCGCCGGTGAATCTTATCGAGGAGCCCATGGCGGCGGCGATCGGAGCCGAAATGCCTGTGGACGAGCCCACGGGAAGCCTTGTTGTGGATATCGGCGGCGGAACCAGCGAGGTCGCGGTGATCTCGCTCGGGGATATCGTCACCTCCTGCTCGGTCAGGGTGGCAGGCGACAAGTTCGACGAGGCGATACAGAGCTATATCAAGAAAAAATACAACCTGCTGATCGGCGAGAGGACGGCTGAGGAGATAAAAATACGGATCGGCTCGGCGTTCCCGTGCGAAACCGAAGAGTCGATGGCTGTCAAGGGGCGAAACCTGCTCGACGGACTGCCCAAGGACATCACCGTCACCGCCGCGGAGATCCGTTCCGCGCTGAGCGATCCGCTCTCGGTCATAGTTGACGCGGTAAGGACGACTCTCGAAAAAACGCCGCCCGAGCTGTCCGCCGACATCATCGACCGCGGAATAATGCTGACGGGAGGCGGCGCGCTGCTGAGGGGACTCGATATGCTCATCATGCAGCAGACGGGCATGCCGGTGCATATCGCTCCCGATCCGCTCGACTGCGTGGTAAACGGCGCAGGCACGCGCCTTGCGCGCTCGCCGAGAGCCCGAAAAAAACAGAGGGCGCTATGAGGTCGGGCAAAAACGTAAAAATACTGATAATCACACTCATCATACTGCTGTTGATGGGTGTTTTGTCGCAGGGGAAAACAGGCTTTGTCTCGGGAGGACTCGGGCTGCTGCCGCTCGGGATATCGAGCCTGAGGGCGTCGGCGAGCGCTACCCCCGATTCGGCGGATACCGACGAGCTGTCAGGGCTCAAAAAGGAGAACGCAGAGCTAAAAGACCGTCTCGCGGATTATCTCGATACAAAAAGGGAAAACGAGCGGCTGCTAAAATACTTCGGTATCTCAAAGCAAAACCCCGGCTACAGGCTGACTCCGGCGGAGGTGACCGCGCGCGATCCCGATGATGATTTCGGCTCGTTCACTATCGGCAGGGGAACGTCGGACGGCGTTGAGGAGGGCGACCCGGTGATAACGGAAAACGGGCTTGTCGGTCAGGTGACGCGCGCGGAGCTTTTGACCTCACGGGTCACGACCGTGCTCTCGCCCGATATAATGATCGGCGCGGCGGACAAGCAGACAAACGACAAAGGAGTCGTCCGCGGCAGCGCCTTGCTGAGCGATAAAAACCAAACCGCGATGACCCTGCTCGCTGAGGACAACAGGATAAAACCGGGCGATTTGGTGACCACCCTCGGCACCGGCGGCGTTTATCCCGGCTCGCTGATGATCGGCACGGTGTCCGGGATCGGGTACGACCCGTTCGACTCCTCGCCGCACGCCGTTTTGGAGCTTGCGGAGGATATCAGGCGTGTCGAAAGCGTCGCTGTGATAACCGATTTTTCGGGCAGGGGAAGGGTGAGCGCCGATGGCGGTTAAGCGCGTCGCGGCGCGACGGGCGGTCATCGCGCTCGGGCTGCTGCTTATCGCTTCGCTCAACGGCGCGGCAGGGCTTTTGCCCGAGCTTTTCGGCGGCAGACCGCTGCTGATCGTTTCGGCGGCGCTGGCGGCCGCGGCTTGCGAGGATGTGTCCGCGGCGGTGATATTCGGCGCGGTGAGCGGAGCGCTCGCCGATATTTCGTCCTCGGGAGGTATCGGCTTCTACGCCTTCGCGCTGGCGGTCTGCGGCTACGCCCTGCCTACCCTTATGCGCAGCAGGTTCAGGTCAAATCCGCCGTCGGCGCTGCTGCTCATCCTGTGCTTCGCGGCGGCGGTGATTACGGCGAGGTATCTGGTGAGCGCGTTTCGGTCAGGGCTTTTCGACAGCGCGGTCTTATTCGCGCTGCACGGGATATCCAAAATATTTTTGACCTTTATCTGCGCCGTGCCGCTGTATTTTTTTGACCGTATGGTCATGGGAGGCGGCAGATGAAAAAGCATAAAAACATATGCGCGGTCTGCGTTGTGATCGTCTGCGCTTTTTTCGCGGCGTTCACGGCGAGGCTCGTCGACTGGCAGCTTGTCGAAGCAGACCGTTACCGCGAGACCGCCTGTGCTTCGGGCGCGGCTAAGGAGAGCTCCGAGCCGGTTCGCGGAGAGATATATGACAAAAACGGGAACGGCCTCGTCGTCAACCGAACAAGGTACAGGGTCGTCGTCGACGGCGGTTCGGCGGACGGCGCCGGCTTAAAATCGGCGACTGAAAAGCTGTCCGCCCTGCTCAAAAAAACAGGCGACGGCCGGCTGAAACCCGATCTGAAAAGCAGCCCGGACGAGCCGTATGTCTTTGCCGGAGATATCGGGCAGGGATCCGTCGGCGCGGTGGCGGAGGGGATACAAGACCTTAGCGGAGTAAGTTTAGAAGCGTACCTTGTGCGCGGAGCCGCTGAGCCGACCCTCGCTCCGCATATTTTAGGAGCGCTCGGCTCGGTCACCGAGGAGGACGTCGGCAGCGGCGAATACGGGCTCAACGACCGTATCGGCAAGTTCGGTATCGAGGCGGCGTATGAGGACGAGCTTCGCGGCAGCGGAGGAGAAAAGCTCGTTTTCCGCGGAACCGGTGCCGAGGAGATAAAAAAAACAGCAAAGCGCGGGAACAACGTGTGGCTCACGCTCGACAAAAAGCTGCAGGAGACCGCCGTAAAAAGCCTTGCGGAAAATATCGGAGCCGCGCGCGCTCAGGGAGAGGCGGAGTCGAAGCTCTACTCGGAAAAAGGTCGCGGCGAGGACTGCGGCTCGGGCGCGGTAGTCATGCTCGACACGCGCGATTTTTCGGTGCTGGCGGCGGCGAGCTACCCAACCTACGATCTGAACAAATACAGCCTGTACGGAGATTATTATCTCGGGCTGACGAGGGACGAGCGCTCGCCGCTGTTTGACCGCGCGTTCGACGGCGAATTTGCCTGCGGCTCGGTTTTCAAGCCATGCGTGGCGCTGGCGGCGCTCGGGGAAAAAATCATCGACAAAAACACCGAGTTTTACTGTACGAAATACTACGACTACTACCCGTCCGGCGTCGTCGAGTGCATGCACTTCCACGGCGCTCAGAACCTTGACTCGGCAATGGCTCATTCCTGCAACTGGTTCTTCGCGGAAACCGGCAGGAGGCTCGGGATCGGCAGGCTCGACAACTGCGCCGAAAAACTCGGGCTCGGAGTAAAAACCGGCGTGGAGATCGGGGAATCGGGCGGAGTCCTCGCGGGTCGTGACAGCGCCGACTGGCAGGAAGGCAACACCCCTCAGGCGGCGATCGGGCAGTCCGACAACGCCTTTACTCCCCTGCAGCTCGCGACGTACACCGCGACCCTCGCCAATGACGGTACAAGGCTGAAAACCCATATCGTAAGCAGGATAACCTCCGGCGACAACTCGCGCGTCCTTGAGGATCATTCCAAGCCGGCGGCGATCCGGCGCTCGTCGTTTTCAAAAAAGGATCTCGGGATCGTGCAAAACGCCATGCTCGGCGTGTCAAAGGATCCCGAGGGCACGGCGTACCCGGTTTTCGGGGATTACAAAATCAGCGTCGCCGCCAAGACCGGCACTGCCGAAAACGCCGGCTCCGACCACGCGGTATTCATCTGCTACGCGCCGTTTGAAAAGCCCGAGGTCGCCGTAGCCGCGGTCATCGAGAACGGAGCGAAGGGAAAGTACGCCATGCAGGTCGCAAGGGATCTGCTCGACGAGTATTTTAGTTAAAATCGTATGGGCGGACGGGATGTCGCCCGGTTAAGAGTTTTTTATCATTCGTAGGGGCGGACTGAAATGTCCGCCCGCGGGTAAAGGCAGGGCGTGTCGCGGGCGTGCAATGCACGCCCCTACGATTGAAAAGGAAACGTATGCCATGATTTTCAAGAGCTTTGCGGCAACATCGTAGGGGCGGACTGAAATGTCCGCCCGCCAAAGCGTTCTTTCCTATCAAACCGCGTTATCATTCGGAAAACGTACGTTCCCTATCCTCGGGCGTGCAATGCACGCCCCTACGATTGAAAAGGAAACGTATGTGATGGTTCCCGAGAGCTTTGCGGCAACACCGTAGGGGCGGACTGAAATGTCCGCCCGCGTGTAAAGGCAAAACGTGCTATGATTCCTCGGGCGTGCAATGCACGCCTCTACGGCTGTAAAGGAAACGTATGTGATGGTTCCCGAGAGCCTCGCGGCAACATCGTAGGGGCGGACTGAAATGTCCGCCCGCCAAAGCGTTCTTTCCTGTCAGACCGCGTTATCATTCGGAAAACGTACGTTCCCTATCCGCGGGCGTGCAATGCACGCCCCTACGATTGAAAAGGAAACGTATGCCATGATTTTCAAGAGCTTTGCGGCAACATCGTAGGGGCGGACTGAAATGTCC
>CACXIV010000029.1 GCA_902767845.1 uncultured Ruminococcus sp. | reverse complement strand
GGGGCGAAAAACAAGCCCAAAGGCGTTTTATTTCCTTTGGGGCATTAACGGTTAAAAAAGTGTTAAATTTTATTAAAAACCTTTAAAAAGCCCCTTGACAAGTGGACAAAAGAGGCGTAAAATAGTAAAATGTACCATAATGGGGATATGTACGAAAAGGCTTGGAAATTTCCGAAAAAAAGCCTTTTGACAAGGGGATATTATCACAAAATATCCCTGATGTCAAGATGTTTTTTATTGGTTTTTTCGTGGGCTTTGACGCACGCCCTTATGAAGTCGAATATTATTAAGGAGTGATACGCCTATGGTTAATGTCAAACCCGTAAAACTGGGCAACACCGAGAGAATGAGCTTTGGCAAGATAGACGAAGTCATCGACATGCCGAACCTTATCGAGGTGCAGAAGGAATCCTACAACTGGTTCCTTAACGAAGGCCTTGAGGAAGTGTTCAGGGACGTTTCCGGCATTACCGACTATCAGGACAACCTCGTCCTCGATTTTATTGATTATACTCTTGACATCGAGCACCCGAATTACAGCGTGATCGAGTGTAAGGTCAGAGACGCCACATATTCGGCGGCGCTTAGGGTCACTGCCCGGCTGCTGAACAAATCTACGGGCGAAATTAAAGAAAGCAACGTCTTTATGGGCGATTTTCCGCTGATGACTCCCAGCGGAACCTTTGTAATCAACGGCGCGGAGCGCGTTATCGTATCGCAGCTTGTTCGTTCTCCCGGCGTTTACTACAAAATGGATCACGACAAAACAGGTAAAAAGCTTTTCTCGACCACCGTTATCCCCAACCGCGGCGCGTGGCTCGAGTATGAGACCGACATAAACGACGTTTTCTATGTTCGTATCGACAAGAACAGAAAGCTCCCTGTGACCTCTTTCATCAGAGCGCTCGGACTTGGCTCGGACGCCGAGATCCTCGACTTCTTCGGCGACGACGAGAGAATGAAGGCCACTATCGAAAAGGATCAGGCTCACAATATCGAGGAGGGTCTTATCGAGGTTTACAAAAAGCTTCGTCCCTCGGAGCCCCCGACGGTAGACAGCGCCCAGACCCATATCAACAACCTGTTCTTTGACGAGAACCGTTACGATATGTCGAGAGTCGGCAGATATAAATACAATAAAAAGCTCGGTATCGCCAACCGCCTCGCGAACCAGGTGCTCGTTGAGCCTATCGCGAATCCCCGCACCGGCGAGGTGATGGGACTAAGAGACGAGAAGATCACTAAGGAAAAGGCTCTTGAGATCGAGAACGCGGGCGTTACCGTGGCTTATGTAAAGAACTCTGAGGGCGAGACCGTAAAGATCATCTCTAACGGCATGGTAGACATCTCCTGCTATGTCGACTTTGACGCCGAGGCCGAATGCGGCGTCAGGGAGAATGTTCGCTTTGACATCCTCTGCGAGATCCTCGATTCCGCCGAGAACGAGGAGCAGCTCAAGGAAATGCTCCGCGACCGCGTCGGCGAGCTCGTTCCCAACCACATCACCGTCGAGGACATCTTCGCCACCATCAACTACCTCAACTGCGTGGCAAAGGGCATCGGCAACACCGACGACATCGATAACCTCGGCAACAGACGTATCCGCTGCGTGGGAGAGCTTCTCCAAAACCAGTTCAGGATCGGTTTTTCAAGACTTGAAAGAGTTGTAAGAGAGAGAATGACCACACAGTCTCAGGACATGGATTCGCTCTCGCCCAACTCGCTTATCAATATTCGTCCCGTGACCGCGGCGATCAAGGAGTTTTTCGGCTCCTCACCGCTGTCTCAGTTCATGGATCAGACAAATCCGCTCGCGGAGCTGACCCACAAGCGCCGTCTGTCGGCGCTCGGCCCCGGCGGTCTCTCGCGTGACCGCGCCGGATTCGAGGTTCGTGACGTACACTACACCCACTACGGACGCATGTGTCCTATCGAGACCCCTGAAGGACCCAACATCGGTCTTATCTCGTATCTCGCTTCATTCGCAAAGATCAACAAGTACGGCTTTGTCGAGGCTCCCTTCCGCAAGATCGACAAGGAGACGGGCGTCGTCACCGACGAAGTCGTTTATATGACAGCCGACGTCGAGGACAACTACTACGTTGCCCAGGCTAACGAGCCGCTCGACGAAGAAGGCAGATTTGTACACAAAAGAGTAGTAGGACGTTACCGCGACGAGTTCGTGGAACTCCCGGCGAACCGTTTTGATTACATGGACGTATCGCCTAAGATGGTCGTGTCCGTTGCTACCGCCATGATCCCCTTCCTTGAGAACGACGACGCGAACCGTGCCCTGATGGGCGCGAACATGCAGCGTCAGGCGGTTCCGCTCCTCCGCTCCGAGGCTCCGATCGTCGGAACCGGTATGGAGTATAAGGCAGGCACAGACTCGGGCGTTTGTATCCTCGCTGAGGAGGACGGCGTTGTAATGAGCGTCGACGCCCGCAATATCCGCGTACAGTACGACAGCGGCAGGGTACAGGACTTTGAGGTCATCAAGTTCCTGCGCTCCAACCAGGGCACCTGCTTCAACCAGCGCCCCATCGTCGAGAGAGGCCAGCGCTTTAAGAAGGGCGAGGTCCTCGCGGACGGTCCCGCTACCGATAACGGCGAGATCGCGCTCGGCAAAAACGCCCTCATCGGCTTTATGACATGGGAAGGCTACAACTACGAGGACGCCGTATTGCTCAACGAAAAAATCGTTCGCGACGATGTTTACACTTCTATCCATATCGAAGAATATGACACCGAAGCACGTGACACAAAGCTCGGCCCCGAGGAGATCACACGCGATATCCCCAACGTGGGCGAGGATGTGCTCAAATACCTCGACGAGGACGGAATCATCCAGATCGGTTCCGAGGTCAAGGCGGGCGACATACTCGTAGGTAAGGTAACGCCCAAGGGCGAGACCGAGCTTACAGCCGAGGAAAGGCTTTTGAGAGCGATCTTCGGCGAAAAGGCAAGAGAGGTAAGGGATACTTCTCTGCGCGTTCCCCACGGCGAGTGCGGAACGGTAGTAGACGTAAAGGTATTCACCCGCGCCGACAGCCGCAACGAGCTGCAGCCGGGCGTTAACAAGGTGGTAAGAGTTTACCTCGCCCTCAAGCGCAAGATCAGCGTGGGCGACAAGATGGCGGGACGTCACGGTAACAAGGGCGTTGTTTCGCGTATACTCCCCGTTGAGGATATGCCGTTCCTGCCCGACGGTACTCCGCTCGACATCGTGCTCAACCCCCTGGGCGTACCTTCACGTATGAACATCGGTCAGGTGCTCGAGGTTCACCTCGGCTACGCCGCAAAGGCGCTTGGCTGGAAGATCATGACCCCTGTATTCGACGGCGCTCATGAGCAGGATATTTTCGCCGCTCTAAAGGACGCCGGTTACAGCGAGGACGGCAAGACATGGCTTATCGACGGCAGAACGGGCGAACGCTTCGACAACCCCGTAACCGTCGGCTACATGTATTACCTCAAGCTGCATCACCTCGTAGACGAGAAGATCCACGCGAGAAGCACGGGTCCGTACTCACTCGTAACCCAGCAGCCTCTGGGCGGTAAGGCTCAGTTCGGCGGACAGCGCTTCGGCGAGATGGAGGTTTGGGCTCTTGAGGCGTACGGCGCAGCCTACACCCTTCAGGAGATACTTACCGTCAAGTCCGACGACGTTGTGGGACGTGTAAAGACCTACGAGGCTATCGTAAAGGGACAGAACATCCCGGCTCCGGGAATCCCCGAATCCTTTAGGGTACTCATCAAGGAGCTCCAGTCGCTTTCGCTCGACGTAAGAGTGCTTGACCAGCAGGGCGAGGAGATCGACATCAAGCAGAAGTTCGAGGAGGACGAGGATATCGCCGACGCTGCGGCAACCGAGTTCGACGAGGACAGCGTAATGACCTCTATGGACGGCTACACCCTTGACGAGGGCGGAGAAGAAGGCAATATGTTTGACGATTCTCTCGCCGACGAAGAGGAAGACGACGACAGTGTATTCGATTTTGACGACTTCGGTTCGGACGAACTTTGATAAGGAGGAAGTAAAATGATAGACAACAATGTTTTTGACTCAATAAAAATCGGTCTTGCTTCCCCCGAACAGATCAGAGAATGGTCTTACGGCGAGGTCACAAAGCCCGAAACAATCAACTACCGCACGCTCAAGCCCGAGCGCGAGGGCCTTTTCTGCGAGCGCATTTTCGGACCTACAAAGGACTGGGAGTGCCACTGCGGAAAGTACAAGAGGATCCGCTTCAAAGGCAAGATCTGCGACCGCTGCGGAGTCGAGGTCACCAGAGCAAAGGTAAGGCGCGAGCGCATGGGTCATATCGAGCTTGCCGCTCCCGTATCTCATATCTGGTACTTCAAGGGTATCCCCTCAAGGATCGCCCTGATGCTCGACATCTCTCCCAAAGCGCTTGAAAACGTGCTTTATTTCTCACAGTATATAGTAACCGATCCCGGCGACTGCCGCGATCTTTCAAAATACCAGTGCCTTAACGAGACCGAGTACAACGACATGCGCGAAAAGTACGAGGACGACTTTAAGGCAGGCATGGGCGCCGAGTCGATCAAGGAGCTTCTTGCCGAGATCGATCTTGACGCGCTTTCCGCGGAGCTCAAGGAGGAGCTCGAGGCTGCCTCGGGACAGAAGAGGATCCGCCTTCTCAAGCGACTCGACGTTGTCGAGAGCTTCCGTCTCTCGGGCAACCGTCCCGAGTGGATGATCCTCGACGTAGTTCCGGTAATTCCGCCGGATATCCGTCCCATGGTCCAGCTCGACGGCGGCCGCTTCGCGACATCCGACCTCAACGACCTGTACCGCAGGGTCATCAACAGAAACAACCGACTCAAAAAGCTTCTCGAGCTCAACGCGCCCGAGATCATCATTCGCAACGAGAAGAGGATGCTGCAGGAATCCGTTGACGCCCTGATCGACAACGGCCGCCGCGGACGTCCCGTAACAGGCCCCAACAACCGCGCCCTCAAGTCGCTTTCCGACATGCTCAAGGGCAAGCAGGGACGCTTCCGTCAGAACCTTCTCGGCAAGCGCGTCGACTACTCCGGACGTTCGGTTATCGTTGTAGGCCCCGAACTCAAAATGTACCAGTGCGGTCTCCCCAAGGAGATGGCTCTTGAGCTGTTCAAGCCCTTTGTTATGAAGCGTCTTGTTGAGACAAAGGCTGAGCAGAATATCAAATCCGCGCGCAAGGCTGTTGAGCGCGCCAAGGAAAACGTATGGGACGCTCTTGAGGTAGTTATCAAGGGTCACCCCGTAATGCTCAACCGCGCGCCGACGCTTCACCGTCTCGGTATCCAGGCGTTTGAGCCCGTGCTCGTAGAGGGCAGGGCGATCAAGCTCCATCCGCTCGTATGTACCGCGTTCAACGCCGACTTCGACGGCGACCAGATGGCTGTTCACGTTCCGCTTTCCGCGGAGGCTCAGGCTGAGGCAAGGTTCCTCATGCTTGCTGCCGGAAACCTTCTCAAGCCCTCCGACGGCCAGCCTGTAGCGGTTCCCACACAGGATATGATCCTCGGCTCCTACTATCTGACCCTCGATAAGGACGGAGAAAAGGGCGAGGGCAAGGTGTTCCGCAACATCGACGAGGTCATGATGGCGTACCAGACGGGCGTTATCGAGCTCCACTCAAAAATCAAGGTTCGCCGCGAGATGGAAGTCAACGGCGAAATGTGCAGCGCGCTTGTCGACACCACTATCGGCAAGATCATCTTCAACAACCCCATTCCTCAGGATCTCGGCTTTGTTGACAGAAGCATCCCCGAAAACATGTTCAAGTTCGAGGTAGACTTCCTTGTCAAGAAGGGCGGACTAAAGAAGATCATAGATAAGTGCATCAAAAAGCACGGCGCGGCAAGAACAAGCCGCCTCCTTGACGATATCAAGGCGCAGGGCTACAAATACTCCACCAAGGGCGCGATCACCGTTGCGGTATGCGACGCCGTTATCCCTCCCGAGAAAAAGGAGATCATCGCCGAGGCCGAGCAGAAGATCGACGAGATCCGCAACCAGTATATGATGGGTCTTCGTTCCAACGAGGAGCGCTACGAGGCTATCCTCAACATCTGGAACCAGGCTACAAACGACGTTACCGCTGCCCTTCAGAGCAACCTTGACCGCTACAACCCCATCTTCATGATGGCGGATTCCGGCGCTCGAGGCAGTATCAGCCAGATCCGTCAGCTCGCGGGTATGCGCGGACTTATCGCGAACACCTCCGGTAAGACTATCGAGATCCCCATCAGGGCGAATTACCGTGAAGGTCTTAACATTCTCGAATACTTTATTTCTTCGCGCGGAGCCCGTAAGGGACTTGCCGATACCGCGCTCCGTACAGCCGACTCAGGTTACCTCACCCGTCGTCTTGTCGACGTATCGCAGGAGGTCATCATCCGCGAGGAGGACTGCGGAACCAAGGAAGGTCTTGAGATCTTCGACATCAGAGCTATCGAATCCGATCCCAAGTCGGTCATCGAGCCGCTCGGCGAGCGTCTTGTCGGACGTTATCTGCTCGAGGACTTCTGCGACGAGAACGGCAACGTGCTCGTTTCAAAGGACGTCATGATGAGCGAGGCCGAGGCGGATATAATCGTCAACTCGGGCGTATCAAGCGTAAAGATCCGTTCGGTGCTTTCGTGCCGCGCCAAGCACGGCGCCTGCCGCAAGTGCTACGGCTCCAACCTTGCCAACCGCCAGCCCGTTACAGTCGGCGAGGCAGTCGGCATAATCGCCGCCCAGTCTATCGGCGAGCCCGGTACTCAGCTCACAATGAGAACATTCCACACCGGCGGCGTCGCGAACGCGGAGGATATCACACAGGGTCTTCCGCGTGTTGAGGAGCTCTTCGAGGCGAGAAAACCAAAGAGCCTCGCGATCATCAGTGAGATCGACGGTGAGGTTCGCTTTGAAGAGATCAAGAACGCCCGTCACGCCGTTATCTTCAACAAGGAGACCGGCGACGAGAGAACCTACCTCATCCCCTTCGGCTTCCGTGTAAAGGTGATGGAGGGAGATCAGATCCGCAAGGGCGATACCATCACCGACGGTTCTGTAAATCCCCACGATATCCTCGATATCCTCGGACCCGACGCGGTAATGAACTACCTCATCTCTGAGGTTCAAAAGACATACCGCCTGCAGGGTGTTGAGATCAACGATAAGCACATCGAGGTAATCGTTCGCCAGATGATGCGCAAGGTCAAGGTAGACGACGCCGGAGATACAGGCTTTATGTCCGGTCAGACCTATGACAAGAACGACGTTCTTTATGAGAACGAGCTGATCAAAAAGCGTATTGCCGCAGGCGAAGAGGGTCTCAGAGAGGCTCAGTTCACCCAGCAGCTTCTCGGTATCACAAAGGCGGCTCTAGCCACCGACAGCTTTATGTCCGCGGCTTCGTTCCAGGAGACTACAAGGGTGCTCACCGACGCCGCTATCAAGGGCAAGGTCGACTCGCTTGTCGGTCTTAAAGAGAACGTTATCATCGGTAAGCTTATCCCTGCCGGTACAGGCATGCAGAGATACGCCGGCGTCAAGCTCGAGAGCAACAAGCCCGTGCTTGTTTCCGACGAAACAACGCTTGAAGATATTGATTTTTAATTCTGTACAGTGAGAGGCTGCCGCGGTATCGCGGCAGCCTCAACGTATGTTATGCCCGATAAAAGCCGGGCTGTTCCGCCGGCTCGGTATCAAAGGAACCATTATTGTGAAAAAACTTGACTATCTTTGTGAAAAAGGGTAAAATAAAAATACTATAGCCAATGAAAATCAACCTCGCGTATCCGCGTCCGGGATTTCGGACTTCAGTATTGTGATAGGAATGATCGTATGAATAATGTTAACAACACGAAATTACAGTTGGCTTCCCTGTCGATTTTCAGAAAAATAATGAACCGCACCGTGCCCAAGGCATTTTACCGGCTGCTCTGCTCGCTTGACGACAAGCCGTGCGATTTTTTGAACGCCTACGGCGAGTTTTTCTCGCTGATCTCGGAGCGCGGCTGTTCGCACAGCCTTGCCTACTCGCTTACTGAGGCGGCGCTGTTTGACGAGAACATCTTTACCAGAGCCGCTGCGGGAGGAAGGTACAAGGAGCTTCCGCCGGAGGTGCTCGCGGCTGTCAAGCGCGACTGCGAGGCGGTGCTCGCCGCCGCTAACCTCAAAGCCGAAGAGGTGCTCAAAAGCTACGCCTACTACAGCGTTATTTCCGACGTTGTCGATTCGCTCCCGAGGTGGGAATGCGGAGAGTGCGCCGAGAGCTTCAAGATGTTCGACGGCTCGCTGGACGTAGTTGCTCAGTGGTACAGAGAAAACGGCTGCGGAATGTTCGCCAGATACGAGGCGTTCGCGTGGCGCGACGGCGATATACAGCCGGTCGCCCATAACGACAGGATCAGGCTCGAGGACTTTACGGGCTACGAGCGCCAGAGAGGCAAGATCGTTGAGAACACAGAGGCGTTCCTCAACGGCAAAAGCTGCAACAACTGCCTGCTGTTCGGCGACATGGGTACGGGCAAGAGCTCTACCGTTAAGGCGATCGCCAACAACTACCGCAAGGATGGGCTGCGTATCGTCCAGATACCCAAGGAGAGGCTCATGGAGTTTCCGCTACTTGTCGACAAGATCGCGACCCTGCCCATGAAGTTCATCATTTTCATTGACGACCTTTCGTTCCAAAGTCAGGATCAGAGCTACACCACGCTCAAGGCGGTGCTCGAGGGAGGCTTGTCCGCAAGACCCGACAACGCCCTGATCTACGCCACCTCAAACCGCAGGCACATTGTAAAGGAAAGGCTGTCCGACCGTTCCTTTGAGTCTGACGACGTGAACACAAGGGATAATATGCAGGAGACCCTGTCGCTTTCGGACAGGTTCGGTTTGGCGGTGTGCTACACCGTTCCCGATAAAAAGGAGTATATCAGCATTGTCTGCGCGCTCGCCGAAAAGCGCGGATTAAAGCTTTCGCGCGAGGAGCTCGCCGCGGGAGCCGAACGCTTTGCCTTGTCAAGGGGCGGAAGATCCCCGCGCTGCGCAAAGCAGTATGTGGAATCGCTTTTCTGCTGACGCTTGACTACTAATTACGGAGGAGATTATTATGAAGAAGTTACTTTCAGGCGTTCTCTGCGCCGCGGTAGCGCTCGTCTCAACGCTTGCCCTCGCGGGCTGCGGCGACAGCGACTACCCCGTAAGGATCGCCAATATCACTATTGATAAAGAGCCAAAAAGTATCGTGGTGCTCGACCCCTGCTCCGCGGACATCATCTCATACATGAGCTATGACGTCAAGATCGTCGGCAGAAGCGAGGAGGTCGACCAGAAGTATCTCGACGTCGCTCCGGTCATGGGAGTAGCCGACAGACCGAGCGTTCAAAACATTCTCGACTCCGGCGCGGAGGTGGTTTTCGCCGACGAAAAGCTCAGCGACGACTCCAAGCAAAGCCTTGAGGACTCCGGCGTAACGGTCATTTCGATGTCGCTCGCGGAGACTCCGAAGCAGCTCGAGACCAATTACCACACGATCGGCAAGATCCTCGGCGGCAAAATCACCGGCGACGAAAAGGCGGCTGATTCATACGCCAAGCTGATCTCAAAAATGGAGGACATGAAGGAAGAGGCTTCCGCATTGAGCGCCAATAAGCTCAGCACCGTTTGCTATCTCTACTTTGAGGACGGCGGACTGAGGATGATGACCAGCGGCACATACGGCGACATGCTCCTCGGCTACACCGGAGCGGTAAACGTCGCGGTAAATATCTCGGAAAACACTGTCGACGTAAATACCCTAAAGGTAGCGAACCCCAACTTTATCTTCTATGCGGATGACGATACGTTAAAGGCCGTTCAGGGCGACAATGTGCTTTCGCAGCTCGCGGCTGTAAAGAACGGCAACACCCTGCAGATCACAAGGGACGAGATGAGCCGTCAGGGACTCACCGCCCTTGAGACCCTCGATAAGATGATCGGATTCATCCATCCCGAGCTCAGGCCGAACAAGGCGACTCCCGATTCAGCGCAGCCCTCTACCGCGGCGGCAGGCTCGGAGCAGCCTACCGAGGCGGCGACTCAGGCGGCTACCGAGGCGGCTACACAGGCAGCGACAGACGCGGCTCAGGCTTCCTCGCTCGCCGATAAATACAAAATCAAGCTCGATGGTCTCAGCCTCAAGGAGGAGGACGACAACGACGACGTCAAGGCCATGCAGCAGAGACTATTTGACCTCGGCTATGTAAGCGATAAGGAGAACATCACCGGCTACTACGGCGAGATATCCAAGAAGGCTGTCACCGAGTTCCAGAAGAAGAACGGGATCAAGGAGACGGGCACAGCGGATAACGCGACCCTCGTCAAGCTGTTCTCATCCGACGCTAAAAAGGCGGATAAGCCCGTAGACGAAAGCTCGGACGCGGAGTAGCCTCCGCAGGCAACTCGAGAAGACAGCACAGTTGAATTATCAGACTTTAGTGCCCGACCGAAAGGCAGCTAAAAAACAAAACATAAAAAATCACAGGATTCGGAATTTTCCGAATCCTGTTTTTTAATCGACTCTGTTTTTTCTTTCTCCTCTTAAAAACGCCTTGATGTTGTCTGTCACTATCCCCATAAGCCTCTGCCGTGTCTCTACGGGCGCCCATGCTATGTGCGGAGTGATAATGCAGTTCGGTGCTTCCATTAGTATGCAGTCCTCGACCATCGGCTCGACCTTGAGCGTGTCTATGCACGCGCCGCCGATCACGCCGTTTTTGAGCGCGTCAAACAGGTCCTGCTCATTCATTACTCCGCCGCGCGCGGTATTGACAAACAAAGCGCTGTTTTTCATCTTCTCAAACGCCGCCTTGTCAAACATGTTTTCGCTTTCATCATTGAGCGGACAGTGGACGGTGACTATGTCGCTCTCCTTGAGCAGGGCGTCAAAACCGACCTGCTTTACGCCCTCGACATCCCTCGGACTGCGGTTGTACGCGATCACGTTCATCTCAAAGGCGTTCGCTATCCTCGCCACCGCCGTGCCGATATTGCCTAAGCCCACGATCCCGATAGTCTTTCCGGCGAGCTCGTTGAGCGGATAAACAAAGGGCGAAAAGGTCTTGCTTCGCTTCCACCTGCCGTCAGCCACATATTTTTTGTAGCTTGAAATACTGTTGAAGTGCTCCAAAATCAGCGCGAAGGTGTGCTGGGCAACGGCGTTCGTCGAGTACGAGCCGGCGTTGCAAACGGCGATACCCTTTTTTCGGCAGTAATCTATGTCGATGTTGTTGTAGCCCGTCGCGAACAGCCCGATATATTTTAAATTCTCCGCGAGCCTGAGCGTTTCTTCGTTGAGCAGGGTCTTGTTGCAGAGAATGATGTCCGCGTCGCGAACGGCCTCTGCGACCTCCCCGTATTTTAACAGACCGTATGACTTTACCTCGCCGAGCTCGTTAAGCGGAGAGGAGTCGACGATCTCGTCAAAAACGGTCTGCGCGTCTGTCAGTACGATTTTCATAATATCACCGTCAGTATAGTTTATTGTTAAAAGCTTTGAGCCTGATTTCCAAATGTAATTATATCACATTTTTTTAGCGCTTGCAATTACACGTAATATAATATATAATATATCCGGAAGGTGTGGAAATGTACAAGAACTATCTTTTTGATTTGGACGGCACATTGTTGCCGATGGATATGGGCAAGTTCACCGAGCTGTATTTGCAGGCTCTGTGCAGGCGGTTCGTCCCTGAGATCGGGATCGACGCCAAGACCCTTGTAAAGGGCGTCTGGAGCGGCGCCGAGGCTATGGCTAAAAACGACGGGCTCAGAATGAACTGCGAGGTTTTCTGGAGGACGATGAATGATGTCTGCAAACGCGACATGCGCGCCTATGCCCGCGACTTTGACGATTTTTACCGCAACGAGTTTATTTACGCAAAAAACGGCACCGGCTATACGCCCTACGCGAAAAAGACGATCGAGTACCTGAAAAGCAAAAACGTCAGGCTTATCGTTGCAACAAATCCGATCTTCCCGAAGGCTTCGACCTACCGCAGGATCGAATGGGCAGGGCTTGACCCAAACGATTTTGATTATATTACGGTTTACGACAACTGCTCAAGCTGCAAGCCGAACCTGAATTACTTTGCCGATATCTGCTCCATCTGCGGCGTTATCCCCGAGGAAAGCCTGATGGTCGGCAACGACGTTGACGAGGATATGTGCGCGTCACGGCTCGGCTTCAATACATTTCTTGTCACGGACTGCCTTATCAACCGCAGGGACAGGGATATCTCGGTCTACCGCAACGGCTCCTTCGAGGAGTTTTACAGGTATCTGACAAATAATCCGTAATGCAAACGCTATCCTTTCGGGTGGCGTTTTTGTTTTATTTCGCGGGGGAGATCACCGCCCTTCCGCGCGCTTTGCGCAAATGCGGTTTTTTCTTGCGGGCTAACGATCCTCGCCGTACAAATCATTATACATATTGCCAAAACCGAAAAATAAAGCGGACATTATATGCTAAAATACTCTTGACTATGATTATTTTGGGAGGCTGATTTTATGTCGGACGTAATCAGGATTTTTGTTGAAAAACGCGAGGGCTTCAATGTCGTCGCGAAGCAGACGCTTTGGGACATTCGCCACAATTTAGGAATGAGGGGAGTCACCGACCTGCGCTACATCGTGCGCTACGATATCGAGGGACTTACCGGGGACGAGTACGACAAGGCAAAGTCTATAGTGCTGTCCGAGCCGAACGCAGATGTTATATATGAGGAGACCCTGCCCGTGGAAAGCGGCTGGAGGGTTTTCGCCATGGAGTACCTGCCGGGTCAGTATGACCAGCGCGGCGATTCCGCTGAGCAGTGCGTTCAGCTCCTCACCCAGGGGGAGAGGTGCAAGGTGCTCACCGCGAGGGTGATCGCCCTTAAAGGCGATTTGAGCGACGAGGATCAGAAGAAGATCGAGGATTACCTCATCAACCCTGTCGAGAGCCGCTTGGCTTCGCTCGACAAGCCCGAAACGCTTGATATGGAAACGCCCGTTCCCGAAAACGTAAAGCGCGTTGAGGGCTTTATAAAATGGAATGACGACGAAATGGCTGAGTATTACGGCTCAATGGGCTTCGCCATGACCTTGGCCGATCTCAAATTCTGCCGCGATTATTTCAGAGATACCGAGCGCCGCGATCCCAGCGTAACAGAGCTTCGCGTTATCGACACCTACTGGTCGGATCACTGCCGCCACACCACATTCCTGACAAGACTAAGCGAGGTCGAGGTCGAGAAAAAGGCTTTGGGCTCGGTGATCGAGGACGCGCTCAGAGAGTACTACGCTACTCGCGACGAGGTCTACGGCAAGGACACAACAAGAATAGTCTCCCTTATGGATATGGCTCTTATGGGAATGAAGTCCCTAAAGAAAAAGGGCATGATCCCCGACCTTGACGAAAGCGACGAGATCAACGCCTGCTCAATAGAGGTTCCCGTCACCATAGACGGAAAAACAGAAAAATGGCTCGTTCAGTTCAAGAACGAAACTCATAACCACCCGACCGAGATCGAACCCTTCGGCGGAGCGGCTACCTGCTTGGGCGGCGCGATCCGCGATCCGCTCTCCGGCAGAGCGTATGTTTATCAGGCTATGCGCGTGACCGGCTCGGGCGACCCCACGATCCCGTTCAAGGACACTATGCACGGCAAGCTGCCCTCGCGCAAGATCACCACGGGCGCCGCCAACGGTTACAGCTCATACGGCAACCAGATCGGTCTCGCCACGGGACAGGTGGTCGAGCTTTACGATCAGGGCTATGTCGCCAAGAGAATGGAGATCGGCGCGGTGATCGGCGCTTCTCCCAAGGAGAATGTTATCCGCGAGGTACCGGCTCCGGATGATGTGATCGTACTGCTCGGCGGACGCACGGGACGCGACGGCTGCGGCGGTGCGACAGGCTCTTCAAAGGCTCACACCGAAAGCTCGATCGAGACCTGCGGAGCGGAAGTACAAAAGGGTAATCCGCCCACAGAGCGCAAGATCCAGCGCCTGTTCCGCAACGCTGATGTCGCTAAACTGATCAAGCGCTGCAACGACTTCGGCGCGGGCGGCGTGTGCGTGGCTATCGGCGAGCTCGCCGACGGCCTTACGGTCGATCTGGACAAGGTGACAAAGAAGTACGACGGCCTCGACGGCACCGAGCTCGCTATCTCGGAGAGCCAGGAGAGAATGGCGGTCGTGCTCGATAAAAATGATGTTGATAAATTTATTAAATACGCCGAGACCGAGAACCTCGAGGCGACTGCCGTAGCCGTCGTCACCGAGGAGCCGAGGCTCACAATGAACTGGCGCGGCGACACTATCGTCGATCTCAGCCGTGAATTTTTAAATACAAACGGCGTCACTCAGGAGGCAAAGGCGTTTATCGCCGCTCCCTCGGCTGAGGACTGCTACCGCGAAGCCTGTCCGGACTGCCTCAGGGATATGCCGTTTGAAGAGGCTGTCGGCGAAAACATGGCAAGGCTCGAGGTCTGCTCACAGATCGGACTCTCGGAGCGCTTCGACGCCTCTATCGGCGCGGCGACAGTTATCATGCCCTTCGGCGGCAAGACCCAGCTCACTCCTCAGGAGGCTATGGCGGCAAAGCTGCCGCTCGAGCAGGGCGAGACCGACGACGCCACCGCTATGAGCTACGGCTTTATCCCGGGAGTGTCGCGCTGGAGCCCGTTCCACGGCTCGGCTTACGCGGTCGTTGAATCGACCTCAAAGCTGCTCGCTATCGGCGCCGATCCGCTCACCGCAAGGCTGACCTTCCAGGAGTATTTTGAAAGATTAAACGACGTTCCCTCGCGCTGGGGCAAGCCCGCGGCGGCTCTGCTCGGCGCTATGCAGGCGCAGTTGAAGCTGGGGCTTCCCTCGATCGGCGGCAAGGACAGCATGTCCGGCTCGTTCGAGGATATCGACGTTCCGCCGACTCTCGTCAGCTTCGCCGTCGCTATGACAAAGGCGAGCAGGACGATCTCGAGCGAGTTTAAAAAGCCGGGTTCAAAGGTGATCTACGTTCCCGTCCCCGAAAATAAAGAAACTCTCATGCCCGATTGGGACAAGCTTGTCGAGATGTACAAGGCGGTTTACGCCCTGACGAGTGACGGCAAGGTGCTCTCCGCCTCGGTCGTTAAGGAAGGCGGCGCGGCGGCATGCGTATGCAAGGCTGCGTTCGGAAATAAATTCGGCTTCAAATTTACCAAGGAGCTTACAAATAAAGAGCTTTTCGCTCCGCTCTCGGGCTCGCTCGTGCTCGAGCTTGCCGACGGCGCGGAGCTTGACGGCGATGTATTGAGCTACGACCTCGGTACAGTTACCGATGACGCGAAGATCACAATGGGCAGCAAGTCCGTTGAACTTGATACGATCCTTGAAAAGTGGACGGCTCCGCTCGAAAAGGTATTCCCGACTCAGGCGGAATGTCCCGAGATCGAGGTCAACGCCGAGCTTTACCACGCGCGCAACGTGGCTTCGCCGGCTGTCAAGGTCGCTAAGCCCAGGGTATTCATCCCCGTATTCCCCGGAACGAACTGCGAGGTCGACACAGCGAGAGCCTTTGAAAAGGCAGGAGCTCAGCCTGAGCTTTTGATCGTAAAGAACCTCACCCAGAGCGGCATTGAGGAAACGATAGAGAAAATGGAAAAGCTCATTAAAGAGTCGCAGATGATCATGCTCCCGGGCGGTTTCTCCGGCGGCGACGAGCCCGACGGCTCGGGCAAGTTCATCGCCACCACCTTCCGCAATCCGAGGATCAAGGAAGCGGTCGACGACCTGCTCAAGAACCGCGACGGTCTTATGCTCGGTATCTGCAACGGCTTCCAGGCGCTTATCAAGCTCGGACTCGTTCCCTACGGCGAGATCAGAGAATTGAAGCCCACAGACCCCACCCTTACCTTTAACACTGTCGGCAGACATATCTCGCACATGGCGTACACCAGAGTCACCTCGGTCAAATCCCCGTGGTTCTCTAAGGTCAACGCGGGCGATGTTTTCGCGGTTCCCGTGTCCCACGGCGAGGGCAGGTTTATGGCGGATCTCGAGACCGTCAGGGCGCTTGCCGATAACGGTCAGATCGCGACCCAGTACGTTGATTTGGACGGAAATCCGAGCAGCGATATAGCCTATAACGTCAACGGTTCCGTCTGCGCGATCGAGGGCATCACCTCGCCCGACGGCAGGATCTTGGGCAAAATGGGTCACAGCGAGCGCAAGGGAGAAAACCTGTACAAAAACGTACCGTTTGAAAAAGACCAGAAGATTTTTGAAAGCGGCGTAGCGTACTTCAAATAATTGCGGCAACCGCAAGCAACATCTTACAATAGTTAATATTTTGCAAAAACAAAAACGGTCGGTTCATTATCGAATCGACCGTTAATTCGTTTGTAGAAATATAACTATTCCGCTGTTGAGGTCTCTGACGCGCCGTCCTGCTGTGCTTCCTCCTCTGCTGTATCGGGGGAAATAAATTCGGTAGTGTCCGTGATTTCTATGTGACCGGGATCGTTGGGGTCACTAAGGACGTCGATAATCACGTAATATGGCAGAGCGTTGGGGACTGTGGGCGTCGCTTTGCACAGCAGCTTATATTTCTTATATGAAACGACGTTATTCCCTTCGGTAGCTGTCGCGGTATACAGCAGGGCTACAGGCTTGTATTCCGCTCCGGTGATCGTTTCCGTCGCCTTGTCAAACGCGGCCTTTGCCTCGTCCGGTATTTCAAGCGATTCGTTTTCTATCCAATCGATCTTTATGCTGCTCAACAAGTTTTCGGGGTAGAGCGGCTTATTGCTGTCGATCACCTCGGTCAGCTCGGCGTTGCCCTGCAGATCCTCGTAGATCGTTACGAGCGCATATGTGGGAACGGGATCGGGAACCACAATGGTCTTTTTGCAAAGGATA
>CACXIV010000028.1 GCA_902767845.1 uncultured Ruminococcus sp. | reverse complement strand
CAGCGGCTATGAGATCTATAACGGCGAGGTTTCCGTCGACTGCACCAAGTGCAGCTATCACCAGGATCAGCTCTGTTCCCATGCGGGCACCGGCAGGGACGATTATGTCCCCGCCAAAGGCTCTTATCCAAACTTTACCCACAGAAGCCACTGCGCAAGATGCAAGAAGCTGATGTTTGAAGAAGAGGAAGCCTGCACCCCCGGCGAGTGGGCGCCGTATAGTCTTAATTCTCACCACACGAATTGCACAAAATGCGGTCAGGAAATAAAAGGATTCTGCGACTTCAAGGGGACGCGCAAGATCACTAAGTTTGAAGCGACCCCCTATAAGGGCGGCCTGTTCAATATGTTCACCCGCTACAACTACCGCTGTTGGTATACCGAGACCTGTAAGGTCTGCGGAGGCGTGCGAAAGGGTTGTTTCGATTATCCGATCATTGATGTCGAGCGTTGGGCGGACTACCGCGCTGCCTTTGAATCTATCTGCAAAATGAGCCCCGAGGCGCTGCAGAGCTTCTCCGATAATGATTATCTCGAGGGATATAAATACTACCTGCTGATACCTTCGACGTTTATCAGCCCCCTCTATGAAGCGACCGGAACCAACGAGATGAACTATGCCAATCTGCAGTCCGGCTGGCTGAACAAACTGACGAACACCGGTGAAGCCGGAAGCTGCAAGATGTTCGACAAGAACGGCAATGAGGTCGCGAGCTATAAGCCAAAGAATAACAATAAGTCATCCGCTCCGTTGGGCGCGAACGGCGACGAAGGCGAGGGCGAGGGCATCTCTGAGGACGAGCTCGAGATGTGGAGCGTCACCCAAGAAGACGGCGCTGCGCTCGGCTTAAGCACCGACTATCTGATGTCGCTCCCCGACGGCGAATACACCTATACCGCCTGCTTCTCCAACGAGAGCGGTCAGGCAGCCGCCGTCGCGGTGATCTTCAACATCGTACATGATGAGAACGGCACTAAGGTGACAAACGTCCATCCGCTCGGCACTATGGTCAACGCCGACGGCGATGCAGTCGGCATGAACCTTTCCGACGATACGCTTACCTACACGGGCGAGCCGCTGACTCCCCCTGCCGTTACTCTCACAAGCGAGATGGGCGTTGAATACGCCGAGGGCGAGGACTACACCCTGACCTATTATCAGGTAGTCGACGGTGTTGACGGCGAGCCGGTCGAGGTCGAGATCGCGCCGGAAAACATCAAAGATGTCGGAACCTATAACGTTGTAGCCACTCCCACACGCAACGGCGTGCTTTCGGGCGAGGCGTGGGCGACGTTCACGGTAGCCGAAGAACCGCCCAAGCTGATCGGCGACATCAACCACGACGGAACCGTTGACGTTCTCGACGCCACTGTTGTTCAGAAGTACGCCGCGGAACAAATGGAGCTCGATAAAACGCAGCTCTATGTCGGCGACGTAAATGATGACGGAGTCGTTGATATCCTCGACGCGACGGACATCCAAAAGTTCGCGACTGAAAAGCTTACCGAGTTCAAAAAGAAAGCATAAAAAATTTAATACTGCAATAAAACACCCCGGCAGGCATAAACCTGTCGGGGTAATATTTTTATTGGATCAAATATGTGACGGGATATCCCTGCCGCCATAGAACACTCTGACGATCGTTACCTCGCTTTTCTCGTTATTTACAAGATAAAAGACCAAATAGTTGTCAACAGATATCCGGCGCATGTCCATATCTGACCACGGAGCCCATTCAACTTTTGCGTATTTGCCGGGGAATGAGTCCAATCCGCGTATTTTTGATCGAATACGATCAATTTGTTTTCTTGCTGTTTCCGGTTCTTTTAATTCATTTGCGATGTATAGATAGATCGCTCTTAAATCGTCTATGGATTCCGGGGAATAAACGACCTTAAAAATCTTTGCTGTCATATCCCAAATTCCTCTGCGAGCAAAGCGTCGACATCATCGGCAGAAACCGCTTTGCCGTCTTTAAGGGAAGCGACACCCTTCATCAATTCCGCGTCAAGCTCTTCGCGAGTCATTCCCCCGATAGCAACGGGCTTTTTTGCAGGCAGCTTGAGCTCAAAGGGCATTCCCTGCTGCAAAACTATTTGACTGTACAGCATCTGTATCGCTCCCGACGGGGAAATACCTAATTTTGCAAGTATTGATTCAGCGTTTTCTTTTAATCCGCTGTCGATGCGGGCGTAAACAGCAGTTGTGTTTGCCATAAAAACACCGTCCTTTCAAATATATCATACCACAGTATGATAGCAAATGCAAGCGAACGCAAGCAAAAAAGGCTCCGCTGTTTCAGCGGAGCCTTTGACAAATCGTATTCTGTTAAATAAAGCTGATCCCGGGGCAGAGGACGAGCGCGTCAAACGCGAGCACCGCCGCCGCGATTATCCACAGCGCGATCTGCTTTTTCGCGCAGGGCGAGAAGTAATACACGTTGTCCTTGCGCGGCTTTACCATATGCGCAACGAACATGTATCCCCAGAAAAATCCGATCATGCCGAAAACATTTATGATCGGCGAGATCACGAGGAACGCCTCCATGCTCGCTTTCGCGACCGGGCTGTTTAGCTCGACCAGCGTGAAAACAACGGCGTTAAAGAGGTAAGGGAAGAGGAAGATCGCCGAGGCGACCCGGTTCCTCTCTTTTTTGTCGTTATTGTCTTTGATGAAGTGGAACGCCTGGCGGTACGCGATCAGGAATACAAGAAGTATTCCGAGCGAGCCTACGACAAGCATACCGATCCTGAGCCCGATGTTTCCGCCGAAGCGCCCGAGCACCTTGCTCCAGTCGCCCAAATTGCTGTCGGGATCCGGAGAATACGCGATACCGTCGCGCAAAAAGTAGCCGAAGCCCATGCTCAGGTGCATCATGGTGGTCAGCAGGACAAGCACCCTGCTCATCGGGCCGAGCCTGAATTTTTTTAGTACGATCAACAGAATAAAGCCAATGACAATATTCATCAGCGCCGCGCTGCCCTCGTACATAACCATCCAGAAGAACGAGCCGAGATCGGCGGTCGGATTTATTGTATCGGCTGAGCCGAACGCAAGATGAACAGGCTGAGCGCCGGCAAAGATTTGAGTTACCAGGTGAGTCGCCTCATGCACGGGAGCCGTTAGGTTCATCGCTATGACTCCCAGCGCGAGGCAGTTTATTATCATAAACAGTCTGCTTTTTTTGTCAGTCATTTTCTCTCTGTCCTTTACTTTTTATGATAGATCGTATCGTTGCCGGCGGAATCCCTGATGTTCAGCGTGTCTCCGTCGATCGAATACTCAAGCTCGGCAGAAGGCAGCCCGTCGTCATAATTGAGCGTCAGCTTAGAGCCGTCGGCTTCATACGAAAAGGTCATCAATCCGCCGACGACCTCATATTTGCCTGTGCCGTCGTCGTTGAAGGTATAGGTGAAGCCGCCCGGTTCAAACTCCCACGTGCCGATGATATCCGTATCTTCGACCTTAGCTGCGGCTGCGGTTTCTTCAACGGTGGGTTCCTCGGCGGTGGTTTCCGTGGCGGTGGTTTCCGCGGCGGTGGTTTTCGCGGCGGTTGAGGCGACCCCGGAAGCCGCGCTCGGATCAGCGCTTTCTTTTTTATCGGTGTTTTCATTACACGCCGCGAACGACAGGATCAGCACCGCGGCGCAAATGATAGCGGCAAGTTTTTTTATCATGATTTTATCCTCTGTTGATTTTTTGTTCGCGACCGTGACGACCGCGACTGAATTTATAGGAAGCGGTATACTGAGCTTTTGAACATTCATAAGCAACCGCTTCCTATAAAATAATTATTGGTCTTTTTTATCGCTGCCCGAGTTTTTCGCGATAACGTTCATAATACACATCAGCATTACGCCGACAAAAGAGGCTACCCAGCTAACTGCCCACGCGTTGCCGAAGAATCCCCAGAGCACCTGTACGAGTATACCGGTGAACAGGCAGCACATTCCGATGATTTTAAGGGTTTTCATATTCATTCTCCTTTATTATTTCTTATCTTGATTATTTTTGTCTTTCTGCAAATTTGAATTGATGATAGAAAGTATCGCCATAAGTATACCGCCGACGACTACCGCTATCCAGCTTATGTTCCAGGCGTTACCGAGCACGCCCCAAAGCACCATTACGATACATCCCACGAACGGGATTATTCCGATGATTGTCTTTAAGTTCATAATTGCCCTCCTTTCGACAATTTTTTATCCGACAATGTCATTATAGTATAGTAAAATGATGATTTCAATGGATTTGGAACAAGCGGTATCAAATTGGGAACAAACGGTTTTGCGGCATGATCCCGTGCCGGTCGGATCGGGTTTTCCGTATGTTGCAAATGCTCCGGGTTTGTGTTAGAATAAGCTCGGAAAAATAATTGAAAAATAACTTCACGGAGGCTCATGCTATGTATCTGAAAAACAATCTGATAGCCTTTTTAAAAATAAAAAATGTTATTCTCCTGATAATCGGAGTGTTCCTCGCGTCAACCTCCGTAGCGATCATAACGCAGCTTATCGTCGGTTACTTCGGCGACTGGTTCACCGTCCTTCACGCACGGGCTTTTCCCGAATCGGTCATACTTTTCATCATCGGGATCGCGCTGATCGTTTACTCAAGGATATCGCGAAAGCTGATAAACGACGCCGTGTTTTTCTCAGACTATTTTGAGGGCGACCTGAACGGCTATGTCGATTTCGCGGAGCTTGCCGAGGTGACGGGAAAAACAGCCGGTCAGATCAGAAGCCGCGTCGGACTCGTTCGTCCGCTGTACATGAAGAATTTTAGGATCATCAAAACCGTCAACTACCGCTATCCCGAGATCATCGAGCTTTACAGCAAGACCGTCGTCTGCTCATGCCGAAGCTGCGGCGGCATGATGGAAAAGCGAGTGTATTTTGAGGGCAGGTGTCCGTACTGCGGAAGCTCCGATCTGACCGCTCAGGTCATATCGGGACAGAGGTTATATTTTATCAGCGACAATGTCGGCCGCAAGCCGAACAACCCTGTTTATTACGAGCGCTCAAACCTGCAGGCGAAGCGGATCGGTTACGCTGTCGGCTTCGGCGTTGAACTTTTCTTTTTCCTGATTTTTCTGATCGTGTTTCTGACGATGGTGAATAATTACAATAACGAGCCGTATTTCAGAGAAATGCTTGGACGCGGCATCACTTCGTACAGCTTGTTCCGGTCGGGTCTGCTGAACGCCATTATCCTTTTCGCGTTTGCTCTCGCCGCGATTGTTCTGACAGCTCCGTTAACAATTTCGCGGATGATCACGATCGAGTCCGCGCAGCGTTACGCAAAGGATTTCGCGCGATACCGGGGACCGTTTTTGACCTTCCGGGAGCTTGACCGGATCCAAAAGTCGAAGGATCCCGACAGCAGCGTTACGCCTGCGGATCAGTATAACAGTATCGTTAAAGCCATCAAGGAAGGTTATCTGTGCGGCTGCTCTCCCGAAAAGCACGGCGGAGCGCTGCGGATCGCCCTCGCGAAACAAATAGTAAAAGACCGCTGTCCCGGCTGCGGCGCTCCGATCGTCGGAGCGGTCACCGAGAATTACCGGTGCGGCTACTGCGGAAGACAGATCACGGGCGTTATCATAAAAAGATAAGGCAACACCGGGCACCCGAATCGTGCGGTATTGCCATAAAAAACAGAAGGTCGGCTCTGAAAAAAAGCCGACCTTTTATCATTCGGTCGTTGTGTTGATTTCCGCGGCGTTTGGATCGCGCCAAAGCAACAGAGAGCAGCCTTAGACAAGCTGCTCTCTATGGCGCCGGCGACCTGTGTTTGCGGAGGATAAACGTATCTGCTCGTCTTATGCGGCGTGACCGCGTGCCGCGGCTGTCAGCGCGCCTTTGGATAGTGCGGCTTGAAAAAACAGGTCGAATCAACGGCGCGTTTGAACGCGGGAGTGACGGCAAAGCTTTTTGTCAATGCAGTGGAGCTCTCTCGCTAAAACAGTCCACAGGACTGTTTTCTGATCGCTCGCCTTCAAGTCCGGCCGCCTCAAAATATTAAGGGCACCCAAATGGGTGCCCTTAATATTTTGGTGCCGGCGACCGGACTTGAACCGGTACGGAGTATTAATCCGAGGGATTTTAAGTCCCTTGTGTCTGCCTATTCCACCACGCCGGCTGATTATTTAAGTAAAGCCCCTCACAAAACGTAAGGGGCTTGGTGACCCGGACGAGAATCGAACTCGTGTTACCGCCGTGAAAGGGCGGTGTCTTAACCGCTTGACCACCGGGCCGAATGGTAGCGGAAATAGGACTTGAACCTACGACACTTCGGGTATGAACCGAATGCTCTAGCCAGCTGAGCTATTCCGCCATATTCGCTGAAATTCAGCATTTATGATTATATATTAAAAAAAGGGGTTTGTCAATAGCAAACCCCAAAATTCTTTTGCGCGCCGGTCTTTCGGATGGCGGCAAAGAGTTGTTTTTTACAGCGCGGAGTACCCGAAGCTGTTGACGAGCGCCTCGATTTTTTCGCCGTTTTGGCAGTACGGGCACTGGTGCGGCTTGAAGCTCTGATAATCCCCCAGGTCGTTCGGGTTGAATATCGAGTGGACGGGATGTCCGTCGCACTCGCTGACGGTCGCGAAGATAGACGAGATCCCGACGACGATGCCGCCGTAATAGGTGATCGCGTCGATCGCGGCGAGGGCGCTTTTGCCGGTCGTGACGGACGCCGCGAGGATAAGCACGTGCTTGTTTGTGAGCATGTGGACAAGGTTGTCGCGGAAGATCATCTGACCGCCGCCGATAAACTCGGGCGATACAACGTAGATCGTCTGGTGGGCGTTGAGGTTGACAAAGTTGTCCTGAGTCAGCTCATTGGCGACGCACGCGCCGATGACCTCGGTGCCGTCAAGGCAGATGATGGTGTCGACGATCGTCTGAGCGCGGTAAGCCGAGACCATCTCCTTGGCTACGGCTCTCGCCTCGGAAAGTCTTGTTTTTTGGGTCGTAACGTCGATATAGTAGTTTATGTGGCTGTGCATAGTCGCGAAATGTCCCTTTGTAACGCGCAGGAACACATCCTTGTTTTTGGTTCTGATTTTAAATTCCTTTGACATAGTATCCTCCTTGCGGCTCGGTCTGCATATGATCGTAATATAATTTTACAACATAAAGCAAGTTATTGCAAGGTGTTTTTAAAAAAACAAAAGCCGCGCTTTGCAGAGCGGCTTTATATCAGGGCTTCATCAAATGTATCGTGATCTCGGCTTTTTCGATTATTCTCAGGTCGTTGTCGTAGGTGCACATCTTGCGCGCCTGCTGGAGGTCTACCCAGATGTAGCTGGCGATCTCCTCCTCCTGTATCTTTACGTTATCGGTAAAGGCTCTGGCGAGGAAGAACACCACCTTCTTGCGGATCCTGCCGAACGGGCAGTATTCGCTGATCTCGCGGAAGCCCGGGGTGATGGTAACATCGAGCCCGGTCTCCTCCTTTATCTCGCGGATAGCGGTCTCCTGCTCTGTTTCGCCCTCCTCGATATGACCCTTGGGAAAGCTCCAGTACCTGCCGTTGTTGTTCTTGACGAGCAGTATCCGTGTGTTTTGCTTTGTCTTGTAAAAGATTATCGCGCCGCAGGATTTTTCATAAAGGCAGCGGATGCTTTTGAGCTTGATGTGCTTCAGCTTAGTGAGCAGCCTTCTCAGCTCCGGCTCGTAGTATATCTCGCCGCAGCGCGCGATTATCATTCGCTCCTCGTTAAGACCCTCAAATTCGGCGACGGCGACCACGATGCCGTCAAAGTAATCGTCCGCTTTTTTGCGCGAAACAACATACGCGCTTTTTGTCGGCGCGCCGTTTTGGCTGACTCTTGCCGAATAAAGATTGTCGCTTATTGTGCCTAATATGGAAACCTTGACGTTTTCCGCGATCATATTTGTCGCCTCCTTTCGGTGTCTTTACAGCGCTGAAAGCGCGCTGATCTGGGTTTGCGAGCCCGCGCTCTTGACGTCGTTTATCACAAGGACGTCCGTTATGCCGTTTTGAGCGCAGTAGTCGGAGAATTTGATCCCGACGGTATCAAAATAACGGTAATCTATAACGTGTATCTCGCTGTAGTTATAGGTGAGGTACGGAGCGAGCGCGTCGCCGTAGTCCTCCTTGATAACGGCTATCTTTTTATCGCTCTGCGCCGAGGACGCGCTTGAGCGGATGACCGACAGCGGATTATCGCCCACGAGGAACACGCCGTAGGTGTACGGACCGGCTGTCGCGCCGTCGTAGTAGGGAGTGGGGTTGGTGTAGGAAACGCCGTTTTGGTCGGTGACGTCCATTGTGGCGTTGTAGGGGAGCTCCCTGTAGCTGACGGTGTCCTCGCCGGGAACCGCCGTGTAGAGCGAGTAGCTGCCGTAGAAGCCCTCGATCGTCTTTTCCTCGCAGCTTCCCAGGGGCAGCGGAGTCAGTCCGGCGGCGTTAGCGAACGCGGTGTAGGCGTAATAGGCGCCGAGGTCTGTCCAGTTGTCGTCCGATTTGTAGTAGATATAATCGGCGTTGTGGTCGGCGAGCGCGTCGTAAGCGTTTATCGCTGTGACTTTGCCGCCGAGAGCGCTGTTTATTTTTGTAATGAAATCCGCCTGAGAAGCGGTGGTGAACTCGCCGGTCTTTAGTCTTTCGGGCAGGCAGAGCTCCGTGGCGCTTGGCGCGACGATGTTGTAGAACCTGACGGACGGCGACTGCTCGGCAAGTCCCTTTACCGCGGCAGCGTAAGCCTCGGCGCTGCCCTGATCCGGCGTGAATTTAAGGAAGCCGGAATCCTTCCAGACGCAGCATTCGCCGTAGACGGCGCCCTCGCTGTTGTCGTCCTCGATCACGGGGGTCTTGAACTGAGAGACCCCAGTGCCGTCGGAACCGGCGGACGGCTTGTTCGGATCCGCCTCCGAGGGGGTGGCTCTTTTTGCCTCCTGCTTGAACTTCGTTTCGGTAGAGACGTTTATGACCTTATTGTGTCCGCTGTCGCAGCCCCTGACCATTACGGTGAACAAAACGATTATCAGGGCTAAGAGCACTACTCCGACAATTATTATCAGCGAGCGGTTCCTGAGCTTCCTTATGCGCTGTTCCCTCGCCTTTGTTCGCTTGCTTTTCGGAACGGATTTTTTGCCCGACGCTTTATCGGCTTGTTTTTTGCTGCTGTATATATCGTCATCGAACATGTCGTAATCAACGATCTCGTTGTTTTTACGCCCGCTCATAAGCCTGCTCCTCCATAATAGTTTACATATATAATCATTATACAACAGGTTGTCCGCAAAAACAACATTTTTCGGCAATAATTTTTGATAAATATATGTGATTTTGAGAAAAAACAACGCCGACCGCACGGCTGCGCGGTCAGCGTCTGTACCGAGAGCTGTCAGCTCTCGTCCTTTTTGATTTTTTTGACGGAGTCGGCTGTCATTTCAAACCAGAACGTGCTGCCCTTGCCGAGGGTGCTGCGGACTCCGTAATGAGCGTTGTGCGCGTCAAGTATGCTCTTGACTATCGAAAGCCCGAGTCCCGAGCCGATCACTCCGCGCCTGTGCTCCTTGTCCACCTTGTAATATCTGTCCCAGATATACTCGAGCTTGTCGGCAGGTATTCCCTCGCCGTGATCCGTGACCTCGATCCTGACCCTGCCGCCCTTGACGGTCTGGGTGACGATCACCGTTTTGTCCTCGCCGACATGGTTGACGGCGTTATTGACAAGGTTGTAGATCACCTGAGATATCCTCAGCTCGTCGGCGTTGACGCAGACGTTCTCCCTGTAATCAAAGGTTATGTTGTAGCCGTCCTGCTCGATCAGCTTTGAGTATCTCGCGAAGATCGCGGTGACGCTGTCGGTCAGGCTGAACCGTTTTTTCTCGGCGCGGAGCGCTCCCGACTGCAGCTTTGACAGGTCGAGAAGGTCGTTTACCAGCGTCGAAAGCCTCGACGCCTCGTCAATGATTATCTGGATGTTCTCGGGTGTGTTCTCGTCCGGAAGATCCCTCATGACCTCGCCGTAGCCGGTTATCATGGTCAGCGGCGTGCGCAGATCGTGCGATATATTGGCGATCAGCTCGCGCTGCAGCTTTTCGGTCGCGGCAAGCTCGGTCTTGGCGTAGTTCAGCGTTTCGTTAAGCTCCTCTACCTCAAGGTAGCCCTTGGCGTTGAAATTGACCTCGTAATTCTTTTTGGCGAGCTCCTTGGCGGAATTGTTCGTCTTTGAGATCGGCTTGGCGATCCTGTGGCTCGCGTAAAGAGAGAATATCACCGACAATATCACGAACACGAACGTGACCCAGATAAGCTGTCCGCGCATGATCTCGATGGTGTTGCTCAGCGGCGTTATCGAGGAGGTGATCAGCAGGAACCTCTCGCTGCCGTCGTCGCGCGTTATTATGTTGGCGCACACCATGCTCTCGGTCGATACCTCGGACTGCGAGCGGTAGTGGATCTCGGCGCTGGCGCTGTCTTCGGTAGCGCCCGAAAACGCCTGTCTCAGCATGTCCAGCTTGCGCTTGGCGATGTCGGCAACGCTGTTTGTGTCAACCGTCATATACGAGCCGCCGTTGTTTTTGGCGCTGCGGTAATAGGAGTATATATCGTGCTCCTCCATGACGAGCTCGTCGGCGGGAACGTCGTACGTGCACTGAAAAAGCAGGTTCATAAGCCCCGCGCCCGAGTCGTAAACATATACCGAAAGCGAATTGTTGCTCGCGACGTTGTCGATGGTCGTCCAGACGTTTTTGTTCTGCTCGATCGACTGCGATATCCTCGACGCGCTCTGTTCAACGCGGTTGGATTTTGAGGCGGTGTAGTAGGGCTTCAGCAAAAACGACTGGAACACCCAGAGCACCACCAGTATTATCGCGCCGAAAAGCAGAAAATACCCGAGCAGCTTTATTTGGAGCGGCCAGTATCTTTTGCTATATTTCCTCAAATCTGTAACCAACCCCCCGCAAGGTAACTATACATTTGCTGTAATCTCCGAGGCTTTTCCTCAGCAGCTTGATGTGGGTGTCAAGCGTGCGCTCGTCGCCGAAGAAGTCGTATCCCCATACCTCGCTGATAAGGCTTTCGCGCGTGAGCGCCAGCCCCTTGTTGCGAACCATGTAGAAAAGAAGCTCATATTCCTTCGGGGTCATGTCGATCCGCTCGCCGTCAACGGTAACGATCCTCGCCGAGAAATCTATAACGAGCCCCTTGTAGGTATAAACGTCGCGTTCGTTCTCGCCCGAGCCGGCGCTGGAGCGCTTGATCACCGCCGCCACGCGCATCATCAGCTCCTTCGGCGAGAAGGGCTTTACCACGTAATCGTCCGATCCGAGCTCAAAGCCGTGGATCTTGTCGTATTCCTCGCCCCTTGCCGAGAGCATGATGATCGGAGTTTTGCAGAACTTCCTGATCTCGCGGCAGGCGGAAAAGCCGTCCAGCTCGGGCATCATGACGTCCATTATTATAAGGTCAAAGCTCTGCCTGCGGCAGACCTCGATCGCCTGCATGCCGTCGACCGCCTCCTCGACCTCGTAGCCCTCAAACTCGGCGTATTTGCGGATTATCTGTCTTATTCTGAATTCATCGTCAACAACTAAGATTTTAGGCATAAAATCCCCTCCTGCTGCAATCATATACTTTTATTGTGACAAAAATATGTCGAAACAGTGTTCTTTATCAGTATATCATATTTTTTTTGATATTGAAATACCCGAAAAAAAGTTTTATAATACATACATATGTTAGATAAGGAGAAATAAAATGGAACCGAGAAATATAACCTGCGGCGAGATCACCGCCGCGGTAAAAAAGCTGTTTATCGACTGCAACTACTTTATCGGAGAGGATATCCTTTCCGCGCTGAAAAAATCGAGGGAGAAAGAGGGATCGCCGGTCGGCAAAAGCGTGCTCGACCAGATAATCGAGAACGATATCCTCGCGGCGAAGGAGGAGCTTCCGCTCTGTCAGGACACGGGCATGGCGGTTCTGTTCGTCGAGTACGGCGACAAGGTCTTTGTCACCGGCGGCAGCTTTGAGGAGGCGGTAAACGAGGGCGTGCGTCAGGCGTACCGCGACGGCTATCTGAGGAAGAGCGTCGTCAGCGACCCCGTTTTTGACCGCGTCAACACAAAGGACAACACCCCGGCGGTTATCCACACAAGGGTCGTTCCCGGAGACAAAATAAAAATCACCGCCGGAGGAAAGGGCTTCGGCAGCGAAAATATGTCGGCTGTAAAAATGCTCACCCCGTCCTACGGCGCCGAGGGCGTAAAGCAGTTCATCCTCGATACCGTCCGCGCGGCGGGACCGAACCCATGTCCGCCGATCGTCGTGGGCGTGGGCATAGGCGGCACCTTTGAGCGCGCGGCTCAGCTCGCGAAGAAGGCTACTTTCAGACCGATAGATACCGATAATCCCGATCAGCGCTACGCCGATATGGAGAAAGAGCTGCTTGACGGGATAAACAAAATGGGCTTCGGCCCCGCGGGTCTGGGCGGCAGCACCACCGCCATCGGGGTAAATATCGAGACCGCGCCCACCCATATCGCGGGCATGCCCGTAGCCGTAAATATCTGCTGTCACGCGGCGCGCCACGCGAGCGCTGAAATCTAAGGAGGCACAGCCATGACAAAAAGGATAAACCTTCCGATCACGGACGAGGATATAAAGGATCTAAACGCCGGCGACAGCGTCCTGCTCACCGGCACCATCATCACGGGGCGCGACGCCGCTCATAAAAGGCTGTTCGAGCTTATCGAAAAGGGAGAGGAGCTCCCTGTCGATATCAGGGGCGAGCTGATTTATTACGTGGGACCGGCTCCGGCAAAGCCCGGCTACGCCGTAGGTCCCGCGGGACCGACCTCGAGCTACCGCATGGATAAATACGCTCCGGCTCTGCTCGATCTGGGGCTAAAGGGAATGATCGGCAAGGGCGCGCGCAGTCAGGCGGTGATCGACTCGATCGTCAAAAACAACTGCGTTTACTTCGCCGCTATCGGCGGCGCCGCGGCGCTTATCGCCAAGAGCATAAAGAAAGAGGAGCTGCTCTGCTACGAGGATCTCGGAACCGAGGCGGTCAGGCGCTATACGGTCGAGGATTTCCCGTGTATCGTCGCCGTTGACAGCAGAGGCAATAATGTTTACGAGACAGAGCCGAAAAAATACGCCAAATCATAACAATAACGCTTGCAAACATATAATAAAAATATTATAATAAAGGGTAAGTAAAATTTTAGGAGTGTTTTTATGCCGTTTATCAACGTAAAAACAAACGCGGAGCTTTCCGGTCAAAAAAAGCTCGGGATCGAAAACAAGCTCAGCGACGCCATCAGCCTTATCCCCGGCAAGAGCGACAGATACCTTATGCTCGCCGTCGAGGACAACATCTCAATGATGTTCGGCAGGGAAACCGGCAGGAGCATCGCCATGGTCGAGGTAAAGATCTTCGGCAGCGCCGGCAAAGAGAGCTGCGCGAGGCTGACTCAGCGGATCTGCGGTATACTCGAAGAGGAGGCAGGGGTATCGCCCGACTGCTGCTACGTGAAGTTTGAAGAGGTCTCGCTCTGGGGCTACAACGGTTTTATGTTTTAAGAGGTAATTATGAAAAGCTATCGCAAGGAATTGTGGTTCAATATCCCGGCGCGCCGCAAGATCGTGCGCATAACGGAGGACGTTCAAAAGGCGATCGACGAAAGCGGGATCCGCGAGGGTCTTGTTCTTGTAAACGCCATGAACATCACCGCCTCGGTTTTTATCAACGACGACGAGAGCGGACTGCACAGCGACTATGAGCGCTGGCTCGAAAAATTAGCGCCTGAAAAGCCGTACAGCCAGTACGCTCACAACGGCTTTGAGGACAACGCCGACGCTCACCTAAAGCGTACCGTGATGGGCAGAGAGGTGGTCTGCGCCGTGACGAACGGCAGGCTCGATTTCGGCACATGGGAGCAGATCTTTTACTATGAGCTCGACGGCAAAAGAAACAAGCACGCGCTGATAAAGATAATCGGCGAATAAGGTTTTTGGAGGAAATTATGAGAATAGTTGTTCTTGCGGGAGGACTCAGCACAGAGCGCGACGTTTCGATCTCATCGGGACTTCTTGTCGCCGCCGCGCTGAGAGAAAAGGGACATCAGGTGGTTTTGCTCGACGTCTTTACCGGCTACGAGCAGGATATTTTTGATATCGACGAGCTGTTCAAGCAGAACTACAGCTTTACCGACGGGATCAGCGTCGGCGACACTATCTCGGATATCGACGAGGTAAAGGAGAACCGCCGCGATAAATCGAACCGCTTTATCGGCGAAAACATCATCGACATCTGCTATTCGGCGGACATCACGTTTTTGGCGCTTCACGGCGGAGAGGGAGAAAACGGTCAGATCCAGGCGGCGTTTGACCTGCTCGGGATCAGATACACCGGCTCGGGCTATCTCGGTTCCGCGCTCGCCATGAACAAGGGGCTCACCAAGAGCGTGCTCATACAGAACAAGGTGCTCACTCCGCGCGGAGAGATATTCCCCTCGCCTCAGGAGGCTATGGAGTGGAACATTTTTCCCTGCGTGGTAAAGCCCTGCTCGGGCGGCTCGAGCGTTGGAATTAACATCGTTCGCACCCCCAAGGAATACGCGCAGTCGGTAAAGGACGCGTTCGGCTACGGCGAGACGGAGATAGTCGTCGAGCAGTATGTGGTCGGCAGAGAGTTCTCCGTCGGACTTCTGGGCGGCAGGGCGCTGCCCCCGATCGAGATCATCCCCGACGGCGGCTTTTATGACTACAGAACAAAGTATCAGGCAGGCGCCGCAAGGGAGGTTTGTCCTGCCGATATCACCGAGGCGGAGGACAAGGCGATGCGCGACGCGGCGGTCGCCGTCTACGAGGCGCTGCACCTCAGCAGCTACGCGCGCGTGGACTTTATACTTGACAAATTCGGCAACCCCTACTGCCTCGAGGCGAACACCCTTCCCGGCATGACTCCCACCAGCCTGCTTCCGCAGGAGGCAAAGCAGGAGGGGCTCAGCTACGCCGATCTTTGCGAAAAGATCATCGAGATATCGCTTAAAAGATACGAGACAAAAAAGTCCGGTTTGATATAAAGAGGGTTAGGGATCGGTATGAAGAAATTTACACTTGCCGAGATCGCCGAGGCCTGCGGCGGTACATATGTCGGCGACGAATCGCTGAAGGATACCGCGATAACCTCCGTCGAGCGCGACAGCCGCGCCGTAAAGGAGGGCTCGCTTTTCCTCGCGATAAAGGGCGAACGCGTCGACGGACACGATTTTATTGAAAAATGCTTTGACAGCGGCGCTGCCTGCGCGATCTGCGAAAGGGCTCCGCAAAACCCGTCAAAGCCTTATATATTGGTTGACTCGACCCTTGCCGCGGTAAAAAAGGCGGCAAAGGCTTACCGCGAAAAATTCGATATCCCCGTTGTCGGCGTATCGGGCAGCGTGGGCAAGACCTCTACAAAGGAAATGCTCTACGCCGTGCTTTCGCAAAAATACAGGACGCACAAAACCCAGGGCAACCTTAACAACGAGCTCGGCGTTCCGCTTACCATCCTCGCCATGCCCGAGGACACTCAGGCGGCGGTGATCGAGATGGGTATTTCGGGCTTCGGCGAGATGACAAGGCTTTCCGAGGTCGCGCAGCCCACGATCTGCGTGCTGACGATAATCGGCTGCTGCCACCTTGAGAATTTAGGCGACCGCGACGGCGTGCTCAGGGCAAAGACCGAGATGTTTTCTTTCGCGCGCGAGGGCGCTGATTATGTTTTGAACGGCGACGACGACAAGCTTTCGGCGGTTCGCGAGGTAAAGGGCAAAAGGCCTATGTTCTTCGGGCTTGATCCCAAAAACGATTACCATGCCGAGGATATCGAGAACAACGGCGAGGGCGGCGTGAGCTGCAAGCTCTGCTTCGGCGATACAAAGCTCGGCGTGACTATCCCGGCGATCGGCAGCTATATGGTGTCGAACGCGCTCGCGGCGGTGGCGGTCGGAAGGCTGCTCGGACTGAGCGACGACGAGCTTAAAAACGGCGTTGAGTCGTACAAGACCGTCGGCAGCAGGGCGAACGTCATAAACACCGGAAAAATCAGGATCATCGACGACTGCTACAACGCGAACCCCACCTCGGTAAAGGCTTCGCTCGAGACCTTAAAGAATTTCAGGGGCAGGACGGTCGCGATACTCGGCGATATGAAGGAGCTCGGAGCCGACGAGCTGAGGCTCCATTATGAGACGGGAGCGCTCGCACGGAAGCTCGGGATAGACGTCGTGCTTGCCGCGGGTCCTCTCGCAAAGGAGCTCGCCGGGGGAGCGGACGGCAAATGGTTCCCGACAAAGGAGGAGCTCATCAACGCTCTGCCCGGTATCATCAGGGAGGGCGACACCGTGCTCGTAAAGGCGTCGCACTCGATGCAGTTTGAAAAAATAGTGGAATATTTAAACAGAAAGGAAGCTCAAAAATGTCAGTATCATATATGACCCATCCGCTTATAAAGCATAAGATCACACTTCTCCGCAAGGAGACCACAGGTACAAACGAGTTTCGCCAGATCGTAGAGGAGATCGCCATGCTCATGGGCTACGAGGCTCTGTCGGATCTTCCCACCACAGACGTGCCTGTAAAGACCCCGATCGAGGAGACCGTCCAGCCCGTTATCGACGGCAAAAAGCTCGCCGTTGTTCCGATCCTCAGAGCCGGACTCGGAATGGTAAACGGCATTTTGGCGCTGGTGCCCTCGGCAAAGGTAGGTCATATCGGACTTTACCGCGACCCCGTTACCCACGAGCCTCACGAGTATTACTGCAAGCTTCCCGACAGCATCGAGGAGCGCCAGATCGTAGTTGTCGATCCCATGCTCGCTACGGGCGGCTCGGCTGTTGACGCGGTCAACCTCATCAAGCAGCGCGGCGGCAAAAAGATCAAGTTCATGTCCATCATCGCGGCTCCCGAGGGAGTCAGCGCGCTGATGAAGGCTCACCCCGACATCCAGCTTTACGTCGGCTGCCTCGACCGCCAGCTCAACGAGAACGCCTATATCTGCCCCGGCCTCGGCGACGCCGGCGACAGGATATTCGGCACCATCTGATCAAAAAAATACACCTGTCCAAAGCATTTGCCGAGGACAGGTTTTTTTATTTTTCCGCAGCCCGTTTTTTATGCTGAGAGTTTTCGGTATAATACGTAGGAGCGTGCATTGCACGCCCGTCAAAGCGTTCTATCCTATCAAACCGCGTTATCATTCGGAAAACGTACGTTCCCTATCCGCGGGCGAGCACTGTGTATAGTGTAGTAACATAGTATACAGGTAGTGTAAGGACATAGTATACAGATTTATGATAAAATAGAAGGCAAATAAAATGCTGAATAAGGGAGTGT
>CACXIV010000027.1 GCA_902767845.1 uncultured Ruminococcus sp. | reverse complement strand
TCGCCGATAATGAGCTGAACCAAAGGCGCTGTGGTAGGCTCCATTGTTGTATTAGCGGCTGATGATGGCTGTGCGGTGGTAGGTTCTTCCGTTGTAGGAGCGGCTGTTGAAGGCTGCGCGGTGGTAGGTTCTTCCGTTGTAGGAGCGGCTGATGAAGGCTGCGCGGTGGTAGGTTCTTCCGTAGTTGGCACGACCTCCTGATGTTCAACAATATCGTCAATATTAAATGTCACCGTTGTATCGCCGTCAGAAAGCGCTTCAAAGCTGAACCTCGCGAACTCGTCGCCCGCGCTGAACACAAGCGGGTAATTGGAATTTGACCATGTAGATGTTATATTTCCCTCGGTAAAATCATTTACCGAGCCTCTGTCGGTTAAATAGGTATAACACCTGATCTTATCCTTGTCGTAGCTGATCGTCCATTTATAGGAGTCAAGCTTGATGTCCCTGTTCCAGTAATAAGAAATATCAAAGTGTTCGCTGTTTCCGTTCACCTTAATGGTATAATCTGCCGACGGGAACATGTTGGAGATCGACCGGACATTCAGAAATCTGTCTATCTCCTCGGTAGTTGGTTCTTCCGTAGCAGGCACAGCGGTAGTTGGTTCTTCGGTAGTCGGCTCTTCTGTAGCAGGCACAGCGGTAGTTGATTCTTCAGTAGTCGGCTCAACCGTCGTAGGCTGCTCAAGCGGAGTAAGCTCGCCGTATTCATTCATCAGATAATTGACGCCGTCAATAATAAATTCTCCGTTATAATCAAAGAAATTGATCGTATACTCAACGGTCGCCGGATACTTGTTGCTGTCGATAAGATTCTCGATAGTAACCTTATAGCTCTTGCCGGAAAAGCTGTCCGCCGCGGGAGGAGTAAAGCTCAGGGATTTTCCCCAGTAATTACAGGTAGAATAACCCTCGCGCTGCCCTTCGACGTTATGCATCTCGGTATTTCTGACGAAGGTCTCGCCCGTGTCAAGATCGGTTATCGTGATAACCGGCTCGAGCCTGCCCGTATCGAGCTTGTCGGTATTGAAATATACAGTCCATACAGCCCTTGGATCGATCTCCTGCGCAGGAAATACTCCGGGAGAAGGCCATGCGTAAGCAGCCTCGTTGTTGCCGGTCTCGTTGATCGTTCCGCTGGCGTTAGGACTGCTCTGAGCATACTCGTAATACTGGAGAAGGACTCTGTCGGCATAACCATAGGTCAGCTTATTACCGCCGCGCTGAAAAAAGCAGTTCCTGTGACCGGGGGTGTTATAGCCCTGATGATATCCGTTCAAGTCCGTTTCCTGGTTTGAAGCGTTGTGTACGTCGTCGTTCAAAGAGCGAATAGCGTTAATCTGATCATACACGGTACCGCTAAATCCGTAGGAAATATTGCCACCGCAGACAGAAAACGCCTCGTTGTAAAATTCATCGGACATATCGGAAGGCTTTGGCGGAGTATGACCCGTATAATTTGCCAAGCTCCAAATCACTGATAAGAGCACTGAACCCTTGCCTACGGTAACGGCTTTATCGTCGCCGCCGTACTCGTAATCACTTAAACCGGCAAGCCTGCGCAGATAATTGGAAAATCTTATCAGTGAGTTTTGAACTCCGTTCTCGATAAAGGTGCCCTCATACGGTGAGCTGAGAGATCCCTGCTGAGACAATACCTGCTGCGAGAAGTCGATACCTCTGACGGCTTCGCTGTACTGCGCGGCAACAGATTCCCTTGTTCTTCCGGCATATACCGACTCGATATTCAGATTGTATACAGTCGGTTCGGATTCGATAAAATCCGATATCTCGAAGGTTTCAAAATAATACTTATCCTTGTCTTTTTCTATACAAACGATACTTGAGCCGTTTGTAAGCAGAAGGAACGGCTTATATACGGTCGATACGGAGGCAACAAAAGCGTTGGTAGAAACGTCATACGCCGAGAGCGTATTGGCTCCGTCAGCGCCCAAAATCAGCCCCGCGCCGCTCAGCAAACCCGAGACCGAGCCGGAGGTATAGGCGTATCCGCTGCGGTTAAAAGAGAGCTTTTTGCTGAAAGAAGTGTTGCTCAGCGCGGAATAAACGTTGCCGGTATTAGACGCCATCAATCCGTTTCCGATAAATTCAAGGGGCGCGGTCCGGTTATATACGGGAGCGGAGATGCCGCTGATTATCTTTTTGCTTTGCGTAAAGCTCGAATCATTGAACGTGGCGTAAGATATGCCCGACGCGGTTTTATAATATACGGTGTTATCCATAGAGCCGTAAAAATCATATATATGCTCTGTCAGCGGAAAGAAATTATGCGTTCCCGACGATTTGAGATAAAACAAATAATCGGTATTGCCGTTTACAAGCGTTGCCATAATGTCGCCGTTTTCAAACGCAATAAACTTTTGACAGCTGAAATTGAGCGTATTTGTCGTGCTTTGCATTTTATTGAGATCTATATAGCTGAGGTAACAGCGCTGCGAATCGGAAAACAGCGTATATATCTTTGTTCCGACTATTTTGGCGTCCAAAAAATTCAAGGTTGAATCATTGGATAGCTGAGCGTAATCAAAGAGCACGTACCCTCCGCCGTAAGAAAGGTCGTAAAGATAGAGCTTTGTTCCCTTTAATGTAAACAGCCGCCTGTTGGAAAAATCCGCGCACGCGTAATCGCCCATATTTTCAATTGTGATCGCGGAAGCCGCCGAACCGGTGAAAACAGCGGTCGAAAGGATCGCGGTAAGAATTAAACAAAGCGTTAAAACGAGCGATATTACCCGGTTAAAACTCCTTGTCCTCATTTTTAGCACTCCTTAAATTTCAATTAATACAGGTTTGTGATCTTCAAAATATGCGAAATGTTCAAAGCCGGCAAGTTTTGCTATGCGCAAGCCTTCTTCTATCCCCTTGCCTACCATGTCGGCTGTATGAGCGTCTGAACCGACGGTAATGTATTTTCCGCCGAGCTCACGAAAACGCTTTACAAGGAGTAAATCGGGAAGGGTTTGATTCATGGGTTTGAAAAGCCCCGAAACATTTATCTCAAGCGCCTTATTATTCTTTATCAGAATATTGAATATATTGTCGATCTGTGCGGAAAATAGCGAAAGATCGGGAAATTCCCCGGAGCGCTCAAAAATATACCTTATCGGATACGTAAGGTGCGCGAGACTGTCAAAGCGATCAAATGACGCAGTCTCGGCAAGCTCTTCAAAATATTCGCGGAGGATCAAATTGATATCTACGCTGTCAAAATCCATATAGTAAAAGTCGTCCCTGCCGCGCAGATTGTGAACCGAAGCGAGGGTGAAGTCGAGCTCGCCGTAAGCAAGAGCTTTTTCGGTCTGAGCGGGATCGTGCATAGGCTCGCCGAGCTCAAGTCCCCGAAGCACCTTTAGCCTTCCGCGGTATTTCTCCGCAGCCATGGCTATATCGGATAAAGACTTGGGAATCTGCCTGTCAAAGCTGCCGAACTCGCAGTTATCTCCGGCGTTTATAAACTCAGCCTCGCAGTGATCGGTAACGGCGATCACACCGAGCCCCGAGCTTAACGCGGATTCGCAGAGCTCCTCAACAGTATTTTCGGCGTCAAAGGAATTATTTGAATGTATATGTAAATCGCACAACATAAAGCGCAGTCCTCCCCATTTGATTATAGCATATCGTACAAATTCATTCAAGAATGTTAATTGCTTTTTTATAGTAAAATAGAGGCAAATTATTACGACAAAGAAAAAAGCCGACCGTAAAGTCAGCTTTTATTCAAATCCTTTATGACCCTGTCCGCGGCGAGCATCACTCCGAGCTTGCCCGAATGGAAATTAAGTCCGCCCTGCATCCACACAGCGTACGGCTCGCGCAGAGGCGCGTCGGCAGACAGCTCTATGGATGAGCCGAGAGTGAACGCTCCGGCAGCCATTATTACCTGACTCTCATAGCCGGGCATATCGGACGGGACGGGCTGAACAAAACTGTCTACCGCGGAACCGCTCTGGATACCGCCGCAGAAGCTGATTAGCTTTTGTTCGTCGCCGAGCATGATGAGCTGGATGATGTCACCCCTGTCGTCAGAGTATTTCGGGGCGGTCTCAAAGCCGAGAAGCTCAAACAAGGCCGAGGCGAACACAGCGGTTTTAAGCGCTTCTCCGGCGGCATGAGGCGCGTTGTAGGCGCCGAGGAACATCTCTCTGTTGACGCCGAGCGTGGCGCCGATCTCCTTGCCCGTACCCGGCGTTGTAAGGCGGTAAGCGCACATCTCGACCAGTTCGGCTTTTCCGGCTATATACCCGCCTGTGGGAGCGATACCGCCGCCGGGATTTTTGATAAGCGAGCCTGCCATCACGTCGACGCCGATCGTCAGCGGCTCCGTCTTTTCGATAAATTCGCCGTAGCAGTTGTCGAGCATAATAACAGATCTCGGTGACATCCTCTTAGAAATATCGCAGATCTTTTTTATCTCGCGCCATGTCAGGGTCGGTCGCAGGCTGTAGCCTCTTGAGCGCTGGATATAAACCATCTTAGGCTGTTTTTCGGCGATATCGCGCTCTATCGACTCGTAATCCGGGGTTCCGTCGGGAAGGAGCTCTGTGATCTCAAAGCTTATGCCGAAATCCTTTAGCGACCCCGGATAACCGCCCTCGATCCCTATTGCCGACCGGATCGTATCATACGGCATGCCGGTAACGCATAGCGCAGTATCGCCCGGTCTGAGGATACCGAAAAGCGCCACGGTCAGCGCGTGCGTGCCGCTCACGAAATTATGGCGGACAAGCGCGTCCTCGGCATCAAAAACATAGGCGTATACGCGGTCGAGAGCGTCTCTGCCGAAATCGTCGTAGCCGTAGCCGGTTGAGGCGTTAAAGTAGCTCTCTCTCACGCCGGCGTTCTGGAACGCCTTTATCATTTTTATTTGGTTATATTCCTGTATTTCATTGATTTCTCTGAGCCTGTCCGCGCAAAGCTCCATAGCCCTGTCGGACGCCTCGAGGATCTTTTTATCAATATCAAAAAATTTCAAATAATCACCTGATAAAATAGTATTCGCGCCAGTCGCCGTACTCGGAGAATCCGAGGTTTGTATAAAAGGCGGCGTTGGCGTTTTTGGCGCGGTGAAGATACACCGACTTGTTCTCGCCTGCAAGGATATTTGTAATATGCCTGATAAGGCTTGAACCGAATCCGCGCCTGCGGTATTCCGGATCGCAGGAAACCGCGCCCAGAACCACCGCGCCGTCGCTTTCGGCAACGGTCATGGCAGCGGCGACGACTCTGCCGTTTTCTTCGATACCGCAAAGCCTCGCGGTGTTGTGCCTGAGCTTGTGGTTAACGTCAACGTAAAAATCCTCAAACTTGGGCGGTACAAAGTTTTCATCCGCTGATTTTACTATAAGATCGTACGCCTGCCTGATGTCGGGCTGAACAAAGCAAAGCCCGGTTTCATCCTCTTCAAACGCGGTGTTCCTGACAAGCACCTTGCCCTCAAGCGTTTTACAGCCGTTAAGCTCGAGATCGAACCTTCCGTCGCAGATGACCGCCGAGGCGCCGGCGACGCGCATAAACGAGCTTATCTCCTCGAGGTCGCTGTCGTCGGTCAAAAACAGGATAAAGTTTGAGCCGTTGCGCGCGATCGCGCCGGTACAGCCGTTCTCGTCCCCGATAAGCCAGTAATCGACAAAAACAAGCCCGGGGTCATAGCTGTTGCAAAGGGAAATTATGCGGCACGCGAAGGGATCCGTCGGGGATATTCCGCGCACCGATTTTATAAAGCTTTCAGCGTCCGCTGCCGAGTTTATCATTTCATACACCTTTAAACTTTTTTCTTAAACTTATTTTATCTCGCCGGCGATCTGTTCGCAAAGGTCGCTTACGAGAACCGATACGCTCTCGCAATCTGATTTGTCCGCAACGCAGGACGGAGAGTGGAGATAGCGGCACGCGAGCGATACCGCGAGAGTGCGAACGCCTCCCCTGCTTTTGTGGATCTCGCCGGAATCGTTGCCGCCGGCGACCGCGCGCTTGTACTGAGCCTTTATTCCGAGTTTTTCGGCGCGGTCAAAAGCGAGCGCGACAAGCTCCTTATCGTAGATCGTGCGCCTGTCCATTACCGAAATAACAGCGCCCCGACCTAAATTGCATACCTGCTTTGAGGAATCGACCTCGGGGATATCGGCCGCCGTAGTGGTTTCAACCACTATGGCGTAATCGGGATCGACGCTGTACGCCGCGACCTTAGCACCGCGAAGCCCGACCTCCTCCTGAACTACAAACGTAAAATACGCGTCGTATTCAAGCTCGCTTTTAATAATACCGATCAGCACAAGGCACCCGAAACGGTCGTCGATCGCCTTGGAATTGATAGTGTATCCGTTATCGAAAAATCCCGAGGCAAAGCTCGCGCTGTCGCCGAGAGAAACATATTTTTCAGCCTCTTCTCTGCTTTCGGCGCCGATGTCGATATACATGTCGCTGATTTCAGGGACAGACTCGCTTTCGTCTCGCTTTGTAAGGTGGATAGGCTTGACGCCGATCACTCCCAAAACCGAGTCCCTGCCGATACAGACGCGCTCGCCTAAAAGGACGCGTCGGTCGATTCCGCCGATCTCGTCGAATTTCAGATATCCCTCGGAAGTGATATCGGTTATCATCAGTCCGACCTCATCCATATGAGCCGAGATCATCAGCTTGTTTTTCGCGGGATTTTTGCCCTTTTTAAAAACGATAATATTGCCGAGGTTATCTATCGTGATATTATCGGCGTGATCCTTTATCTCCGAAAGTATAATATCCCTGACGCAGCCCTCATCGCCCGAGACCGAACGCGCCTCGCAGAGCTTTTTAAAAAGTTGATAATCAATCATTGAAGGCACCTCCGCACAAGATATAATCGCGGATAAGGGCGGAAACGCTCTCGACGTCACGGATACATATGACCTCCGCCTGAGTGTGCATATATCGCTGAGGGATAGAGATAAGCGCGGTTTTTACTCCGCTTCTGCTTACCGAAATATTATCGGCGTTGGTTCCGGTCGAGCCTGAGAGCGGTTCGAGCTGATACGCGATACCGTTATCACGGGCAAGCGAAATAAGTTTATCGGTCATCCGCTTATTGAGCACGGGAGCGATACCGATCATAGCTCCCTTTCCGAGCCCGATAGATGCGTATTGTCCCGAAATATCCGGCTGAGAAGCAAAGCTGACGTCTACGCTGACGGCTTCGTCCGCCTCCGTTTTATAAGCTCCGGTGATTGCTCCGGTACCGAAGGTCTCCTCCTGAGAGCTGAGCAAAATAACCACCCTATACGGGCAGGGTTTATTGTAAAGCAAACGCGCAGTGTATATCAAAGCGGCGGCTCCGCAGCGGTTATCGAGAGCCGGAGCGGTTATCTTATCGCCGAGCAGCATCTTTGGCTCGCAGCAGAAGGTGAGCTTGTCGCCGATACTAACGCGCTTTTTAACCTCATCATAAGGCAAGCCGAAATCAACCCATGTCTTTGAGATCGGTTCAGCCTTGTCCTCGCTGCCGTTTGTAAGGTGAGGAGGCAGGCAGCACACCGTTCCGCGGAGTCCGTTTTCAGTAGCGAGCACGGTATCCTGCAAAACACGCGCGTCGATACCGCCGCATTTATCTACCTTTACAAAGCCGTTATCGTTTATGTCGGTGACGATTAGCCCGATGCGGTCGATATGAGCGTCGAGCAAGATCGTTTTGTCAGCGGTTTTATCGCCTGTTACCGCGTAAAGGTTGCCGTTATGATCGGTCGTGACCTCGGCGATATCAGACAGGTATTTTTCGGCGACGGCGACAGCCGATTCCTCGCTGCCCGATACCCCGTGCGCTGAGCATAAATCAAAAATCAGTTGCTTAATATCCATATCCAAATCACTTCAAACCCTGAACGATCGACTTGAAGTGGTTACCTCTTTCTTCAAAATTCCTGTATAGTCCGAAGCTCGCGCTCGCCGGAGAAAGCGAAACGATATCGCCCTTTTGCGCGTTTTCCCTCGCCGCGGCGACAGCCTCCTCCATGTCAGTCACGTTGATTATCTTTACGGAGCCGTCGTAATTATCGGCGCTTTTGACCGCAGCCTCGATCTTGGGCGCGGTATCTCCGAGGAGGATCAGCACCTTGACCTTATTGTTGATCACGGGTCCGAGCGGCTCATACGGGATGTGCTTGTCATAGCCGCCGGCGATTATAATGATCTTTTCGTCATAAAGCGAGAGCGTGCCGAGCGCTGTCCTGGTGGGACTCGAGGCGATCGAGTCGTTGTAATACTTAACGCCGTCTACCTCCCTGACAAATTCAGCCCTGTGAGCTACGCCGCCGAACTCGCGCGCGACGCGCTTTATCGTGTCGACTTCGACAAGTCCCCATACCGCCGAGATCGCCGCGAGGTAATTCTCGACATTGTGCATGCCGGGGATCTTGATGTCGGAAATATCCATTACCTCGGTGAGCCTGCCGTAATCGCTGTAAATAATCTTTGTGCCGTCGAGGTACGCGCCGTTGAAAAGCGGCTTTTTGACGCTGAATTTGGCGAGTCTGCCGCGAACGCAGTCGGAAAAGCTGTCTGCAATCTCGTTGTCAAGGTTGACGACCGCCTTGCCAAAGGCGTTTTGATGAAGGACAAGGTTCTTTTTGGACTCGACGTACTCGTCCATGTCCTTGTGCCAGTCAAGATGATTTGGAGCGAGATTGGTGACAACGGCGATGTCCGGGCTCTTGCGCATTGAGATGAGCTGGAAGCTCGACAGCTCCACGACCGCGAAGTCGTCCTCGTTCACGCTTTCGATCTCGGGCAAAAGCGGCTTGCCGATATTTCCGCCGAGGTGGACGGTCTTGCCCTCCGCTTTAAGAAACTCCGAGATTATTGTAGTCGTCGTGGTTTTTCCGTCGGAGCCGGTCACGGCTATGATCTTGCAGGGACAAAGGTCAAAGAAAACCTCCATCTCAGAGGTCAGCACCCTGCCGTTGTTCCTGAGAGCCAAAAGCTCCGGCTTATCGGGCTGAGTTCCCGGGCTGCGGAAAATAATATCGGCGTCGATATTTTTAAGGTAATCGTCGCCCAAAACAAGCTCTGCGCCGTATTGCTTTGCCTTTTCTCCGTTCGCGCCGAGCTTTTCAAGCGGCTGTCTGTCGCAGCCGATAACCCTTGCTCCCTTGTCAGCGAACAGCTTTATAAGCGGCAGATTGCTTGTGCCGAGGCCGATAAAGGCTACGGTTTTGCCCTTTACGGAGTTGAAAAATCTATCTGTCTGAGTGCTCATGTTCATCCCTCGTTTACTAAATTTTCATACCTTTTAATTATACATATAATATGCTAAAATTTCAACCTTTACAAAGAGATTGCAATAATATTGAAATATTTTCATTATGGTGGTAAAATATAAGCGGTGATATTATGCTTTATGATTTTATTCTTGCCGATAAAAACGCAAAAAAGCCCATGTACAGGCAAATTTATATTTCTGTAAGGAACGCTATCGAAAACGGCAACCTGAAAATAAACACAAAGCTTCCCTCAATCAGAAAGCTCTGCTCCGAGCTTGGGGTCTCAAAAACCACGGTTATGGCGGCTTACGATCAGCTTTGCGCGGAGGGGTATATAAAGACAAAGCCTCAGAGCGGATATTACGTAGCGGCTGAGTTCGTGAACAAGCCGAAGGCTCTTGATGAGGAGAAATATAATTCTGTATTAGAAAATAAGGCATATCGCTACGACTTTTCCTCAAAGAGTATAGACGAGAGCATTATTAACCTTTCCGAGTGGAAGAAAAACATCAAGGACGTTATAAACCGCAACTACCTTTTGACCTCCTACGGCGACGTCCAGGGCGAGGAAACGCTGAGGATCGCCCTACAAAAGTACGCGCTGGGCGTTCGCAGCGTTAATTCAAGCGCAAAGAACATAGTCGTCGGCGCCGGCACTCAGGCGATACTTTATATATTATGCTCGATATTGGGATGCAATAAAAAAGTGGCTATGGCAAGGGACAGCTTTGTTCAGTCGGAGTTCGTGTTCAAGAGCTTTGATTACGAGGTCGGATATTTTGACAGCGACGAAAACGGAGCTACGATCGAATCGCTTGAAAGCATCAAACCCGACATAATCCTTATCAATCCTAACTTCACCGAGCCGTACGGAGCGAACATGCCTGTAACAAGGCGGCTTGAATTAATCGGATGGGCAAAGGCAAACGGAGCGCTGATAATCGAGGACGACTACAACGGCGAGCTGAGGTACAGCACCCACCCCATGCCCTGCGTGCAGAATTACGACACCGAAAACACCGTCTATATCGGCTCGTTCTCAAAGGTGCTTTTGCCGTCGGTGCGAATCAGCTATATGGTATTGCCCGAAAGGATATACCGCGGATATATCAAGATCAGATCGCTGACAAACCAGACCGCCTCAAAGACCGAGCAGCTTGCTCTCGCCGGATACATAAACACAGGCAAGATCGACGTCCACCTCAGAAAGGCAAGGCGCGTTTATCTTGAAAAAAGCAAGACCGTTTTGCAGTGCGTTGAAAAATATTTCAGCGACTGCGACACCGTATTCAACGAAACCTCGCTTTACGTTACGCTGCGCCTGAAGGGGGAATTTGACCGTGACAGGATAGAGCGCGAGCTGAGCGAAAACTCGATAAAAATAATGCCGTATAAAAACAACGGCAACGAATTTGGACTGAGCTTTTCGGGCATACCGTCCGACAGGATCGAGGAAGGTATCAGGCTGATAAGCGAAATAATACATGAGTAAACGCCTGCGGAGTTTTTCCGCAGGCGTTATTTATCAGGTTCCGAAAACGACCTCGGCTTCCTTTAAGCGGCAGTAATATTTGTCGCCCTCGGGGTAGGTCTCAAATATACCTCCTACCGTCAGCGGAGTGCCGACCGGCGGATAATCGTCGGGAAATTTATGCTCGCCCTTCCAGGCAAACTCTATTCCGCTTGAGCAGCACGCCGTGGCGTCCTTGATTATGCAGGAGTAATAGTATGTTCCGGTGTTGATATCGGTGTAAACGTCAAAGGTGCCGTTCATCTTTACGGTCTTGTCCATGTATTTCTCCGGGGTGTTGACCATGGCGGCTACCTCGGAATAAACCATGTTGCTGTTGAGCACCGTGAGGTCGACCTCAGCGGTATAATCAAGCTCGGGATAATTGATGTCATCGGCGACGGGAGCTATCGTAGCCGAAGCTGTTGCCGCCTGAGTAACAGACTGACTTGACGCGGCGCTCGACAAAATATCGCCGACGCCCTTAACATTTGTTTTTGAAGCCTTGTTGTCCGCGGACGACGAGCATCCGGCTGCTCCTGCCGCCATTACCGCGGCGCAGAGAATGCAAATCAACCTTTTAATCATACTCTCTCCTTTATAAAGCCTATAAGCCAGAAAATAAAAAATACTACGATATCGACCGCTACTATGGTCGAGCCGACGGGCGCTCCGTTCGGAGCGATGATCGAGATTATAATGCCGAGAGCGGCGCACACGACCGACAGGCAAGCTGAGCAGATCGTGACCGATTTGAAGCTTTTGAAAACCCTCATTGCCGACAGCGCCGGGAAGATTACGAGAGCCGAGATCAGCAGCGATCCCACAAGGTTCATCGCGAGAACGATGATGACAGCGATAATGATCGCGATTATCAGGTTGTATACGCCTGATTTTGTACCGGTCGCGCTGGCGAAATTCTCGTCAAATGTGACGGAGAAGATCTTGTTATAGAAAATGATGAACGCGAACACTACGATAACCGAAAGGATAATGCATACCCATACCTCAAGCTCGGTAAGCGTGAGTATCGAGGTCGATCCGAACAGAGTGGTGCAAACGTCGCCGGATACATTTGACGAGGTGCTAAATATATTCATCAACAGATAACCTATCGCCAAGGCTCCTACGCTGATCATCGCCACCGCGGCGTCGCCCTTAATTCTGGCGTTGCTGCCTGTTCTCAGCAGCAAAACCGCGCTGATTATCGTGACCGGCATGATAACGAGCATGTCGTTTGTTATGCCTGCCACCGCGGCGACCGCCATAGCTCCGAAGGCAACGTGAGAAAGACCGTCGCCGATGAACGAAAACCTCTTGAGCACAAGGGTAACGCCCAAAAGCGAAGAACACAGAGCGATCAGTATTCCGACTATAAGCGCGTAGCGCACAAACGGATACTGGAGATAACCGACTAACTGATCAAACATCAGACGAGCCCCCTTTCCGCGCCGAAACGGCTTTTAAGGTACTCGTCGCGCGTACCGAAAAAGATATCGCTGCCGATATGGAGGATATGGCTCGCGTACCTGAGAGCCGCGTCCAGATCGTGAGAAATCATGATTATTGTGATCTTATCCTTTTTATTCAGCCCGTCGATCAGGCTGTACATATCCGCCGTGACCTTTGGATCGAGTCCGGCGACAGGCTCGTCGAGCAGGAGCATTTTACGTGTGGCGCAAAGCGCTCTCGCGAGGAGCACCCTCTGCTGCTGACCTCCCGAAAGCTCGCGGTAACAGCGGTTTTTAAGATCCTCAATGCCCATTTTTTTCATATTTTCAAGGGCGAGCTGTTTTTCGCTCTTGTTATAAAACGGTCTTAATCCGCAGCGCCCCTGATTGCCCGAGATCACGATCTCGCGCACCGAGGCGGGAAAATCCCTTTGAACGAGCGTTTGCTGCGGAAGATATCCGATCTCGTTTGCCGATAGTCCGTCGCCTGTGACGACCTTGCCGCTCATCGGCTTTTTAAGCCCGAGAACGGTTCTCATTAGCGTTGATTTGCCGGAGCCGTTCTCTCCGACGATACAAAGATAATCGCCCGAATTGACCTCAAAGCTCAATCCGCTCAATATCTCCTTGCCCTCGTATCCGAGGGTTAGGTTTTGACAGCTTAACTGCGCCATAGCTTACTCCTTAATCGCCTTTGTTAATACTTCAAGATTGCTCTCCATAATGCCGAGGTAGGTCGCGCCGTCCAAGACGTCCTTTTCCGTGACCGACTGCATCGAGTTCATCTCGAGGATAGGCGTATCCTTTTGATCAGAGGTCTCGACTACTGTTTTGGCGATCTTTTTGTCAGATTCATCTATCGTCATTACCGCCGGGAGCTTTAGCTCGCTAAGCTTTTTCGCGAGAAAGGCAACGGTCTCAAAGCTCGCCTCGGATTCCGCGGAACAGCCGGTAAACGCGGCGTAGTAATTGAGTTTATAATCATCGGTAAGATACCTGAACGGGAAGCGATCCGCAAAGAGCAGAGTGGTGTACTTAGCGTCCTCCCTTACCGAGGAATATTTCGCGTCAAGCTCGTTCAGCTTTTTGAGGTAATCCTCGGTGTTCTTGCTGAAAAGATCCTTATTCTCGGGATCCGCCTCACAGAGCTTGTCGGAGATCTGTCCGCAAAGTGAGGCTGCGTTTTTGAGCGAGAGCCATACATGCTCGTCGTACTCCGCTTCGTCCTCTCCTTCTCCCTCTTCTTCCTCGGCCTGCATGCCCTCTACGGTCTCTTCCTGCTTGACCTTTGAGCCGAGCAGATCGAGAAGATTAACAACGACCATGTCCTTGTTTACCGCTCCCTTGAGCGCGTCGTCGACCCATTTATCGGACTCGCCGCCGACATAGATAAACATGTCGCAGTTTGATATCTTAATAATATCATCTGCTGTAGGCTGATAGCTGTGAAGATCGGCTCCGTTGTCAAGCAAAAGCGTCAGCTCTACGTCCCCGGCTCCCGAGGTGATGTTACTCACCCAGTCGTACTCGGGGAAAATGGTGGTGACAACGCTGAATTTTCCGTTGTCCTGTTTGGGAGCGTTTGAACAGCCCGCGAAAAAAGCGACCGAAACGATCAGTGCCAAAATAAGTGAAACTATCTTTTTCATATTACTCTCCGTTCTTGCAGTCCCTGCACACGCCGTAAAGCACCGTGTCGGACTTGTCTATTGTGAAATCGTCGTTTTGCGCGAGTGAGTTTATGAGCATCTCCGCGCAGCGCGAATCCATATGATATGTTTTTCCGCACTTTTTACAGGACAGGTGCAGGCTCTCGCGACACTCGTGAGCGTCTGTGTACAGGTAAAAGACCTCTCTGCTGCCGCTCTTGCTGACCCTTCTGACCTTCCCCTCTTTTTCGAGGTCGGACAGGTTCCGGTAAACCGCGCTTATGCTTACTCCGCCGCCGGAAAGCTCAGCCTCGATCTTTCTCGCGGAAAGCTCCTCGTCGGCATGCCGCTCGAGATATTCGAGCAGTATCTTGCGCTGCTTTGTCATATACTTTGGCATATACCGTCCTCCAATTTGCGATTCATTCGCAAATTATTATATCACCGTAAGGTATCCTTGTCAATAGATTTGCGAATTATTCGCAAATTATCGGCGATAAAAAATGCGCTGTATTTAAATACAACGCATTTGATAATCAAGTTTTGAAGCACTTTTGCAGCGCCTTGTACTCGCCGAGCACAAGAAGCGTGGTGTCCTTTGTGAGTATGGTTTCGGGCTTGACCATGAAGTCCATTTCCTCGTCGCGCTTGATGCCGATTATCGTAAGGTTATACTTCCTTCTTACGTCAAGCTGAATGATGCTTTTACCGATCCAGCCCTCGGGAATTGACACCTCGTAAAGCGAATGTTTGCTGTCGAGCTCGATATAATCGAGGATATGGTCTGAGCTGTAGCGGATCGCCGCCCAGTTGGCTACCTGTTTTTCGGGATAAACCACCTTATCGGCGCCGTTCCTGAGCAAAAACCTCTCCTGTCCGTCGCGCTCCGCGCGGGCTACAACAAAGCTCGCTCCGAGCTCCTTCAACAGATATGTGGTCTCCAGTGAACTCTGAAAATCGTTGCTGATGGTAACGAAGCAAATATCGAAATTTCCTACGCCGAGCGAGCGGAGGAACGCCTCGTTGGTGCTGTCGCCGATCTGAGCGTCGGTGACGATATCCATAGCTTCGTTCACCTTTTCCTCGTCATGGTCGATACCCAGCACCTCGTGACCGAGTTTGTTTAGCTGGATGGCTATATGTTTTCCGAATCTTCCGAGTCCGATCAATAAGACAGATTTCATGTTGGTTCTCCTTTATCCTACTGTAATTTTTTCCTGAGGTAACTTGGATATCTTCTTTGAAGCTTTTGATATCGCCGCGTAGATCACGGTAAGTCCGCCGACTCTGCCGAGGAACATCAAAACAATAAGTATCATCTGCGAGAGCATGCCGAGCTTTGGGGTTATTCCGAGGGTAAGTCCGACGGTGCCGACTGCCGACGCGGTCTCAAACAGGCACATTCCGAACGAAATATTCTCGACCGCGCTGATGACCGCAGCGCCGACAAAGCAGAGCGTGATATACATAATAAACACGGTGGAAGCGGTTTTAATAACGCCGGATTCTATCCTTCTGCCAAAGCACTCCGCGTCCTCTTTCCTTTTGAAACAGGCTACCGCGTTGATAAACAGAACGGCTATAGTTGTGGTTTTCATACCGCCCGCGGTCGAACCCGGGGATCCGCCTATGAGCATAAGCGCGATAAACACCGCCTTGCCGATCCTTGTCATGGAGTTGAGGTCAAGGGTGTTGAAGCCCGCCGTTCTTGTTGTAACGGACTGGAAAAGCGATCCGAATATCCTCTCGCCGAGAGGCAGACCGGCAAAATCGCGAAGAAAGAAAAGCACAGCCGGAGCGATAATGAGAATCGCTGAGGTGATGATAACGACCTTGTTCTGCAAGCGGTAAAGCTTGAAGCGGAACTTGTGCTCGATCACGTCCTTCCAAACGAGGAAGCCGATACCGCCGACTATTATCAAAACCATTATTACGACGTTGATAAGCGGATTCGCCGAATATGAGGTCAGCGAAGCGAACTTGTCGTCCGGTTTGCCCATGAGGTCAAAACCGGCGTTGCAGAACGCGGAGATCGAATGGAAAAACGCCATCCATATCCCCCTAAGCCCGTAGTCGTGAATAAACATGGGCATCATGGCGACTGCGCCTAACAGCTCGATGATCGCCGTTCCCTTTACAACGAAGCTGACCATTTTGACGATACCGCCGACATTCGGCGCGGAGATCGCGTTTTGGATCGTGCTTCGCTGACCGAAGGTTATCTTCTTGCCCGAAAGCAGCGCGAAAAGCGCCGCCATTGTGATAACGCCCAGGCCGCCGATCTGGATTAGCAGAAGTATTACGACCTGCCCAAATTCAGACCAGTAGGTTGCGGTATCCTGAACGATAAGACCTGTAACGCATACCGCCGAGGTCGCGGTGAAAAGAGTTTGATTAAACGGCGTGAACGAGCCGTTTTTTGCGGAAACGGGCAGCATAAGAATAAGCGCGCCCAAAATAATCACGCCTACAAATCCGAGCAGAATTATCTGAAATGATGTTAGGCGTTTTCTTCTTTTTATCATACCTGCCATAAGCACTCCCAGCCTTTTATGAGTCAACATAGCTATTATAGCACAGGGAACGCCGATTGTCACCCCTGAATTTTAATCAACCTACCGAACAGGAAATCGACTTTGAGTTACAAAAAGGTGTTGACGATATCGACAACGGCAACACAAAGCCGGTAAAACAGGCGTTTTCCGACATAAGAAAGTTCAGCCCGCTGTAGGAATAGAACACCAACAGCGGGCTGTTATCATATAATATGTTGATTTATTACTCCCATTCTTAAGTGCAAAGCAATCATTAAACAACTTCGTTTAATAAATGTTGCTTCTCGTGGGAAAATATGGTTTCAATTACACATTTTTGTTTAGTTATCACTGCTTGTGCTATCAAAAAGCTATCAGTCATTTGCTATCAGTCATAGCTTGTTTTATTTCTGATCGCTTTTGGTTTATTATAGCATAGCCGTCCTTTAAAATCAACACTTTAAAGCGGTAAAATAATTATGTTTTATGAACCAAGCAACTAATCGAAATAGTGTCACGTTTTTAGGCTTAAAAAGGTACTGTTTATGCGCCTTCAAATGATCACAACTTAATGATTAATGTAATTACATTAGGTTGCAAGTCTGAGCGTTACAGGTTCTCGTTAACTCGCTTTTCAAATATCAAATGATGGAAGAAAGCTATTTTCTGAAAATCTGGATTTTGTGAAACTTTCATTTCAATATCCATCATCTTTTTCTGCCAATCCTCGTCCTTTTGAATCTCCTGATTTTGTTGTAAATCCCAGAAGGTTCTCAAACCATAGGTTTCTTGCAAGGTAAAACCGTCGCACCATTCTATAATATCTTTGTCATCGTAGTAGTCGATTGTGCCGAACTGCTGTGCGTTGCTGTTGTGCCCGTCAAGGAGATTGTTCGCTTCATCAAAGTTGTTGAGCAAGACAATCATCTGCATAACTCTGCCGTTGCGGTTGTGCTTAACGATTGACAGCTTACCACTTGGCTTTAGCAACCGATAAAACTCACCGACAATTATTTCTCGGTCATTAACGTATTTATGGCAGAGAATATAATCAAATGAATTGCTCGGCAGTTTTTTTAATTTTTCTGTACTGCCGACAATTTGCTGATAACAATTTGCATTAACCTGATTATCAAGCATATCCTTTGAAGGCTCAATCGCAGTTACTTGATTGTCGGCGGCGAAATGATCGGCTGTAATACCTGTCCCGCTTCCAAAATCAAGCATTGTTTTACCTTTCAATTCTTCGATTTGGTTCCAAATGATAACTTTTGCGAGTTTCTCCCAAACGGGAAGTTGATTTATCATATTAAACTCCAATCAGCATATAAAGATCTGTTCCGGTTTTCCTATCAAAATAATTCTACCACAAATCTGAAAATAAGGCAATAAAAAACGCCGCCAAGCAGGAATCATCCCACTTGGCGGCTAAACAGTTTATCAGTTGTTTCCCAAATCTGCATTTACCTTCTCGTTGATCTCCCGGATTTT
>CACXIV010000026.1 GCA_902767845.1 uncultured Ruminococcus sp. | reverse complement strand
ATTTTCCGTATACCGCCTCCAATACCGCTTCTTTTGATTCAAACATTCTATCAGCTCCTTTGATGTGTATTTGTGAAAATGCAGATGCCTGCCATAGGGGGTTTTCCTTGCCCTATGGTTCTATTATACACATCGCAGGTGCCATGGCGGCGCCCATGTTATTGGCGTCGGTTACGCCGAGGTCGATTATCCTGCCGACCGTCGCGCGCTTTATTCCGACGCTTCCGCCGCCGCTGCCGAGTATGCAGCAGCCTGCGCCCGTAACCGTCCACTGGGCGGTGGGGGTCCTTACCGAGCCGTATTCAAGCGGAAAGCGGTACTGCCGCTCCGCCGAGCAAAAGTGAGATGACGTTGAGCATGCGGCTTTGTCAGCCGCTCCGGACGACACGAACACCGACGCCGCGATAAGGCACTGAGCCATTGTCGAGCACGCGCCGTACTGGCCGAGATACGGAATGTTGTATTCCTTGAGTCCGAAGCTCGAGCCAACGCACTGGTTGAGCAGGTCGCCGGCGAAGACCACGCCGATATCCGTTTTTTTCAGGCCGCCCTTTTGCAAGGCGAGCGACATCGCCTCGGTTTGCAGACTGCTCTCGGCGTCCTCGTAGGTATCGAGTCCGTCGTAGCTGTCGTAAATGATCTTGTCGAACGATCCCCCCAAGGGTCCTTCTCCCTCTTTTTTGCCGACAACGGAAGCGTAGCTTACTATTTTCGGCGGATCCGTAAACTCGAGTGTTCCCGAGCCGATTCTTTTTATCATAATCATTCCTCCCGGTTTTAGTATTGATAATATTGCCGAAAATATTAAAATGCCGCCGGGCGCTGACCCGACGGCACTTTTTGACTTTGATATTTATTTATCCTTTTCCTCGTAAGGCTTGTCCCACGAGCCGATCTCAATAAGATTGCCCTCGGGATCGGCTATATAGCAGGTGCGCTGTCCCCACGGCTCGGTAGCAGGCTCCATTACGGGGATCGCTCCGCTTTCGACCGCGCGGCTGAACGCCTCGTCGACCTCGGCGAAGGTATCGACATACAGTGCAAGCTCAAAATGGCCGTTCAGACCTCTGATATAGTTGTATCTGCGGCGCGTCATCTTCTCAAAATCGTTCCTGCCGTAGAGCATGAACAGCGTTCCGTCCTTGATCAGATACACGTTTTTGGTATCCTCGTCCTCCCTGATCTCAAACCCGAGGATATCGCGGTAAAAGCGTATCATTTTGCCCATATCCGTTACAAATAATCCAAATCCGTCCAGTCTCATAAGCCGCCTCCGTAGTCGCCGTGTTTCAGCAAATATTCATTAGTATTATTATAGATAATATCCTGTGGCTTGTCAAGGGAAAACGGCGGTACGCGCGCAAAAAACCTCCCGGCAAAGCTGTCGGGAGGCAATTCGGTTTTATTCCTTTTCAATTCCTTCTGTCTTGAAGATGAAGTCGACCTTGCCGTCGGCGCCGTCCGAGATACCGCTGTAGCTCTTGTAGCCCTTGGCGACCTTAGAGATTGCCTTGATACGCTCCACAAGGCTCTTAATATCTCCGTCGGCAGCCTTTTTGAGCTTGTCGACGCCCTCGGTCTTAAACTGCTTCATTCCGTCGCTGAGCTGCATTGAGCCGTCGGTAAGCTGTTTTATACCGTCGATCAGCGCCGGACTGCTGTCCTTGAGCTTTTTAACGCCGCCGAACAGCTCGCCCATTCCGTCGTCGAGCGCCGAAGCGCCGCCGCTGAGCTGCTTAGCTCCGCTTGCCAGCTCGCCAGAGCCTTCCTTTAGCTTTGAAGCGCCGTTTTTAAGCTGAGCCGTTCCGTTTGAAAGCTGATTCGCTCCGCCCTTGAGCTGAGAAGCTCCGCCCTTGAGCTGAGAAGCTCCGTTCGCAAGGTCGCCGGAGCCGGTCTTGAGGTCGTAGGTTCCGCCGAGGATCTCCTTAGCGCCGCCGCTCGCCTGATCCACGCCGGCGGTATAGCTCAGTATGCCGTTGTAGAAGGTGTTGTAGCTGTCGAGCTGCTGCTGCAGCGCCTCGAGCGAGGCTCTGCCTGCCGCCGCCTTCTGCACGCCCTGAGCGATCTGCGACTGAACCTGCTCGGAGTTCATGTTTTCTTCGATTATGCTCTGTATCTGAGCCTCGGTATTGGCGTCGATCGTGCCCTGCGCAGCGGTCATCTGAGCGCCGACCGCGGAGCTTACCTGAGCCTGAACGTCGTCGGGTATCAGTCCGGCGGCTACGGAAGCGTCGTAATCCTCTGCGGACATTGAGTAGCCTGCCGCCGCCAGCACGCCCTCGGTGACCTGCTTTCTGACTGCGTTCTCAACGCCCTGACGGATAAGTTCGCGCTGGCTCTCGACCGTGGCGGTCACGGTGTCGAGCGCGGTTTGCTCGGCGAGCGCCTTTGCGTTTTCGTCGCTGAGCGAGCCGATAAGCTGCGCGAGCACGGCGCCGTAGTTATCTTTGGTCAGCGCGGGCGCGGAAAGTCCCGCCGCCGCGATCTGGCTGTTCGCCGTTGAGAGGAACACATCAAACACCTGAGCCGCGCCGTCCTTTAGAAGGCTGCTGTTCGCGGAGATAGTGCTCAGTCCGCCCGAAAGAGCGGCGATATATCCCTGGAGCTGAGCCACTCCGTTGTCGAGCTGTGAGGCTCCGGCGGAGAGCGAGCCTGCTCCGATGTCGAGCTGAGCCGTTCCGCCTGCGAGGGTATAGGCTCCGCTGTTGAGCTTATCCGCTCCGCTCTTGAGATCTCCGACGCCGCTGTCGAGCCTGACCGCTCCCTCGCTCAGCTTTTGCGAGCCGTCCCTGAGCGTCGCGGTGCCGTCCTTGATCTGCTTTGAGCCGTCGTAAAGCTTGTTCACGCCGTCGATCAGCTCGCCCGATTTATTGAGCAGGGTGCTGAGTCCGGTGTAGAGCTTTGACGAGCCGTCGAGCAGCTTGTCGGTAGCGGAAACGAGCTCGTCGAGCTTTGAGCTGAGCTCCTTTGACTTGCTGTCGAGCTTTTCGGTATCTATGTCGCCGAACATATCGTTGGCGGCGACGGTGAGGGTAGTCGCAAGCTCAAAGTCTTTTACGTCCGCGGTGATCTCCACCTCGGAGGGGATGCTGAGCTCGTCGTTTTTAAGCTGCAAAGTCTCCTGCATTCCGGGAAGGGCGAAGCCGACCACAAAGGTTCGGGTTCCGTCGTTTACCACCTTGCCGTTTGAGACCGTGATGTTGTCCGCCTTGTCGTTATCGAGCATCATTCCGGTGAGCATAACGAAGGGCACGTATATCTTTTCTTCCTTGCCGTTTATCTTTTCGGTGCTGAACTGACGGTTTGTGTAGCTCAGCCTGATTTTGAGCTTTCCGCTCTTGCCGGCAAGCTCCTTGGCGCCGATCGGCTTGCCGTCCAGCTCATACGAGATGTTTACGCCGACGGGCAGGTTGGTTGAGCCGGTGCCCTTGTAATAGATATCGCCGCCGTTGGCGTCCCATTCGCAGGTGTTGTTCTCGTCGATAGTGTATTTGACGTCTCCCTTGAGCACCTCGATATCCTTCAGGTTCGTTTTATCGGTGAGCTTTGCCGCCTTCTCCGTATTCTGTATCCAGTTGCTGACGATCACCTTGTCGGGATTGCCGTTGGCGTCGGCGATGACGTACACGGTCTCCTCTTTGTTATAGCGGTCGGTCTTTGAGCTTTTTTCGCTGCCCGAAGCCGTATTATCGGTCTGAGCCGTTTGTGCCGTCTGAGCGGTCGGCGAGGCTCCGGTGCTTTCCGCTCCCGCGGCGAACGCGGCGGTTCCGACTCCTCCGCAGAGGATCATAAGGCTCATGGCCGCTGACAATACTTTGGGGATATATTTATTTATCTTCATAACTGCCTCCGTTAATCAATTGATTTTTTGGGCTTGAAGCCGATGGTGGTAGCTCCGATCACCCTGTCGAACAGCATAAACATTGCCGGCAGGAAGAGGATGACGCAGAACATGCTGATTATCGCTCCCCTTGCCATCAGCGCGCACAGCGAGCCGATCATGTCGACGTCCGAATAGATCGCCACGCCGACCGTAGCCGCGAAGAGTCCCATCGCCGATACCACGATCGACGGGATCGAGGTCTCGAGCGCGGTGATAACCGACGTTTTTTTATCGTTGCCGAGGTGCCTCTCGCGCTTGTAGCGCGTGGTCATTAGTATGGCGTAATCGACCGTGGCGCCGAGCTGGATCGTGCTTATGCAGATAGGCGCGATAAAAGGCAGCGATTCGCCCATGTAGTGAGGCAGACCGAGGTTGATGAATATCGCGAGCTCGATCACCGACACGAGGATGAGCGGCAGCGTCAGGCTCTTTTCCACTATCATTATTATCACGAATATGGCGGCGATCGAGATGATGTTCACCGTGGCGAAGTCCACCGAGGTGATGTTGATAAGGTCGTTCGTGCACGCCGCCTCGCCGACGAGCAGACCGTTTTGATCGTACTGCTTGATTATCTTGTTGAGCTCTTTTACCTGCTCCTTCATCTCGGGAGTCGCGGTGGCGTATTCCGAGCTGAGGATCACCATTTGCCAGCGGTCGCTTTTGAAGATCTCCTTTACCGAATCCGGCAGCATTTCCTCGGGGATCATGCTTCCGACTACGCTGTCGAGTCCGAGCGCGAATTTTATTCCGTCCGCCTGCTCGAATTTTTCGGACATCTCGCGGACTTCCTTTTGGCTGAGGTTTGAGTTGACGAGCACCATATGGGTGTTGCTCATGCCGAACTCCTCCTTGAGCTTGGTGTTCGCGACGACGTTAGCCATGTCCTTGGGCAGGCTCCTTGAGATGTCGTAGTAGACCTCGTTGTTAGCGCTGCTGTAGCCGTAGTACGCCGGAAAAGCGAGCGAGGCGAACAGTATCAGGAATACCGGGAATATCTTTACGAGCCCCGAGGCAAGCTTTTTCGTCTTGGGGATCAATGATCTGTGCATGGCCTTGGTAAGCGGTTTGTCGAGCACAAGGATAAACGACGGCAGGATCGTGACGCATCCGAGCACGCCGAGAATCACGCCCTTTGCCATTACTATTCCCAGATCCCTGCCGAGGGTGAAGGTCATGAAGCAGAGCGCGATAAATCCGGCTACGGTGGTGACGGAGCTGCCGATCACCGAGGTGACGGTCTCCTGTATCGCCTTTGCCATCGCCTCTTTGTTGTCGGTGTACTTCTGCTTTTGCTCGTTGTAGCTGCTCCACAAAAAGATCGAGTAGTCCATTGTTACCGCAAGCTGCAGCACCGCCGAGAGCGCCTTTGTGATGTATGATATCTCGCCCAAAAAGATGTTTGAGCCGAGGTTAATCAGTATCGACATACCAATGCTCGCAAGAAATACGAACGGGATTATCCAGTTGTCCATGAACAGCATCATGGCGGCAACGGCGAGCAATACCGCGATAGCTACGTAGATCGCTTCCTCGCGCTCGCATAGGTCGCGCAGGTCGGTGACCATCGCCGAAATGCCCGATACAAGACATTCCTCGCCGCAGATCGTTCTGATTTGCGCGATGGCGTTCATGGTCTCGTCGGACGAGCTTGAGGTGTCGAAGAACACCGCCATCAGCGATTCGTCGCCCGAATTGAACGCGTCGTATATCTTATCCGGCAAGAGCTCCTTTGGGATCGCTCCGTCGGCTATGTCGCTGAAATTCAAAACCGTAGCGACGTGGTCGACCTCTTTGATCTTTTCCGAAGCTTCCTTCATCATTTTGTCGTCGGCGTTCTCAAAGATCAAAAACGAGAACGCGCCCTTGTTGAAGTCCTCCAGCATGTACCGCTGACCCTTTACCGTGTCGAGATCCTGTGGAAGGTAATTCAGCATATCGTAATTGACGCGCGTGAATATCATTCCGAGTACCGACGGCACCAGCAGAGCCAGCGACAGTATCAGGATGACAACGCGGCACTTTACGACCGCTTTTCCGAATTTCATCTGCCTGATCACTCCCTGTGTGTTTTTCCAGTTATTTATTGTATTCATAAACCGTTTTTTATAAACAGACAGTGTTGGTCATGTGCCGATTTTTTAGGCAAAAGCGTTTTTTTGTCCAAAGAAAAAAGCCCTGACCGGATCGCTCCGGTCAAAGCCTTTGTTGTCATTCTTTTATTCTTGAGCACCTGCCGAGCGCGAGCTCGGTGGTTCCCTCGAACAGCTCGCATATCCTCCCGACCTTTTCCGCGGGATCGTAATTCATCCCTGCCGAGATCCACTCGAACACAAAACCTATCAGCAGGCTTGTGTAGTACATTACGAGCGCTTCCTTGTCGTCCTCGCTGATCTTTTCCGCCTCATCGGTCATTTTGTAGAAAAACCGCGTTACCGTGCGGTTCGCGACCCGGTTGATGTAGTGGTCGAAAAGCTGACGGTTGGGCGAATTGAAGATGTGCAGCATAGCCGTGCGGTTTTCAAGCGAGAACCTGATCGCGTCCATCAAATTGTCGTAGATATTCTCCGACTTGATATCCCTGCCGACGAACTCGTCGACCTGGTCGTTGAATATCTCCTCCATCAGCGACGGGATATCGTCAAAATGATAGTAGAAAGAATTACGGTTGATGCCGCAGTCCTCGACGATCTCCTTGACGGTTATCTTGTTTATCGGCTTCTGATTAAGCAGCTTCATAAAAGATTTTTTGATCGCGTCCTTTGTTAACGTAGTCATGATCCACCTCTTGAATGATCTGTGGTGATTATACCATATTATCGGGAGCTTTGCAAGGCGCGAACCGTATCAAATGATCGGACTATCCCCTTTTTTTGCCGCTTTTTTTGAGCGCGAATACGGTCAGCAGGGTCGCTCCGGCGATACCTGCCGCCGCTGCCAGTCCAAGGGCGATGGTCTTTCTTACAAAGGGAACGTTGTAATCGAGAGTCGCGTAGGAGGGGTTTATCATGTGGCTGAGCAGAGGCATAAGGAGCTTTCTGCGCTCGCTCAAAACGTCGTACTCCGTGTGCGGTTCGGCAGAGAACACCATGGTGGCGCGGGTATCGGCGCTGTAGCGCTCCCACTCAACGCCGTTTGCCGAGGGGTCGCCGGTGCGCGCGAAGTTCGTCCACATTTGCATTACGGTATCCGACAGCGCCTCGTCAGCCGGCTCGCCGGTGTAGATGGTCTCGTCAAGATTGCCGAACACATACGCGAGCTCTACCGCGTGGCAAGCCTTGCGCAGCGGCAGCGCGGATTCAACCGTCCAGTAGTACATATACGCCCTGCCGCCGTTTTTATCGTGCGATTCCGCCTGACAGACAGCCGGAAGGCGGAACATCATCTCGTCGTAAAACCGCGCCATACGCCACATGCTGTGACCCTTGAAAGAATCCGTAAACCGCTTTACGCGCTTCCTGTCCGAAGGCGGAAGGAGCTTCATGTCGTTTTCAAATTTTACGGGGATGCTGAACCTGAACGGTATCAGTCCGCCGATCTCGCCGATCCAGTAGTTCATTTCCTCGGCGTTAGTGCCGATCAGGATATCGACGTCCTTTGTGTAGCCTACCTTGTACGGGAGGTACGGATCGAGAGGGATAAGCCTGCCGTCGCGCATCGGGAAATTGTTGTACTGGTTGAGCTTTTCGTTGATTTTTCTAAGCTCGTCCTCGGAGAGCGCTATCAGCTCCTGCATGGAACCGGCCTTGCTCTCGCGCATGAGCCGCCTCGAAAACTCGCGGCATTCTTCCTTTGAAAAGGTCAGCGCGACCGAGCCGCTCTCGGCTATAACCCGCCTGAACAGCCCCTTCGCCCTCGGGATCACCGGCAGCAGGGAAACGCTGCCGCCTCCTGCCGACTCGCCGAAGATAGTGACGTTGTCGGGATCGCCGCCGAAGGACGAGATGTTCCTTTTTACCCAGCGCAGGGCTTCGATCTGGTCTAACAGCCCGAGGTTGGGCGCGTCGGGATAAAGCTCGCCGCCCTCAAAATATGACAAATCGACAAAGCCCATCAGCCCTACGCGGTAGCCCGCGGTGACAAGTATGATGTCGGACTGCTTTTTAACGAAGTTTTTTCCGTCGTACATGGGGTCGGCGGTGCCTCCCCAGCCGTATGAGCCTCCGTGGAAGAACACCATAACGGGCTTTTTTTCGGTATCGTCTCCGAGGTTTTTCCACACGTTAAGGTACAGGCAATCCTCTCCCTGAGGGTAAAACGACGCCTGCTCGGTCGGCCACTCGGTCTGCATGGGAGTTTTGCCGTTGTAGAACGCCTCGCGCACGGTATCGCTGTCGTCCGGAGGCACGGGCGCCTTCCACCTCAGCTCCCCGACGGGGGGCTTCGCGAACGGCACTCCGCGGTATTCGGCTATATCGCCGAACCTTTTTGCCACAAAGGTGCCGTTTGCGCATTTTGCCGACAGCCCGGGATCGTATTCACCGGTGATGATCATGTTTTGTCCGTAGCCGGCGCGGATAGCGCTGTTTGAAGCCTCTGTCATTTCTTTCTCCTGAACACACCCCTGACGATGTCAAAGAAGGTGCTTTTGCTGCTGTATTTTTTGCGGAGCTCGCCGACGGTGACGTCGGTCTGCGAATTGTGAGTTACCAGTCCCTGCGCCACCTGAACAAAGATATCCTTGAACTTATCCATGCTCTCGTCGTCATACAGGCTGGCGGTGTAGTCTATCATCAGGATCAGTCCGTCGGCGCCGTCGAGCACCTCCATATCGAGTACGGTCTGCGACGCCGCCTGGTTCTGGCGGATATCTACGGTCTCAACATTCATGCCGCCGAGTCCGTCCATGTCGCGGATATCCTGCTGATAAAGCAGGTACGCCGCCTCGCTGCTGCCGACCTGATTGTGGATATCGACATACGGATAGCAGCTATGCTCTATGCCCTTTTGCACCTGCTCGTGAACGTCCGCGAACAGCTCGCGCAGGGTCATTTCGTCTTTAAGGCGAATGCCTACGGGAAGGTCGCGGAACAACAGTCCGACGGAGTTCATGGCGAGCATGTCCTCCCTGCCGTTGTATATCCACGAAAGCTTGATGTTATTCTCTTTATTGTAGATAGAGATCGCCAGAGCCGCTACCGAGATGAAAAATTCGTTGCGGCTGATACGGTAATGGCGCTCCATCGCCTTCATCTGGGGCTGCTCGATACCGATCGGCGCGAACAGCTCGCCCATCTCGTTTTGACGCGACTCGTGGTCGGTCTTGGGATAGCATGACCACTCGGCGCCCTCGAAGCGCTCCTCAAAGTAGCGCTTGCTCTCCTCGTAAAAATCGGTTTTCATCTCGTCCTCGCGGTTTTGGAGGATGAGGTAATAAAGGTCGGGGTCGGGCTGCATGCCCATATACGCCTTGCCGACGTTCTGCATGAACACCTTTAGCGAGGTTCCGTCGAACAGGGTGTGGTGAACGTCGAAGAAGATGTAGCCGTTTTTCTCGGTCTCAAAGACGCGGCAGCGGTGCAGACAGCCTCCGATTATCTTGAACGGCTGAACAAGGGTGTCCTTTATATTGTTGAACTCGAACTCGCTGATCTTTTCGACGTGGATATCCTGCAGCACCTCCGGGGTGAAGCGCTGGACGATACCGCCTTCGTCGTTGAAGTGGAAGGTCGTCAGCAGAGCGGAATGGTTACGGATAGCGGTGCGCATGGCGTCCGCCATCTTCTGCATATCGAACATATCCTTGTCGACCTTCATCATCGTGAACAGGTTGTACATCGTCGATTTTGGCGTGTAGAGCTGGTAATCGACCATGTAGAGCTGCTCGACCGTCAGCGGATGATCGGATTTCATGGCGCGCGCGTTCTTGACCTCGGGCGATTCGCCGTCGTCGTCGGCGTGGTTTTCCTCATAGAGCGCCGCGATCTTTTTGGGAGTCCTTCCGCGGAAGATCTCGCTGGCGTTAAGTCCGGGCAGACCGCTCTCGGTAATGACCTTGATCGAGCCGAGCGAGTCGCCGCCAAGCTCGTAGAAATCGTCGTTGATGCCGAACTGCTCGAGCTTGAGCACCCTTGCCATGGCGTCGCAGAGCTTTTGCTGGATCTCGTTTTCAGGCGGAGCGTAGTCGGTCTTGAAGTCAGAGGCGTCGGGCTTTGGCAGAGCCTTTCTGTCCATTTTGCCGTTGGCCTTCAGGGGCACCTTGTCGATCTTGATATAGTACGCCGGGATCATGTAGTACGGCAGGCGCTTTGAGAGCTCCTCGCGCATTTTGTCCGCGTCGACCTCGACGTCGGCGGTGTAGTAGGCGCAGAGGTAGCTTTTTCCGTTCTCCTCAAAGCCGCGCGCCGCCGCCCAGTCTATGCCGAGCACCTGCTTTACGGAAGCCTCGATCTCCGCCGGCTCGATACGGTTGCCGTTGATCTTTATCATATCGCCGGAGCGTCCGAGCAGAACGTAGTTGCCGTTTTCATCCGCGCGCGCGAGGTCGCCGGTGTGGTAAATTCCGTTTACGAACGCCTTTTCGGTCTCCTCCGGGAGATTGATGTAGCCGCGGACGAAGGGGTTTTCAAAGCAAAGCTCGCCGATCTCGCCGTCCTTTGCCTCCTCGCCCTCCTCGTTGATCAGGGTGATCTTGCAATCGAGCTCCGGCTTGCCGATCGGACAGGTCTCGTAAGATCTGTCGATCCTGAACACGCCTACGGCGAAGCCGCTTTCGGAGGCGGCGTAAATATTTATCAGCTCAAGATTTTTGTTGTATACATTGTTCGCCGGCTCGCTGCCTACGAACAGCATCCTCAAAAACGGTCCGGTCTGATTGCCGAGCATGCGGACGTACGAGGGTGTAAGGAAGGTTATGGATATGCGCTTTTCGATAAAGAACATCTTTAGCGCCATGGGGTTTTTGATGGTGGCGTAGCTGACCACGAAGATCTTTCCTCCGCGGATGCTGAGCGCCTCGAGGATAACGATTACCGAGGCGACAAAGTTCATCGGAGCCAGCAGCGCGAGCCTGTCCTTGCCGTTGAAGGGGTTTTCGCCGTTCAGGCGCACGGATTCGATCGCCCTGCCGAGGTTGCCGTACTCGTGCAGAACGCCCTTTGGATTGCCTGTTGTGCCGGATGTGTAGATCGCGTAGGCGGCGTCATGCTCGTTTGTTTCGGCATGTCCGCTCTTGGGGGATAATGCCATCACCTCGTCCCAGTTGGAGGCGGAAAGCTCCGCCTTGCAGCCGCAGTCCCTGCGGATAAAGTCAATTCGGTCGGGCGCGTAGGTGTCCTCAACGAGCGCCCACGCGGCTCCCGTTTTCCACACGCCGATCATGGCGATAACGGGCATGATACCGCGCGGAAGGTTTATCAGGACAAAATCCTCCCTGCCTATGCCCATGCCGGACAGATACGCGTAAACGCGTCCGCTAAGGTCGTCGAGGCGAGAATAGGTCACGCCCTTGGTGTTTATTTCGTCAAACAGCACCGCGGCGTTGGGGCTCTCCTTTGAATAACTTTCAAGCAGCTTAATTATATCCATTATCATTCACCTTTTTCGTATTTGAGGATCTCGTCGAAGCCTGTCACCTCAAACACGTCGCAAACGGACTCGTTCACGCTGATAAGCTTCATTTCGCCGACAGCCATCATTTTCTTTTGAAGCGAAAGAAGCACGCGCAGACCGGCTGATGAAACATAGTTGACCTCTTTGAAATCGAGGATCAGGTTGTCGATACCGTCGAGGTTACGGCTGATATAAGCCTCCACCTCGGGAGCGGTAGCGGTGTCGATACGGCCGGAAATCGCTACTGTTAGCTCGGTTCCGTCTTTTTTCTTTTTGAAGTTCATAGTTATCTCTCCTTATATTTTTATATTTATATTATTTAATTCGAGTGTGCTCAGGTACGAAACGTCCTTCGCCATACCGCAGACCATTCGGATGCCGATATTCTTTGTTCGGTCGTCCGAATCGTGAAGCTTTATCCACTCGGTCGGATCAAATTTTTTGCAGTCGTCGCGGATTCGCATTGTCCAGCCGTCCTTTCGCCTTATCACGCGGACGTCTATGCTGTGTTTTTTTCCGTCGGCAAAACCGAATTGGAGGATATTGTTGCTCAGCTCCTCCACGAACAGCGCAAGCATCATGCTCTCCTTTTCGTCAGCGCCCTTTTCCGCGCAGAAATTCCCCACCGCGGTCGAAGCCGGGATAACGTCCCCGGAGCTCATGACGGTGAAATCAAGCGTGTCCTCCTCGGGAACGCCGAACGGCTCCTTTAGGAACAAAAAGTCCTTGGCCGCAAACGGGAAGCCGTGTTTTTTGACACCTGCCATTATGAAAATGAGCGTGAGTCCGAGCAGTTCTCCGATTATAAACGCCCACCACACCGCGTCGGCGTCGAGTATGCCGAACAGCGCGAGCGCCGGCAGAACGACGAACGGAAAGTTGACGAGGAAGCAGACTATATTTGAAAGTCCCATGCGCCGCATGCCCTGAGTGTAGTTGATGAACGCCACGTTAAAGCCGTAGAAGATTACGCTCACGGCGTAAATACGCAGTCCGCGCGAAGCGAGAGCGACCATTTCGGCGCCGTCGGCGCCTCCGAACGCCCCGGCGATAAAGTCGGCGAAGATCAGCAGCGCCGCCGACAGTACGGCTCCGACGATCAGGCTTGCCCTGACCGTGACCTTTACAAGAGCCTCAGCCGCCGTTCTGTCCTGTTCGCCGAGTATCATTCCGGCGATCATGGCGGTCGTCATGGCAACGCCGAGCATGGTGGACGAGGTGAAGTTGAACACCGTGTTGACTACTCCGAGCGCCGCCACCGCAGTGCTTGAAAGCACCGTAGCGACCATTATCTGGTTCAGCACGGCGTTGCGAAGCATGGACGAAGCCGAACCCACCGCGGACGACGAGCCCGTGGCGATGATCTCGCCCAAGTCCTTTATTTTAAGACCCTTTAGGGAGAATTTGAATATTATATCCTTTTTTGTAAAGTGCAGCAGCATTATCACGAGCGCCGTGAAATAGCTGATCGAGGTGGTCAGTCCCATACCGAGCATGCCGCCATGGATAACCAGAGCGTTCACAAGGTCGCCGGCTATGTCGAGCGCGGTCATTACCGCCACCGCTACTATGACCCTGTTGGCGTCGCCGTCGAGCCTCATCAGCGAGTTGAACTCAAACAAAAACAGTACGCAGGGGAACGAGAACGCTATTCCCAACAGGTAATCCGAGGTCGGAGCGAGCAAATGCGCCGACTTTCCGTGCGCGCCGAGCAGCATGGAGATCGGATCCCTGAATATCAGCACCGCCGCGACCATTATCACCGATACGAGCACGGTTATCACCATGCACATGGAAAACGCCCTGCGAGCCTTATCCGCCTTGCCTGCGCCGAGCCTTTGAGCGCAGATGACCTGCGCGCCCGTGGCGAGTATGCCGCTGAACGCCGTAGCCAAATTGATAATCGGCGTAACAAGCCCGTATGCCGCCATGCTGTCGGCTCCGAGGAACCTGCCGATCACGATACCGTCGATGACGATTCCTACCATTGTGGCTACCGCCGCGGCAATAATGCTTATCACCGATTTTCTGAACAGCCGGCTTATTATTTTACCGTTGTTTTTCATTATTTATGTGCCTTTCTTACCCTATGGTTTTTTTGATGGTAACTATATTTTTGCCGTCTTTGTATTCGTAGCCGACCGAATCCATCGTCTTTTTCACAAGGAATATCCCCAGTCCGCCGATCTTTCTCTCCTTAGCCGACAGCGACGTATCGGGCTCGCCCTGATCGAGAGGATTGAACTGCTTTCCGCTGTCGGAAAAAGATATCACCGCCGTGAGCGGATCCCTTTCAATAGCGAAGCGCACCGTCGCCTTGCCCTCTCCGTCGGGATAGGCGTATTTGGCGATATTGCCGAAAAGCTCGTCGATCGCGATCGAGATCTGCGTCTGAGCCTTTATCGGGCAGTCGTGCTCCTCGAGCCTGCCCTCTATGAATTTTGTTATCGCCTCTATTTTTTCGATCTTCGCGTCAACCGTGAGCTCGTTCTTGTCGCTCCCGTTGTAACGGACGCAAAGCATTGTAAGATCATCGAACTGATCCTGGTCGCGCGTGAATTTGTCAACGTCCTCCCGTACCGCTCCGAGCAGCTCCTCGGGTTCGGCGTCCTTGTTTTTATTGAGCAGAGCGAGGAACCTTTCGTATCCGTACTGCTCCTCGGATTCGTTCTCCGCCTCGGGCACGCCGTCGGTGTACACGAACAGCTTTGAGCCTGCCTCGAGCTTTAGCTCGTGCTCCTTGTAGCGCATGCCCTTCATGCCGCCCACAACAAAGCCGTGCTTTGTTTTTATAAGCTCAAAATCCCCCGATGGGCTTTTGACGATCGGGTATTCATGGCCGGCGTTCGCGCTTATGAGAGTTCCGTCGTCAAGGTCGAGTATGCCCAGCCATACGGTGACGAACATCTCCTCCTCGTTGTTTTCGCAGATCTGGTTATTGACCGCCCGAAGCACCTCGCCGGGGCTTTTGCCGGTCATTATGCTGTTTTTTATCAGGATCTTAGACGCCATCATGAACAGCGCCGCCGGGATACCCTTTCCCGAAACGTCCGCTATGACGAGCGCGAGGCGGTTGTCGTCCACCATGAAAAAGTCGTAGAAATCTCCGCCGACCTCCTTTGCCGGCGTCATTGAGGCGTAAAGATCAAACTCGGGGCGCTCGGGCATGAACGGAAAAGTGTTCGGCAGCATCGCCGACTGTATCTTAGTCGCGACCCCGAGCTCCATTTCGGTCGAGGCGAGAGCCTTTTCACGCTCGGCGAAGAGCACGCCCCAGATAAGCACGATCGACACGAGCATGGCGGCGTACTGAGTTGACAAGCCGAAGCAGCCTGCGGTAATTATCTGATTCACGAGCGGGATTGCTATGAACGAGATCGCGACGAGGCGATCCTTTGCCGACGCCTTTGCGAAGATTATCGCTATTATAACTACCGTCAGCGTTATGCTCAGGTAGACCTGGCTTACGTCCCAATGCGCGGCGCGCTGATATACGCCGTCGTCTCCGACCTTAAAAAACAGCGGATATACAAAGTTGACAAGGCAGAGCAGCAGCGACGGATAGAGCATGGCTGTGACAAAGGTGTCGGCTATCTTCATGGGCTTGTCGTAAAGCCTGAGCGCCCTGCGTATGTATTCCCAAAACAGGTAGATCAAAACCGAGCCGAGCATATAAAACAGCACGTTCACGGTCAGGTTCACGGTCTTGAACGCCGGGATCCCCTGAACGATCCAGCACATTTCATCGAGAAACAGCGCGGCGGCGTTTGTGGTCAGCATGGTCAGAAAAACATGGGTGTCGGCGTTGCGCGCCTTGCGGTTAAGAGTGGCGCTGAAGCAGAGCATGGTGCAGATCGCCATGCAGATTATATCCGCGCCGATCGAAAACATCCACTCGGGCTCAAGTCCCTTAATGCCCCTGACCGCCAAAGCCACGACCGACAGCACCGTCAGAAAGCACGAGAATCCAAAGCAGAGCGGAACTATCCACGTCTGCTTGCCGAGCCAGTCTTTTTTATTGTAGATCGAAGTAACAAGCTGATTCATAAATCATTCCCCGTTCAGCACGCGGCTGATTTTTCTTAAATACGCCATAAATACTACGCACCGAAGCACGCTGAGCACCATGTCTACCGCGCCGACTATGAACGCCGCGGTCTGCGAATGTACGGAAAGCTGGAATATCCTGATAACAAGCGTGTTGAGAGCCGAGATTATGTAGATAACGGTCAGCACCTTTAGCAGCCTGTCGCCGCTTTCGACAATGTCTGTTCGGTCGAATTTCTCGGCTATATTCATGAGTCCGCTCACCGCGAACACCATCATGAACAACTCAAAGATAACGCCGGCGGAGGTCAGCGTGGTTGAGATAAGTCCGTTGGGCAGCTTGAACACCGCGCCGATTATCGTCAGCGCGCCGCTGACAACGGTGCAGATCATAGCCTTTTTGAACTGCTCCTCGTCGCCGGCAGCCTGGAGATACCCGAAAAGTCCCAAAAAAATGCAGAATATCATCATGAGTATCATAATAAAGCTGCATATAAATCCCGCGAATCCGAACACGAGCATCGCGGATGAATCGTCGACCGTATATGAATTGAGGAAGAACTTGATAAACACCGCCGCGCCGCCGCTGAGCACCGAGGCGATTATCGCGAATATCTGCGCGATATATATCTTTTTTATTCCCTTTTTCGCTTTGGCAAATTCCATGTCATCAGCTCCGAAATATATATAGAACTATTATAACATAACTTTTTATAAAATGTAAAATAAAAATTTGGATTTTTAAGCTTTTTTTAACATTTTACTCTTATAATACACACAAATCAAAAAGGAGGTACGGATCATGAAAACAAAAACCGAAAAATACCTGCTGATGATCGCTTCCGTGATCACCGCCGCGGCTGCCGCGGTTATGATAAGCGGCTGCGGAAACGGGCTGTCGTCGGTGACGGAGACATCTGCCGCCGGATCGCAGAGCGTATCGTCCTCTGTTGATACGACTCAGGCGGCGCAGGCAAGCTCTGAACGGCTTACGGAAAACGACATCACGGTAAACGAAACTATAAGCAACAGCGAGGACGGCGGACACGCGATCACCGCCGACGGAGAAACCGCCGAATACAGCAACGTGCTCGTAAACAAAACAGGCGATTCCGAAGGCGACGAGGCTGACTTTTACGGCGAGAACGCCGCCGTATTCGCGACGAACAAAGCGACGCTGAACCTTGAAAATATCGTGGTCAAGTCCGACGGAAAGCACGCGAACGGAGTATTCAGCTACGGCGAGGGCACCACCGTAAATATCTCGGATTCCTACATCAACACCTCGGGCAACTGCTCTGGAGGACTGATGACCACGGGCGGTGGCACCATGAACGCGAGCAACCTCACGATAGAGACCTCGGGCAATTCATCCGCCGCGATCCGCTCCGACAGAGGAGGCGGCACGGTCAATGTTGACGGCGGCTGCTATTCCACAAGCGGAACCGGCTCGCCTGTAATCTACTCCACCGCCGATATCACCGTCAGCAACGCGGAGCTGGTATCCACGGCTTCCGAGGGCGTAGTTGTCGAGGGCAAAAACTCAGTCACCCTAAACAACGTCTCCCTGACCGCGGACAACAACAAGAAAAACAGCGATAAATCCACCGTATACAACGCGGTCATGATATACCAGTCCATGTCCGGCGACGCCTCGCAGGGGCTCTCGTCCTTTGCCATGAACGGCGGCAGCCTTGTAAACAAGAACTGCGACGTATTTTTTGTGAACAACACCGCGACCGAGATCACCCTTGACAACGCCTCGATCACAAACGAGGGCGACGGCGTATTCCTCAGAGCCGCGGCGGCAGGCTGGGGCAGCGAGGGCTCAAACGGCGGTCAGGTCACGCTGAACGCGGCGAACCAGAAGATCGACGGAGATATGATAGTGGACAGCGTTTCAAAGCTGAACCTCTACCTCAAAAGCAACTCCGCGTTTACGGGCGCGATCAATTCCGACGGCGCTCAGGGCGAGGTTTATGTTGAGCTCGAAAGCGGCTCGACATGGACTTTGACCGGCGATTCATACATCAGCTCGCTCACCTGCGACGCGGATTCGATCGACCTCAACGGCCACAAGCTGTACGTAAACGGCACCGAATACACCGAGGGCACCGCTTCCTCGGGCGAGGCGGCGGAGATAACCGTTTCGACGTCAGACGGACCCGGGGATCCTCCCGGCGGCATGAACGGCGGAACTCCTCCGGACGGCAAGCCCGGCGAAGCCCCTCCCTCAAAGCCCGATTAAAAATCGAGTAGGAGGCTGCCCATTAGTTGAGCAGCCGACCTCTCACACCACCGTGCATACGGTTCCGTACACGGCGGTTCAATAGTTTGAGTGCAGTA
>CACXIV010000025.1 GCA_902767845.1 uncultured Ruminococcus sp. | reverse complement strand
GAGATAAGCGCCGGCGTTTTCCAAATTGGTAACTTTCTCAACGAAATCAACAGTGTGTCGGATTTTATCTTTCACAGCCGGATAGCGTGTTAGTTCCTTCGCAAAGGAATTCGCCAACCACTGTTTGGAGAGGTGTTCGAGCGTGACAAGGCTCTCGTTTTTTTGACGAAAGTTTTTGGAATAGCAACCGTTCATCTCTCTGCCGTCAAATAAAATGCGAATGGGTTCATAGCTGACAAAATTGCCGATATTGGATTTTTCGAGCAGCTTGGAAACAACAACCTCGCACAACCCCTCATAGCCCATGCGGTCAGCCTTGTACCAATTATTCCTCACAATCCATTTGAGTTGATTGCCCTTTGATGAGGTAGCTTTGGTATCAATCAATGAAACTGTATTTAAGTCAATCGTTTTCAAAACGCCAACCTCCTTTTTCTCGTGAAATTGATATACTGGTTATCCTCAGCGGTTCTGCCCTTGTTCAGTTCCAAAATCTGCAATGGGTCATAGCTCTCAACGCCGATTCGCTGTAAAATCGTCTTTTTCAAAGCGCGTGAATTCGGAAAACAGCGCTCCTCTAAAAAGCTCTCAAAATCCTCCCATGTCGGGTTCTCTTTCACTCCAAACGCTCTTTTCATAATGTCGTTTGTGCGATTAATGATTTTGATTTGCTTGTTTTCAAAATCGACATAGATCTCCGTACAGACCTTTTGCTTGTACATAAAATCCAACCGCATAACATAAGAGCCGGTCAAGGGCTTGTTCAAATACTTTGAAATTGTCTGCCTGCTGACGCCGAAATGCTCCGCTATCTTTTTAGTGCTCATTCCCCTGCCTTGCATTTTTATCGCGTTATCAATATCTTTTTCTGTCAGCGATTTCTTTCTGCCTCCACGCAAACGACCGGCTATTTTGCGCAGCTCGGTCTCGTCATCTGTGCCGAATAATTCAATACAAAGCTTGCGATAGTCCTTCATATTATCACCTGATTATATGTCAGTTATCATTCTTTACACTATTATATATTATTTATTTTAAATTGTCAATCATACAAAATAAAATGGAGCGGTTTTTATCCCGCTCCGAAGTTAGTAAACAGCATCTTTTATTTTGTTTTTTCACTAAACAGCCAATCCGTATGTATAAATTACTCTCTCCACCTGCCCCTTCGATTCCCAACAAGTCCGCATAAATTCTGTTTGCCGTACGTGGCACATTATGTTTACCATCTGTCCGCCGACAGAGCCTGCCTGACGTGATGTGAGGTCGCCGTTGTAGCCCTGCTTGAGGTTTACGCCTACCTCGTTGGCGCACTCCATCTTAAAGCGGTTCATGGCTTCTCTTGCCTCGGGTACGTTAAGCTGGTTGTTGTTATAATTTGACATCGTTGTTTTCTCCTTGTTATCTATATTAAGCGGCGGTTCAACCTCTTGATTTATCGCCGCATTAGTAGTGTTAGGAGAAATGCGTTTTTTATGATTTGAAAATTTTGTCAGCAAAACAAACCGACGGTCTCAAACGCAGCGTTCCTTAACGGCTCACCGGTCGGATCTTTATCTGTATCTGCGGCCGTTGTTCGCGCTGTAACGCTGATTCATCCTGCGGCGCTTGCGGACGACATGCACGACGATCAAAATGATCACCAGAAGGATGATCAGGAGCAGCGCTGCCGACAAGCTGACGGACAGCACGAAATGCTCGGAGACAAACGCCCATACAGGCGATACGTCGCGCACGACGTCCTCGGGGGATACAAGGTTGAACTCGCCTAGATCAAGGTCATCATAGCGGACTTTGACCGTTCCGAGCACATCTCCCCTTGCGACGGGCGCCTTGACCTGCTCGGGGCAGTTTATCTCGGTCTGTATCAGGCTTCTGTCGTATTGGTTCGGAAGAAACGCCGTTATGTCCTTCTCGGGCACGGCGCTCAGCGTTTTTCCGTTGCGGACATACTTTACATCAACGGAAGCGAGGCTGTCGGAGGGGCTGTAGAGCGTCTGAACGCCCAGATTCTCATACGCCCAGTTATAGAGCCTCGCGGTATCCTTCATGGCGTAGTTGACGTTTTCCTCGTATGAATATGCCGCTCCGAAGCATATGCAAAGATACTGATCGCCGTCCTTATCGGAAGATGTAACAAGGCACTTGCCCGCCTCGTCCAGATAACCGGTCTTGATGCCCCTCGTATAGGGGTAGTAATAATCTTCGTCCTCATCGAGCATGTAATTGGTGTTGTGCAGGGTGTCAAAGCCGTCCGGCGTGTAGTACACCGTATTGCAGACGTCCATAAAGCCCGGGATCGTCATGGCGTGCTTGGCGATCAGCGCCATATCGCGCGCGGTAGTATAGTGTTCGGGGTCATAAAGCCCGTGGGGATTCGCAAAGTGGGTGTTAACGCAGCCCAGCTCGGCTGCCTTTGCGTTCATCTTCGACACGAATCCCGGTATGCCGTCGCCGACATAATCCGCCAGCACAAGCGCGGCGTCGTTGCCGGACGGGAGCATAAGGCCGTACAAAAGATCCCTGACGGAGACCTGCTCGCCGACATGCGACGACAAGCCCATCACCGTGCTTTCCGGGTCAAGTCCGTCGATGACCTCCTGACGGATGGTGACGGCGGTTTGATCCAAATCCGCGACGTTCTCCGCCGTGATGATGTACGTCATGATCTTTGTGGTGGACGCTGGATAGCTCCGCTGATCGGCAGCCTTCTCGTAAATGACCGCGTCGGCGCTGAGATTCTCCAGATACACCGCCTGCGATACGGTCTCCTCGTTGCACATGTAATCCACCGCGGAGGCGGAAAACACGCTCAGACAAACGATCATGACAAATAAAACTGTTGCAGCTATGCGTTTCATACTCTTACTCCTACTCATTTACTGAAATTCTATGTCTTGACATAAAGCGGCTCGCTGAAATTGTTGATACGCTTTATCGGCAAAGCTCACAATTCCTTTTATAATATCACACAATGAACCGTCTTTCAATAGTTCGGCAATTTTTTAATAAACCGCGGTCAGTGCTTTTTTACGGGTACTCCCTTTTTGACTATGAACACCTCGTTCGATATTTCCATCAAAAACCTGTCGTTGTAGGAATCGGTGTAAAAGGCGTCTATCTCGCGGTCTCCGTACAGCTCCCTGTAGCGCCTGACCTTATTGTCTCCGAAATTGAACCGCGTTATCTTTTTCTGCTCAAAATCGACCTCCGTGCCGAGAATATTGCCGGTGTTCAGCTTATCGCGTATGCCGTCGAGCAAAACTATCGGGCTCGCCGAGATTATTACGTCGTCCGGCTCTATCAGCCCGAGCATGCTTTCGTTCAGCCTGTCGGCATGGGTCTCCCAGAACTGCTTTACAAAGAGCTCGTGGGATTCGGTGCCGTCGATTAAGCCGGCGAAAAAGCCGTTGATGATCGACTCGAGCTTTTCCTTTTTGAGCAGGCAGAGCTTATATCCGACAAGGCTGAACAGGATCCGCGGAATATACAGGAGTATCTTCTTTTTATGCCTAATCATAAAAAACGAAAAATCCACGGAGCTCTCCCCTCTGTAGATCGTGTTGTCAAAATCAAAAACCTTCACCTGTTGCTCTCCTTTCGCGCATAGGCTCCGACAAAACGCCTCCCGTTCCGTTTGGCGCGGGAGGCTGTGATTTTACTCTTCTCTGTGGTCAAAGACTCTCTTTGTCTTTTTTTCCGAGCGCGGAAGCGTTCCTACCGAAACCACTACCACCTTGGGCGTAACGCTCATTTTCGACTTTACCGCGTTACGGATAGTAACGGCGGTTTTGTCAAAGCTGACGCGTCCCTCGGCCTCCACCGTAAGCAGGATAATGTCGCGGTTTTTCTCGTCGTCATGGGCGATGTCGATCTTGTACTCGCTCGAAACGCCGTCGATCGTGCCGAGCAGCTCCTCGTACTGACTGGGGAACATGTTTACGCCGTGAACCTTGAACATATCGTCCGATCTTCCCTTGATTACGTCGAGCCTCGGATAACGGCTGCCGCAGGAACATTCGCCGGGGATTATCCTCGACAGATCGTGGGTGCGGAAGCGGAGCAGCGGAGCGCCCTGCTTGACGAGCGTTGTGATAACGATCTCGCCCTCGACTCCGTCGGGAACATTCTCGCCCGTTTCGGGGTCGATGATCTCGATATAGATGTAATCGTCCCAGTAGTGCATGCCTGTCTGATCGGCGCAGTTTATGCCGATGCCGGGACCGTAGATCTCGGTCAGTCCGTAGATGTCATACAGCTCGATGCCCAGCTCGTTCGAGATATACTCGCGCTTTTTATCGCTCCATCTCTCGGAGCCGATAACGCCCTTTTTGAGGCAGATCTTATCCTTTAGTCCGCGCTTGTTGATCTCCTCGGCGAGCAGCAGAGCGTAGCTTGAGGTCGCGCAGATGACGGTGGACTTGAGATCCTGCATCATTTGAAGCTGCTTTTCGGTATTGCCGGGTCCCATCGGGACAGCCATGGCGCCGAGCTTTTCGCAGCCTGCCTGAAAGCCGATACCGGCTGTCCAAAGGCCGTAGCCGGGGGTGATCTGGATGCGGTCGTTTCGGGTGATGCCGGCGACCTCGTAGCACCTGGCAAACATAGTCGCCCAGTCGTCGACGTCCTTGGCGGTGTAGGGGATTATTACGGGCTTGCCGGTCGTGCCCGAGGATGAATGGATACGGACGACCTCCTCGTCGGGAACCGCCTGTATGCCCAGCGGATACGCGTTGCGGAGCTCCGCCTTGTCAACAAACGGCAGCCTTTTAAAATCCTCCGCGCTCCTGACCTCGGTGATACCCATTTCCTCATACATTTTTCCGAAATAATTGCCGGACTTGAGTATCGCCTGCAGGCGGTCGTTGACGAGCGCTATTTGCTTTTCATTGATTTGCATGTTTATTCTCCTATCTTCATGCCCGCCTCGAACGCGGCCATATTTTTTTCCAAAAATCTCTCGGGAACCGTTTTTATGATCTCGGCGCGGAGCGTATCGGCGCTCAGCCCGAGCTTGCCCGTGGCGGCGGCTGCTCCCAGAACCGCGACATTGAAGAATTTTGACGAGCCGAAGGGCGCGCAGAGCGCCTCGGAATCGACTGTAAGGCAGTCGCGCTTCGACTTGATGAAGGCGATCTCCGCCTTTCCGTCGTACCCCTCGGAGCTGCCGAGCGAGGTCGGCTTGACGGGAACGGAATTGACTATCACAAAGCCGTCCTTTTTAAGATATTTCAGGTTCCTGACCGCCTCGGAGGGCTCGAAGGCTATGAGCAGATCGGCTCCGCCTGCCGGGATTAGCGGCGAGAACGCGCCCGAGCCTATCCTTACATGGCTGGTGACGGGACCTCCGCGCTGAGCCATTCCGATGGTCTCCGCAGAGTGTACCGGGTTGCCCTCGTCCATGGCGGACGCGGCGATTATCCTTGAGGCGAGGACGGTTCCCTGACCGCCTACGCCGCATATCATTATATCTCTGTTCATGACGGGTCTCCTCCTATCGCGTCCGCGGGACATACCCGGGCGCACAGGCCGCAGCCGGTGCAGAGGTTGCTGTCGATGACCGCCCTGCCGTCCTTTACCGACAGCGCCGGACATCCGAGCTCCCTGACGCAGCGCAGACAGCCGATACATTTTTCGCTGTTCACCGCGCATTTTTTATTCGGTCTTACGATCGCCACGCAGGGCGACTTAAAGATGACCGCCTTGACGCCCTTTATCAGAGCGCACTCGCTGACCGCGGCGATCGCCGCCGAAAGGTCGAGCGGATCGACGGTGACTACCTTTTTGACCCCGACGGCGAGGAGTATTTTTTCTATGCTTATCTTTTCCACCGGCGAGGACATCAGATTCCTGCCAGTGCCCGGGTGAGGCTGATGGCCGGTCATGGCGGTGGTAGAATTGTCAAGAATACAGACTATCATATCGGCGGCGTTGTATACCGCGTTGACCACGCCCGTGATTCCCGAGGCGAAGAAGGTTGAGTCGCCCGTGAAGGAGATCGCGACAGCTTCGCCGTCCATGTGGTTAAAGCCCTGAGCCATTGTGATTCCGGCGCCCATGCAAAGGCAGGTGTCCACCATGTCGAGCGGCATGGCGTTGCCGAGCGTGTAGCAGCCGATATCTCCGCAGAAATACGCCTTTTTGCCCTTCATGGCGCGCTTTACGGCGTAGAAGGAGGCGCGGTGCGGACAGCCGGCGCATAGCACGGGAGGCCTTGCCGGAGGCTCGGGCGCGCCGGACATATCCTCGGCGGCATGATCTGTTTCAAGCCCCAAAAAGCGGCTGATTATTCTTTTGGCGCTGTCGGCGTCGTTCTCTCCGCTTGGGGGGACGTCGCCGGTCAGCTTTCCGCGAACGGTAATGCCGAGCTTATGCTTTCCGATCAGCTTCAAAAGGCTTTCCTCGATATACGGGCTGAGCTCCTCGAAGCAGAGCGCCTCGTCGACTCCGGCGAGCGCCTCAAGCAAAAAGCTCTCCGGCAGCGGATACGGCGTGCCGACCTTTATCAGGCGAACGTCCGGATACGCCTTTAAAAACTCGGAGGCGTAGGCAAAGCTGACGCCGGTCGCGACGACCGCTTTTTTTGAACTTCCCGAAACGGAATTGAAGCGGCACGCGGAAAAGTCTGCGCCGATCTCAACATTCCTTTTTTCGATAGCGGCGTGGTTCATGTATGACAGGCGCGGAAAAATGACCCATTTTTTTGAATCCTTTACAAAGCCCTCGTACTCCCCTGCCGTGAAGGAATCGGGGCAGTCGACCGACGCGTAGGCGTGATCCACCCTTGTGGTGGGACGCAGGATAACGGGGGTCTTGTATTTTTCCGAATACGCGAACGCCTCGCGGGTCATCTCGAACGCCTCCTCGGGAGAGGACGGGTCGAACACGGGGATCCGCGCGAACTCGGCGAACCGCCTTGTGTCCTGCTCGGTCTGAGAGGAGATCGGACCCGGATCGTCGGCGGACACCACTACCATGCCGCCCTTTACGCCGACATACGCGAGGCTCATGAGCGGATCGGAGGCCACGTTAAGACCTACCTGCTTCATTGTCACCATGGCTCTGGCGCCGCAGTAGGCGGCTGCCGAGGCGACCTCCATCGCCGCCTTCTCGTTGACCGACCACTCGACATATGTTCCGTCGTGCGGATATTTGGCAACGGTCTCGATTATTTCGGACGAGGGCGTTCCGGGATATCCCGCGACCAGATTGACTCCGGCAGAAAGAGCGCCCAGCGCGATAGCGCCGTTGCCCATGACATATTTTTTACTCATTTTATCATCCTTTTGCACAAAGCGATGTGCGTTATTTTCGTCAACTTTTTTATTGTACCATAAAAGCCGGAGGATTTCCAGCCCAATTTTTACTCATGCTAAACGCAAAACGCCGGGCAAAGACGATCGGGATCGTCCCTGCCCGGTTTCGCACGTTTGATCACGGGTATTTCGGCGCGAAGGCTACTCCTGCTCGCTTTCCCAAATCAGCTCCTCGAGCGTGTTGTACAAATGCTTCGGCTCGACGGGCTTTGAGAGGTGGGCGTTCATTCCGACCTGCAGCGAGCGCTGCACGTCCTCGTCAAAGGCGTTGGCGGTCATGGCGATTATCGGAACCTTTTTCGCGTCGGGTCTGTCGAGGGCGCGGATCGCGGCGGCTGCCTCGAGTCCGTCCATCTCGGGCATGCGCACGTCCATAAGCACGGCGTCATAATAGCCCGGCTCGCTGTTTTTGAACATCTCCACGGCGATCCTGCCGTTTTCGGCGTGGTCTGTCAGCGCCTCCTTTTGAAGCATAAGCTGCTTCATTATCTCGGCGTTTATAAGCACGTCCTCAGCCATCAAAATGCGCTTGCCGCTGAGATTTGCCCTGCGGACATCGTTCAACAGGTTCATGTTGTTCCTGCGCGCGATACGCTCGAACTTGTTTATCACGCTGACAGCCGACAGCGGCTTGAGCAAAAAGCTGTCCGCGCCGCACGCGAGGCCGCTGTCGATCATATCGTCCAGATTGAACGCGGTCATGATGATCACGGTTGTTCCCTTATCGTACAGGCTACGTATCTTTTTGATGATATCGAGGCTGCTTTTGCCGCGTATCATTTTGTCTATGAGCACCAGATTATACGGGTTTTGCTTGATGTGCTGAACGCGGAGCCTGCGCATCGCTTCCTTGCCGTTGAAGCAGATATCGGTGCTTATTCCCGACTCGCTGAGCACGAGCTGAGCGTGCTCGGCGGCGATCTGATCGCTGTCCACAACAAGCACGCGCATGTCGCCGGGTCTTACAAAGCCTGCCGCCGAACCGCGGCGGTCGCTGTTTTTAAGCGTGACGACCACGGTGAACTCCGAGCCCGCGCCCTTTTCGGACTTGACGGATATAGAACCGTTCATGAGCTCGACGATGTTCTTTGTGATAGCCATGCCGAGCCCGGTGCTGCCGAACTTGTTTTCCTTGGTGCTGTTTTCCTGGGTGAAGGAATCAAAAATCTTCGGGATAAAGTCCTTGTTGATACCAATTCCGGTATCCTTGATTATAAATTTAAGCGTAGACTGATCCTCAAATTCGGCGACGCGCTCCACCACCATCGTTATGCTGCCGGTCTCGGTGAATTTGATCGCGTTGCTGAGGATATTTATGAGGACCTGCCTGAGCTTCAGATCGTCGCCTATGTAGTAGTCCGAAATGCCGCTGTGCAGCCTGCACTCGTAATGCAGCCCCTTTTCCATACACTGCGACATCACCATATTGTTGATCTGCTCGAGCATTCCCGAGAAGGAGAACTCCTCCTTGCGAAGGTACAGCCTGCCCGATTCTATTCGGCTCACGTCGAGGATATCGTTTATGAGCATCATAAGGTGATGAGCGCTGTCGTTGATCTTTTCAAGGTAGCCGCGGGTCTTTGCCGAGACGGTCTCGTCCTGGAGCGCGAGGCTGTCGAGTCCGATTATGGCGTTCATCGGGGTGCGGATCTCGTGGCTCATGTTTGAAAGAAAGGCGGTTTTTGCCCGGTTTGCCTCCTGAGCCGCGGTGAGCGCCTGGGCAAGAGCCTCGTTTTTGGCGATAGAGTCGCGCATTTCGGCGTCTACTACCGTGAATCCCAGACCGACGGCGTGAACGCCTCTGCCGTCGCCGTTGCGCACATTGGCGACGTTTATCATCTCGTAGTATTCCCTGCCGGCGCGCGTGACCAGATACCTGTAGCTTGCCACACGGTTATCCGCGAGCCTTTCGCGAATATTGGCGGGGTCTGTGAATTTCAAAAATCCATCGCGGTACGCCTGATTGACATACGTGTTCGCGTAATTCGTAAAATTGGCGAGGTAAGGAAAATGTATTCCTTCCTTGTGCTGATCATTCGCCTCGGGATCGGCGCGGAAGCATACCGCGTCGTCTGCGTCAAGGTCGACGTGATACACACTGCGGTAATCGGAGGCGAGGGCGGTTATCATCTTGTCGAGCTCCTCGCGGCGGTTTTGCTCCTTGATAAGGCGATCCTGGAGCCTGAGCCTTTCCTCGAGCTCCTGCTGACGCGCGAGGCTCGCCGCCTCCGCCGTCTTTATTTTAGTCATCTCGGTGATATCCACGCACAAGCCCATTGTGCAGGGCTTGCCGAGGTTATCGAAGAATTTGACCTTTGTGGTCTGCAGGTTCCTGATCTCGGTGCCGTTGCCGTTCGGCACGTCCTCAAAGAACACGTACGGCTCATCCATGGAGAGCGCCTTTTTATCGTCTTCCGTAAAGTGCCGCGCCGTTTTTTGATCGAATAAATCATAGTCGGTTAAGCCCACCACATCCTCGGGAGAGGGCTTGTGGGCGTATTCCGCGAACGCCTGATTGCAGGCGAGGTATTTTCCGGAAGCGCCGTCCTTGGTAAAGGTCATCGCCGGGATATTAGAGAGCACCGAGGTCATGGAGTTGACAAGACTGGAGAGTCCGCGGAGGGTTTCGAGCCTCTCTGAGAGCCGCCTGTTCTCCTCCTTTGCCTTGTGCATTTCAAGCAGGGCGCGCTCGGCGTTCTGAACCGCGCGAAATTCCTCGTCGATATCCTTGAAGCCGATCGTTACGCCCACGCGGTTGACGAAAAGGCTCAGCTTTCCGACGTCGACCCGGAAATACCGGTTAGGCGATCCGTCGCTGTAGCAGCGCAGAAACGTCAGCGAAAACTGATTCTTGGTCTTGAACTGCTCCATTATCCCTTTGATGGACAGCTCGTCGCGTATGCGGTCGCGATCCTCCGGCGCGACCATCGTATTTAACATCACGACCCTGTCGCGCGAATAGTTGGAGTCTTTTGAAACATTCCTGATGGAATCGGGAAGGACGCTTGAGTCAAAGGCGTCGGTATAGTAAAGAGTCCACTGCTCGGTCTCGATATCGTTTATTACCCATACGGTATGATAAAAGCGCGTGAGGGTTCTGATTATCGTCTCGCGTATGGTTTTTTCCTTGAGGCGCTCCTCGTGCTTCCTTGTAATATCCGAGATAAACACATAGAAAAGCTCGCCGTGTTCGGGACTGTCAACCAGTCTGCCGTAATTGTTGACCCAGCAGATCACACCGTCCCTGCGGGTTATGCGGTATTCGACATAATCGTAATGCTTATCGCTTTCATTTATCTGGCGGATTATCGACTTTGAGACATTGGGATAATCCTCGGGATACACCATGCCCCTGAAGGTGCCGCCGGTCAGCTCGCGGAACTGCTCCTCGTTTTCACAGCCGAACATTTCAAAAACGGCTTGGTTCGCGTACAAAAGCTCCTCGTCCCCGTCGGCTCTGTAAATAAAATAACCTCCGGGCATAAGGTTGCAAAAACCGGCCAACAACGGATCCATATTGTTAGGTTCAAATAATATGTCTGACATCACTGTCACCTCCGGTATAACAAATCGGGGATACTGCTGCAAAAATCGTTGACCATATACAAAACATATTTCCACGTATATATCTTACCACAAATTTAGACAAAGTGCAACACAAAAAAGTACAATATATTTTGTGCGATATGCACATATCGTCAGCGTGCCGCCGATCCCGAACAGATCAAGCGCGAAAGCCGGGAAAAACGGCGGCGTCTGCCGGCGCGCCGTTAAAATGATTAAAACTTTGTAATCTTAATATTTCTTTTATAATATTGAAAAATAACAGTTTATCGGTATAATAAAAGAAGAATAGAATAATTTACAGGTTTTTCGGCTCAAGTCTTATGATTCGACCGCAAAATTCATGCAGTTTCTCATTATGTATATGCTATTCTTTCAAAGGATTCCACTAAAAAAAGGGAGAAAAAATATGAAAAGAAAAACTAACAAACTGCTCGCCGCTCTACTTTCCGCGATCATCGTTTTCGGCACCGCCGTAAGCGTATCGGCTTATGCTTCGGACAAGTCCCCGGATACCGGCGTTGAGACTTACGAGGATCAGGCTCCGCTCGGAGATCCTGCCGAAGAAGTCACGACGGAGGCTCCGACTGAGGAACCCACTCAGGCGCCCACCGAGGAACCCGCGCCCGAAGTCGGCGCCGTTACCGGCCTGAAAAAGACCTCGTTACTGACCAACGAACTTGATTTTTCCTGGAACCCCGTAGCAGGCGCAAGCGGCTATGCCGTTTATTACCGCAACGTCGACAGGAACTGCAGAACAGTCAAGCTCGGCGACGTTACCGCGACAAGCTACAAGGCCAAGAACATGAAAACAGGCGAACTGTACGAGCTCAAGGTAGCGGCATACATTATCAGGAACGGCATAAGGTACGACGGTCCCGTCACGATGATAACGACCGCCACTCAGCCTGCCAAGATCAGCGCTTTGAACCGCGTTGCCACCTCGAACGTCATTAAGCTGAGCTGGAACAAGGTACCCCTTGTAACCGGCTACAAGGTGCTCCGCAAGTCCGCCGAATCCGGCAACAAAGAGGTGCTCTACAAGGTACTCAGCGGAAACAACAACGTGACCTTCACCGACAGCAAGGTAAAGTACGGCTACACCTACGTATACAGGATCGTTCCGATCAGACATGTCAACGGCGCCACCTTCCACGCGAGCGGCACCGGCATCACCTGCATGCCCGGTCTCCACACGGCTGATTTTTCCGTTAAGACCGAGTTCTACAGGGGCTTCCTCTCCTGGAACAAAAACAAGTACGCGACTCGCTATGACGTATATTACGCCATCACGCCCAACGCCGCGAAATACACTTATGTCGGCACGACTACCGGCACAAGCTATATGACCGGAAAGCTCCCCGGCGGCAGAAACCTTTACTTCCGCGTTTACCCGATATACAAAAAGAACAGCAGCTCCGCCGCGATCACCGGAACCACCGCTACAAAGTCCGCCTACACTTCACCGTACATGTACGGCAACAAGGTTGGCTCGACATATATCGAGATCAACATCAAGCGTCAGCACATGTGGTTCTACAAAAACGGCAAGCTTGTTGTCGACACCCCCGTTGTTACCGGAAACAACGACGGAGAATGTAACACGCCTCAGGGTTATTTCAGCATTTTCCAGCGCGCCAGAGGCACAACCCTCGTCGGACCCGGCTACGCCTCTTATGTTGATTACTGGATGGCGTTCTACGGCGGCTGCGGAATACACGACGCGAGCTGGCGTTCGAGCTTCGGAGGCAATATCTACAACGGCAACGGTTCTCACGGCTGCGTCAACACGCCGTACTACGCCGTACAGAAGATTTACAACAATTCCTCCTACGGCACGCCCGTAATCATATACTACGCTTAAAGCGCGGAAAAAATACATATAAAAATGCCGCGTCCGGCTCGGGCGCGGTTATCTTTTTGGTATCATTCGCTTTTGAAAAAGTATCGACGGTACCAAAGACAAGGAGAAAACCATGATCTGCATAGGAAACCATGTATCGGTATCGAAGGGCTACCTCGCGATGGGCAGGCACGAGTCAATGCTGGGCGGAAACACCTTCGCGTTCTTTCCGCGCAACCCCAGAGGGGGAAAACCGAAGGCGGTGCCGGATGATGATATCGCCGCGCTGCGCGGTTATTTGGAGGAAAACGGCTTCGGACGGCTCGTCGTACACGGAGCGTACACCATGAACGTATGCGCCGCGAAGGAGGACATCCGCGCCAATTCGCGCGAAATGCTGCGCGACGACCTGCTCAAAATGCAGGCTCTGCCCGGGAATTACTACAACCTTCACCCCGGCTGCCACGTGGGTCAGGGCGCCGAGACAGGGATAAGGCTGATCGCCGAGGCGCTCGCCGCTGTAATAAACGAGGTCGAGGATTCCTCCGGCGAGCTGAAAAACACCGTTTTGCTCGAAACCATGGCAGGCAAGGGCAGCGAGATCGGCGGACGGTTTGAACAGTTAAAGGAGATAATCGACCGTACCGTTTCGGTCGGCGGAGATCGCCTGAGCAAAAAGCTCGGCGTCTGCCTTGACACCTGCCACGTCTGGGACGGCGGTTACGATATCAAAAACGACCTTGACGGGGTGCTCGGGGAATTTGACCGAATAATCGGGCTCGACAGGCTGTGCGCGATCCACCTAAACGACAGCAAAAACGGGCTCGGCTCGCGAAAGGATCGCCACGAAAAGCTCGGCGAGGGAATGATCGGCGCCGAAGCCCTGATGTCGGTCGTACAGCATCCGCTGCTGCAAGGCCTACCGTTCATCCTTGAAACGCCCAACGACGACGAGGGCTACGCAAGGGAGATAAAGACGGTTTCAGATTGGATGATCGCATAGCAAGAGGCTGTCGCGACAAGCCGATAATACCATTGTCATCCCGGGCGCTGTGCCTGCGGAAATGACGGTTTTGGTATCACAGGCTTATTGCGACAGCCTTTTTTTAAAACTTCGCGCTTATTGTAAGCGTTGAACCGCTCATGCGCATATCATATTTTATGCCGTGCAGATCAAAAACAGACTTGACGATCGAAAGACCGAGGCCGTTGCCGTTTTGGTGACGGCTTTTATCCTTTCTGTAATACGGCTGCCAAAGCTGCTTTAGCTCGGATTTGCTCAGCTTTTCGCATTGATTGGCGATCGAAAATCCTCCGTCGGCGACCTCGATCCTTATCTCGGTCTCCGGCAGCGAGTATTTAGCCGCGTTCTCGATAAGATTGTGCAGCGCGGTCTTGACAAGCTCCCTGTCGGCGAGGATCGTGTTGACGCCGCTTTGGGTGAATACGGCTGTTCTGCCGCCGGGCAGCTTTTTGTAGCCGTCCAAGATCTCCTCCGTCAGAGCGCCGAGGTCAAACTCGGTCTTGTTCAGCGTCACGGCGCAGGAGTCGAGCTTGCTCAGCTCGAGCATATTGTGAACCATGCCGTTTATCTCGTCGGTCTGCTCGATTATCTTATCCACGTAAAGCCCGCGCTCGTCCGCGTCGATATCCTCCTTGAGGCTGTAGGCGTAGCCGCTGATTACGAACAGCGGAGTTTTTATATCGTGCGCCAGCGCGTTTGTAAAGTCTGCGCGCTTTTTCTCCTGGATCATCTGGGATTTTACCATTTTCCATATCATCACACAGAGGATCACCGCGATTATCAGAAAGAAGCTGAAAATCACGGCGTCGCCGATCAAAAGCTCCGGCAGGCACGTTTCCAAAAGATTCACCTTTTTTGCGTAGCGAATCTCATACCTCGGCGTCCTGTTGACCAGAGAAACGATATCCTCTCCGTCGGAGGAGGCGCCGTAATAGAGGTAATCCGAGGTGTAAAAGATATACTCGAACGGCGCGGTCATCACGCTCGCGTACAATCCCTTGAGCTCTTCATCGGTGAAAGCCGACATCAGCTCTCTGCCGTAATTGCCTTTGAACAGAAAATCCTTTGGGATCACGTTCCGCTTCATCTGATTGCAGGAGTATATCTTGCCGCCGTCGGCTCTGCCGCCGATATCGAAGGTCTCGAGGATCTCGTCCGACATGAACCACGAGCCCTCGCCTTCGTTCAGCGTGATTTTCAATTCCACCGGCACTATCTCATTGTTGACGAGCTGAAAACGCGTACATACGAGCTCGCAGTCCCTGCCGTCGGCGCGCTCTTCATTGAGAAGCCTGTCGGTGAGCCCGAACTGCTCGTCGGTAAGGGAATTTCTGACCGTGTTGTAGTCGAGGATACCGTAAAGCAGCCTCGACGTCTCGGCCGATATAAACATTCCGAACTCAACGCCGATCTTTTTCTCGGTATTCTCAACCTCGCCGCCGCTGATCGCGTCGAGGATAACTAACTGACTGTTCCAGCCGTATTCCCTGCCGATCTGATACAACAGATAGCCCAGTGTGTCGACTATCTCCTCGTCGGTCGGCTCGCCGTACACCGTCTGCTGCACGTAAGACAAGTCGGTAAGCATTTGATTGCGGATACTCGATTTCTCGCTGTACAGGCGGATGGCGCAGTAGGTCGCCGAAACAACAAGCCACACCGCGAGCAATATCAGCGTTACGCGCAAAAACAGCCGGTTGCGCTGCCGCTTTAACTTTTGTTCCATTTAGCGATCCTCTATCTTGTAGCCGCGCCTTACCGCGGTTTTTATCAGCTTGCCGTTGTCGCCCAACGCCTTGCGGAGATTCCTCATGTGGGTGTCGAGCACGCGTTCGTCGGCTCCGCTGTTGTAGCCCCAAACAATATCTATCAGCTTTTCGCGGCTGATGATGATGCCCTTGTTCTCGATAAGCACCTTTAGTATTCCGTATTCCCTGGCGGTGAGCTTTACCTCCCTGCCGCTGCTTATCACCATTCCGTTATTCGGGTTTAGCGACATTCCGCCCGCGGTGAAGATCTTTGAGCGCACCAGACCCTTTGAGCGCTTTATCAGCGCGCCGACCTTTTGATACAGCACCGGCAGCGGAAACGGCTTTACAACGTAATCGTCGCAGCCGAGCGCGTAGCCGTTGAGAATATCAGATTCGTCCACCCTCGCGGTGATGAAGATTATCGGCACGTCGCTCTCCCGTCGGATCTCTCTGCATATCTCAAAGCCGTCAAGCTCCGGGAGCATTACGTCGAGCAGCAGCAGATCGTAATTGTTCTCATACGCCTTTTCCAGCCCGGTCTGCCCGTCGGAGGCCGTGTCGAGCTGAAAAACGCCCTTTTCTTTTTTTATAAAATAGTTGACGATCAGTTCGGAAATATTCTTATCGTCCTCAACCAGCAAAATTTTGTACATCCGCGTCACCTGCCTTGATTTTATTATAAGGCCTGAGCGCGGATATTGCAATATTTTACGGCAAAATCGGCGCCGGTTTATGACAATGTGAGATTCACAAGATGGGCGACCGAGGGGATGGTCTTGCTCTGACCCGCGGTCGTCGTGCTGAGCAGCGCGCCGGTGGCGATGAACAAAATGTTTTTCAGCCGCCCAGCCTCCATATCTCCCAACAGCCTTGAGCATAATACCGAGGCGCAGCAGCCGCAGCCCGAGCCTCCGGCGTGGACGTCCTGCTGCCTGCGGTCGTAGATCATCAGTCCGCAGTCCCTGTGGTTTTCGGATATATCGACGCCCTCTTTTTTCAGCAGCTCTTTGAGCGACCTGCTCCCCACCTCGCCGAGATCGCCGGTAACTACGCAGTCGTAGTCGTCGGGCTTGCCGCCGGTATCCTTAAAATATGCCGCTATGGTCTCCGCCGCGGCAGGTGCGATTGTCAAGATGGAACCATAAATTTTTTAAAAAGGCGCGTTTAATTCTGATACAGAATTATTCGGCGATTTGCAAATTCGCTGTCATGACCGTTCAGCAGCTTTTTGAATCGTTATATAAAATATTTATAGGTTTACAATATCTCTTTTTCCTTGACAAATTATTGCGAAAAACATATAATATACATTAAGATTTTTATATTTACACAATCAAAAGTGAGGAGTAAAAATGTCAGCATTCAACGGAGCAACTTTAATGATAACCGGCGGTACGGGTTCGTTCGGCAATACCGTATTAAAACACTTTTTGAAAACCGATATTGGGGAGATCCGCATTTTTTCGCGCGACGAAAAAAAGCAGGATGATATGCGGCACGATTTGCAGGCGCGCTTCCCCGAATATGCCAACAAAGTAAAATTTTTCATCGGGAACGTGCGTTTTCCCCAATCAATAAAAGACGCTATGTGGGGCGTAGATTATGTTTTCCACGCGGCGGCGCTCAAGCAGGTGCCCTCGTGCGAGTTCTTTCCGATGGAAGCGGTACGCACCAATGTTGAGGGAACCGATAATATGCTTCACGCGGCAATCGACTGCGGAGTAAAACGCGTTGTGTGTCTTTCAACCGACAAGGCGGCGTATCCTATCAATGCGATGGGTATTTCAAAGGCGCTTATGGAGCATGTTGTTACTGCAAACGCGCGTGTAGCCGCAGAGCGCGGCGGAACGGTCATCTCCTGCACCCGTTACGGCAACGTAATGTGCAGCCGCGGCTCTGTTATTCCGCTGTTTATCGACCAGATCAAGGCCGGCAATCCTATTACGATAACAAACCCCGATATGACCCGCTTTTTGATGAACCTCGATGAGGCGGTTGATCTTGTAAAATTCGCTTTTGAGAATGCGAACCCCGGCGATTTGTTTATTCAGAAGGCCGACGCTTCCACTATCGGCACTCTCGCCAAGGCAGTTCAGCAGCTCTTCGGCGATACAGGCACGCAGATCATCGGTACACGCCACGGCGAAAAGCTTTACGAGACCCTTATGACAAGGGAAGAAAAGCTCCGCTCCGAAGATATGGGCAAATATTACCGCGTGGCTGCCGACAGCCGAGACCTCAATTACGATAAGTTCGTAGTCAAGGGCGAGGTAAATACCGAAGCCGACGACTCTTATACCAGTCATAACACCAATCTGCTTGACGTCGAGGGCACGGTAAATAAGATTTTGACTACCGATTACGTTAAGGAGCAACTGAAATAATTTCCTTTTGATTCATCACCCCTTCGGGTTCTGTAAGTGATGAAAAACGCTGCAGTCTGATCAGTTTTCAGTCTGCGGCGCTTTTGTTTTAAATATGCACGAAAATGCTATTGACTATATATCAATCAAGTGATATGATATAATTACCGAATATATGTTCGTATAGTTAGGCGGTGATTTGATGGCGGCGGATAAGTATGAAGTGTTAAAACAATTCTTTGGTTACAGCTCTTTTCGCAACGGGCAGGAGGAGCTGGTCGACGCTTTGCTTGAGAAACGTGATGTGCTCGGAATAATGCCGACGGGGGCAGGCAAATCGCTTTGTTATCAGATCCCGGCAATAATGATGAACGGGATAACTTTGGTCATCTCTCCCCTGATCTCACTGATGAAGGATCAGGTCAACGCCTTGGTTCAGCAGGGAGTCAGCGCGGCTTATTTAAACCGTTCTTTGACCGATGCCCAATATAATAAAGCCCTCGCGAACGCCGGACTCGGGAAATACAAAATCATCTATGTCGCTCCCGAGCGGCTTGAATCGAGTTCGTTTTTGCGGTTCGCTATGAATGTGGATATCACACTGATCGCTGTTGATGAGGCGCACTGTGTTTCTCAGTGGGGTCAGGATTTCCGTCCGAGTTATCTGAATATAAACGCGTTCATCTCAAAGCTGGGTCGCCGTCCTGTTATCGGAGCGTTTACGGCAACCGCGACCGAGGAAGTCAAAAGTGATATTGTCCGATTATTACAGCTTGACACCCCCACTGTTGTAACAACAGGCTTTGACCGCCCGAATCTGTTTTTCTCGGT
>CACXIV010000024.1 GCA_902767845.1 uncultured Ruminococcus sp. | reverse complement strand
AGGAAACGTATGCCATGATTTCCAAGAGTAAAAAACGCTTCCTCTCAGCTCTCCTTAAACTCCACCCCGAGGTAATCCGCGACGGATTTTGACAGCGAGCGCGCGATATTGTCGATATTGTCCCTGATCCAGCGCGCGTCGTCGGGATTATCGTGAAAGGCGGTCTCGATCAGCACCGCCGGAGCCTTTGTTCGCTTTAGCTCGGCGAGCGACGACGACGGCACGAGCTTTGTGTTACCCGGCTCGCGGTAAACCGGCGCGTAGTTGCCGAGGATGATCTCGGCAAAGCGCCTTCCCTTTTTGCTTGTGGGATAGTAGTAGATCTGCGCCCCGGTGTTTTGACCTGCCTGCGATTCGGGCGAGGCGTTGCTGTGGATTGCGAGGTGAAGGTCGTAATCCTGAGCGTTGGAGTCAGCGATGATCTGAGACAGCGTTTTGTCGCGCTGATTGCGGTCGAAATCAATACCGCTCGCGGTCAGATACGGCTCCATGGCGTCGGCGACAAGGTTCATGTAGTATTCCTCGGTGCCTCCGTCCACATAACGGTTGAACTCCTGGGCGGAGGGGCTTAAATAAATTTTCGGCATTGTATATCACCTTTCCAAATAGTATCGGTCTATTATATGCCGACTGTGAAAAAAGGTTTACCGATCGGATGTTTTAATTCTAATTTGCAATTATCCTTGACGATTTATATGATATTATAATCTAAATAGTTTTAACATTTGTTAAATTTATAAAAACCGAAAGGAGTTTATTCATTATGAAATGGGTTTGCACAGTATGCGGATATGTTTACGAAGGTCCCGAGCCTCCGGCTCAGTGCCCTGTTTGCAAACAGCCCGCGGAAAAATTCAAGAAAATGGACGTTGAGGCTGAGTACGCCACCGTTCACAAGCTCGGCGAGGGCAAAATGCACGACACCAGCGAGGATATCATCGCTGATTTGAGAGCCAACTTTGAGGGCGAGTGCAGCGAGGTAGGAATGTATCTCGCAATGGCGAGGGTTGCCGACAGAGAGGGCTATCCCGAGGTAGCCGAGGCGTTCAAGAGATACGCGTTCGAGGAGGCCGACCACGCTTCAAGATTCGCGGAGCTTCTCGGCGAGGTTCTCACCGACAGCACCGAAAAGAACCTCAAAATGCGCGCCGACGCCGAGGCAGGCGCCTGCGAGGGCAAGTTTGATCTGGCAAAAAGAGCAAAGGCAGCCGGTCTTGACGCCATCCACGACACCGTTCACGAAATGGCTAAGGACGAGGCAAGACACGGCGCAGGCTTTAAGGGTCTCTTAAAGAGATACTTTGGCTAAGTCGCGGCGGCGACACCGCACTCCGCCTTTGGAAAGGTTTTATTTTACGGCAAACTTCCATTAACGGCGGGTCATATGTATAATTATTTCTAACATTTTCAGAGGGAAGGGAGAAATCCTTTCCCTCTTTTATTTTCCCTATGCGGTTAACGATATAGTAAAATAATCATAATCTATTCGGGAAGAGAGATAGATAGAGAGAGATAGAGAGAGAACGATAATATTATTTTTCCTTCTCTTTCTCTTTCTTTACTTCTCTTTACTTATCTTATCTTTACTTATCTTAACTTATCTTCTCTTACCTTCTCTTATGCCGTCAGTTGGTTGTCGGTTGGTTGTCGGTTGGTTGTCAGTTGGTTGTCAGACGGTTTCCGTAATTTTTTGCGGACGGAAGCTTATTAGCGTTTTACTCCTTTGAATATTTTTACGAAAAAAATCCCGGGAACAGTCAGCGACCGTACCCGGGAAAATTATTTGGCTTTATCATTCCGCTTCTTTTTTATAGAACGGCTCGATACCCTTGACCGCGTTGCGCGCGAACTCCATTGAGAACGGCATCATAGAGAGCTGGAACTCGTCGTCGAGGTAGGGCTTGGCGACGTCCGATATCGCCTTGAAGGTCTCCTCCATGTCGCCGTAGAAATCGACTACCACAAAGTAGCTCATCTGACCGTCCTGCTCGACAAGCCTGAGATACGCCGCGTTGACGTTGGGCTCGGTGCTGAAATGGTTGATCAGCGCCGCCATCATATCTATCGGGTACTCCTCGGGCTCGCCTACCTTGACCTCGCCGCCCTTTTTGAGCATGTTCTGCTCGTGGCGCATATAGTCGCGCTGCTGCTTGATCTGGTTTACCATGTCCTTGGGGAAGGTGACGCTCTTGCCGAAGGCGTTTATTACAAAGCCGAGCACATTGGCGTTGGGATCCATCACCATAGCCGCGAGGCTGTCAAAATCGGTCACGATCTTCGCGGCGTTTTCGTTGCCGTTCCACTTGAACATCTCGTCGGTATCGGTGAACGCCCCGAAAAAGCGCTCCTTTCTGTTGTTTTCGAGCAGCCTGAACTGAACCTGAGTGGCGTTGCTCATGACCGTTTTGCCGTTTTGAGTGCGAGCCCGGGGCACGCTTTTCATGATCGCGGGCAGGATGAACTTGGCCTCGACCACCCTGCTGATCATCTTGCTGATGTTTTCGGGAGTGCCGTCCGCCTGCATAGCCTCGATCGCCTCGAGCAGCTCGGGATTTTTGATCTCCTCAGCCGGAACCTTGCTGTTCTCCATTTTCATGTTATGTAATTCGCTCATTTATTTTCCTCCGATATTGGTTGATATTGCGGTTCGCGGTCACTGTACCGCGTATGTTTTTCCGGGCTCGACCTTTAGTCCGTTGTCCTGCGGATACTGAACGCTTTTAAGGGTGTCGCCGTCGTTGAAGATTATCAGCGGACTGTTCCAGTCCTTGTCAAAGGTGTAGCTGTATTTGCCGTCGGACTCCTTTGTCATCTTTACTCCCGGCCACGAGGCGTTCTCGTTTACGTCGGGGTCGTACACGTAGGCGTAAAGCTCGTCGCCCCATGTATCGGGCTTTTCAAAATACACCTTGGCGCCCGATTCGACCTTGTATGTCTCGCGGAAGGTGATCTCGATACGCTCGTAGGTGGGGAGTCCCTTTTCGTTCTCCGCGGTGAGCTCGATCTTAGCCACGTTGCCGTTTGAGGGCTTGCCGACCGTGATCCTGTCTCCGTTTTTGAACTCGGTCGCCTCGCCGCCGTCTACGGAATACTTGCCGGTCTCGGCGTTTTCAAGCGTGAGGGTGAGCTCGGTCTTGTCCTGATCCGTGGTAAATTCCGTGTCCGCGGCGACGCCGACGTTAGCGCAGGGAGCGTATTCGGTGTATCCCTCGTTGTAGAGCACGACTACGGAGTTTTGCGCGATCGGCTTGTCGCAGGTCAGCTTGCCGCCCTTTACGGTGTACACGGTCTTGTTGTCAACGCGGTCGGTGTAGGTTCCGTCGGGAAGGTTGATATCAAAACCGGTCTTTAGCTCGCCGGAGGTGTTGACGATCACCGCTCCCTTTTTGCCGCGCTGAATGATGATGGCGGTGGAATCGAGCTCGGGATTGACAAGCTCCTCGTCCTCGCCGATCATGGCGGTGCGGAAGAAGTTGACCGCCTTTACCCTGTTATCCTTGTAGATATCGTCGCCCTGGGCGCCGATGCGGTTCATTCCCCACTCCTTCTCAGCGGAGCTGAGGTACGGGCGCGAGAAGAACAGCGGAGTGCCGTCCTTGCGCGCGGTGATGACAGCCCAGCCGAGAGCGATCTGATCGTTGGTGAGCTGGAGATATGTGCCGTCGTTGATGTAGTTGTCGTGAGATTCCACCCATGTGACGATCCTCGGCGGAGCGTCGCCGATCCAGTATTCGGAAACCGTTGAGGTGTCAACAAAGCTGCCGGTGATGTCGGCGCGGATCTTTCCGCCGTAGGAGCTCGAGGTGGTTCTGCCGATCTCGTTGATGTAGTCGGCAAGGCGGTCGTTGTCGCCCTGCAATACCTCGCCGTAGATGAACAGGTCGTCGGCGTTGTCGACTTCCTTTACGGCGCGCTCCCAGAAGTTGTTTTTGAATCCGTCGTTCTCTTTGGGGTCGTCGGGAAGTCCGATATGCTTCGCGGTGTCGTAGCGGAAGCCGTCGGCTCCGCAGGCGATACAGTCGTTGATAAATTTAAGGAAATAATCCTGGAAGGACGGGCGCTCGGTGTTGATATCGGGAAGTCCGCCCATTTTGTAGGTGGTGGACTGGAGCCTGTCGCCCCAATCCTTGATGTCGTAGGCGTTGCCCTTGTGGAAAAGGGTGTCAAAGCTGCCGCCGCCCGCTTCGACCAGATCCTGAGAAACCTTGTCGAGCTGAGGCGTGGTGTGGTTGGCGATCACGTCGACCAGCACCTTGATGTTGTATTTGTCCGCCTCCTCGCAGAGAGCCTTGAACTCGTCGCGCGTGCCGAGCTGATAGTTGCCGATCTTGAAGTCGGTCGGCTGGTAGTGGTAGTACCACTTGCCGTTGCCGTAGAGCTCCATTCCGCCGTCCTCGCCCTCGAGACATTCGTTGACAGGAGAGGTCTGCACCGCGGAATAGCCTGCCGCAGCGATGTCGGGCAGGGATTTTTTGATGGTATTAAAGTCCCAGCTGAACGCCTGGAGGATAGCGCCGTCCTCGACGTTCACGGCGTTTTTGAACTCGCCGCTGCTGATACGGGCGCTGTTGTCGCCGCCGGATTCGCTTGCCGCCGTGGTTTCAGCGCTCTGAGTCGTTTCCGCCTGCGAGGGAGCCTCTTCCTTTTTGCCGCAGCCCGAGAACGCCGCCGCGGAAGCCGCCAGCGCGCCTGCCAGAAGTATGGATATTATTCTTTTATGCAATTAAAATCACCGCTTTCATGAGTAATTTATTATAACTTATTTATTATAACATATATCGCGGCTTTTTGAAATAGTTTTTTATATTTTTTGAACAGGAATTTATTGTATTATTCCGCTTTATTTTCTTTTTCGGAATCATAAAACCCCTCGCCCATTATCGAATTGGCTGTGGTGACGACCACAAAAGCCTTTGGGTCGATCAGCCTGACGCCCTTGGTTATCTTAACGACCTGGTTCGGCCGCGCGGCGCACATCAGCACGCGCTTGCTGTTGCCGGTATACGCGCCGGTGCCGCTCAGGAGGGTGACGCCCCTGCCGAGCTTTTGGATTATCTCGCGGCTGATAAGCGCGAACTCGTCCGAGATTATGAAGATCAGCTTTCCGTTTCCGCGCGAGGTGCCGTAGGTGACGGCGTCGATCACCCGAACGCTGACGAAGATAGTGATCCCGGCGTAGAGCGCGCTCTCGATATTTCCGTAGACCGCCGCCGCGAGCGCGAGGACGACCGCGTCAAAGCTGAGGATAAGCCTGCCCGTTGAGATGTGGGGGAACCGCCTGTTGAGGTTGACCGCGATTATGTCGGTGCCGCCGGTGGAGCCTCCCCTGCCGAGGATCAGCCCGAGCCCGAGCCCCGACGCCGCTCCCCCGAACACCGAGGCGAGCATTACCGAGCCGCTGTAGTACGGCAGGATCGCCTTGAAAATATCAATAAGCACCGATACCAGCGCCGTGCCGGTCATGGTCTTTATCACAAAGCCCGTTCCGCCGCTGCGCCGCGCCCAGAAGAACAGCGGAATGTTCATTATAAATATCATCGCGCCGATCGGGAGCCCGAACAGGTAGTTTAGCATTGTGGCTATTCCCGTCAGTCCGCCGGGGGCGATGTTGTTTTTGGAAGTAAAAACCGCCACCGACGCCGCGTACAGCGCGGCGCCGAGGGCGATAACGATATAGTCGGATATTGAGTTTTTAAGCAGCCTGTCGAGCTTTTTCAAGGTATCACTTCTTGTCCGCGTTATGTAGGATCAAGCCGAAAAGCTCGTTTATGCGGTCGCGCTCGCCGTTGACGTAAAGGTAGCCGAACAGACATTCAAGCCCCGTCGCGCGGTGGTAATCGGCGACGGAACCGTTTTTAGGCGTGCACTTGGGAGCGGCGTTGCGGCCGCGCTTGTAGGCGGCAAGCTCCTTTTCGCTCAGGCTCGGCATTATCAGTTCGGCAAACTCAGCCTGAGCCTTGCAGTTTACCATGGCGACCTTTCGCCTGTTCAGCTCGCCTGCCGGACGGTTAGCCGTGTTCACGAGCGTCTCGCGCACGAGAAGGTCGTATACCCCGTCGCCGAGAAAGGCGAGGGTGAGCGGAGAGTATCCGTCCGCCTTAGTATGTGTTGTTTCGCTCATAATATACTCACTATTCTTTAAATTCAAACTCAACGTCGTAGATCGACACGGTGTCGCCGTCGGAGCAGCCCTTTTCCTTCAGCGCGTCAATAACTCCGCCGTTCGTGAGCACGCGCTGAAAGTAGTTGAGGCTTTCGTAGTCGTCAAAGTCGATACCGCGCATTACCTGCAGCAGCCAGTTAGCCTCCACGGTGTAGATGCCGTTGACGTTGTTGATCGTTACGCTGTGGTCGTCGAAGTCCGCCTCGGTGACGACAGGAGCAGGCTCGGCCTCATAGCGCGCGATCGGCGGAAGCTGCGAGAGCATTTCCTGAATCTTTTTCAAAAGCGGATCGACGTCGTAGCGGATAGCCGCCATGATCGGGAAAAAGTCGTAGCCCTTGTCGTTGACGTACTTTTTAAATTCCCCGATCTGCTCGTCGGTCGCCATGTCGCACTTGTTGCCGGCGACGATCATCGGTCTTTGCGCGAGCTCCGGGTTGAACTTCTCGAGCTCGCTGTTGATCTGATCAAAGTCCTCCTTGGGATCTCTGCCCTCGCTGCCCGAAACATCAACTATATGCACGAGCAGACGGCAGCGCTCAACGTGGCGCAGAAACTGGTGTCCGAGTCCCGTGCCCTGCCACGCGCCCTCGATAAGTCCGGGGATATCAGCCATTACGAAGCTCGAGCCCTCGCCCATGCTGACGACTCCGAGCACCGGGGTTATGGTAGTGAAGTGATAATTCGCGATCTCGGGCTTTGCCTCGGAAACGACCGACACGAGCGTGCTTTTGCCGACGTTCGGGAAGCCGACCAAGCCAACGTCCGCGAGCAGCTTTAGCTCGAGGATAACGTCATATTCCTCGCCGGGGAGTCCGGGCTTAGCGAACCTCGGAACCTGGCGCACGGGAGTGGCGAAGTGGGGATTTCCCCAGCCGCCCTTGCCGCCCTTCGCGACGATATGCGGCTCGCTGTCGGAGATATCGGCAAGTATCCTGCCGCTGCTCTCCTCCCTGATGAGCGTACCCATCGGCACGCGGATGACCAAGTCCTCGGCGTTTTTTCCGCGGCAGCGCCCTCCCCTGCCGTTTTCGCCCTTTTGCGCCTTGTATTTGCGCTTGTAGCGGAAGTCGGCGAGGGTAGAAAGATTTGTGTCCGCGACAAAAACGATGTTGCCGCCCTTGCCGCCGTCGCCGCCGTCGGGACCGCCTGCGGCTACGTATTTTTCACGGTGGAACGCAACGGCTCCGTCGCCGCCGTCGCCTGCCTTGATGTGGATCTTCGCGTAATCTACGAACATATGGGCACCCTCCTTTATGCAGCCTTACGGTTTACAAACCCGTTAAATGATATCTTACGAAAGTGAAATAAATCAGCGCCAAATATGTGATCACAGTCACCGGCGACGAAAAGTAATAAAGAACCTTTTTGCCGCGGCTTATATTGAATACGCCGCTGTTCAGGCTGCGGTTCCTGCGGTATTTTACGATACCGATGATAACAAGCACGACCGAAGCGATCATGCAGCCGATCAAAAACAGCCTGATCAAAAGAAACGCCGCGCCGGCGACCGGCTGCTTTGTCACGACATAATGGATCGCGTACTCGGTATCGCTGCTGTTGAGCGCCGGGCGGATAATGCCGCTCAGGGCTGATGACAAATAGCTCAGGGAATTGTTGATACAGTGGATGAGCATTACCGGGATGACCGACCTCGTTTTAAGGAATACAATACATAAACAGAATCCCGAGACCGCGGCGTAGAAAAACTGATACGAGTTTGTGTGCCATAGTCCGAACGCGATACCCGTTACGATTATCGCGAAAAGCTGACCCATTTTTTCGTTGTTCCTGAAAATTATCCCTCTGAACAGGCACTCCTCAAAGAACGGAGCAAAAATCGCCATCGCGACAAACATCACTATCAAATACAGCGTGTTTTTCCAAAAACCGGATTGATCCGTTACAGCGGAATAATCGACAAGGTGGAATGTCGATATAATAAACGACCTTATATAGGCTCCCGCTACGTTAACGATACCTGCAAGACCGATATCAATCACGAGCCATTTGAAGCACCATCCAAAGCTCCTCTGAGGCTTGCGAAACGTGTTTTTCAGCCTTATACCGTTTTCCTTGCCGGCTCTTTTGTTATAAATAAAAAACAAGACCGGCATCAGCACGGGATAAACCAAAAGATAGCTGATCAGGGTCAAAAAGCTATCGTCTCTGAAAACCGAAAAATAGTCCGAGCCCTTCACCAAAAGAAAAAGTCCAAACCTGCCTGCCTCGGTAACGGCAAGGAAAATAAGCAGCAAAAGCGAGCTGTCGGCGGAAATTTTGCGGATCTGTTTTGATACCGAATCTTTCATAAATAACCTCTCAAAAAATGCTAAAACAAAAGGGTGGATCAACAAACCCACCCTCAAAAAATCTTATTGCTCAACAGGGTAAACGCTGGCGCGCTTTCTGTCCTTGCCGACGCGCTCAAAGCGGAGAACGCCGTCGATCTTGGCGAATAATGTATCGTCAGAGCCCTTGCCGACATTGTTGCCGGGGTGAATGTGGGTTCCTCTCTGCTTTACAAGAATGTTGCCCGCGAGAACCTTCTGTCCGTCGGCGCGCTTAACGCCGAGACGCTTTGACTCGCTGTCGCGGCCGTTCTTTGTAGAACCCATACCTTTTTTATGAGCGAATAACTGAATGTTTATTTTAAGCATACCTTACACCTCCGAAATTTTTACTTTAATAAATTGTTTGTACTCTTCCTTTAGAGCGTTCAGGTGGAGCAATAAACCGTTTAGGATGACCTGAGCGGCTTTTGCGTCCTCTTTTGACAGATCTGTTTCCATAAATCCGTCGTTCACGGTTATTTCAGCCTTTATCCGCTGAACCTCGGTGATCGTATTCGCCGCCATATAAGCCGCCGAGCTGACCGCCGAACAAACTATGTCGGAGCCGTGCTCGGAATAATCCGAGTGACCGCTTATCTTAAAGCCTGTTACGATCCCGTCCGATACCGTAAAAACAGCGTTGATCATTACGCCTCGATCGAAGTGATCTTTACCTTGGTGTAAGGCTGTCTGTGACCCATTACTCTCTTTTCGCCCTTCTTAGGCTTGTAGGTAGCAACTCTGATCTTCTTGCCCTTACCGTTCTTGATGACCTCTCCGGTAACCTTAGCGCCCTCAACAAGAGGTGTGCCAACCTTGATACCGTCGTCTGTGCCGAGCGCAACAACGTCAAAGGTCACTGTGTCGTTTGCTTCGGCGTCAAGCTTTTCGATGAAGATGACCTCGTCATTGGTCACCTTGTACTGCTTTCCGCCTGTCTGAATAACTGCGTACATATTCTCCATCCTTTACTACGGGCTCGCTATTCGCGGGTGAATTTCTTACTTGGCAGAGGACGCACCTGTCCCCTAACCCGCAATATGCGGCTTATATACTATACCATAAGCGCGGTTGAATGTCAAGTAAAATTTTTGTACGGCGACCACAGGCGCCGCATCAAACAAATCGGAGCAGAGCGAGCATTTACCGTTAATCGTCAATGCCGTTTTGCAGCCTGCACGCCTTGAGGGTGTTTTTCATCAGGGTCGCGATCGTCATGGGACCCACTCCGCCCGGCACCGGGGTTATGTAGGAGCACTTGTCCTTTACGTTCTCAAAATCGACGTCGCCGCAGAGCTTTCCGTTTTCGTCGCGGTTCATGCCGACGTCGATAACGACCGCGCCGTCCTTTACCATGTCCGCGGTGACGAACTTAGCTTTGCCGACCGCCGCTACGAGGATATCCGCTCTTTGGCAGACCTCCTTTAGATTCTTTGTTCTGCTGTGGCAGATCGTGACCGTGCCGTTCTCGTGGAGCAGCAGCATGCCCATGGGCTTGCCTACGATATTGCTTCTGCCGATGACAACGCACTCCCTGCCCTCTACGGGGATCTCGTACTGGCGGAGCATTTCCATCACTCCGGCAGGTGTGCAGGGCAGAAAATCGTACTCGCCGAGCATGATCTTGCCGACGTTGACCGCGTGGAAGGCGTCGACGTCCTTTTCGGGGCTGATCCTCTCGATCACCGCCTTGTCGTCAAGGTGCTCGGGCAGCGGAAGCTGGACGAGGATCCCGTTGATGTCGGGCTTTTTGTTGAGCGTATCGACGAGCGCGAGCAGCTCCTCCTGAGTCGTTTCGGCAGGGAGCGCGTACTCCTCGCTCTTAAAGCCAACGAGTCCGCACGCCTTCTTTTTGTTGTTTACATATACCCGTGACGCGGGATCGTCGCCGACTATTACGACAGCGAGCCCGGGCGTAACGCCGTGTTCGGCAATAAGCCGGTCGGTCTCAAGCCGCACGCTTTCCTTTACGTTTGCCGAAACCTTTTTTCCGTCTATAATTTGCATAGAAAGGATCCTCCCTTTTGATATTTACAAGAAGCATTATAATTCCAAAAACGAATAAAGCCGCCGACAGAAGCTGCGATACCCTTATGTCCATACCGAAAAGACGGAACGGAAGGTAGAGGCTGTCCGTCCGAAGTCCCTCGACCAGCATGCGCTCGAAGCCGTACCAGACGAGGTACATGTAAAATATCTGTCCGGCGTAGCGCTGGCGGTACTTGCCGTAGAAGTGGAGCAAAGCGAAGCCGAGCAGACACCAGAGCGATTCGTACAAAAAGCAGGGGTGTACGGCTATGTTGCCGGTGCCCTCGCTCATCATAGCCCACGGAAGGTCGGTCGGGGTGCCGAACGCCTCCTGGTTCATAAAGTTGCCCCAGCGCCCTATGCCCTGACCGATCAAAAAGCAGACCATTGTGATGTCGAGTATCGGCATGAGCTTCATTTTCTGTATCTTGGCGACGATCAGTCCGCCCAAAAGGGCGCCGATTATTCCGCCGTATATGGCGAGTCCGCCCTCGTTGATCTTTATGATGTCCTGAAATTTTCCCGGCACGAAATACTCGTCCCAGCGGAACAGGCAGAAATACAGCCTCGCGCCGATAACTCCCGTGACTATGCCGACCAGCACGCAGTTGAACAGCTTGTTCCAGTTTACGTTGTAGCGCGGCGAGCTTTTCCACGCGTAAAGCAGCGCGAGGAACAGTCCGCACATTATTATGACTCCGTACCAGTAGATTTTGAAGGAGCCGATTTGAAGGGCTACGCGGCTGATCTCAAACTGCCAGCCGAGGTACGGGAAGGTAACGTGAAAGGTCTCCATACTACACCTCCGCGTTTTCGGGCTTGACGACCGACAGCGTGCAGTTGTTGACGTCGAGCATTTCACTTAGTCTGTTTGCGACGTCCTCAAACCCTGTGCCGGCGACGGCGTCGATATATTTGAACAGCTCGTTGCCGTTGAAGTGGTAAGCCTCGATAGTGTTCGCTATGGAGCCGACGTTGTTAAGCGACGAGATAACGTCGCCGTAAACGGATTTTTTGGCGATCTCGAAGTCCTCTTTATCGAGCCCCTCCGACTTGACCTTGGCAATATACTGCTTTATAAGCTCGGCTGCCTGCCTCGGAGCGCGCGATTCGCCTCCGAAGATCACCGCGCGGTAGCCGGGTCCCTCGAACAGCTCGTAGGAAAAGGAGCTGTTTATCAGGTTTTCGTCCATCAGCCTTCTGTAAAGCGCGCTTGTGGGCGAGGCGAGCATTGAGAGGAGGATATCCGTCTGCGCGAGCTTTTTTTCGTCTATCGGCTCGGGATCCTCCTTAAAGCCGAGGTTGAAGATCGGAACCATCACCGGGAAGCTCTGCTCGACGTAGGGAGCGACTATCTCCTTCGGCTCGTCCTCAAAGTAGTTTGTTATCTCGTGTTTTTCGCACGGCTTCAGCATTTTGTCGCATACCGCGAGCACCTGACCGACAGTGACGTTGCCTGCTGCGCAGAGCGCCATATTGTTGAGATTGTAAAAGGCGTTGTAGCAGTCGTAGAGCTTTTCGGCTGTGATCTCGGCTATTGATTCGACCGTGCCGGCTATATCTATCTTTACCGGATGGTTGTGGTACATATTCCCGAGCATGTTGAACATCACGCGCCAGTCGGGAGAATCGTCGTACATCTTTATCTCCTGACCGATTATCCCCTGCTCCTTAGCGACTGTTTCGGGAGTGAAGTAGGGATCCTGAACAAAGTCCAAAAGTATCTCAAAGCTCTCCTCGAATTTATCGGTGCAGGAAAACAGGTAGCAGGTCTTTTCAAAGCTCGTGTAAGCGTTGGCGGAGGCTCCGGTTTTAGCGTAGCGCGCGAAAGCGTCGCCCTCCTCGCTCTCGAACAGCTTGTGCTCGAGATAGTGGGCTATGCCGTCGGGAACGGTTATCTTATCGCCGCCGTCGACCGAAAAGCAGGTGTTCACGCTGCCGTAGTTAGTGCCGATTATCGCGTAGGCCGAGCGGTAGCCCTCCTTTGGATAAACGTAAATCGTCAGCCCCGAGCTGTGTTTGAGCTTATAGTAGCTGTCGTGAGCGCGCTCCGACTTTATCTCGGTGATATTCATTCCTTCACCCCCTGCGTGTTCTTTAACACGTATATGGTATCCGGGGTCAGCTTGTTCGCCGCCCTGATTATTTCTTCCTTAGTCACGTTGTTTATCTCTTCCGAGCGCTCCTCGATAGTCTTGAATTTGCCGTCGAACAACTGGGAAGCGTACCAGTTTTCGATACCGCTCACGGTGTCGTTCGAGCTGCGGTAGGCGTTGACGACCGCCATCTTCGCGGACTCTATCTCAAAGTCGGAGATATTTCCGTTTTTCATATCCTCTATCTCTTTGAGTATGCCCTGCTCCGCCTTTTCGATATTATCGCCCTCGACGCCGCTGTCTACTATCATTATCCCCTTTTGGCGGTCGAAGCGCGACGAGCAGTAGTAGCAGAGGCTCTGCTTTTCGCGGACGTTGCAGAACAGCTTTGAGCTTGCCGTTCCGCCGAGCACGGCGCACATAAGGCTCGCCGCCGCACAGTCGCTGTCGCCTGTGGCTATGCCCGTCCTAAAGCCCATTACGAGCTTTGACTGGGACAGCTCCATCTCTTCCGTTACGCGCTTTACCTTATCTGCCGAACGGACTACGGTGTTGCTTATCTTTTGCGGAGCGCGGCCGACCTTTGAGAAGGTATTTTTGAACACCTCCGCCGCCTTGTCGGGCTCGCTGTCGCCGACGTAGATTATCTCTACCGTCGCGGTCTTTAGCAGCTCCTGCCACGTTTCATACAGCGATACGGGGGTCACGGCGTTGATCTGACCGACTGTGCCGTAGCGCTTTATTCCGTACACCTCGTCGGCGCACATATTTTTAATAAGCTGAGAATTTGCGTAAATGCGCTTGTCGTTAAATTCCGAGTCGATGACTTCAAGGAGCTGTCTGCGCTCCTGCTCGACCTCGCCGTCAGCGAATTTACCGTCCTTTATGTTCGGCTCAAAAATCGCCGAGCACAAAAGCAGCGAGAGTTCCTCGGTAATGCTCTCGTTATCGAGCGCGTAGCGGTCGTCTATACCCGACGCCGAGATCGTGATGACCTGCCTGTCGCCTGCCTTGGTAACGTTGACGGTCAGGTCGGCTCCGTACAGTGAGCTGAGCTTTTTGCTCAGGGCGGTGAAGTCGGGATATTTTTCGCATGAGCGCGAGAGCACGCCGGCGAGCAGAGCGTTGGCGGAAGCCGTCTTTTCGCTCAGGGGCACGATCAGATTCGCGGAAAGCTTCATGGTCTTGAAGCGGCTGTCGCGAACGCTGTTGAAATATACGTTATCGGCAAGCCTTTGCCTGTTGATATTGCTCATTTTATCATCTCCATACACATATATGGTTTAGTATAACACATTTTGAAAATAATTAAAAGAATTTTTTGCAGGAGCGACCGGCGGTCGCCCGCGGGCGTGCAATGCACTCCCCTACAATGCTATATCCTTAACAACCTCGCCGGCGATTATCAGCCCGACTACCGACGGGACGAAGGAGATCGACGCCGGGGTGTCGCGGCGGTTGGGGTTGTCGGGGTCGACCTTGCTTACGGGACGGGTCGGCTGTTCCTTTGAGTAGACGACCTTTAGCTTTTTTATACCGCGCTTTTTGCACTCGGCGCGCATCACCCTCGCGAGCGGACACACCGAGGTCTTGGATATGTCGCATACCTCGAACGCCGTGGGGTCGAGCTTGTTGCCGGCGCCCATGGCGCTGATTATCGGCGTGTTCGCCTTTTGAGCGCCGAGCGCGAGTTCAAGCTTTGCGCTGACGGTATCGACCGCGTCGATTATGTAGTCGTAAACCGAGAGGTCGAACCCGTAAGCCGTTTCGGGAAGGAAAAATACCCTGTGGGTGTTAACGATACATTCGGGGTTTATGCTGAGCACCCTCGCCTTTGCCGCGTCGACCTTGTACTCGCCCACGGTGTCGGAGGTGGCGATTATCTGGCGGTTGATGTTTGTCAGGTCTACCCTGTCGCTGTCGATCAGGTCGAGCCTGCCCACGCCGCTGCGCGCGAGCGCCTCGACCGCGAAGCCGCCTACTCCGCCTACTCCGAACACGGCGACCCGCGCCTTGGCGAGCCTGCGCATGGCTTCTTCTCCGAGCAGCAGTTCGGTTCTTTGAAATCGGTTATCCATTTTTATCCTCCGCGCGGTAATTTTCGAGAAAAGAGTGCATTTCGCCCTTCGTCTTGTAGCCGGGGAAGGTGTCAAAATGCAGGTGGTGGATGCTGTTGAAAATATTTATCTCTATATTGGGATTAACTTTTTTGAGCGATTTGATGAGCTCCTTGATCTCCTGCCGCTTGCCGCTTGAAAGCTCGCCGGAGCCGAGCCCTTCGGTCATTTTGCAGGCGCAGCGCAAAAACTCGAGTCCGTTGTGATCCTTCCACGAGATTATATCGTCCTCGCGGACGCGGTACATGGGTCGGATAAGCTCCATCCCCTCAAAATTTGTGCTGCGAAGCTTTGGAGGCATCGCCTGCAGCTGGGCGCCGTAAAACATTGCCATAACGGTGGTCTCTATCACGTCGGAAAAGTGGTGCCCGAGCGCGATCTTGTTGCAGCCGAGCGACTTAGCCTTGCTGTAGAGGTGTCCGCGGCGCATTCTGGCGCAGAGGTAGCAGGGATATCTGTCCGCCTTGCCGGTGACGTCGAATATATTTGTCTCAAACACCGTGAGCGGTATCTCCAAAAGCTCGGCGTTACGGAGGATCCTGCCTCGGTTTTGATCGCTGTAGCCGGGATCCATGGACAGAAACACAAGGTCGAACGGCACCTCGCTGTAGCGCTGCAAAAGCTGCATCAGCTTCGCGAGCAGCATTGAGTCCTTGCCGCCCGAGATACACACGGCGATACGGTCGCCCTCGCCGATCAGCTCGTACTCCCTGACCGCCCTGATAAACGGGTTCCAAAGCTGCTTGCGGTATTTTTTTGTGATACTTCTCTCCGCCGCCATGCAGGGAGTGGGGTTTTCTTTCATATCGTGCTCCTAAGAATAACTGCCGCGGATATTTTCGCGGCAGTGAATTTCTTATAAAATATTCTCGATCGAGTCGAGCTGTATCTGGGTCGCGGAGCTCATAACGCCGTTCAGGAAGATGACGTTCGTGATCCCCTTTTGCTGGCAGAAGGTTTTTAGGCTTCCGCTCCAGCTTCTGAAATCTATCGAGTAGACCTCGCTGAAATCGTTGGTGAGGTACGGAACAAAGGCGTTGCCGTAGCTCTCGTGGATGATCGCGACCTTTTCCTCGCTCGCGGAAGTGCTTTGGCTCTTGAGCACCTCGAGCGGGTTGTCGCCGTAGATGAATACTCCGTAGCCGTCGGCGTCCTCGTAATACGGGCTGTCGACCTCGAGCTCCTCGCCGTTGGAATTTGTGATAGTGTTGCTGACCTCGTAGGGGAACTTCCAGTAGTGGACGGTATCCTTGTCGATCGGGGTGGATGCCATGCCGGTGAGCGTTCCCTCGAAGCCCTCTATGGTAGACTCGGTGCATGTCGCGAGATCGAGCACGGGCAGCTTTGCCTGCTCGGCAAACGCCGTGTACGCGTAATACGCGCCCAGTCCCGTCCAGTGGTGGTCGGAATTGAAATAGATATAGTCGTTGCAGTGCTCGGAGAGCTTGTTGTAGGCGTTTACAGGGATGACCTTGTCGGACATCGCCTCGTAAGCCGCCTTGACATACACATCCTGAGGCTGGGTGCTCGCGCCGTCGTCACCGGTCTTGAGCCTTTCGGGAAGGCCGAACTCGGTGTGGTTCGGGATCACGATCGAGTAGGTCTTGATCGAGGGACCGAGCTTGTCGGCAGCGGTGTTCATCAGCTCCGCGTACCTCTGTCCCATTGTATCGGTACCGAAAAACAGCTCGAACGCCTTTTTGTCCCAAACGTACAGCCCTCCGTCGTTAACGCCGGTCGACTTGCCGTCATCCTTGATATTCGGCTTTACAAAGGTGAGGGCTGCTGCGGCAGGATCCGTGGTAGGCTCGGCGGTGGTTACGGAAACGTCCCGGGGCGCCTCGTTTTCGGCATGAGCCTCATCCTTGCCTCCCGAGCAGAGCATGCTTGTGCACGACGTTACCAGAACCACAAGAAGGATTATCAGCAGCAGGAAAACCGAAACGATTATTATTCTGTTCCTCGTCCTCTTTCTGTGGGTTCTTTTGCGCCTGCGGCCGCTGTTTACCTGTCTTTGTCTGTATCTGTCGTAATCAAAATTATCTAAATCGTACTTATCCACTGTTTATACCCTTAAATAAATTATTTGATCGCGGCGTTTACTGTTTCCATTATTCCGTCGTAATCGCTCGCTACTACCATTGTTACATAGTTTCCGCTCTGAGTGACCTTACACTTCTTTACAAGCTCCACCTGATCCGCGCTGTATGAGGAATACAGGCTGTAGATCGACTGATATCTCGCGTCGAGAGCATTTTTTACGTTGTCCGACGCCGTTTTGTCGACCGCCTCGACCAGAACGATCTCCACGGGAGCCGTTGAGGTGTCGGGGTTGATCTCAGCGGCGAACTGCTTTACGTCGTCGACCGAGATGGCGTAATACTTGTCGAGATCCTCAACCTCCGTAAGTTCCTTGAGTCCGGCGGTAGCGTCAGCGTATTTTGAATTGATATCCGAGAGCACCGACTTTAGATCAGCGTTCTTTGCTCCGCAGCCCGCGAATGCCATTACAAGGATAAGAGCCGCCATAGTTGCCGTGATGATTCTTTTCATAATAACAATCCCTTCTTTGTGTTTATTGAAAAGCTGTGCTTTGCCAGTTAATTATAACACAGAAAAAATAATAAATATATAATAATGACAAAATTTTTACATTTTAAATAATAAACAGCCTGTTTTTCTCGGTTTCTTCTTGATCGGCGATAGGTTTACGTGAATCGTTTTCACAAAAATCAGCCGTCGCCGTCACAAAACAGGCTTGATGACGCTTTTCCGTTCAGGCAAGCACTCTCTCCGAAAAATCATTTTATCAAAGAGCAAAATGAATGTCAAGCCGATACATATATAATACTTCCTGCCGCATACTATCAGCGAGGTGTTTTTTATGTATCTGTACGACATGCCGATGAGCTTTACGATGGCGCTGGCTCAGCAGCCCAAATCAGCCGAGATATTCAGAAATATGTCGGACGACCGAAAAGCCGAGACCGTTAACAAGGCGAACACTATCCGAAATAAAAAGGATATGTGGAAGTTTGTTATGGAGCTCAAGGCATAAAAGCGCCGTGCGCCTGCCGTTTTTCGGGCAACCGGCTCAGTCTGCGGACGAAGGCTCGTCGTCCGCTTTGTCATTTTTATACTCGGGCAGGAGATATTCGGAAAGTATCGCGCCGATACCGTCCATGCTCCGCTCGCCGTCCGGCGGCATTTTGTCGGTAGATACGCGGACATACGACCCGTCGTCGTCCAAAAACTTCACTGCCGTGAATCCTCCGCAAAGTCCGGCATCCTCGCCGATCCTGTCCCATTTGCGCATCTTAGCCTTGCCGATCGCCTCATAACAGCGATCCGCCGCCTCATAAGGCACAAGATATGTTTCGACGGTCTCCTCCTCGCCTCCGGGCGGAAGCACGAACCGCTCGAGCTTAGCCATTCCGCCCTCGGCGGTGCTGAGCACAAGCTCTTTATGGCTGTCGTATCCGTCGGTGCCTACGACCGCGGTGTAGTAATCTATCAGCATTTTTCCCTCAAACGGAGGGTCTGCGATCATGGAATTTTTCGACGACCACTTTACCGTTACGTCATGCGCCGGCATTGAAAAGCGGATCACATAGCCGTCGCGGTCGCTGTAGTCGGGATTTACCCTCTCGCCGTCCACATAAAAGTAATAATCGGTGTCGGTGGCGATATATTTGAATTTAAGCTCGACCTTATCGCCCGGGCGATAGCTGTCCCTCGCTCCCTCGAACGAGGATTTCTGACCGCAGTAATCGACCTTGTACCGCTTTCCGAAGCAGCCCGACAATCCAAACATAAGCGTCCCTCCAATCGCCGTTATCAGCAAAAACAGAATTATGGATTTTTTATTTATCCGTTTCATAAGCTCATCCCGTGTTTTACAGCAGGCTCTCGCCCTCGCCCATTACCGCGATATCCACGGCGACGGCGTCCTCAAGGCGGAAAATCATCAGAGTGTTGCCGGTCTGCTCGTTGTAGATCGCTTCGAGTCCGAAACGGCGGATCATCTCCTCTGCGTATTTGGGGTCGGTCTCAAAAACAGCCCTGCCGGTGTAGCGGAGCCAGTGGCCGTTCTTCTTGCACGCGGCGATCTCAACAAGCGGATTGGCAACCATCTGCCTGTAGACATTCTTGAAATCTCCCACGCCGAACAGCAGCTTGCCGTCCTCCTCCAAAAACGCGCCCAGCGGACGGAGCTTTGGCTGATCGCCGTCGACCGTCGCCATAAAGAAAACCCCTGCCTCTGTCAAAAAGTCTTTTACCTTGCTCATAATATCCTCCTTATTTAAGGCAACACCGCACAATTCAAAGCGCACGGCTTGCTTGAATATTATTCCGTCAGCTTGCCCAAAAAATCTCGGCAAGGCGACAGCCTTACCTCGATTTATTTGTACAATCTGACGAAAAATCTTGCTGCGCAATCCGCACACCTGAATTATGCGGTATTGCCTTAATAAATTTTTTGATCTGCTTTATATCCGTATTCGGGAACATTCGGCAAAAATGCTCCAAGAGCCTCTCGTAAGATTCCCCGGGAGAGCGGCTGTAGACGCTGTCGGTAAATTTCTCGCCCATAAACGCCTCGGGCGTTGAATACTCCGCCGTTCCCCAGCCGTACGGCCTGCCGAACCTGTCCTTCATATACACAAAGTCGCTGATCAGCGCGTATCCCTGCGCCTGGAGCCGTGTGATGATCGTGTCAAAGCCCTTGTTGCCGCCCTTTTTGTAGTTGCCGAGCCGCTTCAGATCCCTTGAGATTATCGGCGAATTTTTTTCGATCAGCTCATAAAGCCGCTTGTCGCCGTACGGAGCGAGCCCGTCGTCATAGCGAGCGTCAAAATCGTAACCGTCGCGGCGGTAATTCGCGAGATCGGCGAACCATTCCGCGCTTACATAGCAAGCCTTTTTCTCAAAGAATTTGCCGTAGGCGCAGCCGGTCTCCCTGATAACGGGACCCTTCCACTCCCACGCGCTCCATTCGCCGGTGTCGCTGTGCCACCAGCAGTCGCGCGAGATATGCTCCTCGATCGAAAACCCCTCGATCGAATTTTCAAAAAACGGCAAAAATCCGTATTCGCCGAGAATTTCGATCAAGTCGGTCTTTGATTTTATTGTAAAATCTCCAAACGGCATAGAAATCACTTCTTATCTGTATTCTCCGATATTATAATAACAGAAAAATAAACCCTTGTCCATAAACAAAGCAAATATTCATCACAAAAAAAAGAACGGCTCCCGCCGCTCCTGTTTTGCAAAAAATGTTTCCGTGACCGCGTGCCGCGGCTCTCAGTGACCGCATGCCACGGTTCTCAGCGACCGCGTGCCGCGGTTCTCAGCGACCGTGTGCCACGGCTGTCAGCGACCGCGTGCCGCGGCTCTCAGTGCGCCTTTGGATAGCACGGCATTAAATAAAAGTCGGATTAACGGCGCGTTTGAACGCGGAATTAACGGAAAAGCTTTTTAAATGCCGCTTTATCATTCTTCCTTTGACCGCATCTTTCAAGCCAATGGATTTGGCTCCCCCAACTTTTGTATCTGCTAAATGACGTTGCACTGCTCGTCTTATGCGGCGACCGCGTGCCGCGGTTCTCAGTGCGCCTTTGGATAGCACGGCATTAAATCAAAGTCGGATTAACGGCGCGTTTGAAAGTGAGAGTGACGGGAAGGCATTTTTCCAATGCTGTATTATCATTCTTCCTTTGACCGCTGCTTTTGAACCAACGGATTTTGGCTCCCCCAACTTTTGTATCTGCCAAATGACGTTGCTCTGCTCGTCTTATGCGGCGTGTCGGCGCGAAAACTTCGCGTATTCCCCGTCCGCTAAAAACAGTCCACCGGACTGTTTTTTCTTCGAGCCTCAGTTGGTGGGAGTCCAAAAAAAATAGGGAGTAGCTTTGCTACTCCCATTTTTTTGGCTCCCCCAACTGGGCTCGAACCAGTGACATCATGATTAACAGTCATGCGCTCTACCGACTGAGCTATGGAGGAATATAAAGTGTTGGCATCTCCCTATTTTCCCGGGCCGTCGCCGGCCAAGTATTTTCGGCACCACTGAGCTTAACTTCTGTGTTCGGTATGGGAACAGGTGGACCCTCAGCGTCATCAACACCAACTATTCAAATAGTAAATAACTATTAACTATTCGTTATTCACTATTCACTTTTCACTGAGCCTTGCGCAAGCAAGGCGGTTCTGGTGACTCGTGCGGGAATCGACCAAGAGCTTCGCTCTTGATGGCTCGCATCACAGATGCTCACCACTTTGAGCTAAAAACAGTCCACCGGACTGTTTTCTTTACGCTCAAACCCTCTCGGGTTCGATTCTTCAAAACAGAACCTATCGACCAAGAGCTTCGCTCTTGATGGCTCGCATCACAGATGCTCACCGCTTTGAGCTAAAAACAGTCCACCGGACTGTTTTCTTTACGCTCAAACCCTCTCGGGTTCGATTCCTCAGAACAGAACCTATATCTATAAATCGCCTTTTTCAGACGTTTTATGCGTTTTGGTGACTCGTGCGGGAATCGAACCCGCGTTGCCGGCGTGAGAGGCCGGAGTCTTAACCGCTTGACCAACGAGCCATATTGTCGGGGGCTCATTGTATGAGCCCCTTCGCATTTTGGTGCACCATCAGGGGCTCGAACCCGGGACACCCTGATTAAGAGTCAGGTGCTCTACCAACTGAGCTAATGGTGCATTTTTTAAATCGTTCCATAGGTCGGTTCACAGCTACAAGTCGGATTCTCGACCGATAAGTATCAGCTAAATCAAACTACCGGCTCTGTCGCCGACAGGTTTGCATAAATCATATCGGTTTCTCGACCGATAAGTATCCGCTAAGTCACACTACCGGCTCTGTCGCCGACAGGTTAGCATAAATCATATCGGATTCTCGACCGATAAGTATCCGCTAAGTCACACTACCGGCTCTGTCGCCGACAGGTTTGCATAAATCATATCGGTTTCTTGACAGATAAATATCCGCTAAGTCACACTACCGGCTCCGTCGCCGACAGGTTAGCTTAAATCAAATCGGATTCTCGACCGATAACCAACCCGGAACTTGGGCAAATACCCTGAAAACTGAACAAAGAAGAGATAAAGGGGATTGTATGGATAATACTGACTTTAGACCAAAGTATTCTTTAGTTTGCTTGATTAATGTCATGCCTCGTTACGCTTCGCTTATCCGTAAATAACTTCC
>CACXIV010000023.1 GCA_902767845.1 uncultured Ruminococcus sp. | reverse complement strand
GTCTGTGGCAAGCAGAGCGTCCGGCTGTCCGCTCGGTCGCATAATGCGGGCAGAAGCCCTGCACCCACTTTCATATCGACCATGGGAGGTATTATTTGGCAAAAAGAAAACGAAATCAAACTATATCTATTCGCCTTACGGCAGAAGAAAAGAAGGAAATTATTACCAAAGCAAAACAGGCGCAAATGACCTTGACGGACTATTTGATTACGTGTTCGAGAAACACAAATATCACGGTGACAGACCTGTCGGAGGTGCTTGTAGAGCTGAAACGTATCGGAAACAACATCAACCAAATTGCGCGGAAGATAAATTCAAAACGGTTCTTCTTCGGTAAATTCGATTCTGTTGTCGAAGGTCAGCGCAAAATCTATAACGCTATTCTTAGCCTGACAGGAGATGATTAACCATGGCAACCGTCATGTATATCCCCGAACATCGGCAAAATCGTTTCGCCATGAAAGCGGTCATCAACTACTGTCAGCAGGAGTACAAGACCTACGACAACAAATCAAAACGGCAATTAATCAGCGGAGTCAACTGTGACGGTGCTAATTCTTTCCGGGAATTCATGGCGACGAAGAAAAATTACGGCAAAGACAACGGATTTTTCTTCTACCACTACGCACAATCCTTCTCTCCAAAAGAGAGAATCACTCCTGAACAGGCGCACGAAGTTGCTCTTGAATTTGCCGAAAAAGCATGGGCAGGTCACGAAGTTTTAGTCACTACCCACTGCGACGCCGCCCATATTCATTCGCATTTCGTTATCAATTCCGTCGGTTTTGAATCGGGTATGAAGCTGCGGCAGTCGCCTTCCACGCTGAAACAGTTGCGCAAGCTTAGCGACGAAATCTGTACTGCTCACGGACTTTCCGTACTCCAACCATACCAAGGCGGCAGAAATAGTGTATCGTCCAGAGAGCATCGCGCGAGGTTAAGGGGTAACAGTTGGAAAGAAAAGCTGGCGAAGGATATTGATAAAGCGATGGAGTTTAGCGGCAGCAAGGACGAATTTATCCGAAACATGTCCATACTCGGTTACCATATGACGTGGACAAATGAGAGAAAATATTTGACCTTCCACTGCCCCAACGGCAAAAGCTGCCGTGATATCAAGCTACACAATAACAAATATCTGAAGGAAAATATCGAGCGTGAGTTGTTCCAAAGAGAGTTCCCTGACAGTAGTTTAGATAAAATTCAGCCGACAGGCTGGGAAGATTCGCATGAGTTTTACGAGCAACACCTCAAGGAACGCGCTCAACCCAAAGCTGAAGCGCAGAGAATTTCCGACAGCTATTCCAACGTCGGTAATGGAATTAGTACCCTTTCCGGAGCTGTTTCTAAAATTGTTGACAACGATTCCGAAGACCCTGACGAGCGAAGAAAACGTATCGAAGCCGAGGAAAACGGCTCTGCTCTCGGTTCCGTTCTCGGTTTAGGTATCGGCATGATAGCCAACGCAGTAAATGAAACGCCTGAACAAGAGCTTGATTATGAGCAAGAAGAATACAAAACCAGAGAAGAAATCCTCGAAGAAATCTTCGGTGCTGACGATTATGATTATGATGACAGCGATGATGAAGATGAAAGCGAAGGCTTCTCAATGTCACTTTAGAAAGGACTATTATATTGACGGATGATATTAGAATCACCAATGAAAACGAATACAATTCTGGGCTTGCGAAAGCAATCAACCGCAGAACCAACTTTTTGATTACAGACGGTCAACTGATGACGCAACACCGATATACCATCGGCAAAAAAGATTATATCGTTAATTCCGTTTTTGATTTGAACAGAAAGCAAACGGTTGCCGACGGAATAAAAAGACTGATTGATAACGAATTCAACAGCGCGGCATAAATAAGTCTGGACATTTCTTCCGGTTTGGAGTACAATCGGTTTGGCAACAGAAAGGAGACAAATTTTATGTCAAACCAAGATAAAATCACAGCGCTATACTGCCGCTTATCCAAGGACGACCTCAACGTCGGTGACAGCGACAGCATCGTGCATCAAAGAGCCATACTCGAAAAGTATGCGAAGGATAATTGCTTTCCTAACATTCGCGTGTTTGTTGACGACGGCTACTCAGGCGTCAGCTTCGACCGTCCCGGCTTTCAGGAGATGTATAAGCTGATTGAAGCAGGAAAAGTCGGAATTGTTATCACGAAAGACTTATCCCGTCTCGGCAGGAATTATATCGAGGTCGGCAACTACACCGAGTTCGTATTTCCGAGATTTGGTGTCAGGTATATCGCTATCAACGATAATTACGATTCGCTGTTCAGCGATAATAACGAGCTGGCACCGTTCAAAAATCTGTTCAACGAAGCTGTGTTCAAAGCGAAAGCCGAGCGTGGTGAACGCTTGGGAACTACAATCCCGTATGGTTACCGCCGTGATCCCAACAGCGGAAAAGAATGTCATCTGCTGATTAATGAAGAAACCGCTCCGGTGGTTAGAATGATATTCTCCATGTGCGCTGAAGGTATCGGACCGAGTAATATTGCAAAAGCATTAAAAGAAAAGAAAATTCTCAAACCCACCTTCTATCGCTTTCAAAAAGAAGGCAGATACGGTACGCACACAGATCCTGAAAGCCCATACACGTGGAACACACGCACGATTAGTGATATTCTTGATAACGAAATATATCTCGGACACACCATTAACTGCCGCACAAGAATTGCCTCTTTCAAAGATAAGCGTACAATTAAAGTTCCAAAGGAAGAACAACTACGTTTTGAAAATACACACGAAGCTATAATTGACAAAGAAACATGGGATATTGTCCACAAGGTGCGTGAAGGCAGAATACGCAAAACCCGCATGGGTGAGATTAACAAATACAGCGGACTCATTTACTGCGCAGATTGCGGTAGGAAGCATTATCTTTACCGCGGAAGAACAGTTAAACGTGAAAGCTACAGCTTTATCTGTGGAAACTACCACAAGCATGTAGGCATAGAAAAATGCACGCCACACTCTATCCGAGAGGTTGTGCTTGACGAGATTGTGCTGGAAGAAATCAACAGGGCGCTTTACTACGCGAGGAACAACACGAAGGAGTTCACTGATTATATCAGTAAAAAGACTTCCTCGCAGTACAGAAAAGAATTGAACGCCAAAACCGCTGAATTGTCAAAAGCTGAAAAGCGAATAATAGAGTTGAAATCTCTCTTCAAGCGTTTGTACGAGGATAATGTACTTGGTCGTATCAGCGACGAGCAGTACAGAATGTTATCCCTTGATTACAACGATGAACAAAAGGAGCTTGAGCAATCAATTCCTGATTTGCAAAAAGAAATTGATGCACTCAAAAGCGAGTGTACCAATGTGCAGAAGTTCCTTGATATTGTCAGGAAATATGTACATGTAGAGGAACTGACGTCGGAGGTACTGCGAACCTTCATCAGCAAAATCGTTGTTCACGAGCGTGAGAAAAAGCACAGCCAAACCTCACCGCAGCAAATCGACATCTATTTCCGCTATATTGGAACTTTCGCTCTGCCGAACACAACCGACGCAGCAGAAGAAACCAAACAAGACGAAAGGCGGACAGCCTAAACTGTCCGCCTACGCATAGGGCACCGCCTTAAACTGAAAACATCCTTTTCGGAATCAGCCTAAAGCCGTCCTTTTGGAATTTTAAAGTGTTTCTATCATCAAAAAGCTCTGAGGCTGCATGTGTATCACGCCGTCTTTTATCTCGGCTGAGCCGAGCTTGTAGATAACGTCGCCGTCGTAGCGGGTGTTGATCTTAAAGTCCACGCCGAGCGGATTGAAATACATCACGAGGCTGCCTCTGCGGTAGGCGAAGGGGATCTTGCCCTCCTCGTACATGAACTCGAGCTCGCCGTTGCCGCGAAGGTCGGGGTATCTGTGCCTGAGCGCGATCATGTCGGTCACTACCTTGTAAATGCTGTCGGGGTCGTTCTTCTGATTCTCGACGGTCGGCGCGTCGGCGCTCTTGTCTACGGGCAGATACGGCTCGTCGCTTTCGGAAAAGCCGAGGTTTTTGCCGCTGTTCCACTGCATGGGAGTGCGCGAGCCCGTGCGTGAGAAGCCGCCCTCCTTGCTGATCAGATCGGCCTGATAGCGCATACCGAGCTCGTCGCCGTAATAGAGGAAGGGCACGCCCGGCATGGTGAAGATAAACGCGTTCACCAGCTTGATCGCCTGCTTGTCAAGGTAGGCGGTGACGCGCGGCATATCGTGATTGTTCGTCATAAAGCTGATGTAGCCGTTGTCCTTTGTCTGGTTGTACCTCGGCAGGTACTCGTCGACAAAGCCTTTCAGGTCGCCGCAGCCGTTTTTATTGAAAACCGCGTCGCTGCCCCAAAGTCCCGCGCGGAAAAGCTTGCAGTAGCCGTTCCCGACGTGATCGAGGTAGAAGTCCATGTGGAAGCCGCCGTCGTTGATAGCGCGCTGAGGCCAGCACCATTCCGCTACAAGAGCCGCCTCGGGATATTCTTTGTCGAGCATTTCTCTGACGGAGCGCCAGATCTTCGCGGTGGCGATCTTTTCGTCGTCGTTTTTGACGAGCGAATCCGCCATGTCAACGCGGAAGCCGTCGGCTCCCTTGTCGAGCCAGAAGCGGATGATATCCTTTATCGCCTCAACGGTTTTTCGGCAGTCGGGGTGATCGGGCGGAAGCTGCCATTCGGGATGGGTGATCTCATAAAAGCCGTAGTTGAGCGCGGGCTGAGAGCTGAAATAATTTACCATATAGTTGCCGTTGCGCTCGCAAATGCCGCACATCATCCTGTATTCCGGCGGAGCGTCCCAGACGGATCTTGTAAATATGTAGCGGTTTGAAAACTCGTTTTCGGCAGCCTTTTTAGCCTCGCTGAACCACGGGTGAGTGTCCGAGGTGTGGCCGGGGACGAGATCGAGCAATATTTTGATCCCGCGCGTGTGAGCCTCCTCAAAGAGCCTGACAAGATCCTCGTTTGTGCCGTAGCGCGGCGCGACGCGCTTGTAATCGCGAACGTCGTAGCCCGCGTCCATGAACGGAGAATCGTACACGGGATTGAGCCATATCGCGTTACAGCCGAGGTTTTTTACATAGTCGAGCTTTTGAATGATACCCTGCAGATCGCCGATACCGTCGCCGTTGGAATCGTAAAAGCTCTGCGGATAGATCTCATAAAATACTGCGTCGTTGAGCCAGTTAGGCATAAAATCACCCCATTTTTATTATTGCAGGGACAATGCCGCCCCTACAAGTAAATATAACATTTTTGTACGGATTTGGCAATATAATTCCCAATAAAAATCACTTGCGAAAATGTATTTTTCGGCATACTATGGTATTGGACTATATTATCTTGGGGGTAGTGGCTTTGACCGTTAGCAAGCTTGGAGAAAACCGCGTGCTGATCGTGCTTTGCGGCAAGGAGATCGAGGAGATCAGGGGAATGGATTTTGAGGATACGGCGGCGCGCTCGCGGGTGATAGGGCTTACCCGCAGGGCGTGCAAGAGCTCGGGGATAGACACCGGCGGAAAACGCGTGAATATCGAGGCGCTCGAGCTTGAAAAAAGCTGTTATCTGCTCGTCACGGTCGGCGCTCAAAAGCGGTACCGGCTAAAGCGTTCCGGCTCGGGCTTGTGCTACTGCCTCGGCGAGAGCGGCAGTTTCCTGAACGCCGTGGAGCAGCTTTACAGGCAGAACAGCTGCTGCCGCTCAAACTCCGCCTACAAGCTCGCAGGCAAGTATTATCTGGTTTTCGATTATCCGTCGATACCGAAAAGCATGAGCAGGATACTGCTCGAATACGGCGGAAGGCTGAGCGGCAGGTTGGCCGCGGCGCGTATTAAGGAGCACGCAAAGCCGATCTGCGAGCGCAACGCCATTGAGCTGATCGGAAAGGCGCTTGTCTGAGCCGGTCTGAGTCGGCGCGGCTGCGGCGAGCGCGCATTTTATACGTCGCCCTTTGGGGAGCGGCGGCTCATATGAACGCCCTCATCTCTTTGATGTGCTCCTCCTCGGTATCTATCATCTTTTTGGCGAGGAGGGTGACGTTCCTGTCGTTGCGGTCGTAATCCCTAAGGCGCTGAACCATTTTGTTCACTCCCATGGTGTTGCCCTTTATCATCATTTCGGCGGCGTGGGAGGGAGAAGGGTCGCGGTGCAGGTCCCTCTGCGCCGCGATCTTTGTCATTGTCTTGGCGACGGGGCTGATATGCCTGACCTCCGCTCCGCGGCTGCGCAGCATAGAGCTCGCCACGTGATATATCTTGCCGTACCTGACAAGCTGCTCGCACAGCACGCTGTCGACCGCTGTGCTGCTCTTGACGCCCTTGCGGACATTTTTTATGCCGTGGCAGCCCATTTCTGCGTTTTGAAGGATGTAATTAAGCATTTCTACATCATTTATCATATAATCACCTCTGAATATATCATTGGAAGATTATTTGGAAATATTCAGTTGAAATCAAATGCAATAATATGATATAATCAGTTATGATATTTCGCGGGTGTCGCGCCTGCAAAGCAACACAAACGAAAAGACGCGTTTGGGTATCGGGCGGATAAATAAAATGGCAGCCGCATGGGCTGCCACTGCATTGTTAAATTTTATTGTCAATCAAACGATTATCTCGCCGTCAACGGTGCCTGTGAGTCCGGCGGCGTTGCTCTCGTCCGTATCAACGTGCATCGCGGGAGCGTACTTGGGGCTGACCCTGACTACTACGTCGCCGAAAACGGTCTCTCTGCCTGTGCCTATGCCGACCCTTGCGGATACTACCTGCTGATCGACAAGACCGAACTCCTCGGCGGTTTTGGGATCGAGGTGGATGTGTCTTTTTGCGGCGATAACGCCCTGAGCGATCTCTACCTCGCCGGCGGGTCCGATAAGCTTGCAGCCGGGCGTTCCCTGAACAGCGCCGGATTCCTTAACGGGAGCAGCGATACCGAGCTTGCGCGCGTCGGTGAGCGATACCTCGACCTGATCGTCGGGTCTTTCGGGACCGAGGATAGACATGATCATCTCGCCTCTGGGACCAACTACCGTTACCTTCTCAAAGCAGGCGAACTGACCGGGCTGAGAAAGATCCTTTTTGTTTGTGAGCTGATAGCCCTCTCCGAAAAGGGCGTCAAGAGTTTTTCTGCAAACGTGAACGTGATGCGCGGAAGTCTCTACCATAATTTTCATGTTTAATTACCACCATTCATTTTTATTATCGCTGAGCGATTCATCATTTATATTCTACTACTAATCGGGACAGATTTCAACTATATTTTTTCAGAGGGGACATAATTATGTACAAAACTTGGGAAGAATTGAAGGCGGCATGCCTTGACTGCCGAAAATGCGGACTTTGCGAAACCAGAACCAACGTTGTTGTCGGAGTCGGCAACCCCGAGGCGGAGGTCATGTTCATCGGCGAGGGACCCGGAGAGAACGAGGATCTTCAGGGCGAGCCGTTTGTGGGCAGGGGAGGCAAGCTGCTCGACAAAATGCTGACCGCCGTCGATCTTGACCGAAACAAAAACATCTACATAGCGAACATAGTAAAATGCCGTCCGCCCAAAAACCGCGACCCAAAGCCCGAGGAGCAGGAGCAGTGCATCGAGTGGCTGCGCGATCAGGTGCGCCTTATCAGACCTAAGATAATCGTGTGCCTCGGCAGGATAGCCGCCGCGCGGATAATCAAGTCCGACATCAAGATCACAAAGGAGCACGGGCTATGGTTTGAAAAGAACGGCATACTGATGATGGCGATGCTCCATCCAGCCGCCGTACTGCGCGATCCGCGCCGCAAGCCCGAGGCGTTCGACGACTTTTTGAAGCTCAGGGAAAAGATAAACGAGGTGTGCGAAAGGACATATAACGATTGAAAGCAAGGGCTGCCGGCCGAAGGGTCGGCGGCTTTTTTTGCGCGGTAATGAGTTGTGAGCCGCCTTTTGACCGCAGGGGCGGACGGGAATGTACGGCTCCAACTTTTATCTTAACTTTGTACTTGTATTCTCCCGTCGTTTGTGATATAATACTTTAGAATGGGTAAAAATATCACTGCACATTAACCTGAAAGGACAGTTTTTAATGATAAAACCAAATGTTTACCGCACCGTAAGCTGCGGCGAGTTAAGAGAAGAAAACATCGGTCAGCAGGTCAGGGTAGCCGGCTGGGTAGAGAACATCCGCGATCACGGCGGCGTAATGTTCCTCGATATCCGCGACGAATACGGAGTTTTGCAGGTGGTCGTCCACAACGACGAGCTGCTTAAAAACATCAACAAGGAGTGCACCGTCACGCTCAGCGGCGAGGTCGTAAAGCGCGACGAGGACACAATAAATAAAAAGATAGCCACGGGTTATGTCGAGGTTCACACCGAGGATATCACCGTGCTCGGCAGATGCAAAAACGCCCTGCCGTTCGAGGTGGCTACCTCGACCAATACATCCGAGGACGTAAGGCTCAGATACCGTTATCTCGATCTCAGGAACCCCAAGGTTCACGGCAATATCCTGCTGCGCTCAAAGGTGATCTCGTTCTTGCGCTCAAAGATGGAGGAAATGGGCTTTACCGAGATAAACACTCCGATACTCTCGACCTCATCGCCCGAGGGAGCCCGCGATTATCTGATCCCCAGCCGCAAGCACAAGGGCAAGTTTTACGCTCTGCCGCAGGCTCCGCAGATATTCAAGCAGCTTCTTATGGTTTCGGGCTTCGATAAATATTTCCAGATCGCTCCCTGCTTCCGCGACGAGGACGCCAGAGCCGACCGCTCGCCCGGCGAGTTCTATCAGCTCGATTTCGAGATGGCGTTCGCGACTCAGGAGGACGTTTTCGATATCGCCGAGGAGGTCCTTTACGAGACTTTCTCAAAGTTCAGCGATAAGGAGGTCTCAAAGCCTCCGTTCAGGCGCATCCCCTTTGAGGAGGCTATGGTAACTTACGGCACAGACAAGCCCGATCTCAGGAATCCCCTTATCATCAAGGAGATCAGCGACATGTTCGTCGAGACCGACTTCGCTCCCTTCCGCAAAAAGACCGTTCGCTCGATCAACGTGCCCGGCGCTGCGGCTCAGAGCAAAAAGTGGTTCAAGCGCATGGAGGAATTTGCTCTCTCCATCGGCATGAAGGGTCTGGGCTATGTTAAGGTCAACGACGACATGACCTTTGACGGTCCCATTGATAAATTCTTAAAGCACGGCGACCGCGAGGAGCTCATTGAGCGCAACTCGTCAAAGGCAGGCGACGTGATCTACTTTATCGCCGATACCGCTCAGGAGGCTCCCAAGCTCGCGGGTCAGATAAGGACCGAGGTCGCAAACCGCCTCGGACTGATCGACGACAGCAGGTTCGAGCTCTGCTTCATCGTTGATTTCCCGATGTACGAGCGCGACGACGACGGCAAGATCATCTTTACCCACAACCCGTTCTCTATGCCCCAGGGCGGACTCGACAGCCTGCTCAACAAGGATCCGGAGGAGATACTTGCCTACCAGTACGATATCGTCTGCAACGGCGTAGAGCTTTCTTCGGGCGCTGTCAGGAACCACGATATCGAAATCATGAAAAAGGCGTTCGAGATCGCGGGTTATTCCGAGGACGACCTCAAGGCGAAGTTCAGCGCGCTTTACAACGCGTTCCAGTACGGAGCGCCGCCTCACGCGGGAATGGCTCCGGGAGTCGACCGCATGATAATGCTCCTCACCGGTGAGGAAAATATCCGCGAGGTTATCGCGTTCCCGATGAACTCCAACGCTCAGGACGTATTGCTCGGCTCACCCGGAGAGGTAAGCGAGCAGCAGCTTAGAGAGGTACATGTAAAGTTAAGATAAATTAGGATTTAAAAATGTAGGGGCGTGCACTGCACGCCCGAGGGTAACAGCAAACGTTGTGTAAATCCTGCGGGCGAGCAATGCTCGCCCCTGCGGTTAATCTATATAAAGGATTGATACTATGGTAACAAGAGAAGACGTAGAAAACATCGCTCTGCTTTCAAAGCTTTTCGTTCCCGAGGAGGAGCTTGACGAGCTCACAAAGTCAATGCAGGATATCGTTGATTTTGCCGACGCCATAAACAACGCGCCGGCGAGCGACGAGGGCTTTGACAACATCAACAACCTTTCCAACGTATTCAGGGAGGACGAGGTAGTCGAATCGTTCCCGAGCACGGAGATCCTCAAAAACGCTCCCGAGCAGGCGGAGGATCATTTCCTCGTGCGCAACAGAGAATAAGGCGGTGTAAGTATGGGTTCAATTTCAAAAATTCACGATATGCTCGTCACAAAGCAGGTCTCCTGCGCCGAGCTTACAAAAAGCTATCTTGACGAGATCGAAAAGTCAAACGGCGAGCTCAACGCCTATGTGAACGTAACTCCCGACGCGGCGCTCAAAACCGCCGGGGCGGTCGATAAAAAGCTCGCCTCGGGCGAGGAGATCGGCATGCTTGAGGGAGTTCCGATGACGCTCAAGGACAACATCTCCACAAAGGGCATCGAGACCACCTGCTGTTCAAAGATACTCACGGGCTACAAGCCCATTTACGACGCCACCGTATGGGAGCTTCTCCAAAAGGAGAACGCGGTCATGCTCGGCAAGACCAATATGGACGAGTTCGCCATGGGTTCATCCTGCGAGACCTCGTACTTCGGCGGAGCGGCGAACCCCTTTAATACAAATCACGTCGCGGGCGGAAGCTCCGGCGGTGTTTCGAGCGCGGTAGGCGGCAATATAGCGGCTTACGGCTTGGGCTCGGACACGGGCGGCTCTATCCGCCAGCCAGCTTCGTTCTGCGGAGTTGTCGGCCTGAAGCCTACCTACGGCGCGGTGTCGCGTTACGGACTTATTGCCTACGCGAGCTCGCTCGACCAGATCGGCCCCATCACCAAGAGCGTAGAGGACGCGTCGATCGTGTTCGACGCCATTTCAAAGCAGGACAGGCGCGACTCAACCTCAAAGGGCGGCAGTCCCACCTTTGACAAGCTCGACAACGACATAAAGGGAATGAAGATCGGTATCGCGCGCGAGTACCTCGACGGCGTTCGCGACGACGTAAAAGAGGCCGTGCTTGAGGCGGCTAAGGTCTATGAGTCGCTCGGAGCCGAGATCGTTTACTTCGATCTGCCGATCCTTAAATTCGCGCTTCCCGTATATTACATCATCGCCTGCGCCGAGGCGTCGTCAAACCTCGGCCGCTACGACGGTATCCGCTACGGCTATAAGACCGAGCACTACAACGGCACTCATGATATGATCTGCCGCACACGCTCCGAGGGCTTCGGCGAAGAGGTCAAGCGCAGGATACTGCTCGGCACATATGTGCTCTCAGCCGGTTACTACGACGCCTACTACAAAAAGGCTCAGAACCTCAGGGGCACTATCATCAGCGCCTTCAACAAGGCGTTTGAGAGCTGCGACGTTATCCTCGCTCCCACGGTACCCATGACCGCGTTCGAGAAGGGCAACGCCATCAGCGATCCCATAGAGACCTACCTTACCGATATCTGCACCGTACCCGTGAATATCGCGGGACTCCCGGGCGTTTCGATCCCCTGCGGCTTCAACGCCAAGGGCATGCCCATCGGCATGCAGCTTATCGGCAAAAGCTTCGGAGAGGCAGAGATATTAAACGCCGCCTATAAATATCAGCAGGCGGCTCCCGATAAATTTATTGATACAAAGTGGGGTGTTAAGCTGTGAGATATGAATTGGTTTCGGGTTTTGAGACCCACATAGAGCTTTCTACAAAGACAAAGATCTTCTGCGGCTGCACCACTCAGTTCGGCGGAGAGCCCAACACCCACTGCTGTCCCGTTTGTATCGGACTTCCCGGCACGCTTCCCGTGCTCAACCGCGAGGTGGTTCGCTTCGCGATCAAGGCAGGACTCGCCGTTCACGGCGAGATCGCCCGGGTCGCAAAGATGGACAGAAAAAATTACTGCTATCCCGACCTTTCAAAGGCGTACCAGATCAGCCAGCTCTACGCTCCGCTGATCATCGGCGGCTACGTTGAGCTTTCAAACGGCAGAAAGATCAGGCTCCACCACATCCATATCGAGGAGGACGCCGGCAAGCTCATCCATCAGCACGGCGATACCTACGTCGATTACAACCGCGGCGGCGTTCCGCTTATCGAGATCGTATCCGAGCCCGATATCCGCTCGATCGACGAGGCAAAGGAATACGTCGAAAGGCTGCAGCAGGTAATGCGCGCGATCGGGGTATCCGACTGCAAAATGCAGGAGGGCTCGATGCGCTGCGACGTCAATATTTCGGTTCGACCCGAGGGCAGCGACAAGTTCGGCACGCGCACCGAGATCAAGAACATGAACTCGATCAACAATATAGCCAAGGCTATGGAGTATGAGTACGACAGACAGGTCGATTTGATCGAGAGCGGCGGCAAGGTCGTGCAGGAGACCCTGCGTTATGACGACGCCACGGGCACCACTTCCTCGATGAGAAGCAAGGAGGACGCCCACGATTACCGCTACTTCCGCGATCCCGACCTCGTTACAATAAACATCTCGCGCGAGGAGGTAGAAGAGCTCAGAGCCGAGCTGCCCGAGCTTCCGGCTGACAGGTACAAGAGATACACCGCGGAGCTCGGCCTTCCCGAAAAGGACGCGGCGCTGCTCACCAAGTACAGACGGATCAGCGATTATTTTGACGAGGCGTGCGAAGGCGTTAAGTCGCCCAAGACCGTGTCGAACTTTATCATCGGTCAGATCTTCCGCAGGACGGAGACCGAGGCGGATAAGGAGATCTTCGACGTGGCTGTCTCGCCTGCCGCGCTGAACGAGCTTGTAAAGCTGCTCGATTCAGGCAAGATCCGCAACAACCTCGCCAAGTCAACGCTTGAAAAGATGCTTGACACCGGCAAGGGCGCGCTCGAGTTCATCAGCGAGAGCGACATGGGCGGACTCGACGAGAACGCTCTGCTCGAGCTTTGCAGGAACGCGGTCGAGGGAAATCCCAAGGCGGTGGACGACTATAAGAACGGCAAGGAAAAAGCCATCAAGGCGCTTGTCGGCAACGTCATGAAGAACAGCCGCGGCAAGGCTGACGCGGTAGCCGCTGAGGCAAAGATCAAGGAATTGATAGGCTGATATAAAAACAGGGACGGTCGCTGACCGTCCCTTGATTATTTAGATCATTTCCTCCTGCAAAGCCCTTGAAAGCTCCATGATCTTCGCGAAAAGCTCTCTTGCGTATTTGCCGTACTCGCCGCCCTTTTGCTCGACGGAGTCCAATACCTCCTCCTCGCGCGCGGCGTTCAGTATAGGGATACCGTTCGCTTTTTTGTATTCCGCAACGGCTTTTGAGCAGTCCATGCGGCGCTTGAAAAGCTCTGTCAGTTCGCTGTCGATCTGATCTATTTCTGTTCTGATCTGTGATAGTTCTTTCATGCACGATCCCCTTGTCAAGCCTCGACAGAGGCTGTTTTTTATATCAAATTGATTATCGCTATCGCCGCAGCCGCCTCGATCACCGGCACGGCTCTGGGAACGATACAGGGGTCGTGCCTGCCCTTGATCTCAAGCTCGGCGTTCTGCGCCTTTTGCAGATTCACCGTGCGCTGCCTTTGCGCGATCGACGGGGTAGGCTTTATCGCCGCCCTGAAAACGATCGGCATTCCGTCGGTGATGCCGCCCAGTATTCCTCCGCAGTTGTTCGTTTCGGTCACGACTTTGCCGTTTTCCATCCTGAACGGATCGTTGTTTTGCGAGCCTCTCAGCCTTGCCGACTCAAAGCCGGCGCCGAACTCGATTCCCTTTACGGCAGGCACGCCGAACACCGCCTTCGCGATCACGCCCTCGACGCCGTCGAACATCGGATCGCCGAAGCCGGCTCCGAGCCCGGTCACGGCGCACTCGATCACGCCGCCCACGCTGTCGAGCTCCGCCTTGGCGGACTCTACCTCAGCGCGCATTTTTTCCTCGGCTTCGGTGTTTATCAGCGAAAAGGACGAGCCGCTGAGCCTGTCCATCAGCTCGCTGCCGATATTCGTCGGATCGAAGCCGTCGTCGTTTACGCCGCCTATGCTTTTGATGTGGGCGGCGATCTTTACGCCCTTTTTCTCAAGAAGCTGTCTGCACACCGCGCCGGCGAATACGATCGGAGCGGTGATCCTGCCCGAAAAATGACCGCCTCCGCGGATATCGTTCGCGCCGGAGTATTTTACATACGCCGCGTAGTCGCTGTGACCCGGCCGCGGAGCCGCGAGCAGGTTGCCGTAATCAGCGGAACGGGTGTTTGTGTTTTCTATAACGGCGCAGAGCGGAGCGCCGGTCAGCGTATCGCCGAGCATGCCCGAAAGGATATTTGGAATATCGCTCTCCTTGCGCGCGGTGGCGGTCTTGTCCCTGCCGGGCGCGCGGCGCGCCATCTGCGCGTACACCTTATCCAAATCTATCTTTTCACCCGCCGGGAGCCCGTCGATAACAACGCCGATGCCGTTGCCGTGGCTCTCTCCGAATACGGATATTTTTATTTTATCTCCAAATGTCGAACTCATGATTATCTCACTTCTATTCTTTTCCGCAGTTTAATAACTTACGGGTATTTTATATGATCTCTGATTTTCCGCCGACCGAGTTGTAGTCGTCAAAAAAACCGGGATAGCTCTTGTTCACGCTGAGCGCGTCGGTGCAGATTATCGGGTTTTCCGAGCCTGCCGCGCAGATCGCCGCGGACATCACTATCCTGTGGTCGTTAAAGCCCTTTACCGTGCCGCCGATCAGCGTCCTGCTTCCCCTAATCACAAGTCCGTCGGGAAGCTCCTTTGCCTCTCCGCCGAGCGAGTTGATGAGCGCCGCGGTCGAAATGAGCCTGTCGCTCTCCTTGATCCTGAGCCTCTCGGCGTTCGTTATCCTTGTTACTCCGTCCGCAAACGAGGCGCATACCGCGAGCGCCGGAACAAGGTCGGGTATCTGCGAGGCGTCTATCTCGATACCCTTCATATCGCTTTTTTTGACCGTTACGGAATCCGCCTCCTGGATCACCTCCGCGCCAAATTCGCGCAGGAGCTCGGCGATTTTTCTGTCGCCCTGCTTGGAGTCGGTATTGAGGTTGTTTACGGTTATCTCTCCGTTAACGGCGCCGGATACAAGGTAAAACGCCGCCTGCGACCAGTCGCCGTCGGTTCGGTAATCGGAGGGGATGTAGCGCTGACCTCCGCGCACATGCCAGCCGGTGTCGGTCACGTCGACCTCTATCCCGAACTTTTCCATGGTGCGGATCGTCATGTTGATATACCCGGCGCTCTGGATGGGCGAGGTCAGGATAATGTCGCTGTCGCCCCTGAGCAGCGGAAGCGCGAACAGCAAGCCCGAAATAAACTGCGAGCTTATGTTGCCGGGAACCTTAAAAACGCCGCTTTTCAGCTTTCCGCTTATTTTCAGTGGCAGACCGTCGCCGCCTTCAAGCGAAACGCCCTTTTCCGGCAATATCTGCGAGTATAGCCCGATCGGGCGAGAAACAAGGCTGCCGCTGCCGGTAAACCGGGCTTCGACGCCCCCTGCCGCCGCTACGGGGATCATAAACCTCAGAGTGCTGCCGCTCTCGATGCAGTCAAGGGTCGCCGTTTTTTTCGCGAATACCGCGCTGCCGTCTACGGTCAGCACATCATTTTCGACCGAGGCTTCGGCTCCCAGCGCCTCAACGCAGCCTATGGTCGCCCTGATATCGTTGGAGAGCGTGACGGGGGATATTTTGCATACCCCTCCCGACAAAGCCGCGCAGATGACGGCGCGGTGGACGTCGCTCTTTGACGGCGGAGCGGCTACGGCGCCGCATGGTGTGTATGGTAAATATTTTACGTTTGGCATAGTTGACCTCATGGTATATTTAATATTGTACGGGAATGTCCTTACGAAGTAATAAAAGCTTCAAGCTTTTCAAATCCGATTTTTTCCGTAAAGCTTTCGCCGATTTTTTCGAGCAAAACAAGGTTTATGCCGTTTCCGGCGGACTTTTTATCTCCGCGCGCGGCCGCGGCTATCTCGGCAAAGCCGAAATCCGTTTTGGTCGGAAGGCCGTATTTTTCGCACAGGCGGATGATCCTCTCCGCTGTGCCGGGCTCGGTAACGCCGTTTTTCTCGCCTGCGCGGGCGATCATGACCATGCCGACGGCGACCGCCATCCCGTGGGTAATGCCGCTGAAACCGCTCAGCTTTTCAATCGAGTGGCCGAGCGTGTGGCCGAAGTTCAAAAGCATGCGCTCGCCCTTTTCGCGCTCGTCGCGGCTGACGACGTCGCGCTTTATTTTTACGCAGGTCTCGATCACGCTGTCAATGCTTTTGAGGGCGTCGTTGTTTTCAAGAAAGGAAAAAAACTCCGCGTCCTTTATGCAGCCGTATTTTATCACCTCGCCCATGCCGTCGGTCAAAAATTCCCCGGGCAGGGTCTTGAGCGTGTCGGGGTCGATAAGCACCGCGACGGGCTGGTGAAACGCTCCGACAAGGTTTTTTCCCTGGGGCAGATCGACGCCGGTTTTGCCGCCTACGGACGAGTCGACCTGGCTGAGCAGCGAGGTAGGTATCTGGATAAAGTCGATACCGCGCAGGTAAGTCGCTGCCGCGAAGCCTGCCATATCGCCGCAGACTCCGCCGCCCAGGGCGATGATGATGTCCTTTCGCGTCATTCCGAAATCCGCGAGCGAGCGGTATATATCCGAGATCGTGCCGAGGTGCTTTTGTTTTTCGCCTGCCTCAAATACAAAGGCGTTCACCCCGAAGCCGGCGCTTTTCAGCGGAGCTGTAACTTTTTCAAGGTAGAGCGGCGCGACGTTAGAGTCGCTTATCACCGTGACTCTGCGCGCGGAGGTGAGCTTTTTTACATAGTCCGCGCAGGAGCCGATCATTCCGCGCTCAATAAAAATATCGTACGGTTTGCCGGTGGCGACATGTACGGTCTTCATACTATTCCCCCAAATTCTGCTTGATAAGATGCCCCTTTTCGAGGACGTCGGTAAGCGTTTGCCTGTCCCCGCTTTCGACGGCGTTTTTTATTTTGGTGATGTTTTGGATAAGGATGTCAAGCTCGGCGGCGAGCGGCTCGCGGTTTTCCAAAAAGAGCTCGCTCCAGAGCTTTGAGTTGATGTTCGCGACCCTTGAAACGTCGCGGTAGCTGCCAGCCGAAAAGCCGTCGTGGTTCGGGCAGCAGGGGCTTTGGACATACGCGCACGCCAGCACGTGCGGAACCTGCGAGGTAAAGGCGATCATCCTGTCGTGTTCCTCGGGAGTGGTCAGCTTGATCTTGCCGAAGCCGATCGACAGCGCCAGCTTCGCGAGGATATCGCAGTATTTCGGGTCGGCTCCGCAGGGAGTTATAATAAAGCTCGCTCCCTCGTAAAGCTCCGCCTCGGAGACCTCAAAGCCGTTTTTCTCCTTGCCTGCCATGGGGTGGCTGCCGACGAACACAAAGCCGAACTGCTCGGAAAGCTTTTTCAGCTCCGGGCAGATCGCGCGCTTGATGCCCGACGAATCGGTGACGAGCGCGCCCTTTTTGATGTAGCTGCCGTTCTCCCTGATGAAGTCCACGCACGCCTGCGGATACATGCAGAGAAAAACGACGTCGGCTTCGCCGAGGTCTTCCCTTGTTCCGATAACGTCGATCGCGCCCTCGTCAAGCGCCCTTTGGGCGACGGAGAGGGTTCTGTTGATACCGATAACGGTGTGGCCGGTGTGCTTTTTTATCGCCTTGCAAAAGCTGCCGCCGATTATTCCCAAGCCTATAACTGCAATTTTCATATTTATACCCCTGATTGCTTGATACGTATATTTTATCACTTTAAATCGCTGTAATCAATACTTTTTTTGTGGATCGGATGTAGCCTCACCGCGTCTATGACCGCGAACGCGGTCTTTAGCGGAGTCGACTGCCCTTTTACCACGATATCCGCCGCCGATATGTACAGCGGAAGCCGCTTGTCGTACAGCTCCTTCATTACTTTGTCTTTGTCCGGACGCTGCAGCAGCGGACGCTTTGTGTCGTTGCGCAGCCTGTTTTTTATCGTTTCCAGATCGACGTCGAGCAAAACGACGGTGTCGTTTTTTTTGAACGCCTCCACGTTGCGCTCAAAGGTCAGCGCGCCGCCGCCGGAGGCTATGATAAGGTTTTTTTCGCGGCTGAGCTCCTCGCACGCCTCGTGCTCCATATCCCTAAAGCCCTGCTCGCCGTATTTTTCAAATATCTCGGACACGCACATGCCGGCCTTCTGCTCGATATAAAAATCCATGTCGACGTATTTTTTGCCGGTCTTGCGCGCGACGTTCTTGCCGACCGTCGATTTTCCGCAGCCCATAAAGCCGCATAATACTATATTGTTCATACCTGCACCTATTTTGACAGAAGCTCCGCCGAGGCGTCGGCGCAGAGCTGTTCGATATCTTCATTTTTGAAGGTGCCGCCGTGCCAGATCTCCTGAGCCACCGCCGCCTGCCATACGAGCATGGACATTCCGCCTGCCGCCTTTGAGCCGTTCGCCTTGGCGCGCTTTACGAGCGCGGTCTCGAGCGGATTGTATACGGCGTCAAACACGCTGGCGCACCTGCCGACAGCGCAGTTGTGTATGGGCTGCTCGCCGACGTTGGGGTACATTCCCACGGGCGTGGCGTTGATGAGCACGTCTACCGTGCCGATTATCTGGTTCATCAGCCCGAAGCTCACCTTGGCGTCGGGGATCTTTTTGGTGATCTCAAGGCACAAAAGTCCTGCCTTGCCCACGTCCTCAAGCCTTACCGCGAACTCGAACTCAAGCCCCTTTTTGGCTATCTCGTACGCCATGGTCCGCGCGACTCCGCCGCAGCCGAGGATCATTATTCTGCCGCTTAGCTCGATCCCCGCCATGTCGAGCGCCTTCAAAAAACCGTCGGGATCGGTGGTGTAGCCGGTGGCTTTTCCGTCCTTTATCGCGACGGTGTTCACGCTGCCGTACATCTCCGCCTTGGGATCGATAGCGTCAAGGTACTTTATGATGTTCTGCTTGTGCGGTATCGTCACGTTAAAGCCGTCGAGCTTTGACAGGGTGTTTTTGAAATCCTCTCCCAAATTCTCGGGCGCGACGTCTGTTTTTGTATAATAGGCGTCTGCTCCGGCGAGCTCAAAGAGCCTTTTGTGAATAAACGGCGACATGGTGTGTCCGATGGGATGACCGATAACCGCAAAATGTTGTGTGCTCATAGCAATTCCTCCATATATACCGATAATATTTGTGAAAGCATATTCCACAAAATCAGCTATTCATTTTTGGTTATAACGACATTAATTTATGCAAAATCTAAAAACTTTAAATTAATTTCCGTTTTCGTATTGACAAAGGCAGTAAATATAAATAATATTTAAGTAGCAAATTTAATTTGCCAAAACCATTGTAGCATAAAAATAGTGCTCTTGTCTATAATCGGAGTGCAATTAACTTAGGGAGGAATTATAATGGTATTAGAAAAAGTAAAGGCTATCCTTGCAGAGCAGTTTGACGTTGAAGAGGATAAGATCACAGTCGATACCGATCTTCAGGAGGATCTCGGAGCGGATTCACTCGACGTAGTAGACCTTCTTATGTCGATCGAGGACGAGTTTGAGGTTGAGGTTCCCGACGAGGAGATCGAAAACATCAAGACTGTCGGCGCGCTCGTTGCATACATCGAGGCAAACTCATAATTTAGATTTTAAGCTAAGGGCGGTCGCTGACCGCCCGCTTTTTTATTCCCTTACGCCGTTGACAAAACATTTATTTATAGTATAATAGAAATGTTACGATAAAAACCGCTTTTGGAGGAATATATATGGCAGAAAACAAAAAGATGGTCGAGGCAATAACAAGCCGCGACGAGGACTTCGCAAAATGGTACACCGACATAGTAAAAAAGGCCGAGCTCGTTGATTATTCGGGCGTTAAGGGCTGCATGGTCATCCGTCCGTACGGCTACGCGATCTGGGAGCTTATGCAGGCTGATATGGACAGGCGCTTCAAGGAAACCGGGCACGAGAACGTATACATGCCCATGTTCATCCCCGAGAGCCTGCTCCAGAAGGAAAAGGATCACGTCGCCGGTTTTGCTCCCGAATGTGCGTGGGTTACTATCGGCGGTCAGGAAAAGCTCGCCGAGCGCCTGGCGGTACGTCCCACCTCTGAGACCCTTTTCTGCGAGCATTACAAAAAGGTCATCAATACCTACCGCGACCTGCCTAAGCTTTATAACCAGTGGTGCAGCGTTGTAAGATGGGAAAAAACCACCCGTCCGTTCCTGCGCACCTCCGAGTTCCTCTGGCAGGAGGGTCACACGATGCACGCCACCGCAGAGGAGGCTAAGGAGGAGACCCTCAAAATGCTCAAGGTCTACAGCGATTTCTACACCGAGACCCTCGCTATACCGGCTGTTATCGGTCAAAAGACCGAGAAAGAGAAGTTTGCCGGAGCCGAGGCTACATATACGATCGAGCCCATGATGCACAACGGCGTTGCTCTCCAGGGAGGCACTTCGCACTACTTCGGCGACGGCTTCGCAAAGAGCTTCGGCATCACCTACGCCGGCAAAGACAACAAGCTCCACCATCCGCATCAGACCTCGTGGGGCACCTCTACGCGCATGATCGGCGCGCTCATCATGGTTCACAGCGACGACGACGGACTCGTGCTTCCGCCCAAGATCGCTCCCATCCAGGTGGCGCTCATCCCGATCGCCCAGCACAAGGAGGGCGTTCTCGACAAGGCGTACGCGCTCAAGGCAGAGCTTGAAAAGAAATTCAGGGTAAAGCTTGACGACAGCGACCACGCTCCCGGCTGGAAGTTCTCGGAGTACGAGATGAAGGGCGTGCCCGTAAGAGTTGAGATAGGACCCAAGGATATCGAAAAGAATCAGTGCGTCGTTGTAAGGCGCGACACCCGCGAAAAAGCGTTCGTGCCCCTCGACGGACTTTGCGAATATATCGAAAACCTGCTCGTGACCATCCATAAGGATATGTACGACCGCGCAGCGAAAAATACCGAGGAAAAGACCTTCACCGCGACAAGCTACGAGGAGTTCCTCGATATCGCGGCAAACAAACCCGGATTTATCAAGGCGATGTGGTGCGGCGACAGCGAGTGCGAGGATAAGATAAAGGACGAAACAGGCGGAGTAAAGAGCAGATGTATCCCCTTCGAGGAGGAACAGCTCTCCGACGTCTGCGTATGCTGCGGCAAGCCTGCCCGGCATATGGTTTACTGGGGAAAACAGTATTAATTTTTTGTAGGGGCGACCTTAGCACGTCGGCAACCCTTTTGTCGCTCCGCGACATTTCCCCTAACAGGGGAATCACATTGGTCGCCCGCGGGCGTGCAACGCACACCTCTACAATATTTTCAGAAAGGAGAGACCGGTATGCCGATCAAGGTACAGAGTAATTTGCCCGCGATAAAGGTTCTTGAAAGCGAGAACATTTTTGTCATGCCCGACGAGGTGGCGCTGAAGCAGGATATCCGTCCGCTTAAAATCCTGATACTCAATCTGATGCCCACAAAGATCGCCACCGAGACCCAGCTTTTAAGGCTGCTCGGCAACACGCCGCTCCAGATCGACATTGAGCTTTTGCAGATGGCGTCGCATACCTCGAAGAACACCTCTCCGCACCATTTGACAACCTTCTACAAGACCTTTGACGATATCAGGGACAACACCTTCGACGGACTTATCATCACCGGCGCGCCGGTCGAACAGCTCGAGTTTGAAGAGGTGGACTACTGGGACGAGCTTTGCGAGATCATGGAGTGGTCAAAGCACAACGTGTACTCGACCTTCCACATCTGCTGGGGCGCTCAGGCGGCGCTGTATTACCACTACGGCATCAAGAAGATAAGCCTTGAAGAAAAGCTCAGCGGAATATATACCCACAAGGTCGTAAATCCGTTCCATCCGCTCATGCGCGGCTTTGACGACGAGTTCAAGATACCCCACTCGCGCTACACTACCGTCAGCCTTGATGATATCAAAAAGCAGCCGGGGCTTGAGTTGCTCGCGGTGAGCGAAATGGCGGGACCCTCGGTCATCTGCAACAGGACCGGCAGGCAGTTTTTCGTCACCGGCCACGCGGAGTATGACCGCGAAACGCTCGCGAACGAGTATTACCGCGACCTGAGCAAGGGCATTGACCCCAATATACCCTACAACTATTTCCCGAACGACGACGCTTCGCTGACGCCTCCGATGGTGTGGCGCAGCAACGCCACCCTGCTCTACACAAACTGGCTAAACTACTTCGTATATCAGGCTACGCCTTACGATCTGAACAGTCTGTTTGTAAAGTTCCCGAGAAAACCGAAAAAATAGTAACACAGTCAAAAAAAACAGCGCTTGCGATTTCGCAGGCGCTGTGTTGCATTTAAAGCCTCCCCCGTCACTTGTTACGGGAAATTCCCCTAATAGGGGAAATGTCACGAAGTGACAAAAGGGTTGCCGTTTTCGCCAGAAAAAGGTGGCGCGACACTTTAGTGTCGTGACGGAGGGGGCATACGCTTCCTTTATTGCTATACTTTGAATTAACGCATAACTTAAAAATATAACCGTAGGGGCGGACCTGTGTGTCCGCCCGTTAGAGGATTTTTGTACTCATTTGATTGTTTAGTTTAATTTGAAAACAAAAATTGAACGACCTCGGGCAAGGGCGAGCCTTACCCCTACAATTTAACATATAGGTTCTATAAATATGCAATAAAAAATAAAAGCCATATAAACCGTAAAGATTATAGGCTTTTATCTATTTGATTTCTTGTTCTAAATTATCAAACGCAGGAGTAGAGAAAAATTCACCGAGAGTGATGTCAAGTCCGTCGCAGAACTTTTTAACGGTGATTACCGATATATCTCTTCTGTTTTTATCCATCATACTATACGCTGTTGAGGGTGTAACTCCCGAACGTGTAGCAAGCTCATTAAGACTAATATTCCGTTCTTTACATATTTCCTTGAATCGTTCGGCTACAATATCTTTGACACTCATACAATCACCTCAAAAATATTGTAAAATAATTTACGCTTTTGCGTATACGCACTTGCGTAAATCGCTTGAGCGTGATATAATAATTATGTTCATTTTTATCGAAAAATATAACAGAAAAGGAGTTTTAAAAATGAAAATAAAGAAAATACTATCGGCAATCCTTGCAGGCGTTATGATAATTACATCGGCATCGCTTTTTGCCGGGTGTAAGAAATATGATTCTTACGAATTGGAATCATCTGAGTCTGTTGAAATAACTACAGAGGCACCTAAGGAATTGTCCTTACCTGTTTCAAGCGACGAAGCATTAAAAATGGGATATAAAGAACTTTACAGTAAATTTGTTGATGCAGGGTTTAATAATGCCGATTATAATGGATTGAAAGACCTAACAAGCAGCGCAGATAAAAAGAATGGAACTATAAACGATGTAACCGTAAACGGAAAAACCACCTTCAAAAAAGGCGATAAAACTATGTCTAATATTCCAATTATTATAAGTTATCACTCTGTAAAAGAAGCATCTATTCCATTTGATATAAGTATGAAGATATATGATGAAGATGGCTTAAGTGAATTTAATTATGAGGATGTAATTACGCAGTTTAAAAAAGAAGGATTTACAAATGTAAGCACAAGGACGTTTGAAGAAGATTCCGCAACTGAAAACACAGTAAAGGAAATATCGGTAGATGGTAAAAATCTTAAGGATACATATGAATCAAGTTTCCCAATTGACGCAAAAGTAGTCATTACATACTACACAAAAAAAACAGAAGAAAGCAAGGCTGAAAGCGAAGCGGAGAGTAAGATTGAAAGTAGTGATTCAGACAGCAAATCCGAAGAT
>CACXIV010000022.1 GCA_902767845.1 uncultured Ruminococcus sp. | reverse complement strand
TTCTGAGGTCAGGGTCTGCTCGTATGTGCCTTCGGCGGCAGTCTGAACCGTTACCGGAACGCCGGTCTCCTCTGTGTAAGCCTTGGCGAGATTCTGCCAGGCTTCGTCCTGCTCGGGCTTGAAGTTAAGGAAGTAAACCTTGCCTTTGCCCGCGTCGGCGTTTGAAGAAGATGACGACTCGCCCTTAGAGGACTCGCCGCCCGAACCGCTTGAACCGCAGCCTGCCAGGAACGAACCTGCCATCAGTGCGGAAAGAGCAATCGCGGCTACTCTTTTGAGTGTTGACTTTTTCACGTTAATCACCTTTTCTTAAAAATATTTATCCGAATTGCGCCGGATATGCGCGAGGGAAAAATCCGTCCCTCTCTTGGTACTAATATATCATGAATATTATAAAAAAGCAAGTTAAAAATTATTAATAATATATATTTTTTTACAGATATCAATTATTTTTTCGTCAGTTTGGATTTTTTGCCTCATCATAAAAGACTATTGAAATACGGAGCCGAAATATGTTATTATAATAGTATTCTATTGATAAAGGACGTTCAAATATGAAACCAAAACGTAAAAAGCCGGTCGCCGTATTCTTTGAGAAGCTGCCGCAGCTTTTGCTCGCGGGAGCGATTTTCTCCGCAGGGATGGCGGCGTGCATGAGCGTGTCGATCCTTATCGCGCTGCTGTCGGGCTTTAACAATATAATTTTGTGGGGAGCCGGCATGATACCGGGAATGATCTTTTACTCGGGGCTTGTGACGGTGATCCGAAAATACGCCGCCGAAAACAAGTATGTCCCGGTGATCCCGACGTTCTTTACGGCGGTAAGGGATAACCGGAAGGCGTTTTTGCTGCACGGCTTTGTGGTTTACGCGATCTGCGCCTGCTCGCTTTTCGCCACGCTTTATTACTACACGCTCGCTCAGGAGGACATCACCTTCGGCTATGTCCTGTCGCTTTACGGGGTGTTCACCGCCGCCATGCTCGTGATGATGTTCTACGTGCCGGTCATGACCGTGACGTATGAGCTGCGCTGGCGCGATATCTATAAAAACGCACTGCTGCTGATCTTCGGAAAGATCCTGCGCAACCTGCTCGCGCTGCTCATGATCGCCGCGCTCGTCGCGGCGGCTGTGCTGATAATCGTATATACAGGCGGAGCCGGAAGGGTGATCGCCTGCGTGCTGATCGGCGCGACCTTCCCGATGATCATTACATATATCGAGATCTCGATGGTAGCCAAGGGGCTGATCGAGAACGTCGGCGATTTTGTCGATCCGATCGTCGAGGAAGAGGAGCCGGTCGTTATCGAGACCGAAAACACCGAGGCGGATTACATCTTCGTCAACGGAAGAATGATCCGCAACCCGAACAAAAAGGACGACTCATGAAAAGCAATCCGCTAAAGAACAGGGTATTCGCCTGCTGGGCGGCGGTGTTCTGCACGCTGCTGTGGGGAACGGCGTTCCCCATGATAAAGCTGGGCTACAGGGAGTTCGGGGTGTCGGAGGGCGACCTCGGCACAAAGCTCCTGTTCGCCGGAGCGAGGTTCATGCTCGCCGGGGTTCTCGTCTTTATCTTTTTGTGCGTAAGACAGCGGAGGTTTACCCTGATAAAAAAATCCGAGCTCGCGCCGGTGCTCACGCTCGGGCTTGTCCAGACCGCCGGGCAGTATCTGTTCACCTATATCGGCATCGGAATGACGAGCGGCGCCTCCACCTCGATAATAACCGCCTGCGCCTCGTTCATCACGGTCGGGCTCGCGGCGGTTTTCTTTAAAAATGAAAAGATCACCTTTTTAAAGGTGCTGGGATGTATACTCGGCTTCGGCGGAGTTATGGCGATAAACAGCTTCGGCTTCGGAGCCTCCGGCACGTTATTGGGCGACGGGCTGGTTTTTTGTTCGACCGTCTGCGCGGCGTTCGGGAATATCATCGCGAAAAAATCCGCCGGCAGGGTCGATCCCGTAAAGCTCACGGCGTTTCAGCTTATGACCGGCTCCGCGGTTTTGCTTTGCGCCGGCTTTGTTATGGGCGGAAGGCTCGATCTGACAAACCTGAACGGCTCGCTCATCCTGCTGTGGCTCGCGTTCGTTTCGGCGGCGGCGTTCACCGTCTGGACAGCCGTCCTCAAATACCATCCGGCAGGCAGGATATCCGTGTTCAATCTGCTGGTGCCGGTCTTTGGCACGGTGCTTTCGGGCATTGTTCTCGGCGAGAACGTGATGCGTCCGGAAACCCTCGCGGCGCTGTTGCTCATCTCGGCAGGGATCGTGCTCGTCAACCTCAGAAGAAGGGGAGATACATATGATTAAGGGCGTTATTTCCGATATGGACGGCGTTATTCTCGACAGCGAAAAGCTTTACGTGCGCTTTTGGTGCGAGGCAGGCAGGTTTTACGGCTACCCGATGGAGGAGGCTCACGCGCTGAGCATCCGTTCAATGGCGCGCCCCTACGCGATAGAGCGCCTGCAGGGGTATTTCGGAAAGGATTTTGATTACGACCGCGTGCGCGGCAAACGGGTCGAGCTGATGGATAAGTTCGTCGCCGAAAACGGCATAGAGGCAAAGCCCGGAGCCGAAACGCTTTTGCGGTATTTAAAGGAAAAGGGGATAAAGCTCGCCCTCGCTACCGCCACCCCCGTCGACAGGGCGGAGCGTTACCTGAGCATGGTAGGGCTGCTGAAATACTTTGACGAGGTGTGCAGCGCGCGCATGGTGAAAAACGGCAAGCCCGCGCCGGATATCTACCTTTACGCCGCGCAGAGGCTCAGGCTTTCTCCTGACGAGTGCGCGGCGCTCGAGGATTCTCCCAACGGGATCCGCTCCGCTCACGCCGCCGGATGTATAACGGTGATGGTGCCCGACCTCGACCTTCCCGCGGAAGAAATAAAGCCCCTGCTGTATGACACGGCGGACGGGCTAAAAGACGTTATAAGGATAATCGAAAGATTGCGTCACAGCCGTCAGGAGCCTTGAAAAGCAAAGCCCGGACGCGTATGACGAAAAAATGAAACCGCCCGACGATTCTCGGGCGGTTTCTGTCTGTAAAAAATGAGGGGTACAATTACGGGTTCCGAATTTGACCCGTATCGAGGAGGGTAGAACAATACTCGACGGTGCGGTTCCGTCTTTTGAGTACGGTTATATTAAACACCTCAAATATGAAAACTGTGTGAAATCCACTTGAATTTGAACTGAAAAATTCTTTTAAAAAATATGAACAAATGTTTGATTTTTCCGAAACAATGTGGTACAATAAATTTATAAAGGCAGAATAAGTGAAAAGGGTGTGCCAATATGAAACAGCTGAGCAAAAGTCAAACCAAAATTCTTGAATACTTAAAGGAGTGCTCGGAGTACGGCAGGGTGCCGTCCGTCCGCGAGATCTGCGACAATACCGGACTCAGCTCGACATCCACCGTGCACTATCACCTAAAGCACCTTGAGGACAAGGGCTATATCGTCCGCGAGCACGGAGTAAACAGATGTATCCGCATAATGGGCGAGGAAAAAAGCGCCAGCGTGCCCGTGCTCGGCAGGGTCGCCGCCGGCAATCCTATTTTGGCGGTAGAGGACATAGAATGTTATGTGCCCGTTCCCGAACAGCTAAAGCGCGGCAGAGAGCTTTTCGCGCTCAGGGTACAGGGACAGAGCATGGTCAACGCGGGTATTTTGGATAACGATATCGTCATCGTCAACCGCACGCCCGTGGCGGAAAACGGAGAGATAGTCGTGGCTCTGGTCGAGGACAGCGCGACGGTAAAGCGCTTTTACAAGGAGAACGGCCATTTCAGGCTCCAGCCCGAAAACGACGACTTCAAGCCGATTATCGTCGACGAGGTCGTTTTGCTCGGCAAGGTAATATCGCTCATCAGAAACTATTGATCTGAGCCTTGCGGTTCACGGAGGAAATAATGCAGACAGTATGTGTATTCGGCTCTTCAAGCGAGAGCATAGAAAAGGAATTTCTCGATTCCGCCGAGCACCTCGGCAGAACGCTTGCGCGGCGCGGTAAAAAAGTCGTTTTCGGCGCCGGCCGCTACGGTATAATGGGCGCGGTCGCGCGCGGAGTGACAGCCGGCGGCGGTAAGCTGATCGGGGTAAGTCCGAGGTTTTTTATCGACATGGACGTGCTTGTGGACAACGCCTACGACATGATATATACCGATACCATGCGCGAGCGCAAGGCGATAATGGAGGAGACCTCCGACGCGTTCATCATCTGCGCCGGCGGCATAGGGACCTTTGAGGAGTTTTTCGAGGTTCTGACCCTAAAGCAGCTCGGCAGACATCAAAAGCCGATAATTATTTACAACTGCCTCGGCTATTACGACGAGCTTATCGCCATGATGAACGCTTCCGTCGAAAAGAGCTTTATGTCGCGGAACGTAAACAGGTTATATTCCGTTGCCCTGACCGAGGAAGAGGTCTTTGACCAGCTCGATAATTACAGGGAATTTCATTATAATAAGTATGACTGAGGTGTGACATGGCGGATATTTGCGAGATGTGCGCTCACTTTGTCTCGGACGACGAGCTCGGCGACTACTGCTCGGTGAGCCTTGATGAGGACGAGATGGAAAGATTCCTGACGCAGAACGTCAAGGGCTGCAATTACTTTCAGCTCTATGACGAGTACAAGATCGTGAGAAAGCAAAACTGATGGAAAACAAAAGCTTTAGCGATAAGGTTTACGAAGCGGTCATGAGGATACCGCGCGGAAAGGTCGCGACCTACGGTCAGGTGGCTTCCGCGGCAGGCAGCGGCGGAGCCGCGAGGGTGGTCGGCAACGCCCTGCACAAAAATCCCGCGTTCGGGACGATCCCCTGCCACAGGGTGGTCAATGCAAAAGGAGAGCTTGCCGAGGCGTTCGTTTTCGGCGGAGCGGACGTCCAGAAAAGGCTTTTGGAGGACGAGGGGGTCGAGGTGGCGGATGACCGCGTAGACCTCGGGATATATCAGGTAAAACGGCTTTGAACGGTCAAAAAGCCTCCGATTTGCATTTTTTCGGAGTTTATGTTATAATAGCATTGGCGTAAGAATGCGCCGTTGATTGTGTGAATAACGATAATTGGTGATTTAATGGATTACAAATTAATCGCGGTTGACCTTGACGGTACACTCACAAACTCAAAAAAGGAGATATCTCCGCGTAACCGCTACGCGCTGCTTGAGGCTCAGCGAATGGGCAAAAGGGTGATAATCGCCTCGGGACGGCATCCCATCGGCGTTCAGCCGATCGCGGACGACCTGATGCTCGGGCGTTACGGAGGATATATCATGTCGTTCAACGGCGGCAAGATCATCGACTGCCGCACCGGTCAGACCGTCGCGAGCAGGGTTTTCCCGCGCGAGTATCTCAGCGACGTTGTCAGCGTGCTTTCGGACTTCAACATCACTGTTCTGACATTTGACGACAAAAAGATCTACGCCAACAACAAGGTGAACGACTACACCTACATCGAGCGCGACGTGCTCAAGACCGATATGACGGTGGTCGACGACTTTGTTTCGGCGGTCAAATTCGATATCAACAAGCTCCTTATCGCCGGCGAGCCATACGAGCTCGATACCTGCCAGACGCTTTTGAAAAAGCGCTACGACGGGCTGCTTGATATCTATAAAAGCGCGCCGTATTTCCTTGAGATAATGCCCTTCGGCATATCAAAGGGAGCCATGCTCGCTCAGCTTTTGCCGCAGCTCGGTATCGACCGCGAGGAGCTGATCGCTTTCGGCGACAACTACAACGACATGACAATGATCGGCTACGCCGGAATGGGCGTCGCTATGGCTAACGGCGAGGACGAGGTCAAAAAGATCGCTTCCTATATCTGCGAGTCCAACGACGAGGACGGCGTTGCCAAGACGATCGAAAAATTTGTGCTCTGACTGAGAGGCTGACCGGACGGTCGGCTTCTTTTTTTGCTTATTTCCACAGCTCCTTTGCCTTGACGTTAAAGCGGAACAAACAAAAAACCTTGTACAAAATCGCTAAAAATGTGTACCGAATTTTGTGTTGCAAAAAAGCCTGTGTTGCTATATAATATAGATGTTGACAATATCAACCAATTATTCGGGCAGATATTTATTCTTTTAGTGAAAAATGCAATAATCCTTACGGCTTTTATCGGAATCTGCGCGGAATGGCTTTTTCCGTAAAAATACAATACTCAGGAGGTACAGAACATGAAAAAATCAATCGCATTGTTACTGTCCGTATTGATGCTTCTCGGAACCATGGTTCTGGCGCCCGTAACGGCGCAGGCGGCTCAATCGGATGAAGAGATCGCCGCTCAGGTCGAGGAGGGCTCTGCCGATGACACCGACGTTGAGCTCGGAGCGGAATACACAAGCAACGGCTACAAATATACCGTTAGAAACAGAGAGGCGATCGTTAACGGAACCACAAACAACTATGCTTCGGTCAACATTCCGTCTTCTCTGGGCGGATACCCCGTAAGAGTCATTAACTATTCGGCGTTCAAAGGAAACACCGTAATGACAAGCCTTACGCTCCCAAATTCACTCAGACTGATCGATAACTCCGCGTTCAGAGAATGTCCGAACCTTAAGACCGTTAATCTGGGCACTTCGGTAAAGACAATAGGCACCAGCGCTTTTTACGAATGCGTCGCGCTGACCTCGATCACCATCCCCAACAGCGTGACCGAAATAGCTTCGTATTGTTTTTACAGCTGCTCGAACCTTACAAGCGCTTCCATTGGTAACGGCGTCACAAAGATGGGCGGTGAAGTTTTCGGATATTGCAAAGCGCTAAAGTCGGTAAGCTTTGCCCCGGGCGCGACGATCGTCGGCTCGAGCATGTTCCGCTGTTGCGAACTGCTCAGCTCGGTCAAACTCCCCGATTCGATCACGACGATCGAAAACCACGCTTTTTCATACTGTAAATCCGTTTCGGCGTTTTCCATCCCGCCAAAGGTCAAGGAAATCAAAAACGACACTTTTTACGGCTGCTCAAACCTTTCAAAAACAAATATCGGCGACAATGTTGTGTCGATAGGAGAGCGTGCGTATTGTCAATGTATAAGGCTCGCCGTGCTGACTATACCCGACAGCGTCAGGAAGATCGACGCGTCGGCGTTCAGCTTTTGCGAGGGTATGACTACCCTGTATGTAGGCAGCGGCGTTCGTGAAATGGGCAAGGACGCCTTCCAGTACACCACCTCTCTTACCAAAGCGACAATAGCAAACGGGTGTACGGTGATAGGTGAAAAAGCTTTCTACGGCAGCAAAAAACTCAACACCATAGTTATTCCGGCAAGCGTTAACCAAATAGGTACTGTCAGTTCCGCCAGCGCCGACCCAAAGGACACGGACGTGTTCTATTATCACAACGCGGGTCTTATCATTTACGGCAGCAGCGGTTCGTTCGCGCAGAAATTCGCCAGGGCTACGGGTATACCGTTCTCGGTTGGAAATCCGCCGGTGCCCGGAGCGCCGCTCACCAAGGTGGTAATAAGCAGCCTTAAATACAATATAGGCTCCAACACCATTACATGGAACCCCGTGCCCGGAGCTACCGGTTATCAGGTAGCCAGAAAGAAAACCGGAGACAAGTCTTATTACTATTACAATACATCAAACAATTACTGGAGCAACCACAGCGTTTCATCGGGATATTCCTATGTATATCAGGTTCGCGCGTACAACGGTTCTACCTACGGACCGTGGTCGGCAAGCAGCTCGATCGTAACCATGAGCGTGCCGAACCTCACCGTGTCGCTCAAGTCAAACGGTATACGAACAGAGTGGGGCACGATAGCCGGCGCAAAGAAATATGTGGTATATTATAAAAAGTACGGCTCATCAAGCTGGTCGTCGGTAACCACGACCAACAGGTACTATCCGTTCCTCAATTTGCAGCTCGGCAGCTACTACTACTTCCAGGTTCAGCCCGTGGGCGTTGTCAACGGTCCCTATTCTGCGGTCAGCGGCTTGCAGTATGTAAAAATAACCAACGAAAAGCCGGTTGTTACGCTGTCGAACAAAACAAACGGTATCCGCGCAGAGTGGAAGCCGGTGAAATGGGCGAACTCCTACATCGTTTATTACAGAAGAGCCGAAGCAAAGACGTGGCTGTATCAAACGACCACCAACACCTATTTCGCGTATCTTAACGCTGTAAAGGACAGCACATACTGCTTCCAGGTGCAGGCGGTATTCAGCGGTGTAAAGGGCGCGTATTCCGACGTTAAGGCTCAAACCTTTTCTCCCGTGAACAACATAAAACCCAGTGTAAAGCTCTCGAACAGGTCAAGCTACATTCGCGCTTCCTGGGGAGCGGTAAAGGACGCGACAGCCTATATCGTTTATTATAAAAAGGCGTCGTCCAAAACATGGTCGTCCGCGGTGACTACGAACCTGTATTATCAGTGCACCGGCACACAGTCGGGTACCGCGTACAGCTTCCAGGTCCGCCCGATATTCTACGGCACGGGCGGAGCGTATTCCGACGTTAAGACAATAACATACTATCCGACATAATAGATCGGCGATAATATCCACACCCCCGGGCTGCCCGGGGGTGTTTGTTCTGAGGCGGCTCGGGCGGCGCCTGAGCGCAAATAAAGCCGAGCGATATTGACTGAACGATCAGCTCGTTTTGTTTAGTAATATTAACTAAATTTCGCCCTTAATCTTTGGCAGCCAAGAGAAAATATAATTCCTCACAAGAATCAATTTAACTCTGCACTCCTTTATAATATATCTGAATAGTCTATTTTATAAGGAGGAGTATCTATGTCAAAATTTAAAAAGATCCTTGCTCTTGTTTTGACTCTCTGCGTCGTCTGCACGATCGGAATCATCTCCGTAAACTCCGCAGAGGTCGATCAAAACGAGGATCTTGAAGTTTCCGCGTCGGCCGGAATAACTCTCCACTACTATTGCGAGAGCGGCGCCCCCACGATTTATTACTGGAACGCGCTCCCCACCAACCTTGAGACGAACTACCCCGGACCGTCGATGGTCTCCGAGGGCAACAATTACTACAAGTACACCTTTTCCAACGCTACCAAGATCAACTTCCTGTTCATTGTAAACGGCGTTCAGTCCGACGAGCTTACAAGGAACTCGGGCGAGTGGTGGTACAAGGACAAGCGCTGGTACAATCACGATCCCTCACAGCCCGATCCGTTCAGCAGAACAGATCTGCGCGGCGAGTCGATCTACTTTGTTATCACTACTCGTTTTTATGACGGCGATTCCGGCAACAATGTTCACTGCTGGGACGACCAAAACGCCAATAACCCCGACAGCGACCCCGCCTGGAGAGGCGACTTCAAGGGCCTTATCGACAAGCTCGATTACATCAAGGCGCTCGGTTTTTCGGCAATCTGGGTAACTCCCGTTGTTACAAACGGCGGCGGATATGACTACCACGGATACCACTCCATGGACTACAGCACGGTAGACGTTCGTTACGAGAGCCAGGGAGCTACATATCAGGATCTTATCGACGCTGTCCACGAAAAGGGCATGAAGCTCATTCAGGACGTTGTATGGAACCACACCGGTAACTTCGGCGACGCAACGCTTTGTCCGATGTTCACCAAGGAGTACAGTAATATCCAGGATCTCGCTTCCCCGAGCAGCATGAAGGTCATCCCCGGAAGCGACCTTGACAAGACATATCCCAACTACGACAATCTCAACGGCTCGGCTCAGTTCCAGGCTCGTCTTGATATTATGCAGGGCATCCACTCCAGCGGACACAACACCAAGAAATACTACCATCCCGCGGAGATCGCAACCTACGGTCAGGTAACCGAGCAGACCGGTTCGATCGAGGGCGACTGCCGCGACACGAATACCGAGAATCCCGAGGTAGCCGAGTATATCACGGAGACCTACAAAAACTATGTTGATATGGGCGTTGACGCGTTCCGTCTTGATACCGAAAAGCACATCAACCGCTGGACGCTCAACAGCGCGTACTTCCCCAAATTCGCCGAGTACAATAACTTCTATATCTTCGGCGAGGTTTGCGCAAGATGGAATTCATATGTCAACGAGGGCGGCCAGTCCGACTCGCCGTACTTCTACACATGGAAGGAAAATTCCAGCTCGTGGTTGAACAACTGGGGCACTAAGGCATCCGACGCGGATCAGAACTTTACAAAGTCAAAGAACCACTTTACCGCGTATAACGGCCAGAGCGCTACATATAACAGCACAAACGCCAAGCTCAGCGGCGTAAGCTATCACAACCCCGATTACTCACAGTCAAACGGCACGGGCGTTATCGACTTCACGATGCACTGGCAGTTTGAAAACGCCAACAAAGCCTTTGACGTTGCACTCGGCGAGGATCACGCGTTCAACGACTCTACCTGGAACGTTGTATACGTTGACTCGCACGACTACGGCCCCGACTTCTGCCAGGGAACCCGCTATACAGGCGGCGAGCAGGCTTGGGCTGAGAATATGGATCTTATGTTCACCTTCCGCGGTATCCCCTGCGTTTACTACGGCTCGGAGATACAGTTCCAGGAAGGCAAGCCGATCGACAAGGGCACTACCGCTCCGCTGTCGTCAACGGGACGCGCTTATTTCGGCAGCAACATCACCGGCTCGGTAACGGCTACCGACTTCGGCAAGTACACCGGAGCGAGCGGCAACGTTGCCACAACGCTCAACAAGCCGCTTGCCAAGCACCTGCAGCAGCTCAACCAGATCAGACGCGCCGTACCTGCTCTCCAAAAGGGTCAGTACACAACGTCGAATGTTTCCAACAGCAATATCGCGTTCACACGCAGATATACAAAGGACGGCACCGACAGCCTCGCTTGCGTAGCTATCTCGGGCGGCGCTACATTCAAGAACCTTCCGAACGGCACCTATATCGACGCCGTAACGGGCGACCAGAAGACCGTTACAAACGGCACGCTCACGGTTTCGTCGGTCGGTAAGGGCAACATGAGAGTATATGTTTGCTGCGCTTCCGGATTCACAAAGATCAGCGGAAAGATCGGCACAAACGGCACATACCTCAAGTGATAATTTAAAAACAATTACAGCGGCTTCGCAAATGAAGCCGCTGTTTTTTCGTTCGGATTATTTAGCGTTTGTCAAAGAAGCGCACGCCCTGAAAGCTCAAAATAAAATTCTGGCTCTCGTGGAACGAGCTTGTAACAAGATAGGGGTTGTACATGTACAGCAGTCTGTGCTGTACCGCGTTGCCGTTGTCGTCAAAAACAAAGCGCACCGCCTGTCTGCACGCGTCGCTTGTGCCGACGTCCGTTCTGCCGTCGTAGCGGCAGTATTTGATAACGTCCGCGACGTTTGAGTAGCCTTCAAAGCACATCGCGTCCTTGACCGACTGCGCGATCAGCGCCGCGCCGATAAATCCTCCCGAACCAAATTCGCCCATGCAGAGCCTTTCAAGCAGATCCCTGTCCGCGTCGGAAAGCGTGATTGCCGAGGTGCCGTAAGAGTAATCGGGATTGTCGATCGCTATCAGATAGCCGGCGTCCCACTGGGACTGATAGTCGGCAGGGTATTCGGGAGCTGCCGCCGTAGCAAAGGGAACCGGAGGCTCCATCGTGGTCGTCTGCGCGCCGGTGGTCTGAACAGCCGCGGTCGTTCCTGCCTGAGTCGAGGCGGCGGTCGAAGCGGCGGAGGTCGCGCATGTCGTCGGCGCGGCGGAGGTCTCAGTAAGCCGCTCCGCGCCGGGGTTGATGTTTGATTCGGTGATCTCGCCGCCGTTGCCGTTATCCTTGCCCGAGGAGCCGAACCCGAAAACGGTCAGCGCGACGAAGGCCGCTACCAAAATCGTGACGCCGGCGATCATAAACACGCGCCTGCGCCTGATAAATAATTCCTTAAATCTCTTCAAAAATCCTTCACCTTGATTAATTAAAAATTGTCGTTTTATTATTATATCATAAAACCTCGCCGACATCAAGCAAAAAAACGCGCGAATAAAAAAACAGAGCTGTCCGAACGGACAGCTCCCTGCGGGTTGGTGATTAAGCCCTTCTGTAGGCTGAGGGTGTTTTGCCAAAGTGCATTTTGAACGCGCGGTTAAAGTTTGAAAGATTGTTAAAGCCCGAGATAGAGGCTATCTCGATGATGGGTCTGTCGGTGGTGACAAGCAGCATAGCTGCGCGGTTGAGCCTGAGCTCGTTAACATAACCGACGAAGGTCGTGTTCATAAGCTCCTTGAACAGGTGCGATACATAGTAGCGGCTTATGCCTGTCTGACCGGCGACCTCGTCAAGCGAGATACCGTCGGTATAGTGCTCGTCGATGTAGTTTGTGACCCTTACCAGCGCACGGTACTTTTTGCTCTTGTTCTCAACATCAATGATCTTGACGTATTTCTTTGAGAACAGATTGTAAAAAAGATCATACATGTCCGAGTAGACCTTAAGCTGGAAATACTCGAACTTTTGAGTTTCCGCCTGCTTGATATCCTCGATCTTTTCAAGCATGTCGGAGTATACCTCGTCCTGAGGTGAGATCAATGCGAACGGCGTGCAGTTGCCGTTGATGAGAGCGCGGATGATGCTCTGCGGCATATAATCCTGCGTTACTGCGGCAGGAATGGCGAAGTTAAGCGTAACTACCTCGATCGCGGCGTCGTCGTGATCGCTGAATTTGTACTTAACGTTCGGTGCCACAAAATAGACATCGCCCTTGTGCATGGTTTGCGTACTGTCTGCAATTTGGATAACGGCTGAACCCGACTTAATGGTGCCGAACAGAGCTTCATGGTGAGAAACTATGCTGTTGTCGAGCATCATCTCTCCGCACACTACTCTGAACGCTGAATTGGAGACAGAAGTTGCATGTGAAATTTTAATACTCATAATAAATCCCCCGTTATTCTATTGTTTTGCCGAGCAAGGATTGCACATACCCGGCAATTATTATGTGTATATTCTATCATATTTGTGCGGATTTGTCAATGATATATTGCAGATGAAGTGAAATTTTGTTAAAATAGTCGAAGTGAACAAAAAGTTAAGGGGCACATTGCATAATTTTATCCTTAAACTCCATAATTGCCTTTTCCGGAGCTATTATACGCACTCCGCCGCCCAATCCGAACACCCACGCGTAAAACTGAGGGCTCAGCATGACGTTTACATTTATGGTGAAACTGTGTTCATCGTGCTTTACAATAAAAATATCAGAGCCGAATCTGTCCGCGATAACACCGATGAAATCGTTGTCCACGAGAAGCTTTACCTCGCACTCCTCGCCGCCGAACATTGAGAACACGCTTTTGGCGTAGCGCGCCGGGTTAAAGTCCCTGTACTTTTCGCTCCCGTCGCGTTCCTCCTTCAAAAGGCGGATCTCTTCCATCTTGTCAACGCGGTAGTGCTTTATCATGCCGGCGTTGCTGTCGAAGGCGATAAGGTAGTAGTTCTCGTCGTCCCAGCAGAGCGCCCACGGCGATACGCGGTACGGCTCTCCGCCTTTTCTGGCGGTTTTGATTATCTTCGCGCCGTTTGTATAGTCAAGCTCCCATTTAAAATACCTGAAGCTTATTTTTTTATTCTCCGAGATAGCGTTGTGCAGCTTGTCTACGTTGTAGTAAATATGCTCGTTTACGGTCTTGACCCGGTTGGTCACGTAAACCTCGCGCCTGAGCTGAGTGCTCTCGTTTTCGCTCACGAGCCGTCCCAGCTTGTCGATCAGCTCAAGGCTCTTTTTGCGCGTGATGAACTTGGAGCTTTGGATCGCGTCAACGAGCAGCTTTAGCTCGGGTGTCTGGAAATCGCGGTTGCCGATGTAGTATTTCACCGTCGAGGTGCGTACCGTGCAGATGTCGAGCCCGAAGCTCTGCAATATCTCGAGGTCGTCGTAAAGGCTTTTTCGCTCCGCCTTGATGCCGTAGCCCTCAAGCTCGCTTTTGATCTCGCTGATGGTAAGGCCGTGGCTTTCGTCGGTCTTTTGGAGCATGATCTTTTGAAGGTAAAGTAGCTTTTGCTTTTGCATTGAGCTGCGCGCCATTTTTACACCTCTTTATTAGTATACTACCGTCCATGCCAGCGACACGATCAGCGGCATGGTGATTATTGACAGGATGGTGGAAGCCGCCACTACGCTGACGGAAAGCTCCACGTCGCGGTTGAACTTAGCAGCGAACATGGTCGTGGTCGCGGCGGTGGGAGCGGAGCAGGCGATAACATAGGCGATAATCATGGTTTTGTCGAGCCCGAGCGCCGCCATCGCAAAGGTCACGGCGACCGGAACGGCTATCAGCCTGAGCGCCATGGCAAGGTACGCTCCGCCGTCGGTAAACGCCTTTTTAAGCTTGGCGTTCGACAGATAAAAGCCGATTATCAGCATAGGCACCGGGGTGTTTAGGTTCGCAAGATGGGTGACGGGCTGCGATATTATCTCGGGCAGCCTGATCCTGCAAACGAACAGTATCACCGCGACCAAGGCGCCCATGATACCGGGGTTGAACACGAGCTTTTTTACCGAGAGCTGCTTTTTGTCACCGCTCATGTCGAACAGTCCGTACGTCCAGACGAATACGTTGAACACCGCAACGAATATCGAGCCGTAAAACCAGCCCTCCTCGCCCAAAAGCTCCTTTTGGAGAGGCAGCGACATAAATCCGCAGTTGGAGAAGATCACCGCGAACCGCAAAACCTTTTTGCGGTCAATGTCCTTTCCGCGAACGGCGAGCCGCACGAGCAGCGTTGATAAAACAAGTATCACTATCGCGGCGGCAGCGGCGATCAGCACCCTGATGAGCGCGTCGCCCGAAAAATCCTTTTGGAACGCGGAGATCATTACGCACGGCGTAACGACATACAAAATTATATCGGTCATCTTTTTGGCGGCGTTGTCGTTGATTATGCCCTTTTTGCCGCAGAGAAAACCGATAGATATCAAAATAAAGAGTACGAGCACCTGCTGACCGATAGAAAAAAGGTTCGTTAAAAACATTTATTCCAGCCCCTAATACCCATTTTTACCATTCCTGTCAATTTTACCATATATTTCTATTTTTATCAACGTGCTAATTGAATAAATCGGGAAGAATTTTTCGTGCAAGATGTATTATGAACGGAACGCAGGGCAAATTTTTATTATCCCAAAAGCTTCAAAAACATGGTAAAATCAGGGGTTTTGCGATGTCAAGGCGCTATTATCTACAAAATATGCAAAATTATATTGTGAAAATTAACCAACCTAAAAATGAAATTTCTAAAAATATGTACTAACCGACAAAAATAATTTGTGTTTATTGACAATTATTTTAGGTCTATGTATAATAATACCAACGGCAAAAATACAAAAATCAAAAATAACATTAATAAATATTGAAAGAGGGATTTTTTGATGGCAACTACAAAGAAAGCAGCTGCTAAGACAGCTGAAAAAGAAACAACAAAGAAAGCAGCGGCTGCTGAGAAGGAAACAAAGACAGCTGCCAAGACAACAAAGAAGGCTGCGGCTAAGACTGATACTAAGGCTGCCGAGACAAAGGCTGCTAAGGCTGCAGAGGTAAAGGAAGAGAAAAAGGCTCCCGCCAAGAAGGCTCCCGCTAAGAAGGCTGCTCCCAAAAAGACAGCTCCCCAGAAGCCCGCTGAGGCTAAGGTTGACTTCTTCGTAGAGTTCGGCGGCGTTCAGGTTGCTGTTGCCGACGTTATCGCTAACGTAAAGGCTACTTACGGCAAGGACGCTAAGGAGATCGCCGTTTACCTCAAGCCCGAAGATAGCAAGGCTTACTTCGTAGCTGACGGCGAGTCAATGGAAATGGACGTATTCTTCTGCTGATTTCCAAACCTGCGCAATATTGTTAAAAAAGGGGCTGTCGCGACTCGCGGCAGCCTTAGTTTTTTTGTACGCTCGGTTCCGAATCGCGGCATAAAAAAGCTGCCGGCAAAACTGCCGGCAGCGAAACTTTTTATTAAATCATATCAGAACAATTCGTCCTCGGGATATTCCTCGTCAAGGGCTTCCTTGACCGCCTGATGAACCGAATTTTTTACGGCCTTTGCCTTTTTGGCTTTCTTAGCGACAGAGTCCTTGATATCGCCGGCCTTGTCTTCGACGGCGTCCTTGATGACCTCGGCTTTTTCTGCCACGGTCTCCCTGATGGTCTCCGCCTTCTCGGCTACGGCCTCTCTGATGCTTACGGTTTTTTCCGTGACTGCCTCTTTTGCGTTCTCCGCTGCCTCCTTGACCTCCTCGGCTTTTTCTTCGGCGGCCTCCCCGGCATGCTCAAAGGGGCTTGAGCTGTAGTCGCTCTCGTTGGAGCACGCTACGGTGATGTCTACGACCTCGGCGCAGTCGATCTGCTCGTTGCCGGCGGGAGCGGAATAGAGAAACTCATTCTGGCTCTCGATGATTTCCCTGTAGCAATTCCTCGCTCTGGCGATCTTAGCCTTGCAGCTGTCGATGACCTCAAGCAGCTTCTCCTGCTTGTCGGTAGCCTCGACGTCGCCCTTCTTGAGAACCTCGTAGTATTCCTTGCCGAGCGCGATATAGGCGCGGTTCATGAGCTCGCTCTCGTTCTTCATGACCATTCTCAGGCGGTTGAGCTTTGCCTTTGTCCTGTTTTTCTCAACAAAGCTCTGCGCCACGGTCGACAGTGTGTCTACCGCTGTGCCTACTGTGCTTTTAACTGTATCAAACGCCATATTCAAAACTTCCATAGTGATTCTCCTTAGTGTTTATGTAATTTATAAACTGCTTTGTGCAACATCATGTTGCACCTTTATATTATTATGACAGATATTTTTAATAAAATCAACATTTTTTTGAAATTTACTTGTTAAAATCAAGACTAATTGTTATAATTGATATGAAAGAGGTGTTAATATGCCCGACAACAAGGTCAACAAGGCTATAGTTTGCCCGATGTGCGGCGAAATGAGCAAGGCCGAAATATACACGAGCGTCAATGTGACGGTCAACAGGGATTTCAGGTCAAAGGTTCTCGGCGGAGAGCTTTTCGCGTGGAGCTGTCCTTCCTGCGGATACAGCGCGCGCCTGACATACCCGATCCTATACAACGATATGAAAAACCGTTTCATGGTTTATCTTATCCCCAAAATCGACCGCTTTCAGCTTTGCGACAAGGAGCTTGAGGCGAAGTACAATAATCTCAGAAATATAAGCAAGCGCGTTGTCTCGGATTTCAACTCGTTCAAGGAGAAGATATTTATTTTTGAGTCCGGGCTCGACGATATGGCGGTCGAGCTGACAAAGGTAGCCATCAGCCAGACCGTTTCCAAAAAATTAGGCGACGTAACGGTCGACGAGGGTTATCTTTCCATGTATGACCGCGAGAGCAACACCATGGGCTTTACATACTTTACGGGCGAGGACAGGGCTCCGTACGTCCAGACCGCGAGGCTTGAGATCTACGGAAAGTCGAAGGAGATAGTCGAGCGCTTCGCGATAAAGGACAAAAAGCTAAAGGGCTTCCTCAAGATCGACCGCGAGTGGGCGGACAATATACTCTACCGCTACAAGCGCGCCAAGCAGATCGAAAAGCTTAACAAGCTTAAAGAATGACAGGCTGAATAATAGCCGCCGGCTTTTGCCGGCGGCTTGTGTTTTAAATATATCGCTATGTAAACGCTTTGATCTTTGCCGCCTGATACCTGTAATAAAACGCGGCGGCGATCCCGACGGCGATCAGGCAGAACCAAATGCTGTGAACGCCGAAAAACAGGCTCAAAAGCACGCTTGCCGCGACTCCGACGTGGAAGCAGAGCAAAGTCGCCCAGTAAAATTTGGCGTTGCGCAGATCCTTCGGGTTCTTTTCCATAATGTACCTTGTCAGCAAAATGACCGCCTGGCGGACGTTGTTTGACGAGAAGATCGTCGAGCTCGAATTACCGCCGGCTGTCTTAAAGGCGTTCCACTGTACCGGCGCCAAAAAGAATACCGGCATTACGGCAAAATAGCTGTTCCCCGTAAAATTCAGGACGCCGACCAGCAGTATCCCGACCGCCGTGATTATAAAGCTGACTATCTTCATGCTGAGCTTCAGTTTTTTTCGCGCGACGGCGTAAAAGGCGTTGCCGGCGGCGTAAAGCAAAAAGTACGACGCCATGAACGCGACGCTTTCGAGCCGCAGACCGAACAAGCCGATAACAAGCTTTATCAGGTTACCCGTCTGGGCGTTCGCGAAAATATCGCAGTGATTGAAAACCGTGTAGCCGCCTAAAAATCCGCCGATCACGCTGACGGCGTGGTGGAGCTGCATCTGTCTTTTTACAATGATCATTTTGACTTCCTTCTGAAAAAACGGCAGCCGCGAGGGCTGCCGCTGTGTTTGAATGTTATCTTTCCGAAATATCCTTGTACGCCCTCTCGTGAGAGATGCTCATGTACGCGGGACGGATGATCTTGCCCGTGTTTACAAGCTCCTCAAGACGGTGCGCGCTCCATCCGGCGATACGCGCCGTGGCAAACAGCGGAGTGTACAGCTCGCAGGGGATGTCGAGCATGCTGTAGAGCAGACCGCTGTAGAAATCGACGTTGGAGGCAACGCCCTTGTAGATCTTTCTCTTTCTGCCTATGACCTGAGGCGCGAGCTCCTCTACGCGCTCGTAGAGCTTAAATTCCTCGTTGAAGCCCTCTTCCTCGGCGAGCTTTTGAACCGCGCCCTTGAGGATCTTTTGCCTCGGGTCGGAGATCGTGTAAACCGCGTGACCCATGCCGTAGATAAGTCCCTTGCGGTCAAACGCCTGCTTGTCGAGCAGCTTTTCAAGGTAATTTTCGATCTGGTCGTTGTCCGCCCAGTCGGTTATGTTCTCTTTAAGATCCTCGAACATCTCGTAGACCTTAACATTGGCTCCGCCGTGCTTGGGTCCCTTGAGCGAGGAAAGCGCCGCAGCGATCGCGGAATAGGTATCCGTACCCGACGAGGTGACAACGTGGGTCGTAAAGGTCGAGTTATTTCCGCCGCCGTGCTCCATGTGGAGGATCAGCGCCATGTCGAGCACCTTGACCTCGAGGTCGGTGTACTTTCTGTCGGGTCTTAAAAGCGACAGGATGACCTCAGCGGTAGACATGCTCGGCTCGGGCAGGTGGATATACAGGCTCTTGTCGCGCAGATAGTGGTTGTATGCGTGGTAGCCGTAAACCGTCAGCATCGGGAATACCGAGATAAGCTGGATCGACTGCCTCAGCACGTTGTTGAGCGAGGTGTCGTTGGGGTTTTTATCGTAGCAGAACAGCGTGAGCACGCTTCGGGCGATCGAGTTCATCATATCCTCGCTCGGCGCCTTTAGGATAACGTCTCGGACAAAGTGCTGCGGAAGCGTTCTGTACTGAACGAGCAGGGATTTAAAATTCTTCAGCTCGTCCTTGTTGGGCATCTCGCCGAACAAAAGCAGGTACACTACCTCCTCAAAGCCGAAGCGGTTGTCCTTTTGGATGCCGGCAATTATATCCCTGACGTTGTAGCCTCTGTAATAGAGCTCGCCGTCGCAGGGCACGAGCTTGCCGTCGACGATCTTGTTCTGCTTGATCGTGGAAATATCGGTAAGACCTGTCAGAACGCCCTTTCCGTCAAGGTCGCGCAGGCCTCTTTTTACGTCGTATTTACTGTATAGTTCGGCGTCGATCACGGAATGTTCCGCCATTTTTTCGGTCAGTCCGTTGATCACCGGTGTATTTTCAGAATAGTTCCAGGTGTTTTCTTCCAATCTTTTCACTCCCTTTCAGGATCGGTTGATCTATTCACCGATATATTATATCATATTCCGAAAAATAAATCAACTTGTCAATGTGCCCAAAAGTGAAATATTGTCAAAAAGACAATGATTATTGCTGTTCGAGCACCTCGACGATCTCGCTGACATACATCCTGTGCCAGTCGTCCGAGCCGTAGTTTTTCAGAACGGTATCGCCGTCGATAACGCTTTCGCTGTTCATATCCTGAGCGTAGAGCTTTTTGCATACGAGCACGAGCCTCGCCTGCTCAAAATAGGGAACTCCGTTTTCGGTAAAAGCGGCGGTCAGCCCGGTCTCGGCAGGCTTGTCGCAGTCGCGGCCGCTCTTAGTGCCGCAAAAGCTCAGCACCTTGCGGTATTCCTCGCCGTAAAAGCTCAGCGTAAAGTAATCGTTTTTCTCCAAAAACTCAAAGGTGTACCTTTGCGGACGGATAAACGTGTAGGCGACCGGCTTGTTCCACATGATGCCTACGCCGCCCCAGCTTACCGTCATTGTGTTGAAGCTGTCCTTTGTGCCCGCGGTGACGAGCCCCCAGTCCTTTCCGATAAGCCTGAACGGGTTGTCCGCGATATCCTCGGGTTTGATTTTAGTAAAAACTGACATGGCAAAATCTCCTTTAAACATTATTATGTAAGTTCATTCAAATATATTATATCAGAAAATTAAATATTATTCAATATTAGCCTCATATGCTGATAAAATATTCAGAATAATGTATATTTAAACAACCGAATGAATAAATATTTCCGCCGACCCGATCGTTCAGCCGCTGAAAAAGCGAAAATCACGGCATAATCGCGCCGTATGTTATGCGTAATAAGCTAATTTCGGGCAAATAGGGCATAAAATTTGTGCAACTGCTCAAATTTGAATATTTATTCAAAAAACACTTGATTTTTAAAAAACAAGTAGTATAATGTAATAGAGTCGGGCAGCGCCGTGACCGTTGATCGGATTCGTTCGGCGGCGCCTTAGTAATAACGGAGGTAATCAAAATGGCTGACAATAAAATCAAAAAGGTAGTATTGGCATATTCGGGCGGTCTTGACACGTCCATCATCATCCCCTGGTTAAAGGAGAACTACGATAACTGCGAGGTGATCGCGGTATCCGGCAACGTAGGACAGGGCACCGAGCTTGACGGCCTCGAGGAAAAGGCTGTAAAAACAGGCGCTTCCAAGCTCTATATCGAGGATCTCAACAAGGAGTTCGTTGAGGAGTATATTTTCCCGACAATGAAGGCAGGCGCGGTTTATGAGGGCAAGTATCTGCTCGGAACATCCTTCGCGCGTCCCATTATCGCGAAAAGACTCGTGGAGATCGCAAAGGCGGAGGGCGCCGACGCTATCTGCCACGGCTGCACCGGCAAGGGCAACGACCAGGTTCGTTTTGAGCTCGCTATCAAGGCGTACGCTCCCGACATGAAAATCATCGCTCCCTGGAGAACATGGGAATTTAAATCCCGTGAGGATGAGATCGCTTACGCGGAGGCAAAGAACATTCCGCTGAAGATAAACAGAGAAACAAACTATTCAAAGGACAAAAACCTCTGGCACCTCAGCCACGAGGGACTCGACCTTGAGGATCCCGCTAACGAGCCCATGTACAACAAGGAAGGCTTCCTTGAGATGGGCGTATCTCCCGAGCAGGCACCCGACAAGCCGGAGTACGTTACGCTTTCGTTTGAAAAGGGTATCCCCGTTAAGCTCAACGGCGAGGAGGTCGGCTCGGTAGAGCTGATCGAAAAGCTCAACGAGATCGGCGGACGCAACGGCGTCGGCATCACCGATATCGTGGAGAACCGTCTTGTGGGCATGAAGGCTCGCGGCGTTTACGAGACCCCCGGCGGCACGATCCTCTACGCGGCTCACGATAAGCTCGAGGAGATCTGCCTTGACAAGGACACTCTCCACTACAAAAAGAACCTCGCAAACACCTTTGCAGATCTGGTATACGACGGCAAGTGGTACACACCTCTGCGCGAGGCTATGTCGGCGTTCGTTGACAGCACTCAGGAGTATGTAACGGGCGAGGGGGCTTCATCAACCTGTTCGGACTTCCCATCAAGGTCCGCGCGAAAAAGGGACTTATAAAGTAAGAGTTTGAAATTATAATTGTAGGGGCGAGCACTGCTCGCCCGCGGGCGTGCAATGCACGCCCCTACAAATGAAATACATTTCCGGGCAGGGTGAAATACCCCTGCCCCTAAAGTGTTTATAAGGAAAAGTTAACGGTCGGGGAAAAAAGGCATAAATCGGCAGAAGCTGTCTTCCCGATTGCCCGCCGTGGCTACACGGCAGTGTTTTACAGATAGGTGATAATATGCAGCTCTGGAAGGGCAGATTCAAAAAGGAATTATCAAAAACAACAAACGATTTTAACAGCTCGATCCCGTTTGATAGCCGTATGTACCGCGAGGATATCAAGGGCAGTATCGCCCACGCGACCATGCTCGGCAAATGCGGAATAATCCCGGAGGAGAGCTCGCTTGAGATCATCAAAGGGCTCAACGGGATTTTAGCCGACATCGACAGCGGCAAGCTAAAAATAGATCCGGAGGCTGAGGATATCCACACCTTCATCGAAGGCGAGCTGACTAAGCGCATCGGCGACAACGGCAAGAGGCTCCATACGTCCAGAAGCCGCAACGATCAGGTAGCGGTGGACGTAAAGCTCTACCTGAAAAAGGAAGTTGTCAACGTAAAAAATCTTGTGGTTGACCTTATCAAAGTTATCGCCGACAAGGCGGAAAAATACAGCGACACCGTTATGCCCGGCTACACCCACCTCCAGAGGGCGCAGCCCATCACCTTCGGACATCATCTTTTGGCTTACGGCGAAATGCTGCTCAGGGACGTTTCGCGCCTTGAGGACTGCCTGAAAAGAATGGACGAAATGCCGCTCGGCTCCTGCGCGCTGGCAGGCACGACCTACCCGATAGACAGGACGATCACCGCCGATTTGCTCGGCTTTGAAAGGATAACTAACAACTCGCTCGACGGCGTTTCCGACCGCGACTACTGCATAGAGTTCGCGTCGGCGCTCTCGATCATCATGGTGCACCTCAGCCGTTTTTCCGAGGAGATAATCATGTGGTGCAGCTGGGAGTTCAAGTTTATTGAGCTCGACGACGCTTTTTCAACGGGCTCCTCGATCATGCCCCAGAAAAAGAACCCCGATATCGCCGAGCTTGTGCGCGGAAAAAGCGGACGCGTGTTTGGCGACACAATGACGCTGCTCACCGTTATGAAGGGTATCGCCCTCGCCTACAACAAGGACATGCAGGAGGATAAAGAGGCGATTTTCGACGCGGTCGACACCGTGAAAATGTGCCTCACCGCGTTTACCCCCATGCTCGACACGATGAGGGTTATTCCCCAAAACATGCGCAAGGCGGCGGCAGGCGGCTTTATAAACGCCACAGACTGCGCCGACTGGCTCACCAAAAACGGCGTGCCGTTCCGCGACGCCTACAAGGCTACGGGCGAGCTCGTGGCAAGGTGCATAGAGCTCGGCACCGATCTGGAAAGCCTGCCGATCGAGGAATACAAGGCGGTCTGCGACGTGTTCACCGAGGACGTGTACAAGGCGATCTCGCTTGAATACTGCGTGTCGCAGCGCAAGGCGTTCGGAGGTCCCGCGCCGGAGCTCGTCAAAGCTCAGGCACAGCGCGTAAAGGAAATCGCGGAAAAATTATAATGCAAAGGAATTGATCTTAATGATAAAAGCAGGAATCGTAGGCGCTACGGGTTATGCCGGCGCGGAGCTTGTCAGGCTGCTTTTCGCCCATCCCGAGGCGGAAATCGCTGCGGTAAG
>CACXIV010000021.1 GCA_902767845.1 uncultured Ruminococcus sp. | reverse complement strand
TCCACCCTCCGGTTTGCTGCGCATTGTAGCAAGCTTAACATTCAATAATTCATTCAAGACCAAAGGCTGCCGCAAATTCTTTCGATTTGCGACAGCCTCGCTTTAAATGCCCCTCTCAGGAGGACAACAAGGCAGCTCAGCAAGCCGTGAAGCTTGACAAATAATCGACATTAAACTCCCCGAAACGTAACCGCGCGGCTTTCGGGGAGTTTTATTGACACCGGATTTGTAATATGATATACTTTTTGAGTATTGATTTTTACTTAGAACACGAAAGGTCTGGATATATGATTTACAACAATGTTCTTGAGGCTATCGGTCAGACGCCGCTTATAAGGCTTAACCGCATGGTCGAGCCCGACAGCGCGGATATCCTTGTAAAGTTCGAGGCGCTAAACGTCGGCGGCTCGATCAAAACGCGCACCGCGCTCAATATGATAGAGCAGGCAGAGAAGCAGGGGCTTATCAACAAAGACAGCATAATCGTCGAGCCCACCAGCGGCAACCAGGGGATCGGACTCGCGCTCGTGGGCGCGGTCAAGGGCTACCGAACCATTATCATCATGCCCGACTCCGTCAGCGAGGAGAGGCGCAAGCTTATCCGTCACTACGGCGCCGAGGTGAAGCTCATCCACGACGCCGGAGATATAGGCGCGTGCATAGACGAATGTCTGCAAATGGCGCTCAAAATGAAGGACAAAAACGACAAGGTCTTTGTTCCCCAGCAGTTCGCCAACATAAACAACGTCAAGGCTCACAAGCGCTACACCGCGCTTGAGATCATGCAGCAGTGCGCCGATCCGATCGACGGCTTCTGCTCAGGCATCGGCACAGGCGGCACCATAACGGGTATCGGCGAGGTACTCAAGGCTCAGTATCCCGATATCGAGATCTGGGCGGTCGAGCCGGAAAACGCCGCGATCCTTGCAGGCGGCACCATCGGCACCCATCTGCAAATGGGTATCGGAGACGGTATCATCCCGGATATCCTGAACAAAAACATCTACGACGAGATCTATGTCGTGACCGACGAGGAAGCGCTCAGCACCGCTAAGCGGCTCGCGCGCGAGGAAGGTCTGATGTGCGGTATATCGAGCGGAACGAACGTAGCGGCGGCGCTCAGGCTCGCCAAAAAGCTCGGCAAGGGCAAAACGGTAGTCACCGTCCTCCCCGACACCGCCGAAAGATACTTTTCGACACCGCTTTTTGAAGAATAACTGAGCGTCTAAAAAATTTAAGAGGTATCAAAAATATGCAAATCCTCTTGAAAACAACGCGCTGTGTATGGTATAATAATTATAACAAAAAGGTGTGTATTATGAATAAACTTGCAGTCAGGATCATAGCGATAGTTATTGCGGTAATGCTTGTCGCTTCGATCGCGATCGTAGCAGTATCAACCTCACGCGCCGCGGAGATCGGTTCGGCAGTACCCTGCGGCTTAGCTTTCAACTGCGAAAGCTAAGCCATTAACATATCCGCCGCTTTGACCGCGGAATCATTCATATAAAGGAGAAAATTATGAAAACAAATAAAATCATCGGCGCTGCGCTAAGTATTATCACCGCTGTTTCTGTCATGATCGCCGGTTGCCTCAACGCATTTGCTTACGAAATCAACGCAGTCGCCGCTAACGAGGGCAAGGTAACGGTCTGGATATTCGCGATCCTTATCGGACTCGCCGCGGTAGCGGGAATAATATATTTTATAATTCAGCACAAGAATAAAAAATGATTATTTGGTGCCGTTCTGTCAAGATACAGGGCGGTTTTCCTTTGCTTTTTATGTTATTACTAAAACTTATAATAAAAATTTGTGCAATATTTTTTTTAAAATAATTGAATAATTGTTTACAAAAAATAAAACCTGTGTTACAATTGAGAATGTAAAGTTATACTTTGTGCCAATACATTAAAATACGGAGGTAATATATCATGAAAAGAACCCTTGCTATATTAGTTGCAATCCTGCTTATCGCGGTCTCGGTTTTCCCGGCGTTCGCGGAAAGCGTAAACAGCCCCAAGGCAACGACCGGAAACTACCAGGTAATCATTGTTCCCGGTCCCGGCGGCTCATATAATTTTGATTACAAAACTCCCGTTGGCGACGACGGAAAGCAGACTATCCACTTTACCGCCAAGCCCGATGACGGATATAAATTTACCGGCTGGACCTTTGAAGGCGACTACACTACCAGCGGCAATCTTACCGACACCGACATCGACATCATCGCGAACGGCGACATCAAAGCTACTCCCCACTTCGCCAAGATCGGCGAGGACGAGACAAAGCCCGCCAACCCCAAGGTTGACGACAGCACAAAGTCACCTAAGACCGGCTCCGACAGCCTTATGTATGTTGGTTTCGCGTCACTCGCTCTTATCGGTCTTCTCTTTGCCGCTAAGAAGTGCTTTTATAAAAAATAAGGCATAGTATGACTTTATAGAGGAACGGATTTTTCCGTTCCTTTTTTTTGCCCGGACTTTTTGCAGCGCCCGGATTTCCCGACAATGATCCTGTCGGGCTGAGGTTGACAGTACGCATGTAAAATGATAAAATAGTAATGATATACGCAAATACTCCAGATCATCAAAGAAGGCAATTATGGACATCACTCCCGAAACAAACAACAATGATACGCTTACCGAATCTGACGAGCTCAACGTAGTAAACGTCAACTTCGGCGAATACAAAAAGGTTCGCCGAAGATCTCACCACAGCTCCGGCGGCGGTTCTCACAAAAAAAGCAGCAGCCATTCCTCTCATAAAAGAAAAAAACGCGGCAAGATACTCAAGCGGATACTTATCACGGTCGGCTGCGTCCTGCTCAGTCTTGTACTGATAGCGGCAGGCGCGTTTTTCTACCTGCGCGGCACGGGCAAGCAGCAGCTCACTGCAACTTCCTACACTATTTCCGCGCCGGACGACGCCTATGTCAGAAACGACGGCTACACGATCGAATACAACGGCAAGACCTACGAATACAACAAGGAGCTTGTGAACCTTCTATTCATGGGCATAGACGACCATATCTCCGAGGAGGAAAAGAAGGAATACGGCAGCAACAATCAGGCTGACGTGATCATCGTCGCCTCGCTCGACCTCAAAAACAAGAAGGCAGTATTCGTAAACGTTCCGCGAGATATTATCACCGACGTCGTGGTTTATTCAAAAACAGGCGGCTACACCGGAATCGAAAAGCTGCCGATCGCCATGTCATTCGCCTACGGCGACGGCAAGACCTCGAGCTGTATCAACACGCTTGACTCTGTCCGCAAGATGTTCTACAACATCCCGATCAGCTCATATGTCTCTCTCGACGTTAACGGTATCGGCGATATTAATGACTGCATAGGCGGAGTTGACGTCACCAGCCCAGAGGATGTCTATATGGGTTCGACGCTTCTTTTCAAAACCGGCGAAAGCTATCATCTCGTGGGTGACGAGGCGCGCGATTTTGTAATGTACAGAAACATGGAGATCGCCGAGGCGAACCTGCTCAGAAATCAGCGCCAGTCAATATATCTGAGCAGTTTTCTGAACAAGGCTGTCGATATGACTAAATCCGACCTCTCCACCCCGATCACGATTTATAACACAGCCGAGCCCTACACCTGCACCAATATGAACATAAACAAAACAACGTATCTTATTTCCGAGCTTCTCTCAAACAGCAACCCCGTTATCGAGATGAAAACTCTGCCGGTCGATGTCAAGCAGGTCGAAGACCACGCGGAAAACTACCTGCGAGAAAAAGAGTTTTACGAGCTGTTTTTAAGCGTATTTTATAATGAAGTCAAATAAATCATACACATTTTGAAAGGATTGATTAAAATGATCAGTGACGCAGTAAGAAAGGGCGTTCAGTGCGCCCCTCAGCGTTCTCTTATGCACGCGCTGGGCATGACTAACGAGGAGATGGAAAAGCCGCTAATCGGTATCGTCAGCTCCTATAACGAGATCGTTCCCGGCCATATGAACATCGACAAGCTCGTCGAGGCGGTAAAGCTCGGCGTGGCTATGGCAGGCGGCAACCCCGTCGTATTTCCGGCGATAGCGGTCTGCGACGGCATCGCCATGGGTCATCAGGGCATGAAGTATTCTCTTGTTACGCGCGACCTTATCGCGGACTCTACCGAGTGCATGGCTCTCGCCCACGCTTTTGACGCCCTCGTTATGATCCCCAACTGCGACAAAAACGTTCCCGGTCTGCTGATGGCGGCGGCAAGGCTCAACATCCCCTGTATCTTCGTCAGCGGCGGTCCCATGCTCGCAGGCAGAGTCGGTGGCAAAAAGACCAGCCTCAGCAGCATGTTCGAGGCGGTCGGCTCCTACAACTCCGGCAAGATCACCTTTGACGAGCTTATGGAATACGAGAACAAGACCTGCCCAAGCTGCGGCTCCTGCTCGGGCATGTACACAGCAAACTCAATGAACTGCCTTACCGAGGTGCTCGGCATGGGACTTCGCGGCAACGGCACTATTCCCGCCGTTTATTCCGAGCGTATCCAGCTCGCCAAGCACGCCGGCATGAAAATAATGGAGCTGCTTGAAAAGGACATCAAACCACGCGACATCATGAGTGAGGACGCGTTCCGCAACGCCCTCACCATGGATATGGCGCTCGGCTGCAGCACAAACTCAATGCTCCACCTCCCTGCCATCGCTCACGAGTGCGGCATCGAGCTCAACCCGAGCATAGCCAACGAGATCAGCGCCCACACCCCCAACCTCTGCCACCTTGCTCCGGCAGGCAGGACATATATGGAGGATCTAAACGAGGCAGGCGGCATTTACGCCGTAATGAACGAGATCGACAAGCTCGGTCTGCTCAAGACCGATATCATCACCTGTACCGGCAAGACCGTCGCCGAGAACATCAAGGGCGTTGTAAACCGCGATCCCGAGGTGATCAGGACTGCCGACAACCCCTACAGCCCCACCGGCGGTATCGCCGTGCTCAGAGGCAACCTCGCTCCCGACAGCTGCGTTGTAAAGCGCTCCGCCGTAGCTCCCGAAATGCTCAGGCACTCGGGTCCTGCGCGCGTGTTTGACTGCGAGGAGGACGCCATGGCGGCTATCAACGGCGGCCTCATCAACGAGGGCGACGTTGTTGTTATCCGCTACGAGGGTCCCAAGGGCGGCCCCGGCATGAGAGAAATGCTCAACCCCACCTCCGCTATCATGGGCAGCGGTCTCGGCGGAAGCGTCGCGCTTATTACAGACGGACGTTTCTCCGGCGCTACAAGAGGCGCTTCGATCGGCCATGTTTCGCCCGAAGCCGCGGTCGGCGGCCCCATCGCACTGATCGAGGACGGCGATATCATTGAGATCGACATTCCGGCAAACACCATAAACGTAAGGCTTTCCGACGAGGAGCTCGCCGAGCGCAAAGCAAAGTGGCAGCCCAGAGAGCCCAAGATCACGACCGGCTACCTCGCCCGTTACCAGAAGCTGGTATCTTCCGGCGCGCAGGGAGCGATCTTATCAAAGTAAGCCGATAGAGCGTTCCGCGGTATTTTGCCGTTAATTAGCAAAACGCTGAGTTAAAGGTTATAATGCACAAAAATCTAAAGCAAAATTTGTGCATAATAATCCGATAATTTCGCAAATAAAGCAAATTGCACAATTCACCCTTGTCCATATTGGGCAAAGGGTGAATTTTTTTATTTCGGCATAAAATTGTTGTCTATTCTTCACAAATATGATATAATTATTAAGTGTTATTGCACATAAATGCTAATATTATTTGAAATTAACAATACGACGGGGCGTTTTGTCCCGTTAAAAACGAAGGGAGTTTATTCTTTTGAAACAGTACGACGCAAAAAAAATCTTAAACATCGCGCTCGCGGGACACAGCGGCTGCGGTAAAACCTCGGTAGCGGAATCTATCCTCTATCTCGCCAAGGCGACCGACAGGCTCGGAAAGATCGCCGACGGCAACACCACCCTTGACTTTGACAGCGAGGAGATCAAGCGCCAGGCTTCCATTATGACCGCCGTGGCTCCGATAGAGTGGAAGAACACTAAGATTAACCTGATCGACACCCCCGGTCTGTTTGACTTTGCCGGCGGAGTCGCAGAAGGTATGCGCGCCGCGGACACCGCGCTGATCGTTGTTTCCGGCAAGGACGGCGTAAGCGTAGGTACGGAAAAGGCTGTTGAGGCCGCCACAAAGGCAGGGCTCACAAAGATGTTCTTTGTAAACGGTCTTTGCGACGAAGACGCGAGATTCTACCGCGTTTTTGAAAACTTAAAGTCAACCTTCGGCGCTGCTGTATGCCCCGTTGTTGTTCCTTATATCGTTGACGGCAAGGCCAATGTTTACGTAAATCTCTTTGATTTTAAGGCTTACGAGTACGACGGCAAGGGCAATGTTAAGCAGTGCGCCCTTCCCGACATGGGCGACAGGCTCGAGGGTCTGCGCGAGGCTATCAAGGAAGCTGTTGCCGAGACAAGCGAGGAGCTGCTTGACAAGTTCATCATGGGCGAGGAATTTACTCCCGAGGAGATCATTCTCGGCGTAAGCCAGGGCGTAAAGGACGGCTCTATCTGCCCCGTATTCTGCGGCGACGCCCACAACACCTTTGCTATAGACCAGCTTCTTAACAGCCTAACATGGCTTGCTCCCTCCGCCGCCGACAAGGGCGAGGAGATCGGCGTTGACGTCAACGGCGAGCCCGTTGAGGTATCGGTTAACGAAAACGGCGCTGCCGCCGCGATCGTATTCAAGACAGTAGCCGACCCGTTCATCGGCAGACTTTCATATATCAAGGTCATTTCGGGCAAGCTTTCTCCCGAAACACAGATCATCAACATGCGCACGGGCGCTCCCGAGCGTATCTCCAAGGTGCTCACAATGTCAGGCAAAAAGCAGGCCGACACCAACTATATAGGCGCAGGCGACATTGGCGCTATCCCGAAGCTCGTTTCCACAAAGACGGGCGACACCCTCTGCTCGCCTCTCAGAAAGGTCATCCTCGACGGTATCGACTACCCCGTTTCGTCTTACACAATGGCTATCTATCCCGCCAAGAAGGGCGACGAGGACAAGGTAGCTCAGGCAGTCCAGAAGCTCGCTGACGAGGATCCCACGATCAAGTTTGAGCAGAACCACGAGACCCACGAAATGCTCGTATCGGGTCTCGGCGAACAGCACCTCGACGTTGTTATCAGCCGCTTAAAGAGCAAGTACAACGTCACCGCATCTCTGCAAAAGCCCAAGATTGCTTACCGCGAGACCATCCGCAAGAAGGTTTCCGCTCAGGGTCGCTACAAGAAGCAGTCCGGCGGTCACGGCCAGTTCGGCGACGTTTGGATCGAGTTTGAGCCCTATGATACCGACACTCTCGAGTTTGCTGAGCGCGTTGTCGGCGGCGCGGTTCCCAAAAACTTCTTCCCCGCCGTTGAAAAGGGTCTGCGCGACTCCATCAAGAAGGGCGTTCTCGCAGGATATCCCACCGTCGGAATCAAGGCTACGCTTTACGACGGCTCATACCACCCCGTAGACTCCTCGGAAATGTCCTTTAAGACAGCCGCGAGCCTTGCGTACAAGAACGGTATTCCCAACGCAATGCCGACTCTGCTCGAGCCGATCGGCAGCCTTAAAGCTTACGTGCCCGACAACAACATGGGCGACGTTATGGGCGAGGTAAACAAGAGACGCGGACGCGTGCTCGGTATGTCTCCTGCCGAAAACGGCACTCAGGTCGTTGAGGCTGAGGTTCCCATGTCCGAGATGAGCGACTTTGCTACCTTTATCCGCCAGATCACCCAGGGTCGCGGCTCATACGAGTTCACCTTTGAGCGTTACGAGGATTGTCCTGCTAACGTCGCTCAGAAGGTTATCGAAAAAGCCAAGGCCGAGATGGACGAAGATTGATTTATTAAATATAAGCATTTAAAGGCTCCCACAACGCGCAATGCGCTTTGGGGGAGCTGTCGCGTACGGCTTTAGCCGTACATTGCGACTGAGGGGGCTTCGCATCCTCTTTTACGAGTTTTCCATATCGTTCCAAACGTGGCGATAATTCAAGCTCCGCCCCCTCCGTCATTTTGCAAGCAAAATGCCACCTCCCCCGAAGCAAGTGTCGGGGGAGGCTTTTCCTTTTCTTTTTTATTTTTCAAGCAGGCTTCTGGTGCTTTTTTCAAAGCCCGAAAGCATCTCGGTAATGCGCTCCTGCGGCTGGTCAAAATCGTTTAGCACCCATTCGGCAATAATGGCAAAGCCTCCGTTGCAGTGATAACGGATCGCATTGTCCACCCTTGCGTCCGTCATATCGACTCCGAGGCTCTCCGCCCATACCATTCGCTTGAAGCCCACTATCAGCTTAAGCATCTTTTGATAAAGAACGTTTGAATTGTGCGGGCTGAAAACCATCTTGAAATACTTGGGGTTTTCCCTTATGTAACCGAAAACCTCGGAATAGACCTCATCCATCGGCTTGTCGCCGAAGCCCGTGACCAAGCTGCCAAGCTCAGTCAGGATCATATTCTCAAGCTGCTCGTAAACATCGTAAATATCCATAAAATGCTTGTAAAACGTGACGCGGTGGATATCCGCCTTGTCGGAAATATCCTGAACCGTGATATTCCTCAGTTCTTTTTCGCACATCAGCTCGGCGAACGCCTCAAAAATCGCTTTCCGCGTTTTCAGCGCGCGGCGGTCGATTTTTTTGTCAGCCATACTTTTCACGCTCCTTTTGTAATCGAGTTAAGTATAGCACAACAAACGATGATTTTCAAGTTCGGCTACAATTTTATACCGATTTGTAAATTTGGCTACACCGATACTTATATGTGTAAATTAGGCTACAGATCGGGAGAATTTTGAATATTGTTTTGGGTAAAAAAAGGTGATATATTATAGTCACAACAGAAACACAAGAACGTTTCCGAAATAAACTCAAAGGAGTGTTCACAATGAAAAAGAACAACATTAAAACAAGAATAATCGCAGCAGCGTTATCCGCTATTACAGTATTTTCAGTCGGCACGATCGCAATGACCTCCGCTTCCGCGGCAGTCACCACAGAATCTTCGATATCCGCAGGAGCCACCGACAACTTTGCAAAGACCGCCTTGGGCTTTGTCGGCAAGACATTGCTCAACGCCGCAGGCACCAAGCTCGCTAACATGGCAATCGGCCCGGTATTCGATTTGATTTTCGGTACAGGCGGCGACCCTTCAAATAAAGATGTTATCGATAATACCGATAAGCGCGCCGCAGAGATCAAAGCAAAGGTCAACCAAGTCCTCAACGAGGTTCAGACGCTTTCGGAAAACGCTAACAAGTACCACAGCGAAGAGATGCGCCAGCTTCAGGCGATTGATTCAAACATCAGCACAATGGAATTCAGAAAGCAGACCGATAAGATCGCGGATGATTACGCAAATGTTCTGAAGCGCATCAACCAGAACAAGGCTAACTTCACCTGCGACGGAATGGGCAAGCTAAACAACACCACATACAAGGCTTACAAAGAGATCATCAACGATCCTATGTGCAACATCAGCACACTTCAGGCGGATTTTGACGCTATGCTCAGCTTCCTCAAGGGCGAGCGCAGCTCTAACAATCACGAAAACGGCTACGCGCAGCTCACATCATATATTCTCGACAGAGTTGTTGCCGCTGATAAAAACGAGCACAGCTACACCAAAACTCCCGATTACCACAAGGTAATCAGAGGAATCAACACAGAGATCACCTCTATGGAAGAACACGCGATCCTCGACTTCTTCGCTATTAACGTACTCAACAATATGTCAAAAAAGGTTAAGGAGTATGAGATCGACAACAAAATCATCACAGTAAACTCGGACGAAGAGCCCTATTCAAAATACGAAAACACAGCAGACGAAATGCTCAATAGCCTCCGCACAATGGACGGCATCTTCAACAAGGTAATCAAGGATAACGAAAACAAGGTTTACGACTTTGCTCCCTACACTCTGACAATCACTGATTTCAGAAACTGCAAAACCGAAAAGGGCTGCAGAAACTTCATCGACGCTTGGTCACAGGGAATCGACTCGGGCTATGATTTCAGAATCAGCTCAAACGGCAGATTGATCACTGTAAAAGCAGACGCAAAAAAAGGCTACAAGCTCGACGATAACGTAAAGGGAATCAACTCAACCGGCGGTTTCCAAATCCCCGAGCGCAGAAAGGTTGAACTGGCTCTCGGCACCGGCATCTATAACGCAAGCACATTTGACTCAAGCGCAAAGCGCGACCTCAACACCTTCTCGGTTTCCTCCAACTCGAACTTTACACTGACCTACACAAATGTAAAGGGAGGATGCCACGCGATTTGTGTTCCCGACAACGCCAAGAACGCAACGGTATACTTTAACCGCGGCACTGTATACGCCACATCCGGCGCGGCTCTCTATATCAGCAAAGGCGCCGATAACACCCATATTACCGCCATCGGCGATTACAATTACGACTGCGCGGGCGGATATGAAAACAAGGGCAGCCATACAACACAGGGATATATCATCTTCAATAAAATCGATCCCCCGAACACCGATCCCGACTGGTACACCTGATTTAGAAATATAATTATATAAGCTCAAACAAAAAGCTCCCGTCAAACACCGTATGGTACCTGACGGGAGCTGAATTATTAAGTAATGCTTGTTAAAGAAAACTTGCGCTATCAGAAACGAAGCCCCCTCCGTCATTTTGCAAGCAAAATGCCACCTCCTCCGAAACAAGTGTCAGGGGATGCTTTTCCTTTTCTTAACTAAAAAAAGGGGCGAGCATTATCGTCAGACGCGCTGTTTTAATATAGTTTTGAGCAAGCTTAAATTATTTTACAAGATATTTCTGTATACATGTCGCGTCGAGGATATCGAGAGTACTGTCGTTGTTGACCTCTCCGCGCCGCTTAGCAGCCTTGTCAAAGTTTGTTTTTCCGACCACATATTTTTGTATCTCGGTCGCGTCAAGAATATTGACCGTCCAGTCAGCATCGACATCGCCCTTGGTGAGCTCTTCGATCATCCTGTGATTAACTCCCCCGCCACCGCCGACGGTGCTTCCGATTTTATACCGAAAATCGGTGGAAAAATAAGTTTGCACTCCGATCTCCTTGCTTACGTGGATTTCGACCTCGCCCTTGCTGTTCGGAACCGCGCAGGTAAACGCGCCGCCGCTCTCAAAACAAAGCGCGGAGGTGAACTGGTCGCCGTTCGCAAGCTTAGCCTCCTCCTTAAATGTATATTTGTGAGTACCGTAAGGCTCCATTACCAGCTTTATTCTGATAACCTCGTAATTGCCCTTAACATTTTCGTATTCAAATCCGGTTCCTCCGCCGTAACCGCCTGACGAACCAAGTGAAACGCCGAGAAACGGCGTATAGGTGAACGTCGGGATGATTTGAACCTCCTTCGGGCTGTTTACGCAATCCTTGAAATCAACCCTTCTATTTCCCTGCGTATCGTTAGACAGAATAACAAACGACTTCGCCGTCTCGGAAACCCCGTAGGTATAGAATTTTAAGGTATCCGATCTGTTGATTTTTTCATTGGAAACCTTCGTGTAGGAAAGAGCGGACGCGGGCACCGCGCTCAATACCGCAACGAGGAAGCACACCGCAATTGAAATAAATTTTTTGCACATAAACAGAACTCCTTTTTAAATCATTTTTACGCAATAATTATACAGTATTAAACTCTAAACTCTATTTTATCTTCCTCTCAAAAAACTCGGGAACGTATTTTTTGATCTTCGGGAGCATACCGATCCCGTCGGGTGTGTGGGGCGGCAGCTGCCAGAAGTCGTGAGCGCAGTAGGTGTTGCCCTCAATAATAGCGGGGCCTGTGGGAGTTGTCGCGACATCCCAGCCTACATAGCGGATCTGCGGGGTGATGGTCGCCGCCTTGAGCACCATCTCGACCGCTTCCTTAACATAAGGGATCGTGTAGCCCTGAAGCTTTACGTGGGTGTCGGGGTGCTCGGTATAGACGATACCCTTGAGCGTGTCGCCCGAATGAGCCGGATACAATATCTTTCCGGTCTCGGGATCAACGGGAGCGAACAGGCAGTTGTTGTCGATAATGCTGCCGCCGAGACCCATCTTCTGAACGATATAGAGCACGTGAGGCACGCCGTCCTTGTCAAGCACGGTGATGATCCTCATGCTGTTTACGGCGTTGGGATACAGCTTGGACAGCGCCTCGTGCTGTTGGATATTGTCCTCAAGCGTGCAGAAGCCCTTGTCGGTGAGGTATTTGTATAGCTCGTCAAAGCTCTTGTAGTCGCTTATCCTGATACGCTCGCAGCCGTGGCCGCACTCGAGATCCTGCATTTTACAGAAAATATACTCGCGTGTGGAGCAGAAAGCCTCCACCTCTTCCTTTGACGCCTCCTGAAGCTGAACGAACTCGCGTCCGATGTATTCCTTGTAGAGCTTGTTGAACTCGTCCTTGTTCTCAAGGAAGTGAGCGTACTCGTAATCGTTCATAAAGGTGTTGAATTTTTTGCTGATAAGGCGCGTTACGTATGTGGCGCGCTGTTCCTTTGTAAGGTTATAAAAAGCGAAGATCTGGTAGTCGTAATAGCCGGCGCCGTACTTTTTCGCGCAGTAGAGCATGTCGAAAAACGTGCCGACCCTGCTCTTGCCCGAGCGCTCGTGCACCGTCTTTACTGCCTCAAACATTTTTCCGAGGCTCGCGTGAGCTAAAATCCTGAAAATATATCCCTTTGCCATGTCCTGTCTCCTCATTACTCCGTTTATTGTTTAGGTTTAATACTCATAGATCCTCGGTACCCGCTTTGATACCGAGCAGACGATCTCGTCCACGTTGCAGCCGAGCAGATCGGCCATCCAAAGCACGCTGAGCTTATCGTCGATCAGGCTGACCGTATCGCCGCGCTTTACCCCGGGGATATCGGTAACGTCGACCATGAACTGATCCATGCACACCCTGCCGATTATCGGCGCCTCGCTTCCGTTAATCCGCACCTTGCCGAGGTTGGACAGCCTTCTGCTGTAGCCGTCGGCAAAGCCTACCGGGATAGTGGCGATCGTTGTGTCGCGGTCACAAACAAAGGTGCCGCCGTAGCCGACCTCGGTTCCCTTGGGCACCGTCTTGACCATTACGACGTAGGTGTACCAGCTCATCACCTGCTCAAACTCCATGCCGTTCCACTCGTCCTCGTCGATCGGGCAGAGTCCGAACAAAACGTCGCCGGCGCGGACAGCGTCAAGCTGGGTCTCGGGTCTTAAAAGTATCGCCGGGCTGTTGGCGACATGCCTGCAGGGGATCTCTATCCCCTCCTTTTCTAGCCTGTCCGTAAACGCCAGATACCGCCTAAACTGAGCCGAGGCGCTTACGCCATCGGGCTCGTCGGCGCGCGAAAAATGGGTGAACGCGCCCGTGATCCTGATATTTGAAAGCCGGCTGATCCTCTTGATGACCTCGACCGATTCCTCGGTGTCGGCAAAACCTATGCGGCTCATGCCGGTGTCGAGCTTGATATGGACAGGCACGGTGTTGCCGCTCCACTTGGCGAGGGTGTTCAGCTTTTCGGCGGTGTCCTCCGAAAAGATCGCCGGGGTGAGGTTGAACTTGATTATGTTCTCGAGCTGGCCGTCGCAGGTGTCGCCGAGCAAAAGAATGGGCTCGGTGCAGCCGGCGTTCCTGAGGGACGCGCCCTCCTCCCATACCGCGACCGCGTAGCGCTCTATACCGCATTTTTTCAGCGTCGGGTATATTCCCTTTTCGCCGTGGCCGTAGCCGTCGCCCTTGAGCACCGCCATGATCTCGACGTCCCTGCCGAGCCTTTTGCGGATACCGAGTATATTGCGCTCGAGCGCGCGGAGGCTTACTACCGCCTCTGTCCTTTGAGCGAGCTTTCTCATTTACCTGTCCCCCTTTTTTGAAATGTCACCCGGGCAAGAAAAAACCCGAAGCGACAGCTTTTTGGGTATGATATGATTCTGATTAATTTTATCACAAAAAATGCCGCATTACAATATAAATTTCTACCGAATAAACGGCTGTAAACGGCTCTATTATGGCAAAAACCGAAAAAATGACCCGAGGTCTCCCCCGGGTCATACGGATCATGATAATTTTTTGTAGTTGTAAAGTCCGTCGCCGCGCTGACCGTTGGTCGTGTAATGGCCGCTGCCGCTGATTGGGATATCCACAGTCTGAGCCGCGCTGCTGCCGTTGGAGAAGATAACGTTTGTCGCGTCGGCAGGAATGTCTATCGTGTACTGCAATCCGCCGAGCGAGGTCATCTGCGCACCCGGGAAGCCGGGACCTTGTGTTTTGCTGCCCCAGTAGTAACAGTAGATCTTGCCGCTCCAGCCCGAGCCGTTGGTGAACTTGATCGTGATCTTTCCGTTTGGATCCTTTTCCGTAGTCGGCTGAACAGGAGGCTCAGTCGTGGGCTGTACGGGATCCTCGCCGACATATTGTCCGCAATGTTCGGTGCCCCACGTGAACTCGCTGCAGTAGCGCTGTATCGCCGTCGCGTCCGATACCGAAACAATGCCGTCGCGGTTGGCGTCACCCGCAACAAGGTTCTTTCCTGACAGGTCGATCATCTGTGCCGCGTGCTGCTGAACAAGAGTAGCGTCGCTGACCGAGATTATGCCGTCCGTATTCGTGTCGCCGATGAGCACCTTGCCGTTGACCGGAGTGGTCGTGGGTTGGGGATCAGTGGGCTGTGTCGGAATCTGCGGGAAGTAATCGACAAGCTCGTGGTTTGCCTTGAAGAGCTTTGTTACTCCCTCGAGCTCCATTCCCGGCTCGTCTGCCGCGGGATAGCGGTTGTTTACCGCGGATTCGCTCTCGGTAAATATTACCTTGCCCTCCGAAAGCTCCTCGGGAACGTCATAATAATAATAGCCGGTCTGGCTGTCGAGCGTCATCTTCTTGCCCGGCCACGAGCCGTTCTGCACTGATGAGCTCACATAGATATATGCGTAGACCTTTGACCAGTTGTAGCTTGAATTGTCAAAATACACCCTTTGCAGGCCGCCGTCCTCGATCTTGACATAGGTGTAGGTTACTTCGTCAGAGGTCGTTGTACCGTCTGAAGCCTTTACCTTTACCGTAGTCGTTGTGCCGTACGGAACTCCGCTGCCGATAGTGATCGTCTTGCCGTTGGTGTAGCTTTGGTAGCTGCCGCCGTCGATCGAATACTGGCCGCTTGTCGCGTTTGTATAGTTAAGCGTAAGGGTCATGGTGTCGGTCCTGTAGTGCGATGAACCCGGCGTAATGCTCGCGCTCGGTCCGGGAGCGGTGGCGTTATATACTACCGCTACGCCCGTTGAGCCGACATTGCCCGTGATCTTGCCGTTCTTTACGGTAAACGTATTGCCCGAAACCTGATCCTTGTATGTGCCTGCCTTCATCTTATGAGCTGTAAGGCTTACGGAGCCGCTGCCGCTGAGCTTTGAGATAACAACGCCCGCGGTGCCCCTCTCGTTGTAAGCGCAGCCGCTTTCCGACGAAAGATACTCTCCCTCGCCGTCAAAGTAATTCTTGAACTTGTTGACCTCGGCGACCGCCTTTGACTTCCATGTCGTATTCGAGCTGGCGGCGCCCATCTTTGAGTTGGGTCTGGCAAAGAACAGCGCGGTGGAGTTGGCTCTTGAACCCACGATCGCCCACGCCTTGATAACGGTGGCGTCGTTTACGCCGCTGGTGTTGCCGAGTCCGGCTGAACCCGAGCCGCCCATGTAGGTATCGTGCGACTCTACCCAGAGCACGCTCTTGTCGGCTCCGGCGCCCTTGTCGTAGCTTGAATTGGCAAGTCCGCCGGCGTCGCCGTTTTTAGCGGCTACAAGCGCCCTGTCACCCGTCTTGTTGTCGGTGACGCTCATGTACTGGGTGTAGTTGTTTATGCTTGTTCCGGCGTAGTTTAGGATCTCGCCGTAGTAGTAGAGGTCTGTCCTGTTGCCCTTTGAGCCGTTGATTACCGTCGGCCAGAAGTTGCTTCCGCCGTTTTCGTTTGGAAGCTCGATATGCTTTGCCGCGTCAAAGCGGAAGCCGTCTACGCCGAGGTTGATGCAGTCGATACAGAGCTGCTTGTAGCGACCCTGGATATAGCTGTTGCCGGTGTTAAGGTCGGGCAGGTCGATTGCGCCGTGTGTGACATGGTAACGGTTGTTGTCGTCGTCCGCGTGGATATCCTCAAGGTGCCAGTAGCTCGAATTGTTCCTGATAGTCGACTCTACCTGAGAGGATACGTTGTCCATACCGTTGCGCTTTAATCCGTTGTCCGCCATATGGTTAGCGACGATATCGACAATCACCTTGATGCCGTACTTATCAGCCTCGGTACACAGCGCCTTGAGCTCTGACTTGGTGCCGAGCCATGTTCCGCCGTCGGCGATCGAAATGGTTATCGGCTGATAGAGCTTCCACCACTGTCCGCCCTGATCCGTCCAGCTCGAGCTGTAGTCCTTCGGCTTTTGCACGGGCGAGGTCTGCACCGCGGTGTAGCCCGCGTCGGCGATCGCCTTTAGATTTGCCTTGATGTTGTTGTACGACCAGTCGAAGCAGTGCAGCACCGCCGCGCCCTGGATCTTTTTCTGCGCTCCCTGATCCCCCGACGCCGCGCCGACCGCGGCGTTATCCTCGTTGACCGCGTTCGCGGCAAAGCTGCCCGTCGCGATCGAGGTGATCAGCATGCAAAGCACAAGCGCCAAGCTGATGATTTTCCTGTTCAAATTTCTCACTCCTAAATATTTTTCAGGGCAAATATCAGCAAAACGCCGAAACTCCCCATTATCATTTTTATTATATCGTATATGAACATTTTTATCAATTTGCTTTATGCACAATAATAAACTTCGTTTTTGTAAAATCTGCCAATCGCCTGCCGCGAGGCTCGATTCAGACGCAAAAAAGCTGCCGCCGTTTCCGGCGACAGCCTTAGATCAATTATTTTTCCGATCCGCTAAACGTACACTCCGCAGGATTCGGTACCGTAAGAAAACTCTCCGGCGTAAAGCTGGACAGCCGTTGCGTCATACACGCTGATTATGCCGTCGCGGCTAACGTCCGCAGCCGTGAAGCTGTCGCCCGTCAGTGTTATTATCTCGCTTGCGTGGCGCTGGATCTCGGTAGCGTCGGCAACCGTGATCACGCCGTCGCCGGTGACGTCGCCGAGCAGGATCTTTTTATCGGGAACGGTGGTAGGCGCCTCGGTGGTGGGAGCCTCGGTGGGCTTGATCGGGTTTTGGGTCGTATTGTAAACGACCGCCACGCCGGATGAACCGACGGTTCCCTTGATCTTGCCGCCGCTTACGGTGAAGGTGCCGCCCGAGACCTGATCCTTATATGTTCCGTCCTCCATCTTTTTCGCAGTAAGCGATACCGTGCCGCCTCCGGCAGGTCTTGAGATGACTACGCCGGTAGTGCCTCTCTCGTTATAGGCACAGCCGTTTTCAGCCGAAACCGACTCGCCGGTGCCGTCAAAGAAGTTCTTGAACTTGTTGACCTCGACAACCGACTTGGATTTCCATGTCGTGTCAGAGCTTGCGGCGCCCATGGTCGAGTTGGGTCTCGCGAAGAACAGCGCGGTGGCGTCCGCGCGTGACGCGACGATAGCCCAGCCCTTGACGATCGAAGCGTTGCCGATGCTCTTTGTCTCGTTGCCCATATACGTATCGTGCGACTCGCACCAGAGCACAGCCTTATCGGCTGCCGCGTCCTTGTAGTAGTGGGTGTCCGCCATTCTGGTTACGTTCTTGTTGTCAGCGGCGATCATAACCTGCTCGCCCGACCAATGGTCGGTAACGCTCATATACTCGGTGTAGTTCTCGATATCAGTGCCGGGGTAGTTGAGGATCTCGCCGTAATAATATAGGTCTGTCCTGCTGCCCTTTGAGCCGTTGATGACCGTCGGCCAGAAATTGCTCGCGCCCTTGGGGTCGGTGGGAAGCTCGATGTGCTTTGCGGCGTCGAAGCGGAAGCCGTCTACGCCGAGGTTGATACAGTCGACGCAGAGCTGCTTTACGCGGTTCTGGATATAGCTGTTGCCGGTGTTGAGGTCGGGCATCTCAATCGAACCGTGAGTCGTTTTGTAGCGGTCATTATCATCATTCGCCATAATATTGTCGAGGTGCCAGTAGTTCGAGTTACTCCTGAGGGTAGAGTTTACCTGAGAGGAGATATTGTCCATGCCGTTGCGCTTTTTGCCGTTATCCGCCATATGGTTGGCGACGATATCTACGATAACCTTGATGCCGTACTTGTCAGCCTCGGTGCACAGCGCCTTGAGCTGAGCCTTTGTGCCAAGCCATGTGCCGCCGTCGGCGATCGTCAGGTCGGTCGGCTGGTAAAGCTTCCACCACTGACCGTCCGTGTCCGTCCAGCTCGAATTGTAGTCCTTGGGAGGCTGTACCGGAGAGGTCTGCACCGCGGTGTAGCCGGCGTTTTTGATCGCGCTCAGGTTTGCCTTGATGTTGTTGTAAGACCAGTCGAAGCAGTGCAGCACCACCGCGCCCTGGATCTTATCCTGCGCGCCCTGACTTCCTGCAGCTAAGGGAGCTTCCTCCCCCGCGTTTGCGGCGTTCGCCGCGAAGCTTCCTACTGCGATCGAGGTAATAAGCATACAGATCGCAAGGGTTATGCTGATAATTTTCCTGTTCATATTTCTCACTCCTAAATAATCGTCGGGGAATCTCCGCAAAAAGCCGAAACTACCCATTATCAATTATATCATACCAAACGCGCATATTAATATCAATCTGCTTTATGCACAATAAAAAACTTTGTTTTTGTAAATTATGCCGGTTATGCGCTTTTGCCTTAATCCGCCCGTTCCAAACACAAATTGAACTTTTTTTAAATTTTGCTTGACAAACGACAGATATTTTGATAAAATACTAATGTTGCATCGGGATGTAGCGCAGTTTGGTAGCGCACACGTCTGGGGGGCGTGGAGTCGCAAGTTCAAGTCTTGTCATCCCGACCACATGAAACAGAGATATGCTTTTGCGTATCTCTGTTTTATTTTTTCCCTAACAGTCGGGATCACAAGACTTGAAGGCGAGTGTGTCAAGCCGTAAGCCGCGCGCACGGCGCAGACAAAAACGTCATTGTATGACGTTTTTAACGAGGGCGTTACGGAAAGTTTTTTACCCCTCACGCCACATAAAGCGAGGTGGGCATTTTATCGCTCTGTATACAACGTCATCCCGACCACATAAAAAAGGGCTGTCGCGATAAGCCTATAATACCAAAATCGTCATTTTACCAAGCTAAGCGCGTGGAGAGATCCTCTAAGCAGCGATTTGCTTTTTTCAGAGTATTTTCCCGACCGTGCTCGGAATGACAATGGTATTTTGAGTTTATCGCGACAGCCCCGTTTTGATTGATCTGATCTTAAATATCGGATAATTTTCCTGCAGCGTACTTTTGTATTATCGCCGCGTCGAGAACATCAGTATTGCCGTCATAATTTATATCGCCTGTGGCTATCTGATTAAGCGTAAAGTTCGCCTTATCGGACGCGTATTTTTGGATCATCGACGCGTCAAGCACGTCGATCGTTCCGTCTTTGTTGACATCACCTTTCTTAAAAACCAAAGTCTGATCACTTTCCGGAACGATTACCGTATCCACGGTATATAAATCTTTGTATTCTTCCGAAACTTTTAAATAATTAACTATACGATAAAAGTTAGGTTCTTTAATATGCTGACCATCCAAAGAAAGGGTTTTCATGTTGAGATTAACAGTTGTACATTCGGCGTTTTTGTCAAGCACCTTAAATACAAACTTAAAAAGCTTTACCGGAATTATGTTTCCGTTATCGTCATTATCATAAGCGTGCGGAACACGTTTATAACCGGAATAATTACCAACTATTTTGCCGCCGTTATCATCACCGAACCAATTGATCATTACCGAATCTGCATATCCGTATTCTACAAGTACCGGAGAAATGTTGCAAACAGTATCATTGTCGATCTCCACGGAATTGTACTCCGACTTTAATTCGAGCACCTCATTATCCCATGAAAACCTGTCTATATCAAAGTTGACAAGTACTTTTTCCGGAGCGCACAGCATATATTCCATAGAAATAAAGATATCACCGTTTTCATCCGCGTACTTATTTATATCTTCAAAACAAAACCGTTTATCAGGGAAAAAATTTGAAAATGCAATAACGGTAAACTTATCCTTGTTGTCCTCAGCGGAAACCGAAATCGCCGTTGCGGACAACATTGACAATAACAGAGTAAGTATCAATAATGCCGATGTCAGTTTTTTTATCATAATGCTCGTCCTTTCATGTTATATGTTGTCATATTGTCATTTTACCATACAGCTATGTATTAGTCAATAATATTATATACAAAAACGCAGGCTTGGATATCAAACAAAAAAGGGACGGAAAACCGTCCCTTGATTTGTATTGATTAGGATTTAGATCAATAATCTCTTCTCTTTCTTGCGAGGAAGATGATTCCCGCAGCAGCGAGCATTACACCGCCGAATACGAAGAAGATAGTTGTCTCCTGGCCGGAGCTTACTGAGCTTGAGCCCGAAGATGAGCCGCCCGAAGATGAACCGCCCGATGATGAACCGCCGTTTGATGAACCGCCGTTCGATGAGCCGCCGTTTGATGAGCCGCCGTCTGAACCGCCATTCGATGAAGAACCGCCGGGTGCTGTAGACTTGGACTTATCCCACGCGGGAGATTTGCCGGACTCCTTGATAGCCTTCTCGATATCGTCCTGACCGAGGCCGAGAGCGATAGCTGTATCGTCAATAGTCTGCTGCTCAGTCTTTCCGTTGAACTTGATAGCGTTGGCAAGACCGTCCTTACCGTCTGACTTGATGAAGTTAACAAGCATGCTGTAAGGTGTGTCGCCGTCCCAGTAAGCTTCACCGATTACGTTACCGATAGAAGTGATGCATTTGGGAGGTCCGAGCTTAGAAGGATCCTTGCCCTGCCAGTGAACAACATAGCTGGTCTTGTTAGAGTCAACATTGTTCTCTACAGTGCTGCCTGTAAGAGATGCTGTATCGCCGATGCAGGAAGAATCAAGAATGAGGTCGCACGACTGAACGTTCCAGTCAGCTGTGAAGATACAGCCATACTGCTTGCCGCTTTCGAGTGTGATACCCTTCTTGTCGAGGTCGAAGGTCCATACGTCGTTACCGGCGTCATCCATGTTACCCTTCTTTGAACCCCAGGTGATGATCTCGTCACCGCCGTGCTGATAAAGGTAAAAAGTAATTGTCCTAAAATTCTTCCAAATGCTTTTGTCAGCCTTGAAGCTGATTGTGTTGCCGCCTACTGCGCCGCTACCGTCATCAGCGCCGACAGAATCGTCATCCGAACCTGCAGCAATCGCCGCTGAATCGTCGCCTGCAGCAACCGCGTCGTTGTCGGACTCAGCAGCCGAAACAGCGATTACTGTCATGCTGAGAACCAGCAAAACTGCGAGTAAAATGCTTGCAATCTTTTTGAACATTTTTGAATCTCCTCCTAATTGTTCCTTTGTCCGAGAAAACATAATATCTCAGTAAAATAATTATACAATAAATATTACAAAACTTCAATACTTTTGAAAAATTTTTGTCCGTGTTCTTGCACAAGAATCTGTTATTCGTTTTATGCGATTTATACAAGTAATATACAAAAGCTAAGTCAACGGGACTTTGCTTGACAGCGTGGCATTAAAAAGGTTTCCCGATCATTTGAGCATACCGAGAACGGTGTCCTTTACGACCGCGAGAGCTTCGCCGATCTTGTTTGCGTCCTTGGCGCCTGCCATTGCCATATCGGGCTTTCCGCCGCCGTTGCCGCCTGCCGCCTGAGCGACCGCCTTGACAATCTTTCCGGCGTTGGCTCCGCGCGCGAGCGCTTCCTTGCCGCAGCCTGCCGCGAAGGTCACCTTGCTGCCGTTCTTCGCCGCCAGTACGATGACCGTAGCCGGATCCTCGCCCTTTGCCTTTTCGCAAATATCCCTGAGGATATCGGCGTCGGCTCCGTCTACGCTGCCGGTGACGATCCTTACGCCGTTGATCTCCTCGGCGTTGTTAAACAGTCCTCCGAGCTGATACGCGGCGATCTGCGCGTTTAGCTCGGCGATCTGGTTCTGCTGCTCCTTGATGAACTGCTGCGCCTTCACAGCGCCCTCAACAAGCGCCTTGGGATTGGCGAGCTTCAGGGCTCCTGCCGCTCCCATGATTACCGCCGTGGTGTTGTCGGCGTACTCGAGGAAGCCTCTTCCGGTGAGAGCCTCTATCCTTCTTACGCCTGCCGCTACCGAGCCCTCCTGACGGATGCGGAAAAGTCCGAGGTTAGCGGTGTTCTTAACGTGTGTGCCGCCGCAGAACTCAGCCGAGAAGTCGCCTGCGCTGACCACGCGCACTACGTCGCCGTATTTTTCTCCGAACAGCGCCGTGGCGCCGAGCTTTTTGGCTTCTTCGATCGGCATTTCGCGTGTGACGACGTCTATTGACTCAAATATCTTTTCGTTTACCAGATCGTTTACTTCGATCATTTCCTTCGCGGTCATAGCCTCAAAGTGGGTAAAGTCAAATCGCAGATATGAATCGGTAACGAGCTGACCTGCCTGCTGGACGTGGTTTCCGAGGACTTTGCGCAGCGCGCTCTGCAAAAGGTGAGCGGCGGTATGGTTGCGCATGATGTCCTCACGCCTTTTTTTGTCAACGGCGGAGGTCACGGTCTCGCCCACGGTTATGCCGCCGTCCCTGACAAGACAGGAGTGGATGAATATCCCGCCGGAGGTATCCTTTGTGGTGTTGTCGACCTCGATCACAAGCCCTTCGGCGGTGATCTCGCCCGTGTCGCCTACCTGTCCGCCGCTTTCGGCGTAGAAGGGGGTCTTGTCTAGCACTAACGCCACGCTCTCGCCCTCACCGGCGGCCTCGACCCTTTCGCCGTCCTTTACGATGGCGAGTATCTTAGATTCGCAGACAAGGTCGGTGTAGCCTACGAACTCTGTCTTTTCGATATCCGAGAGGTCGGTGGAATCGCTTATCCACGCGTCGGCACCGGCGTTCTTGCGCGCGTTGCGCGAGCGCTTTTTCTGCTCCTTAAGCAACTCCTTAAAGCGCTCAACGTCTACCTTTATTCCCTTTTCCTGCAATATCTCGCGCGTCAGGTCGATCGGGAAGCCGTAGGTATCGTTCAGCTTGAACGCATCCTCGCCGCTGATCGACTTGATCTCGCTGTTATTCATTATGTTTTGGAGCATCTTAAAGCCCTGATCTATGGTCTTTGCGAAGCTCTCCTCCTCGATGCGGATGACCTTTGTGATGAACTCGCGCTTTTCGTCAAGCTCGGGGTAAGCCGTGAGGTTCTCGTTGATAACGGTGTCGCAGACCTTGTAGAGGAAGGGCTCCTTGTAGCCAAGCAGTCTGCCGTGTCGGGCGGCGCGCCTGAGAAGCCTGCGCAGTACGTAGCCCTTGCCCTCGTTGGAGGGCATTACTCCGTCGCCGATCATAAAGGTCGTGCTGCGGATGTGGTCGGTGATAACGCGCAGCGAAACATCGCTCTTTTCGTTTTCGCCGTATTTAACGCCGGTGATCTGCGAAATATGCTTCATGATATTCTGAACGGTGTCGACAAGGAAGAGGTTGTCCACTCCCTGGATAACGCACGCCAGGCGCTCAAGTCCCATGCCCGTGTCGATATTGGGATGGTCGAGCGGAGTGTAGTTGCCGTTGCCGTCGTTCTCGAACTGGGTGAACACGAGGTTCCATACCTCTACGAAGCGGTCACATTCGCAGCCCACGTGGCAGTCGGGCTTGCCGCAGCCCTTTTCCTCGCCGCGGTCAAAGTAGATCTCTGAGCAGGGACCGCAGGGACCCGAGCCGTGCTCCCAGAAGTTGTCCTCCTTGCCGAGACGCACCATATGAGAGGGATCGACGCCGACCTTCTTTGTCCAAATGTCGTAAGCCTCGTCGTCGTCCTGATAGATCGACACATACAGCTTGTCCTCGGGCATTTCAAGCACCTTTGTAAAAAATTCCCACGCCCACGCGGTCGCCTCACGCTTGAAGTAGTCGCCAAACGAGAAGTTGCCCAGCATCTCAAAGAAGGTGCCGTGGCGAGCGGTGATTCCGACGCGCTCGATATCGGGTGTGCGGATACACTTCTGGCAGGTAGTCACGCGCTTGCGCGGCGGCGTTACCTCGCCTGTGAAGTATTTTTTCATGGGAGCCATACCGCTGTTGATCAGCAGCAGGCTGTTGTCGTCCTTCGGAACGAGCGAGAAGCTGGGCAGCCTGAGGCAGCCCTTTGACTCGAAGAACTCGAGGAATTTTTCTCTAAGCTCGTTTAGTCCTGTCCATTGCATTTTGATTACTCCTTAGTATGTAAAATAATAGTATATATTTTGCTAAGTCCGGTAATGACCGAACCGAAAAATCAAATCTGTTCGCGTTTTGCGGCTCAAGGCTGAGCTTCGGAGCGTTTTTTTCGCAGTACCGAGCCCGCGGGCACCGGCAGGTCGGACTCCATAGTCAGAACCTCCATCGGGTGAGGAGCGCTGTCGACCGCCTCGCCGTTTTCGTTCGTTAGCGAAACGCACTTGATATTATACGGTATTCCGCTCGGCGGCAGCACGTCGAGCGTGTCGCCGACAAGGAACTTGTTGCGCTGGCTTATCACCGAACGGGTGCCGTCTATGCTCTTTTCGCAGAAAGCCGCGGCGTCGTAATGCCGGATATATCCGCCGTCGCCGGTGGTCTGCCCCGGCTCCGAGCCGAAATAAAAGCCCGTGCTGTACTCGCGGTGGCTGATTTTTTCAAGCTCCTCTTTGATCCACGGCTTAAGCTTAAAAGCCTCGCCCTCGGCAAAGTAATCGTCTACCGCGTGGCGGTAGGCGTTTGTCGTTACCGCCGTATAGTAGGAGGACTTTGCCCTGCCCTCTATCTTGAAGCTCGATATTCCGGCTTTTACTAGCTCGGGGATGTACTCGATCATGCAAAGATCGCGCGAGTTGTAAAGGTAAGTTCCGCCGTCGTATTCCTCAACGGGGAAGAACTGCCCCTCGCGCTTTTCCTCGAACAAATGGTATTTCCAGCGGCAGGGCTGGGCGCAGTCGCCGTGGTTCGCGTCTCTGCCGGTAAGATAGCTCGAAATAAGGCACCTGCCCGAGAACGAAACGCACATGGCGCCGTGTACAAAGCATTCGATTTCTAGCTCCTTCGGGGTTTTCGCGCGGATCTCGGCTATGTCGGAGAGCGTGAGCTCCCTTGCCGTCACTACTCTTGACGCTCCCATATTCCAAAGCGCGTTGGCGGTAGCGTAGTTTGTGACTCCCGCCTGAGTTGAGATGTGGACAGCCGTCTTGGGCGCATATCGCTTAGCGTATTCGAGCACGCCCATGTCGGCGATTATCAGCGCGTCTACTCCGCAGTCCTGAGCGTACTCAAGAAACTCGGGCAGCTCGGCTATCTCGCTGTTTTTAGGCAGTATATTGCAGGTGACGTGGATCTTTTTTCCCATTGAATGAGCCAGCCCGCACGCCTTTTTTAGGTCGTCCCTGTCAAAATTCTTCGGCGCCGACCTCATTCCAAACATCTTGCCCGCAAGGTACACCGCGTCGGCTCCGAAGCTCAGCGCCGACCGCAGACACTCAAAATCTCCCGCGGGTGATAAAATCTCAGGTTTTTTCATCAGTCGTAATACTCCAGGTTAGCCTCGTGTTCTTCAATGGTCGAAGCATAGTATGCCTTGCCGTTGCTGTCATGGAAGAAGTAGTAGTAGCTGGTGTCGTATGGCGTTACCGCAGCCTTGATCGCCTCCATACCGGGGTTGCAGATGGGTCCCGGAGGCAGACCGGTGTTGTCATATGTGTCGTAACGGCTTTGGTAATTCGCGGCGATATCGGAGGGGAGCTTGTCCTTGCTGCGGTAGGGGTAGAACTTGGTAGAATCGAGACCCAGAGCGGAAACGCCTTCGTCGGCATCCGCGTCCAGACGGTTGTGGATAATCGAAGAAATGTAGTACATATCCTCGGAATCCGCCGCCTCAGCCTGAATGATCGACGCGATCGTCATTATCTCGTCGAGGCTGTACTTGCTTTCTGTCTTTTCGAGCATCTTTTTGACGGAATAGAGCTTTTCGTAGCCGTCAAACGCCTGCTTCTCGTATATTCTCTTCTCGTAGTTGTTAAGTATCTTGTATATTATGCTCGCGGGATCCTCATTTACATAGAACTCATATTTATCGGGGTAAAGGTAGCCCTCAAGCTTGTAATAGCGCTCTCCGGGATTGGGGATCGCCTTTAGGAAGTCGTAATCGTTGTCGAACTTGTCGGAATTGCAGAGCTGCAGGAACTCGGTTTTGTTTCCGAGCGCGCCCTCCTCCTCGAGCTTGTCCGCGATCTCGAGGACATTCTGACCCTCGATGATCGTCACCTCGATCGTATCGGTACGGTTAGAGGTGCCCTGGAGATTAGTGATTATCGCCTGATAATCCATGTTCTTTTTGAGCTCGTAGGTTCCCTGCTGAAAGGTGTCGTTTTTGGTGATAGAGGCGTAAAACTTAAAGTAATTCGGCTCGCCGATAACGCCGCTGTTCTTCAGCGCGTCGGTTACGGTGTTTATGTCGGCGTCCTTGGGGATCTGCACCGTTACGGCGGAATCGTCCTGACGGGTGATCGCGAGAAGGTCGTTCATGCCCGTGATCAAAAACGCAGCCAGCATAGCGCCTATAAGCAGAACAGATACTATCCACGCGATCCTGAATATCCTGCGGTTGCGCCGGTTGCGCGCCTTTAGCTCGCGTTTTTCTTCCTTTTGACGCTTTTTGAGCGATTTTCTCGACTCGCGGGCGATCTGATCCTTGATATCCTCGCCGCTGTACGAGCTTATCTCCTCGGGCTCGGATTCCGAAGCGTAGGAGGAACCGTCGTCGTCGTAATTGTCGCGGATATTGAGCCTGAAGTTCTCCGCCTTGCGGCGGCGCTGATCCTCAAGACCGTGATTATTCATGTCGTTACTCATAAAATCATTCCTTTGTTACATTACGGTTGATGAATTTCTCGGTCAGGAGAATGTCAACCGTTTTGTCATACACCCCTGTGGGCAGATCGTTTTGTATACATTTATAGTAGCAGACTCCGACGGTAACGCCGCCGAATCTCTGCAAAAATCTGTCGTAATACCCCTTGCCGAAGCCGATCCTGTAGCCCTGCAGGTCAAAGCAGAGCCCCGGAACGACGCACAAGCCGGCCGAAAGATCTTCGGCTTTTTCGCATTTTTCGGGTACCGGCTCCATTATCCCGAACTTGCCGGGTTCAAGGTCGCCGAGCGAGGTTATGTAGTAAAAGTCCATATCGCCGCTTTTTTCGCCGCAGCGCGGAACGGCTACGCGCCTGCCCGAGCTGAACGCGTCGGCGATGATAGCGGAGGTGTCGCATTCTATCGGCGAGGAAACATAGATAAAAAGCGTTGAGCACGCCCTGTACTCCTCAAGCGCCAAGAACCTTTCCGTCAGCTTTTTGTCAAGCTCCGCCTTTAGCCCCTCGGGGATCGAGGCTCTCGCGCGCTTGTATTTTGCCCTTAGCTCGCGCTTGCGGTTGCGAATATTTATCAAAGGCATTGCATATCCTCGATCACCTTGTCTGCCGCCTGCTTCGAGAGCGCCTTGGCGACGATCGCGTGGCCGAACTCTATGGCGCAGCCCGCTCCCTTTCCGGTTATAACATTACCGTCGGTCTCGGTATGTGCCGAGGTGCAAACGGCTCCCTTGAGCTCCTTTTCAAAGCCCGGGAAGCAGGTCGCCCTTTTGCCGTCGAGGATACCGAGATGGCCTAAAACAGACGGCGCGGCGCAGATGGCGGCTACGATCTTGCCGCTTTCGTAACAGCGCTTTACGCACTCGATGACCCTCTCGTCCTTTTCGAGATTCAAGGTACCGGGCATTCCGCCGGGAAGTATAGCTCCCTCGATCTCGTCGTAGTCGATATCGTCGGCGGAGACGTCGGATTTTACACAGACGCCGTGCGAGCTGATCACGAACTCGCCGGTAACGCCGGCTGTCTGTACGCTGAGCTTTGCCCTGCGCATAACGTCGAGGCAGGCGAGTGCCTCGGTTTCTTCAAAGCCTTCCGCTAAAAACATGTAGAACATAGTATTCTCCCTTCAGTCTAAAGTGATTCCGATGTATATGTCGTTCGGCAGGGGCTTTGAGGTAAGCGCCCTTGCCATTCCGTATTTTTCTTTTTTAGAATTTTCAAAAGCTGCTTCGCCGCATTTGCCGAAAATCACAAAGCGGTTTGATGAGGTGTTTTCAAGCAGCAGCGTTTTTAATTCTTTTATGTCATTATAAATCGCGTATATGACCGTGCATACGCCGTTTCCTTCCTCGAATACCGCGAGGGCGTTCTTGCTGAAAACGGTTTTTACACCGTAGCACGCGTAGTAGTCCGCCGCGAAACGGATATAGTTATTATTCCAATAAAGAAAATTATCCTTTCGGAAGCCGCTTTGCAGCCGCTCGGGCTCCGCAGTTCCCGGCAACGAGATCGGGACGCGGTCACGCTCGAGCTCGGAGCGCTTAACGACCGCTCTGCTAACCGAGCAGCAGGCTCTGTAGCCGCGCGCTCCGTAATAACCGTAAAGCTTCTCGTTCGCGGGGAGCAATACCGAGCTGCGGTCTCCCCTGTTTTTCGCGTCGTTTAATGAGTATTCTATAAGTCCGCCCATTATTCCGCGTTTTCGGTATTCGGGCAGGGTGGACGCGCCGCAGAGGTAGTGCGCGTTCTCTCCGCACAGCTTGCAGTCGATCAGATACAGAGCGGAAACAAGCTTTCCGCCGACCGTCGCCGCGTATGCGTGGTATGTATCTTTATTTCTTTCAAAGAATAAATTTGCCGCCTCTTCCCTGTCCTCAAAGCAGCCGAGCCAGAGCTTTTTCAGCTCGCCGAGGTCGCCGCTGCCGGCGGTTCTGTATTCTGTCATTTCGGTATACCGTCGAATCTTTCGTAGATTATTTCCGGATGATACGAGAGCTTGGATTTTCTGAGCCCTTCAAGCCCCAGATCCTCCTCTCTGTTCAGGTATTTGTAGCCGGTAAGGGTCTTTGCAAACTCGTTGTTGATCACAGCGTAGCTGCCGTCGTGATCCTTGAGCGCCTTTTCAAAATTAACGTCGAAGCAGAGCCGCGAGATTTCCGACCCGAGGGTCATGGCGATCGGCTCGCTGTCGGAATAAAGGATCATTCCGCGCATTTCAAACAGCTCAAGGTTATCGAGCGCCTCGCTTATCACGGCGTATTCTGCGTGCTCACGGCAGTCGATACCGTTTTCGCGGCACCAGAGCCGAACTACCGCGAGAGCGTCGGAGCTGTTTTTAGGAGTGATCGGCTCAACGCGGCTGTCGGGGAAGCTCCTGTAGAATTTCGAGATATGGTTGCGTTTGGCGTGGTATTTTTTGCCCGGAAGCTCCGCCAAATTTTCGGTTAAATAAATGTAGTCGCGGGTAGTGGTGCTCGGCTCGAACAAAAACCTTCCGGGGCAGAGCCGCTCGAGCTCGTCGCGCTCGTACCGCGACATGTAGCCGAAATACGGCTCGCGGTCATTTTCGCGCGCGTCCGAAAATATCGCGTCCAGCGCTCCGCGGACATTTTTTCCGCGCGGAAAGCAATATCCCCAAAGCCTGCCGTCGTCGCGGAAATACGCCTTGATCAGCGTGTCGTCAACAACAGCGACCCTGATGTTGTACTCCCGGTTCCAGAGGTAGGCGGTGACGAAATTCGCCTCACAGCCGATCTGATCTTCGCCGTAGAACGAGGCGTACTCCCTGATTTTTGACTTTTCTATACTGATAAAATCTATCATAAAATGTCGCTCAATGCCTTCTCTATTTCCGCCGAAATCGATTCTATCGGCTTGATCTCTCCGTTTTCGCAGCAGTCGATTATTGTCCAGCCGCATTTTTCGGCGGCGTAAAGCGCGCTTTCGCGGCAGGTCAGCAAAAAGCCCAAATTGCTCTCGTGCAGATCCTTTTTAGCCTCGTCGCCGCCGTAGCGCTTTTCCATCAGCCTTTGCGAGACGTCCGGAGAAACGTCGAGATATATCACCCTGTCGGGGCGCGGTAGTCCGAGCTTGTCGTACTCAAAATCCGCCTGCCAACTTATGAACGCGTCGCGCTCGCCGTCCCCGACCTTAGCCATCTGATAGATGATGTTCGAGGTGCAGTAGCGGTCGCAGAGGAAGAGCGTTCCGCTTTGGTAGTCGGTTTTCCAGTCCGCAAGGAAGCTCGCCGCGCGGTCTACTGCGTAAAACGCGGACGCGGCGTAGGCGTTGACATCCTCGGGCTTGCTGCCGAACTCGCCTCCGAGGTACATTTTTACGAGCGACGAGCCGGGGCTGTCGTAGTCGGGAAACTCAAGCCGTCTTACCTTTACTCCCCTGTCGCTCAGCTTTTGGGCGAGCAGCGCGGTCTGGGTAGCCTTTCCGCTGCCGTCAAGCCCCTCTATTACGATTATCCTGCTTTTCATGACCGACCTCTGCCGTATTTTTCACGGACTTCCTTCTGCTTTCCGCAGCACATGTTGCCCTCGGGACAGGGGCCGAACAGGCAGGACGGTCCGCAGTTTTTGAACAGAGTCGGAGCCACCCTGAGGCACTCGAGCAGCATTTGCTCGGCGACCTCCCTTATCTCCCACTGGGCGCGGTTACAGCAGCGGTGAGCGAAAAAGTTGTTGAGACTGCGCGCGTTGAACGTACAGACTATCTTGGTAGTCGAGGCGTTCGGAAGGATAAACCTCGCGTCCTCGTTAGCTTTTTTAACAAACGCGGAGTAACGCTTTTTGTCGGTCTGACGGAAGCGCTCCATTATCTCCTCGTCGGAGCCGCTCTGAGGCTCGCCGAGATATTCGGCGATGTAGCCAGCGGCCAGGCTGTCGCGAACCTCCTTATACGCCTGAGCCTCCACCGCGAGAGCCTTTTCATAGGCGGCGAGCGCCTTGGGATTCCTTTTTATCTCGGGCGGCGTGACAAAATCAAATTTTGTACCGTCGACGTATCTTTGGCTCTGCTGAGAGTAGGAGGCGATCCTGTGGCGCACGAGCTGGTGGGAGCAGGCGCGCGAGATACCCTCTATCCCAAATGTGAACGAGGCGTGCTCGGTGGGGCTCGCGTGGCCGAGATCGGAGAGCATGTCAAGGAACGCCGTTGTCTTTTCCTCGGTCAGTCCCTCGCGGATATTCTCGATATCCGACGGCGAGTAGCAAAGCTTTGCCGCCATGGCAACGGTTTGCTCCGGGTTCGGGGTGTGCGCGAGCAGGGTTACTTTTATCGCCATAATATTGTGCCTCCTTCAAAAAATCGCGCTGATTCTTTGCAAAAAAACCGCATTTTTGCGCAATTACGGTAATTATACTACATAGTTAGAATAAGTATATCATTTTATTACGATTTTTTCAAGACTTTGAACTAAACTCATGAGTAAAATAATGGTGATCAGCCGGTCGCGAAAGATTATTTTCCGCAAAAAAGCTCCCCCGAACAAATGCCGGGGAAGCTTTTAAATGCTATTAATCGTTTATTGTTAATTGAGATCCTCAGTCTCCGAACTGATTGAAGCGAGCCAAAAACTCTTTTGTGCGCTCGCTGTTCGGGTTATCAATGACCTGCTGCGGAGTGCCCTCCTCCTCGATATAGCCGTCGTCCATAAAGATTATCTTGTCGGCAACATCATGGGCGAAGCCTATTTCGTGGGTGACTACAATCATTGTGCTGTCAGAGCTTTTCAGTCCCCTGATGACGTTTAGAACCTCGCCGGTGAGCTCGGGATCGAGCGCCGAAGTAGGCTCGTCAAAGCAGAGGATGTCGGGTTCGAGCGCGAGCGCGCGGGCTATTGCCACACGCTGCTGCTGTCCGCCGCTCAGATTGCACGGGTAGAAGTCGCGTTTTTCGTAAAGTCCCACCTTTTTGAGCAGCATTTCCGCCTCTTCGGTTATAAGCTGATTCGCCTGCTTCATGCTCGATAAGCCCTTGTAGGATCCGTTTTTGCGGATCTGCTCCTTTGCCTTGAGGGTAGGCGCGAGGGTAAGGTTCTCGATCACCTTGTACTGCGGAAACAGGTTGAAGTTCTGGAATACGAGCCCGAAGTGCAGACGGTTTTTGCGGATCGCGGACTCGCTGCGCTTTGACTCGTCGTTTCCGTCGAACAGCACGTTTCCGTTAACGATGATCCTGCCCTCCTGAGGGGTCTCGAGAAAATTAAGGCAGCGAAGCAGCGTTGTTTTTCCCGAGCCGGAGGAGCCGATTATCGCCAGCACCTCGCCCTTTTCAAGCGAGAAGCTGATGTTTTTCAACACCTCGGTTTTGCCGAAGCTTTTTTTGATGTTTTCCACCTGTAAAAACGACAATCCGATCCCCCCTTAAATCTTGTAATAATCGAGCTTTTTCTCGATAAATCCGAAAAGCAGGGTAAGGATACCGCTGAACAGCAGGAAAAATACTCCCGTGTAGAACAGCGGCCAAATCAGACCTTGCATTGTAAAGCGCTCGGCGGCCTTGAGCATTTCGGGCACCATAATGACGCGCGCGAGCGAGGTGTCCTTTACAAGGGTGATGATCTCGTTGCTCATGGGCGCGGTAATGCGCTTGACCACCTGCATGAGCACTACCTTGAAGAAAATCTGGCTCTTGCTCATGCCGAGCACCTGTCCCGCCTCGTACTGTCCGCGCGGAATAGACTCGATACCGCCGCGGAAGATCTCGGAAAAATACGCCGCGTAGTTGATCACAAAGGCGATTATTGCCGCGGTCATGCGGTTGAACGAGATACCCCAGACAAGCGAGGGTATGTAGAATACCACAAAAAGCTGGAGCATAAGCGGAGTTCCGCGGATTATCCATACAAATGTTTTTACCACTGCCTTGAGCGGCATAAATTTTGACATTGAACCCATTGAGATTATCAGTCCGAGCGGTATTGCCATTAGCAGGGTCAGAGCGAAAATCTCGCAGTTTTGGGAGAAGCCGACAAGCAGCTCTCCCGTTACGTTAAAAAATTGTTCCATTATAGAATTATTTTACAATGATCTGCTCTTTGAGGTTGTACTTATCCGCGATCTCGGCGAGCTTGCCGTCGTCGGCGAGCTTTTTGATAGCGGCGTTGACCTTCTCAAGAGTTTCGGGGCTGTCCTTTCTGAACGCGATACCGTACTGCTCGGGAGCAAAGCTCTTTGACTCGATGACCTTGAGGTCGGCGTAGTCTGAGCCGTCGCGGAGCGTGCCGATAGACATTACATAGTCGATGATCGCGATGTCAGATGTTCCCGACTTGACCTCGAGGAGAGCCTTTGCCTGCGAGTCGGCGGGTGTGTAGGTCGCTTCCTTGAAGAACTCGTCGCCCTGTGCGACCTCTTCACCGGCAGAGCCTGCCTCGGCGATCACCTTGGCGCCCTTTACGTCGGCTGAGAATTTGTCGACGTTTTCAGCCTTGACGACCATTACCTGCTTGTTCTCCATGTAAGGAGTGGAGATATCCATGTTTGCCTTTCTCTCGTCGGTAATGGTGAGACCGTTCCAGATGCAGTCAATGGTCTTGGAATTGAGCTCGACCTCCTTGGAATCCCATTCGATCTCCTGGAAATCGGGTTTTACTCCGAGCTCGTCGCATACTGCCTCGGCAAACTCCGTCTCAAAGCCGGTGAGCTTGCCCGAGTTGTCCTTGTAGTTCATGGGCTCAAAGTATGTGATGCCGATCGTCATTGTGCCCTTGTTCTGGATGTAGCCCCAGTCGCTGTCAGCGTTAGCGGCTCCGCCGCAGCCGGCGAATACCGCCGCGGTCATTAATCCTGCCATAAGAAGCGCGATGATTTTTTTCATAGTGTTATCCTCCGTTTGTTTTTTGAAATATTGCGTTCGGTTACACGAACTAAACACTATTATACATTAACGCATTAACAAAGTAAAGTGTTTTTGAGAAAATTATACCAATAATATATTTTTTGACACCTCATTTTGCTTTTGCGCCCGGCGCCGCGGATACGACAAAGAGGCGGAGCATTTTACTGCTCCGCCTCCGGTCAATCAGTTATATATCTGTTTTTGATGAAAATCAAACGATTAATTAATCGTATTATCGTAGTTCCAGCCTATTACCTTGAAGTGACCGAGATCGTTCGTTGTGCCGTCCATCCAGTAGCCATCCCACTGACCGAAGTCTGTGATGTCCTCTGTCTGAGCGCCGTTACCGTTGTTAAGGATAACGCCTACTGCTCCTTCGGGAACCGTGCACCTGAACTGTGTCTCGCCGTAGTCATTTACGATCGTCTCTGCCTGAGCTGCTCCGGGTCACTCGCCGCAGATGGCGTTGCCGTCAGCGTCCCAAGCGTATACATACGCGCTGCCCCAGTTGAAGTTATCTGTGAGCAGGAAGCTTATGTCTGAGTCAATAGGATCAGGGTCGGGGTCGGGATTGGGCTCTTAATCGAAAGGTGTTACGATGAAGTGACCGAGGCTGTTCTTTGTGCCGTCCATCCAGTAGCCTGTATGGCTGAAATCTGTGATGTCCTCTGTCTGTGCGCCGTTACCGTTGTTAAGGATAACGCCTACTGCGCCTTCGGGTACATAGCATCTGAACTGTGTCTCGCCGTAACCGTTTGTTATTGTCTCTGCCTGAGCTGCTCCG
>CACXIV010000020.1 GCA_902767845.1 uncultured Ruminococcus sp. | reverse complement strand
CGCGTTCATACGCGCCGTTAATACTTCATTACTATTAAGCCGTACTATCCAACGGCGCGCTGACAGCCGCGGCACGCGGTCACGCCGCATAAGACGAGGTAGGCATTTTGACAAATGCTCCGGCGCGCCATAGAAAAAGGTAAGTACCTCGATGGTACTTACCTTTTTCTATTACATATCACCCGTAAGCAGAGGAAGAGACTCGAAAGCGCGTGTGCCGAGAGAGTAGCGCAAAGCCGCTCCGAACGCGGGCAAAAACAGTCCGGCGGACTGTTTTTAACGAGAGCGGCAACGTGACGTTGCATCCGGTCCGCGCAACCGGCATTGGCAATAAACCTTAACTTCGCTCCCGCGTTCACGCGTTCATACGCGCCGTTAATACTTCATTACTATTAAGCCGTACTATCCAACGGCGCGCTGACAGCCGCGGCACGCGGTCACGCCGCATAAGACGAGGCAGGCATTTTGACAAATGCTCCGGCGCGCCAAAACAAACCGTCCTCCCTCATTACAAAACGCCCCTCGACCGAGGGGCGTTTGATTATCTATCAGGGATTACCGATTATTTACCTCTTTTTACGTAGGAGGTATGGAGAAGCTCATGAGCGAGGTGTGAACCGGGCTTTTCGAGATACTCGTCGTAGATAGCCTTGATCTCGGGGTTATCGTGCGACTTTCTGTACTCGAGGCTGAGGTCGTCCTCGTAGAGAGCCTTAGCTCTGAGAGCCTTGAGGTCGGTGAAGTTCCTTACGTGACCGGGCTGGATGGGCTGACCGCCGCCGTTTACACAGCCGCCGGGACAGCACATTACCTCGATGAACTGGTAGGGAGACTTGCCAGCTCTGATCTCGTCAAGAAGCTTAGCGGCGTTCTTGAGTCCGGATGTAACGGCAACCTTGACCTCCTTGCCGGCGATCTCGTAGGTAGCTTCCTTGATATCGTCGGTACCGCGGATCTCTTTGTAGTCGATCTGCTTGAGATCCTCGCCGGTGAGAACGTCCGCAACGGTTCTGAGAGCCGCTTCCATAACGCCGCCTGTCGCTCCGAAGATCGTGCCGGCGCCGGAACCGATAGCCATTACGGGATCGAACTCCTCGTCCTCAAGCTCGGTGAACTGGATACCTGCGGTCTTGATCATCTTGGCGAGCTCGCGGGTCGTGATCGAGATATCGTTATCCTGCATGCCGTCGCGACCCTGGTCGTCGCGCTTGATCTCAAACTTTTTGGCAACGCAGGGCATTACCGATACGACTACGATGTCCTTGGGATCGATACCGGCCTTCTCGGCGTAGTAAGACTTGATCATAGCGCCCTGCATCTGCTGGGGTGACTTACAGGTCGAGAGGTGCGGGATGAGGTCGGGATAATAGTGCTCGCAGAACTTGACCCAGCCGGGCGAGCAGGAGGTGATCATCGGGAGAGTTCCGCCGGTCGTGACGCGCTCGATGAACTCGGTGCCCTCCTCCATGATGGTGAGGTCGGCACCGAAGTTGGTGTCGAATACCTTGTCAAAGCCGAGCATCTTAAGGGCGGCAACCATCTTGCCCTTTACGTTTGTGCCAATGGGCATGTCGAAGCACTCGCCCAGAGTCGCGCGGATAGAGGGCGCGGTGTGGACTACAACGTGCTTTGTGGGATCGGCGATAGCCTCGAACACCTTGTCGGTGTCGTCGCGCTCAACAAGAGCGCCGGTGGGACAAACAACGGTGCACTGTCCGCAGCTTACGCAGGGGACGTCGCCCAGTTCAAGGTTGAACGCGCAGCCGATCTCTGTATCAAAGCCGCGGTTGTTTGTGCCGATAACGCTAACGAACTGCTCCTTACAGGCAGCAACGCAGCGGCGGCAGAGGATACACTTGTTGTTGTTTCTTACAAGGTGGAGCGTTGAGTGATCCTCCTTGTGGATGATATCGGCTCCGCCGAGGAAGTGCTTTTCATATACGCCGTACTCGATGCAGAGCTTCTGGAGCTCGCAGTTGGTGTTTTTGGGGCATGAAAGGCATTTTTTATCGTGAGTAGAGAGCAAAAGCTCGAGGTTTGTTTTTCTGTATTTGCGGATCTGAGGTGTATTTGTGAATATCTCTGTTCCTTCTCTTTCGATGGGGTACACGCAGGCGGCAACGAGGCCTCTTGCGCCCTTTACCTCGCAAAGGCACATGCGGCAAGCGCCGATCTCATTGATGTCCTTCAAATAGCAAAGCGTCGGAACCTTGATACCGAACTTATGGCAGGCTTCGAGAATGGTGGTATTCTTCTCGACCTGATAGTCGCGTCCGTTGATTTTAATGTTCAACATTTCCATACTGTTAATATCTCCTTTCCTTAGCTTTTTGTAATAGCCTTGAACTTACAGGTTTCCATACAAGCGCCGCACTTGATGCACTTGCCGTGGTCGATCTCGTAAGCGGGCTTCTTTTTGCCGGGAGCGGTGTAATCCGTTACCGAAATAGCCGCAACGGGGCACTTCTTGGCGCACATTCCGCAGCCGTAGCAGCTGTCCTTGACGATGTTGTACTCGAGCAGATCCTTACATACGCCTGCCGGGCACTTTTTATCGACAACGTGGGCGATATACTCGTCTCTGAAATAGCGCAGAGTAGAAAGCACGGGGTTGGGAGCAGTCTGTCCGAGACCGCACAGGGAGTTAGCCTTGATGAAGTAGCAGAGCTCTTCCATCTCGTCGATCATCTCGAGCGAGCCCATACCGGTTGTAATCTTCTCGAGCATTTCGAGAAGTCTCTTTGTACCGATACGGCAGGGAGTACATTTACCGCAGCTCTCGTCAACGGTGAACTCGAGGAAGAACTTGGCGATATCTACCATACAGGTGGTGTCGTCCATTACGATAAGTCCGCCGGAGCCCATCATTGAGCCGATAGCAAGGAGGTTGTCGTAGTCGATCGGGATATCGAGGTGCTCCTCGGGGATACATCCGCCGGAGGGACCGCCCGTCTGAGCCGCCTTGAACTTTCTGCCGTTGGGGATACCGCCGCCGATCTCGAATACGATCTCGCGGAGGGTGGTGCCCATGGGGATCTCAACAAGACCGGTGTGGTTGATCTTGCCGCCGAGAGCGAATACCTTTGTACCCTTGCTCTTCTCTGTACCCATTGAAGCGAACCACTCGGGACCGTTGAGGATGATCTGAGCGATATTAGCATAGGTTTCTACGTTATTGAGGATAGTGGGCTTCTGATACAGACCCTTTACAGCCGGGAACGGAGGACGGGGTCTGGGCTCGCCGCGCTTGCCCTCGATCGATGTCATAAGAGCGGTTTCCTCGCCGCATACGAAAGCGCCTGCGCCGAGTCTGAGCTCGAGGTCAAAGTCAAAGCCCGAGCCGAAGATGTCTTTACCGAGGAGGCCGTACTCGCGAGCCTGATCAATGGCGATCTGGAGACGCTTTACGGCGATGGGGTACTCGGCGCGGACATAAACGCGACCCTTTGTAGCGCCGATAGCGTAACCGGCGATAGCCATAGCCTCGATTACCGAGTGGGGGTCGCCCTCAAGTACGGAACGATCCATGAACGCGCCGGGGTCGCCCTCGTCGGCGTTACAGCATACATATTTCTGATCCGCGTCGTTTGCCGCGGCAAACTTCCACTTCAAGCCTGTGGGGAAGCCGGCGCCGCCGCGTCCGCGGAGTCCCGAGTCGAGTATGGTCTGGATGACCTGCTCGGGAGTCATTTCTGTCAAAACCTTACCCAAAGCGGCATAGCCGTCCTGAGCGATATAGTCGTCGATCTTTTCGGGATCGATAACGCCGCAGTTGCGCAGCGCTACGCGCTTTTGCTTGGCGTAGAAGGCGGTCTTGTTGAGCGACTTGATCTTGTCATTCTCAACAGTCTCCTGATAGAGAAGCCTTGTTACGATCCTTCCCTTTAAGAGATGCTCTTCAACGATCTCGGGGATATCCTCCTCCTTGACCATCGAATAAAAGCTTCCCTCGGGATATACTACCATAATCGGGCCGAGAGCGCAAAGTCCGAAGCAGCCCGTGGTGATTACGTTGACCTCGTTTTCAAGGCCGTTTTCCTTTATTTGTTCCTTTAATCTGTCAACGATTTTCAGGCTGTTTGAAGAGGTACAACCGGTACCGCCGCAAACAAGTACATTAGAACGATACATACTGACCTCCTTATTCTGTGTATGCTCCGATTGTGAACTCGGTAACTACGTTCTTGTTAACAAGGTGATCGTTAACTACCTTTGCCACCCTCTCGGGGCTCATCTTAACGTATGTTACCTTTTCCTCACCGGGAACTTCGATTTCTACAACAGGCTCGTACTGGCAGATGCCGATGCAGCCTGTCTGAGTTACAACGATATCGTCGGAAAGACCGCGCTTAGCGATCTCCTCAACAAAAGCGTTGAGCACGGGTCTTGCGCCGGCGGCGATACCGCAGGTCGCCATGCCTACCAAAACTCTGGCGGCGTTGGGGTTTTCCTTTCTCAGAGCGACGTTGGCTCTTGCCTTATCTCTTATAGCCTGCAATTCAGCTAAAGATTTCATATTAGTTTACACCTCCGTATATGATTTGAGTTTGTTCTTCCAAAAATGCGTGTATCCATTCCAAAACGTCGGGCGTGTCGAGGCTCACATCCCCCAGGACCTCCCTTAGCTCGCGCGTGTCGAGCGTGAAGGAGCCGAGATCGGTGCCGTGGACAAAGACAAAGTCGATATCCGGATTGCACCTAATCAGGATCTCAACGGTGGAGTTTATGTCCCCCAAGGGGGTCATGTCTACGTGGCTTTTAACGTACGAGGCGGTTGTGACTGTACCCCTGCCGACCTCCGACTTTATAAGGAAGCTTCCGCCGGTCTGCTCAGCGGACATCTTGAACAGCGGTACGCCCAGCCCTACCTTGCGCGTGGTGCGCGTGGTAAAAAACGGGTCGATGACCTGCTGCACCTGTTCCTCTGTCATTCCGCAGCCGTTGTCCTCAATAGAGATCGTCAGGTTGTCGTCTTTATCGCTCTCGGTCACTGTGATGGTGACGAGGCTCGCCTCAGCCCTTACCGAATTTTGGGCGACGTCCATGACGTTCAGGGATAACTCTCTCATTCGTCCTTATACTTTTTGAGAATACCCTCGACGTCCTCGACAACAAGTCTGCCGTAAACGTCGTCGTTGACGGTCATTACGGGCGCGAGTCCGCAAGCGCCGATACAACGGCAGGCGGTCAGCGAAAACTTACCGTCGGGCGTACATTCCTCAGCTCCGATTCCGAGCTGTTCGGAAAGCTCGTTGAGGATATCGCCGGAGCCCTTTACATAGCAGGCTGTACCGAGGCATACAGAGATGTTGTACTTGCCCTTCGGAGAGAGCGCGAACTGTGAATAGAAGGTAGATACGCCGTAAACCTCTTCGAGCGGCACGTCAAGACCTTCCGCGACCATTTTCTGAACCTCAATCGGCAGATAACCGTAGATCTCCTGAGCTTCCTGCAAAACGGGCATTACCGCGCCGGGGTCGTCCTTGCTCTTTGCAATAACTTCCATAAGCTTTGCTTCCTGCTCAGGTGTTCCCGCGAACGGGATACTGCTGATTTTCTTTTGCATCGTTTTTCCTCCCTGAATAGAATAGTAATTCGTGATTGCTCACTGCAAAAATTGCGAATTATGCAACACTGTCGGGTGATTTCAATAATAAATTACGCACTCACCCAACTATTGCTTTTTATTATAACATAAAATAATTTGAAAGTCTATACGTTTTTTACAATGGGAATAATTTATTTCGACAAATTTTTGATATAATTTTCCAAATAGGAATAATACGAAAAATCACCCGCCAAAAGGCAGGTGATGTTACTATGATCTCAAAAAAGAAATGACCGCTTCCGCCGACAGCTCCGGCAGCTCGAGCCGGTTCTCGGCGTCGCGCATGTTCTCAAGATAGTGCGCGTCGGAGTTCGTCACGATCTTCATGCCGCCGAGTATCGGGTGAAGCTTTTTCAGGGGATCAAGCTTTGTTTTGTCCGCGAGCTCCGCGACGGTGAAGCCGCAGCTTTCGTCTATCTCTCCGAGCACAGAGAGGATCGAGTAGCTGTCGCGGTCGATGTGCGCCGGATAGCAGATACCGCCGAAATCCCCGACCAGATCGTGCGCGTTCATAATGCTGATCTCGGTGGCGGGTAAAAGCAGGTGCTCTGTCTCCCCTATCTCCTCGTCGAGGCTGTTCATGATCACCTGTCTGCCGTAGATCTCGGGGCGGTTTTTTACCTTTATTCTGTGGTTGTCGACGTATTCGCTCCAGTCAAGCGCGCGCTCGAGCGTCGGGAACAGGCATACCGCGTGGATATCCTCGCTTGTTGTCAGCTCCATCCCCGGGATAACGAGAACTCCGTTTCGCTTTCCCGCCTCGATAGTCGCCTCGCAGTTGAGCGAGGTGTTGTGGTCGGTCAGGGCTATGACATCCAAGCCGAGTATCGCCGCCATTCCCGTTATATTGTTCGGGGTCATGTCCATATCGCCGCAGGGCGAAAGGCACGAGTGGAGGTGAAGGTCGTAATAATACTTCATAATCAGATAAGCTTGCTAAGCTCTACCGCGAGGGCGTAGCTGTTTAGCTCGGTCTGCAAAATGGTAACTTCGTGCATTTCCGCCTTCGCCTTGGCGTTCTCGTCCAGCGCGGCGTTCTCGACAAGAACGATGCAGCTTACGTCCGCGAGGGTAGCGACTGCGATAGAGTTGATGTTGCCCATAACCGTCAGCCACGCGCTGTCCATAGGCGCTCTGCCCATTACCCAGCTGAGCAGGTCGCCGATGTAGCAGGTATCGATCTCTCTGTCAAGCTCGCCCTCAACAAGGACTTTTAAATTCAGTTTTTCAATAAAATCTTTTACTGTCATATTTTTCTCCGTATTATTCTTCAACAACCGAAAAATCACCGTCTTTATAACAGACCCTAAAGCTTTTGATCTCTCCGGTCAGTTCTGTCTTATACTTTACCTCAAAGGATTTTCCGTCATCATTTACAAAGCATTCTTCCGGTTGTAATAACGCGTTAAATTTATCCGTACCGATATCAACAAATTGATGATTGTACTTTTCGTAAGGCTTTCCTATTACGCCGTTATTTGATTTTATTGCAGCAGCTTTCTGTCACGGGCGGACAATGCCCGCCTACATTAAATCGTATTTTTTAGCTGGTCGTAGACGTTCTGTATTTTTGCTTTGAGCTTGTGTATGCAGTCGGTTTCCTTTGCCTTGCCCCTTACGATATCCTCCGCCATAGCGCGGCAGGTCGGAGCGCCGCAGGAGCCGCAGTCGAGCCCGGGAAGCTCTTTTAGGATCTCCTCCATCTCGGACATCATCTGCATAGCCTTGAAGATATCCTCGTCGAGCCTGAAAATATCCGCGTCGAACTCGAGCTCCCGGTTCCACATCATGTCCTCGATATCGCAGTTGTCGATGTGATTCATGGAGACGGGAAGGTATTTTCTGAGCGTGTGGATCCTCGCCTGAGCGACGTAGGGATTCTCCACGGTGAGGACTCCGCCTACGCAGCCGCCCGAGCAGGCGTTCAGCTCGATGAAGTCAACATCCCTGATATGCTCGTCCTCGAGCTCCTCGAGAACCCTTATCACATTGTCTATCCCGTCAGCGGCGAGGTATCTGTCGCCGAGCATTCCTGCAGCCTCTCCGCCCGAGGTCGCCCAGCCGATACCGATCAGCCCGGAATGGCCGATCTGCTCGACCTCGGTCAGGTGATCCATAGCCTGGGTCAGCTCGGGATATATCCTTGAGATAGCGATCGCTCCGTCTACCTCGGAGCTGTCGGCATAGTTCGGCGAGTGAGCTTCCGTGACCTTCGCCGGACAGGGCGTGATAAAGAATATGCCGATCTCACCGCTGTCAAGTCCGGTTTTCTCAACAGCCTCGCGGCGCGCGATCTTTGCCGCCACCTCCATCGGGGCGAGCAGCGGCATAACATTGCCGCAAAGCTCCGGGAAGCGAATCTTGATAAGCCTTACCACGGCGGGACACGCCGAGCTGATTATCGGCTTTTTGAGCTTATCCTCTTTTATCAGCTTCCTTGTAGCCTCGCTGACGAGCTCCGCTCCGCGCGATACCTCGAACACGTCGTCAAAGCCGAGCTTTTTAAGTCCGGTCAGCACAATGTCGATATTGTCGAGGCGGTTGAACTGCCCGAACAGTGCCGGAGCCGGGATAGCCACGTTATATTTGAATTTTTTGATTTCATCCAGAGTCGAGCTGTGCGCTTTTTTCGCGTGGTGAGGGCATATCCTTATGCACTCTCCGCAGTCGATGCACCTTTCCGTGAGGATCTTCGCCTTGCCGCCGTGCACCCTGATAGCCTCCGTGGGACAGTGCTTGAGGCAGTTTGTGCAGCCGCAGCAGAGATCCGCCTCCAGCTCGACCGAGTGGAAATATTTATTCATAAATACTCCTATGATCTAAATTGTTCTTTCATCGTTAGACCCTGACCGTCAGATAAAGGTTGGTGCCTACTCCGATGGTTGTTTCTATGCGCATTTCATCTGTGTATTTTTTGATGTTCGGCAAGCCCATTCCGGCGCCGAAGCCGAGCGAGCGCACGTTGTCCGGCGCGGTGGAATACCCCTCCTGCATTGCCTTTTCAACGTCCGGTATTCCGGGACCCCTGTCCGAGAGAAGTATCTCTACCCTGTCGGGATAAATATCAACGTCGCAGTAGCCGCCGTCGGCGTGGATGACCATATTGATCTCCGCCTCGTACATGGCTATGGCTACGCGCCTGATGGCGTCGGGATTGTAGCCGAGGGATTTGAGCCTCTTTTTAACAGCTCCGCTCGCCTCGCCTGCTCTTGTGAAATCCTCATCCGACACCTCGTAATGAAGATGGATAGCGTTGCTCATACCTTTGTTCCTCCCGAAAGGCCGTTGGAATAGAGAAGTCCGCAGGCGGTAAACATTCTGAATCTTGTTTTGATGAGCGTGATTCCCCTCTGCTCCGCCAAATTAATGATCGAATCGTCCGGCACCTTGCCGCGTACAAAAACGATGCACGCCATGTCCATCATCTCGGCGGTGCGTACTACCTGGGGATTTACAAGTCCGGTGAGCAGCACCGACTGATCCTTTACAAACGCGAGCACGTCGCTCATCATATCGGAGCCGCAGGCGGTTTTTATCTCCTGATCAAGGTCGCCCTCGCAGATGATCTCGCCCTCCAAAATGTCGATTATATCCTTTACAACCATTAAATTACACCCTTTCTCTTTTTATTCAAAAGTACGGATTTATTATATCATATAAAAATTACAAACTCAATACGAAAAAATAATATATAAGTGATATATTCTTGGCAACAAATAGCAAATTTGTCATAATTTGTCCGCAATTTATTATATGTTAGGAAAAACCGCAAATATTTTGTCGAATTTTTATTGATTTCATTATTGAAAAATACTGACTAAAGTGGTAAAATGTTTGGTGTAACCATACTTATTTACAGGGGTGCTTAAATGTTAAGGGATTTATATCCGACTGACAATATCTGCGGCTTTGACGTTAGACCCGGTTATTACGACAGCGAGGGCGCTATGCCCGTAAGAGGCGGAGTAAACTTTACGATAAGCTCGTTTTACGCTACCTCATGCACGCTGCTGCTTTTTTATCCGGGAGAAAAGGAGCCCTACGCGAGGATTCCTTTTCCCGATTCCTACAGGGTCGGCAATACATACGCCATCATAGTTTTCGGACTTGAAATAAACAAATTTGAATACGCTTATTCCTTTGACGGTCCCCACGACCCGAAAAAGGGACATATTTTTAACAAAAACAAGATCATACTCGACCCCTACGCGAAGGCCGTAACCGGTCAGAGCGAATGGGGCAAGCACAAGCCCGACAGCGCCTATAAAGCGAGGGTGGTGTTCAACGACTGGGACTGGGGCAACTTCAAGACCCCGGCGATACCGCTCGAGGAGCTTGTTATTTACGAAATGCACGTAAGGGGCTTTACCCGTCACGAGTCGTCCGGCGTTGAAAACCCCGGAACCTTTGCCGGCATCAGGGAAAAGATCCCTTATCTGAAGGAGCTTGGCGTAAACGCCGTTGAGCTCATGCCGATATTTGAGTTTGACGAATGCGGCGCTGACCGCCACTACGAGGGCGAGCAGCTTTACGATTACTGGGGCTACAACACCGTTTGCTTCTTCGCGCCCAACACGAGCTACGAGGCCGACCACGAGCACAACCGCGAGGGCACCGAGCTAAAGGAGCTTATCCGGGACTTGAAATCGAACGGTATCGAGGTCATTCTCGACGTTGTGTTCAACCACACCGCCGAGGGCAACGAGATGGGTCCGTTCTTCAGCTTTAAAGGTATCGACAACAACATCTACTACATGCTGACCCCCGACGGAAAGTATTACAATTTCAGCGGCTGCGGCAACGTGCTCAACTGCAACCACCCGATCGTGCGCGACTTTATCAAGAGCTGCCTGCGCTACTGGGTGACCGAGTACAAGGTCGACGGCTTCCGCTTTGACCTCGCGTCTATTTTGGGACGAAACGAGGACGGCACGCCGATGGATCAGCCTCCGCTGCTCAAAAGCCTCGCGTTCGACCCGATCCTCAGAAGCACAAAGCTTATTGCCGAGGCATGGGACGCCGGCGGACTGTATCAGGTCGGAAGCTTTCCGAGCTGGAGCCGCTGGGCGGAATGGAACGGAAAGTACCGCGACGACCTGAGAAGGTTCCTCAAGGGCGACTCCGACCTCGCGTGGGCGGCAGCTCACAGGCTGACCGGCTCCAAGGATCTTTACGACCCGTCATACAGGGGAAGCTGCGCTTCGGTCAACTTTTTGACCTGTCACGACGGCTTTACGCTTTACGACCTGTATTCCTACAATGTTAAGCACAACATCAGAAACGGCTGGAACAACACCGACGGCGCCGACGACAACAACAGCTGGAACTGCGGCTTTGAGGGAGAGACCGACAAGCCCGAGGTAAACGCGCTGAGGATAAAGCTTATCAAAAACGCTTTCGCTACGCTGATGTGCAGCCGCGGAGCGGCGCTCTTCCTTGCCGGCGACGAATTTTGCAACACCCAGTTCGGAAACAACAATCCGTACTGTCAGGATAACATCACCTCCTGGCTCGACTGGAGCAGGAAGGAAAAATACGCAGATGTTTTTGAGTTCTTCAAATACATGATCTCTTTCAGAAAGCGTTTCCATGTCATCACAAAGAACAGGCGTGAATGTACCTGTACTCTTCCGCCCGAGAGCATACACTCGGCTCATCCGTGGAAAACCGATTTCGGCTCCGATTCAAGGATGGTCGCGGTCATGTACGCGGGCGCCTCGGTAGACGACCCTGCCAGGAACGAGATCGTTTACTTCGGAATCAACGCTCACTGGGAGCCTGCCGACGTTGAACTGCCCGGACTGCCCACCGGTTATGTCTGGAAGCTTTACGTCGACACCGGCAGAAGCGCCGATAAGGTGATCGCGGAGAAAAGCAACATCCTGCTGCATGACAGAAGGATCAAAATGCAGGGCAGAAGCGTTATCGCGCTTGTAGCCGAAAAGCTGTTTTGACAGGCAGCGAATACTAACCTCACCGGTAATTTTATGTTAATATAACAAGCAAGAATCAGAGCCGCAGGCAATAAGCCCGCGGCTCTGATTCGTTATTTCAATTTTATTTTACTACGTTAACTTCGATCGACTGCGATTCGCCGTTATAGGTCGTAACGCTCACACGCGAAAAGCCGGGCGATTTTGCGGTTATCAGTCCCGTTTCCTTATCGATCTTACATACGAAAGGATCGCTTGATTTGAAAATCAGTTTATTTGACGCAGTTCCTTCCGGAAGCTTTACGCTTAGGGCGAAGGTCTGACCCGCCTTGATCGTAAGCCCGGTCGTATTTAATATGACGCTTTCGGGAACCTCTTTTACCGTCACCTTGCACTCGGCGGTCTTTCCGTTAAATGTTTGAGCCGAGATAACCGCGGTGCCAAGTCCCTTGGTTATGATCTTTCCGTCGTCGTCCACATCCGCCACCCTCGGGTTGTCGGAGCGCATCAGGATATTTGAAGCCGAGTTGTCGGGAAGGATCGTCTTTAACATGTAATCCTCGCCCAAGCCCATTTCAAGCGAGGTCTTGTCGAAACTCAGGCTTGACGGGGCTTCCTTGACAATTATATTGCAGTTGTCGTGCAGGCCGTTAAACAGGCTCGCTACAACCGTAGCGGTTCCGATATTCTTTGCCTGAATAACGCCGTTGTCGGAAACAAAGCCGACGGCGTCGGAATTGCTTGTGGTATAGTTAACCTTATGAACAGCGGAATTTTCACTAAGGAGCGCTCCGAGGTTGAACTTCTCGCCCTTTCCGAGGATCAGCATCTTCTCTCCCACCGCTATGCTCTTGGGAGCCGGATATACGGTGACCTTACAGCTCGCCTTTAGTCCGTTTAGCGAAGTCGCTGATATTTCCGCGGTACCCGGCGCGACGCCTGTAACCTTGCCGGATTTATCTACCTTGGCTACGGCGGAATTGGTCGACCTCCATGTAAACTTTGCTTTTGACAAAGCCGGCGTAAGCGTCGTTTCAAGCACAAACGACTCGCCCACCGCAAGATCTGTAAACGCGTAGCTGATAGAAAAGGCGGTCAGGTCAAGATCCTTCTCGCTGTTTTTTCCGAGCTTTGCCTTTGCGTTTTTCCAAACGTCGATTATTGTCAGCTTGTTTTTGTAGAAATAGTTACCGCCTATATTGTCCGCCTGCGACCTGCTCTGGATGGAGATCGGCTTTGAGCCGGACGATTTGATATAGTTATCTGTGATTTCCGCGCAGTAGCTTCCGTCCCAAAGACAGATACCGTCGCCGCCGGAGCCTTCTATGGAATTGTTTTTGATCACGCTGACCTTGGCGTCCTCCACGTCGATACCAAAGTTTTCGCTTCCGTAAAGATTATTGCCCTCTACGGTGTTCACCTTGCTGTTGTCGTAGATTTTTATTCCCTGGTAAATCGACTTGTTAAAGTCGTTTCCGCCGCAGTTGATAATGTTGTCCCTGATAGCGGCGTTTCGGATATTTTTAGCCCTGATACCGTGACCTCTTACACTTATAAAGTTGTTTCTGACGGTGATGCCCTCAAGAAAATACTCTCCCCTGGGGAGTCCGCCGCTGCCGTCGGAATTTTTGCCGCGGCTTTTTTCTATTTTCTCGCCTACAAGCGCGATACCCTCGCACTCGTAATTTGCGTATACGTCCTCGACCGCTCCGCAGTGGGTTATGGAGTTGTCGGCGATAAGGATATTGCCGTTCGGCGGATCCTGATAGCTCTCAGAAATATCCGTATCGGTGCCGCCCTCTTCCGCCAGCACGCTCGCCAAAAAGGTTCCGTCGCCTTCGCCCATCATTGAGTACAGCGCTATGCCCCTCGGCGTATTGTCGATAATATTTCCGATTATCTTTACGTTCTTCCAGTTCATTCCCTGGATCGCGGCGCTTCCGAGATTTGTAAAGCGGTTGTTCTTAATAAGTATCCCGTTGAAGGGATTGTTATATATGGCAGTGTGGGTGCCGATCGCCCGCGGACAGTCGTCGAATACGCAGTTTTCGATCTTGACGTTGTTCATCGCGAGGGTCTCCGAGCGGCAGTCATAAATATGTCCTTTTTTTAGGATATCGAGCTGGATAGCCTCGTAGCCGATTTTCTCGCTGTCCATATGCTGATCCTTGAAGGTGCAGCCCCTTACCGCAAAGCCGTTAAGACCGGCGACCTCCATTATATGGGCGTTGTTGACGTTGCAAAAATTTACGGCGGAAATGGTGAAATTCGTAGCGTGCGCCGCCTTTAGGATGGTATTCTGCGTGCCGCCGCCGTCAAAAGTACCGCCCTCGATTATGATGTTTTTATACGCGTCGTAGCCCGTCGCGCCCGAATCGGCTGAGTCGTAGTCGCCGACGCGGATCATGTTCGCCGTTGTGGCGGGGCTTCTTTTGAGCGTAACGTCCATGAGGATCAAATGGGTGTTGCTGTAGATCATCAGCGACTTTGTAATATCATATTCGCCTGCCTCGACCTCTACTGTATAACGATTGGAGTCGGTCGCGTTTTTGCGCGCCAAATCAAGCGCGTTCTGGATAGCAACGTAGGTTCCGTCCTTTTTGATTTTCTCGGCGCTGACGACTATCTTCTGCGGATCCTTGGTTTTTTCCGCGGCAAAGGCGCAGTTAACAAAGCCCGCCGTCAACAGGATCGCGGCAGCGAGCGCTACACATAAGATTTTGCGCGAAAAGCTCAAGGATCTCCCCTCCGATCATAATACGCAATATACTGTTATTTTAGTATGTTTTGCCATCAATGTCAACAGTATTTGGCGAATTTTCATATAATTTTCACGTAAGATTTTTCTGTGCAAGAAAAATGCGGCAATCCCAAGACTGCCGCAAAATCCAATCAGTTTTCGCTGTTCAACTCTCTGAGAGTTACCTCATAGCCCTTTTTTGCCAATTCAAGGCATCCGTCGTCCGGCCTTTTTCCGAGGATGATCTCCGCGAAATATTCGGCAAAATGCGGATTCTTGACGAGCACCGGGCCGGTGAGGTGGGTACCGATAAAATTGTTATATTTTATTCCCTCGGTTTTTGCTCCGTCATTATCGCCGAGTCCGCGCCTTACGGTAAAGGCGTGGTTTTCAACTCCGCTGATCTCGGAGCATTTGTTGATGAATCCGACGAGCGGCTTGCCGAGGAAATCCGACTCAAGGATCGCGTCGGATGTCAGCCGCTTTTTATTCTGCTCGACCGTTGTAAAGCCGAACAGCCCGAGTCCGTCATACGCTTTGCCGCTGCAGTCCGTGATGCTCTTTCCGAGCAGCTCGAACGAGTTGCCGGTGAACAGCGCGGGCTTTGAGGCTTCGATGTACTCCTTGAGCCCTTCGGCGCGCCCCGAAAGATCCTCGAGGACGAGCTTTTGGTTTTTCTCCGTGCCCGAACCGACGAAAACAAAATCGTATTCGCCGAAATCGACCTTGTCGCCGAGCGATTTTTTTACAACCCCGCAGTCCGCTCCGCTTTGGGAAAGAAGGCGCTCAAGCACGCTCACGTTGCCGTAGTCGCCGTAGAGGTTCATAATATCGTAATATAGATGCAGTATTTTCATATCACTCACCCTTTACCTTCGCCAAAAATTTGCCCTTGTCAGAGAAGCAGGTGATCGCGTAGATGTAGCGTCCGCTTCCGTTGTCAAGATGATCTACCGCCTCGGGTATCTGCTCGAACAGACTGATTTTTTCCTGAGGGATATCGGTGAAGGAGAACCTCATTCCGAGGTCGTTCACATACTTTCCGGCGAGGACGATCTCGCCTACGTTGGGCGACGCGAGCAGATCGAAGTCGATATCCCAAAGCCACGACACGTCGCTCGTAAAGTATTTTCTGCTGACCGCGTCGACGATTATCAGCACGTCGCAGCCATCCTTGTACGCTGAGGCTACGCGCAGGCTCTGGTCGTAGGAAATGCTGTTCTCGTGCTTTGAGGTGAGCAGAGTGCCCCTTCTGTTGCCTATCTCAAAGGTGATGACCCTGCCGTTTTTGAGCACGTAGTCGCACATATCCTCCGCTATACGCTCGCCGTCGATACCGACTATCCTTGACACCGTGTATGCCGCGAGAATGTTGTAGATATTGTACAGCGATTTCAGCGCGAGGGTGATCCTGTACTTTCCGTCGATCTCCATAACACCCTCGTCGAGATCTACGGAGGTGATGGTGTACTCGGTGTCATGGCGCCTGTAGCCGCATTTTGTGCATTTAAAATGACCTATGTGGTTGTAGTGATAGATCGAATACTCCATCGGAGCCTTGCAGACGGGGCAGTACGCGCCGTCGTTGTAGGCGCTGACGAGGGTATCGGTGTCCGACGACAGCCTGTCCGCGCCGAACCAGATAACGTCCTCCCTGCCGAGCCCGAAGCGCGACACAAGCGGATCGTCAGCGTTGAGGATCAGCTTTGTGCCGTCGTAAATGCTGTCCGCGACAGCGTCGTACACCCATTCGGGATGGCCGTTTCGGGTGAGCTGGTCGCGGTAGAGGTTGGTGATGACATAGTGAGTGGGCTTGATGTACTTAAAGGTGTAGCGCGCGAAGCGCTCGTCGCTCTCGATAAGCAGGATATCGCTCTTGACCTTGCCCGACAGGGTCGAGCTGCCGAGGACAAGGGTGGTCACGCCCTCGATCTGATTGGAGCCCTCGCGGTTCCACGAAACGGTCTTGCCGTTTTTCATCAGGATATGGGCGATCATCTCGACCGTAGAGGTCTTGCCGTTGCTGCCGGTTACGGCTATGATAAATTCGGGAAGCTGCACCCTGCCGAGAATATCGGGACAGAGCTTTAGCGCGACCTGACCGGGCAGGCTGCTGCCCTTGCCGACAAGCCCTCCGACAAACCTGAGAAGCTTGCAGATCAATATTGTAAAAAATACCTTCATAACAAATCTCCGTATCGTTTTTTGATATTACCATTATAAGCCAAGCCGAAAAGATTTTCAATAGCAAATAAAAAAGTAGTTGAACAATCAGATTTGCCGTGGTATACTAAAAATATAAAAGCAATTTAGCTGTACAAACCCGCAATATTCTTTATACATTCGGCTCTTTGCCGCGCCGCGGAGGAGCTTGCAATATCAATAATCCGAATTAAGAGAGGAGTTTTGAAATGATCGGAATTATTTGCTCTTTAAAAATCGAGGTTGATGGACTAAAGGCGCTTATGGAAAACTCCGAGACCGTAAAAAAAGCCGGACTCGAGTTTATCAGCGGCAAGATCTTTGACAAGGACATCGTTCTTTTGGAGTGCGGTATCGGCAAGGTCAACGCCGCGGTTGGCACTCAGATCATGATCGACCTTTACAAGCCCGACGTGGTTATCAACTCCGGTATCGCGGGCAGCCTTTCAAAGAACCTGACGATCGGCGACATCGTTATCTCGACAGACTGCGTCGAGCACGACATCAACCGCACCGAGCTTGACGAGCCGAGGGGACAGATCTGCTTTACCGACGAAAAGATAATCGCTATCCCCGCCGATAAGGAGGTCGGCAAAAAGCTTGTTGAGTGCTGCCAGGGGCTCGGCTCCCACGTTATGACCGGACGTGTTGCAACAGGCGATATTTTTATCACTTACCGTGGCAAGCGCGACTTTATCGCATTTGAGTTCAACGCGCTCTGCTGCGATATGGACGGCGCCGCGGTCGGCCACGTCTGCTATATGAACAAGGTGCCGTTCGTTATCCTGCGCTCTATCAGCGACGACTTCAAGTTCAACACCGTTGAGAATTACGACGAGTTCAAGGAGCTCGCCGCGGACAGGGCTATCAAGGCGCTGAAAAAGTTTATAAAAATGACCTGACGGCTTTCGTTACGATCAATTCAATATCCGACGCAAACCGGCGGCCGGCTCAAAAATGAGCCGACCGCCGATTTTAGTTTAATATAAAAGCCGGCGCTTCCGAATAACGAAAGCGCCGGGCTTGACTGTTTGATTGCTAAATATACGTTTTGCGGTCGGGAGTGAAATAATCGGAGTCGCTGTCGATCACCTTTTCTGAACCCTCGGGCGGAACATACTCGCCGTCGTCGGGCTTGATAAAGTCGGTTCCGTCGAGTGGGGTTATCGGCTGACCCTCGGGAGGGATGTACTCGCCGTCGTCAAACTTGACAAAATCCGTTCCGTCGAGCGGAGTTATCGGCTGACCCTCGGGAGGGAGGTACTCGCCGTCGTCCGGGATGACGTAATCGCTGTCGTCCGGATGGATCTCCTCGCCGTCCTCAGGAGGGATATACCTCGCGTCCTCGGGCGTTACGATCTCGGAATCGTCGGGCGTTATAAACACCATTGGGTCTTTTACCTGAGGAGGATACAGAAAACTGAGCGAAAGTCCGATAAATCCGAAATATAAAATCGGACGGCTCACAAGCGTTCTGATTGCATTCCCCTCTGAACCGACATTGTAAATAAAGAAAAGGAGAGCTTCAAAAACCAGACTGATAAGCAAAAACGCCGCGGAGGTTATAAGCAGGATAACGGAAGCCTTTGGAAAAACCGGAAAGCTCTTGCGTATCAGCGCGTAATATAGCGGAATTATCAAAAGCGCAAGCTGCGTAAGCAGATACGCCCCAACATAAAAAATCGTTTCAAGCTTTGTTATGTCAAGAGTTGCGAATACCCTGCCCGCGACAAACAGCTTGATCACGAAGACCGTGACAAGATCAACGAGCATGACCACCCTGCGTATCGTCAGGAATTTCATGCTCTTTGCCTCGGATGTAAAGGCGAATCCCGCAAGTACGGCGAACAGCAGCACTACAAGCGCGCATATCACCTTTTCGTATGTGTTGTAGATCTTTGTATCCCTGATCACAACAACACATAGAACGCGGAATACGCCGCGAACAATAAGCCCGTCAGCTTGATAAGCACCCATCTAAACGTCAGTTACTCTTTCATAATACCTCACACAAACTTACAGCGGCGTTTGCAAGCATCACAAACACCGCCGAAAAATCTTTTTAACAACTATGATAACGGCGCACAGCCGCACCGACCCTTACGATCACGAAAACCACGGACCGCCGCCGCGCGGCTGGCTAAAGGAATTATAGCTTCCGTAGGCGTTCTCACGTTCCCTTCTTTTAATAGTCGGAGTATCCGATACGGGCGCGGACGTAGTGATAGCGTCTTATATATCAAACTCTGTAATTATCAAGCTTGCGCGTTCATAATCAGATTTCATTTTCATTCTCCTAAAAAGACGTATCGTTGCAAATCACGGGCGGAAGATCTCCCGTCCCCATCCGTCTTCGTCCGTAGGCATCTGCGTGGGCGCCTCAGTTGTCGCTGCCGTTGTAGTTTCTTCCGGCAAATCAAATTGTGTGCCGATCGGATAAGTGGTATCGAAACATGCTAACCAATACTGTATAAGCAAGGCGTCATGCACGTCAACATCTTCATCCGCGTCAACATTCGCTGCCGGTTCGGAAAAGCTGCCGTCTAAAGGCATTTCCGCAATATATCTTTGTATCTGCGTTACGTCGCCGATAGTAACCGCGCCGTCGCAATTGGCGTCCCCGAGCACATACTGCCCTGCCACGGGAAAGTTGCCGTCAAGCTTGTTTTCCGCGGCTACGGTAACTGTGCCGATAAGCGTCAGCGCAGCCGCGCTGATCAACGCCCATTTTATTTTGCTCAGTTTAGAGCTCATCAATATTCACCTCGGCGTTATCTCTGTCTTTCGGAGCCTGAGACGACGATGAACCCGATCCGGAGTCCGAGCCGGAGTTTTTTCCGCTGCTGTCGCCGCCCGACTTGCTGTCTGTACCCGAATTTCCGCCATCCTGCGATCCGGAGCCGCCCGCGCTGCTCTGAGCGGATGAATCGCTGCCGCCATCCCGGCCGCTGCTCTTATTATCGCCGCTCGACTTGCTGTCGCTGTTTGTATTGCCTCCGTCCTTGCTGCCGCCGCCTGAATTTCCGTTCGGACTTTGAGAGCTCTTATCATCGCCGCTGCTTTTTGATCCTTCCGAGCTGCCGCCGTCGGAAGTCTTGCCCGAGGAAGCCGGATCCTTTGCCTGAGAGGACGACTGACCGGCGCTGCTTTGAGCGGACGCCGAACCCGAGTCCCCGCCTTCACCGCATCCGCACAGGCAGAGCACGAAGGCGACAAGCATTACTGCAGCAATCAATTTGAACTTAGACATTTTCCTTCTCCTTAAGCCGTAGCAATACCGCTATAGGAAAGAACCGAAATGCGGCAAGTACGAAATCCGATTTGATGATCAAAAACAGCAAGAACGGCGCTTTTGCAACTCTATACAACTGCAAAGCCGGCTGATTTGCCAAATATTGTTATAGGTATACTACTATTTAGTTTATTTTACTATACTTTTGTCTGATCGTCAATAAATATTTATTTTTTTGTTTCAAATCCGTAGTGATAAACAATTAAAAATGTATTTCGGCAAGCTCTTGCCACGGGTCGGTATCTCCGATTTTTTGATACATCCGTTGCTAAATCCGTATCATCGGAAGGTCTCTCGAAAACCCGTAACGCCGCAACGGTTATTTTTCTCTGTTGAGGCGAAATTCAACGGAACGCTGGAGATAATCGAGATACCGCGGATCGCGGCACATGGATTTTTCCGGATTGTCGCTGAGCTTCGCTACCGGTCTGCCGTTGACGTACTGGAGCTTGATGACGATATTCAGCGCCTTTTCGCAGGTGTCGTTGGAGCAAAAGGTGCCGATGCCGAAGCTGACCTTGCTTCTGTCCTTGAAGTAATCGTACAGCGCCTGAGCGCGGTCAAAGTCGAGGCTGTCGGAGAACAGCAGCAGCTTGGTTTTGGGATCGACGCCGTAGCTCTCGTAGTGCCTGATGATCTTCTCGCCCCACTCGAACGGATCGCCGGAGTCGTGGCGCACGCCGGTGTAGTTGTTGACCATTGAGCGGTTGAAATCGAGCAGAAACAGGTCGGTGGTGATGGTATCGGTTAGCGCGGTTCCGTTATCGCCGTCATACTCGTCGTACCAGTCGCGCATCGCGTAGTGGTTGGTATAGGCGAGCGGTATCTTATCAATGCCCTGGTACATTTGAACGTACTCGTGCGCGTATGTACCGATCGGAGTAAGGTTATATTTCATGGCGAGATACACATTAGAGGTGCCGACGCATTTGTCGGTCTCACGGGCGAACCTCCTTACGACCACATCCTCCCACTCGCGCGAGAGTCTGCGGCGGCAGCCAAATTCGGCGAATTTGAAGGTATAGGTGCCGTCGTTGAGGCGGCGTATTTTGGCGTCGAGTTTTTCCTCCGCCGATCTGCGCAGGGTATCGTAATCGTACTTCATGCGAAAGTATACCTCGTTGACGATCTCAAGCAGATATATCTCAAACTGCATAGCCGAAAACAGCGGACCGTCTACAACGATGCTCAGCTCGCCTTCCTCGGTGCGGCCGACGGTCACATAGTCTCGGATCGGGCGCCACAGCCTGAGAAACTCAATATAGTCGTTCTTTATAAAACGGATGGAGCGCAGGTAGTCGAGCTCCTCTTTTCGGAAGGTCAGCGAACAAAGGTGATCGATCTGTGCGTTGATCTCCTCTTCCATTTCTTTGGTAAAAACAACATCCTTGTTGCGGCATTTGAAGTAATACTGACCGCAAAGGTCGGTGTGCTTGTGGAAAATGACCTGATCCATATTGAATTTATACAGGTCGCTGTCCAACAGTGAAATAACGATGGGCTGCAGTTTCATAATTATCCTCCTCAATCGGTTTTTTCCGCAATCATCTTGATATGCGTCGGGATTTTAAGCTCTATGCCGAAATCTTTTTTGATCTGCCACCCGACATAGGGCAGCGTATAATGCTCGCAATATGTGACGCGGTAGTTCTTAGGGATAACGGCGTTCAGCTCTTCAAGCGTAAGGCCGAGATAATCCTCGCGCACCTCGCGATCCCAGTTTTGCGTATAGCTGTATTTTAGCAGATAATGCGCCATCTGCTTTTCTGTCTTTATCCTGCCCCATACGCTTTCGTAATCCTCCAAATGCTTACGGTACTGACGGTTCGCGCGGAGCTTGCCGAGGTCGCTTTCGGAGGCGGGCGTATCGGAATGTTTTTGTGAGAGCATCATGTCGCGGATAGTGACATAGCGAAAGCCGCTGTCAAAAACCCTGCGCCAGAACAGGTCGATATCATCGGGAGCGCAATAGCTGTACACCTCATGAATAACGCTGGAAATGTTCAAAAGGCTGCGCTCAAACGGCACGCCGATACTGTTCCAGTCCGAGCAGAACATCGCGCCGGGAACATTCTCCTTTGCCGCCTGTACCATTTTCTCGCTGATATCATAGCCAACATAGCTGTACTCGTCAAAGTAATATTGCAGCATTTTGATCAGTTCGCCGTTGGCACATCCGAAATCAACTATCGTATCTATCGGTTCAAAGATTTTGTCGATAAAAAACATCTTGTCGATCATCGACTTCTGCATTTTATATAAGTAGCCGCTCAAATCGGCGATTTGATTTTTTCCCGGTTCCATAGTTGCCTCGCCGCGCTTTATTTTACTTGGATCTGACAGCTCCTCATTGTCTCGAGCGCCGCTTCATGCTTTTCGGGAGTTACGCCGGCGCAGCAAGCCGCGTCGACGGCGATCGGCGCCTCGGGGAAGTTCGCCTTTAAAAGGAGCGCGTTGCTTACGACGCAGATGTCGGTGCACAGACCGATAAGCTCCATTGTAAACTCATCTCCGTTTGCCGCCTCTTTAATTAGCTTAGGCAGGTCGACCGAGCCGAACGTGGGCTTCTCGACCGCGGTGTGATCCCTTTTGTTCAGCGCCTCGGCTACGGCCTTGTCAAACCGCCAGCCCTCGGTATTCTTAATACAGTGCGGCACGGGGAGGTTCTTGCCCTCGGCGGTCTGCATATAGTTTTCATAGTGGGTGTCGAGGGTAGCGAAGATCTCGCCTTCAAATCCCTCGATTTTTTTGACGACTGCCGGCACGATGGCAACAGCCTCCTTGGAGCCGAGCGCTCCGTCGACAAAGTCCTTCTGCATATCTACGACTATCAAAAAATGTTTCATGGTATTCTCCTTTACGTTATACGCGGCTTTGACAGACAAAGCCTGTTTTAAGCGTTACCGACTGTTCATAAGGCTGTTATTTTCTTCTCCTGAACAGCTTTGCCGGACGGTGACCCGCCCCCTCTGTATATTCGTCGGTCTCCTCTACCAGATTGGCGACCTTGCGGCGAAAGTTGGCGGATAAAACCGAGATGTTCATAACGGTCTCCTGCACGTTTTGAAGCTCTGTAAGGGTAAATTTTTCGGGCAGGAAATCAAAGATAACATCAAAGTCCTTCGCGCTGTTCCGCAGCGCCGACAAAGCCTGAGCGATGATCCGGGCGTGATCAAAGGCGAGCTCTCCGCTGTCCGCTATACGGTAAGAGGTCATGCCGAAGCGGCTTTGTTCCTCCTCAAGCACCGCGCGGATGTTGATATCCCCTCTGTCAAGCTCAAGGATACAGCGATCCCCTTCGGATTCAAAGCTCACGTCGAACCACTGCGCGTCGGCGGCGTCATCACCCGAGCGCTGGGTCTCGCTGTCCGTGCCGAGGACAGACACAAAAGCGTTGGAAATGATCCATCCGCGCGGATCTCTGCCGGGTTCGCTGAACAAGCCTATCGGCATCAGCGAAGCGGGTTCAACCGAGGTCTCCTCTTTGACCTCGCGCAGGGCGCACTCCTCAATTGACTCGCCCGGAGATAGAAAGCCTCCGGGCAGCGCCCAGTGATCCAAATACGGATGACGTCCGCGCTTTATCAGCAGGAGCGAAAGGTAGCCTTTCGGATCCTTGCGAAAATTGCCGGTGGTTTCCGACCGTATTTTGAACACGACGATATCCGCGGTCACAGACGGACGGGGATAGTCCTCCAGCCGGTAGTTTTCCAAAAAACTCTTTTCATTCTGCAAATACAATCGCCTCGCATTGTTTGTAATAATATGATAATATCATAAATCATTATTGAAATTCAATAGCTTTTTCCCGATTACCCGATTTTTTTCGCAAAGCAGCTCACACCACGAGATTTCCGCTTTTGCCGCAGACGGTGACTGCAACTGATGAGCCGGAATTAAACTCGAGACAGTCATGCTCCATACCGTCGCTGAAAATCACGCCGTTTTCAGGCATTTGAGAGGTGACGGTCAACGGAGCGTCCCTTAAAACCTTGCCGAATACCAAGGAAGCCTCGGTCGATTTGCTCGGGTACGGCTCGCGCACGGTATAGTACAGGTAGTCGGATTCCCATGTAAAGTTCCTGTCCGGGGTCAGCTTGCCGCTCAGTCCGTAGAATCGGTCGATCCCGGCAGCGCCGGCGATGATGCTTTTAAGCCAGCCCGTTGATCCCAGTCCGGTCGATACGATAATGCCGCTGGAGCTTTGTCTCTCGGATCTGCCGTCAACGCTCAGCGAGTACCTCGCCGACGCGTGGGTACGCTGACCGATAAAGATATCGTTCACTCCGATCAGGGTCTGACCGTCGTTCATCGTCGCCTGCGCCATGGTGATGCTCCTAACGGCTCGGCGGCCGTCGTCCGTCTCGGGAACGATCAGCCTGAGATCGGCTGCCTCAAAGGGCAGCAGCACGCCGTCCCAGCGCTTGGGATCGGGATTCACACCGATGAGCTTTTGCGTCGTCAAATATTTGAGGGTGTTCGCGACCAGCCCGTCCCTGCCGATCACGACCACCAGATCACGCTCACCGAACAGGAAAGACGGGACGTATTCTCTGTCGATGATCTGCAGCCTGCCGTAGCCTTCAAGAAAGCCGATCGCTTCGGCTACCGCGCCGCGGTATGTTTTGTCCTCGTTGAGGTAGTCCGCAAAATCTCCGCCGTGGTGTTCGACGTAAAATTGCGCCTGGCCGGGGGTGTTGTGTCGCCTGATCAACATGTCAAGACGAGTTTTTTGTGTTACCAGTATGATTTTCCTGTCGGTTGAGCGTTTCATGATATCACCTCGCTGTAAGGCTCTCCAGCAAATCGGGAGTGATGTTCAGCGTGCCTATTTTTTCGCTGTTGACCGCCAGCTTTTCAAACGCCGCGGCGATCATTTTTTCGGGCTCCATGTTGAGCGTCGCCAGCGCGATGAGCACCTCCGGGCTGAGGCTGTTGTACGCCTCCATTATCTTGCCCACGCGGTACGCCTCGGCTTCGGCGTCCTTTTTGGCGTTTTCGAGCTTCATATCGGCGAGCTCTTTTTTCTTGCGTTCGATCCCGATCTGGGCGTCTATCTTCATATGCTCGCGCTCCGCCATTGCCGCGGTCTTCATCCGCGCGCGTTCGGTCTCGGCGGCTGTTTCGATCTTCGCCTGTTCGGTCTCGGCGTTGATTTTGATCCTCTTGAGCTCGTTTTCTTTTTCGAGCACCATGCGCTTTGTCGCGATCTCGGTCTCGCGGATCTGCTTTTTCTTTTCTTCCACGGAAATCTCGGTGCTGAGCTCGTTTTCCTTGATCTTTCTTTCCTGCTCGATTGAGGCGTTGCGGCGCTCATACAGCGCGTCGTCGCTTTCTTTGAGTATCTCTTCTCTGGTTTTTGCCTCAAGCGCGCGGTTTGTTTCGTTGTTCGCCGCGATCCTCAGGATAGAAAATCCGGTGATCTCTATCCCCATCCGCGCGACCTCCTCCGCCTTGATAAGCTCGTCGCGGATATCGTCCGCTATCACCGGCTCGACTCGGATAGCCTTGGTCAGCTCGATCTCGCCGATTCGGTTCTTGATAAGGACGTCCACTATATTGATTATGCGCTTTGAGATTTTTTTGAGCGGCTCGTCATAATAATTCTTGGTTTTCAGATCGACGGAGAAGTTCATAAGCTCCGCGATCCGCTCATAGTCGGTGACGCGGTACGCTATCTGTCCCTGAACGGTCACATTCTGAAAATCCCGTGTGGTTTCTTCAAAGATGAAGTCGGCGTCCATGCCGGACGCGGGTATCACGGCGACCGCTGTGCTTTTGTCAAAATAGCGGAAGGACAAGCCCTTGCCCGCGGCGATTTTTCTTCCTTTTTTGTAGCGGATAACAAACTCGTTCGGTAAAAACTTGATATACATAACTCTCCTCCTGTTCGTCATAGTTGAATTATTTTCGCGTTTTAACGCTTGCGGTATAATCCTTTCGGGCGCCTCGTGGATTATTACAATATGATAATATCATAATGTTAATAACATGTCAATAGTATTTTAAAAAATTTTTAAATTTTTTTGAAGCCGGTAGCTCGACCGTAAAAAACCGCCGTCAAGCGGTTCGCGCAGCGGCGGTCTGTTCGTAAAATAACAAAGGCGCCGAGTCCGGTCAACTCAGCGCCTTTGATACAGCCGCAGACTTGAAAATTGTCTTTTCTTTTTATATACTGTAGTTGGCTACAGAAGGAGCGTGAGCAGAATGGCTGACAAAAAAAGCCGACACGCGTACACTGAAAACAAAGAAAGCAATCTTTGAGGCGCTTGCGGAGCTGATGTGCGAAAAGGAGCTGCGGCAGATCACCGTTAGAGAGTTGTCCGAAAAGGCGGAGATCCACCGCGTCACCGTATACAAGCACTTTGTGGATATTTATGATGCTTACGAGCAATTTGAAACGATGTTCCTGTTCCAGCTCGGAGAGATAATCACCGAGCAGGGAACCAAAACAACATTTGAAGTCTATCCTGCCACGTTCAAATATATCAAGGAAAATCCCGTCATCTTCAAGATGATTTTCAGCCCTCACAACACCTCTGGACTATACCAAAAGCTGCCGAAAATGGTCGAGGGACTAAACCGTCTTATCCGGGCGGAGCGCTTCGGCGTCGATATGAACGACCGACGGGTTGAGAGCGCGATCCGCTATCACTCAAACGGCACGCTTGCGATCGTGGCAGATTGGGTGATAAACGACTTTGACCAGCCGCAGGACTTTATCATTCAAACCCTGTCCGGACTTGACAAGAGCACGCAGGCGTATTTAAAAGAACAAATGAGTAAATAAAGCCGCTGACGGGGTTATACGAACGATAGATAAATACAAACGAAAATGATGCCCGACACGGTTTTTACCTAAAAGAGCACTTACCGCTTTATTGATTTTCACAAGGTAATACTGTATTAATGGAGTGATCAAATGAAACAGCGTAAAATTCAAATGAAAATAATACTGCTGATTGTCAGCGCCGCAATTTTGCTTGCAGGCTTGATTGTTCTGGCATTGCGATTATCCACCCGTACATACGCTGATTATGTGAATGTGACCTTTCTGCCGCATTTGGAGGATAATGCCATTATTGACGGCGATATTGACTGCCGTATAGGGCTTGACAAGGAACGGCTCATTGACAGCGGATCCGGCATTTTTCGCGATACGTTGAGAGACGGTCATTTCTCTTATTTATTGACGAAAAACCTGAAAGAAATGCGCGTCACAGTCAACGGCGAAGAAATTGCGGAACCGGTTGTGAAGCACTTGTCGCTGGACGATGAGATTACGGTAACATTCACTTGGAATTATTATCCGTTGACAGCTTCATTTTTGCTGGGTAATGTGATCAACACTTCCCCCAGCTCATACACTTTCACAATTCAAGAAGAAATCGACCGCCAGCACTACATTGTTGACCCGACAGTTCCGTGAATAAAACAGAACACTTTTTATTCAGAGAATAATTTTGAAAAAATCGTTATGACAGACCGCTCACAAACCCACAGCAAATGCCCAACGCCGCGCGAACGGTTTTGGTGGGTAAACTTTCTCGTCTGTTCGCAACAAACCGCACACAGGGCGAAATACTCTTAGACATCACAGTATCTTTTTCTATTTATCTCCGTTTGCAATTATACGTTTTTCGTGTAAAATATAAAAGAAAATGAACCTTTTCTCCCCCAGAACGCTCTAATAGACAGAAAAACGAAAGGAGAATCCACATGAAAACAGAAGAATTCAAAAATGCTTATCCAAATCCGCCCGACGGATTTCATCACGCAGTGCTTTCCTCACTCTATAAGCTCGACAGCAAATCGCCTGTGCGTTACAGAAAAAGACGCGCCGTCAAATTTGCCGCTGTGTGCGCGGTCATCGTCGCTTTGGGCAGCTTTACGGCGGTCGCCGCAGCGACAAGTTTCTTCGGCTTATTTAGTGAGCCAGTGGGAAAATTTGGTTTGCGCGTCGGTGTTGCTGAGGAAACGACCTCGCCGCTGAAACACGTGAAAATGAAATTCGGATACATACCGAAAGGCTTTACGGAGCTTCCGCACATGGAGGAAGATGTAAAGAAATTTCAAAATCAAGACGCGGAAAACGACGAGTGCTTTTCTTTTTCCGTTGTACCCGCCAAAGACTATGACTACACGGAGACCTACATTATTGACAGCAAAGAAATGACCGTCAACGGTCACAAGCTTATTCTTACCACACGGCAAATGACAGAAGGTGGCTCGCTTGATTACGGCGCGACGATGTACTTTGAGGACTGGGGCTATGTTGTCGGAGGCGGCGCCTATGGCGGAGCAGACAAGGATGAACTGTTTAAAATGATGAAAAGCCTCAGCTTGGAAGAGAATACAAACTACGTTCCAGAGACCACATCAGCCGATATGGTTCGGAGTGATTTGGACAAAAAGCGCAGTGAGTATGACCGTATAATCAACTCGGAGGTCAAGATGCACAAGCTCGGCGAAGCCTTCAATTGGGATCGTGAATC
>CACXIV010000019.1 GCA_902767845.1 uncultured Ruminococcus sp. | reverse complement strand
GATGCTTAATGCTTTTTTGAACATTTCTTCTCCTCCTTATGTAGTAATGCTTCTATAAGCAATAATATTATAATACAAATGCCGTCCAAAAGTCAATAAATTTTAGAAATTGGAAGGGCATTTTTTTATTATTTCTCATATTTTGTTTAATCTGACTATTTTTTTGACGATAATTTGTAGGAATATACAGAAACCCGCGGCTTCTTTTGGATAAAAGCCGCGGGTAAAGGCAAAAATATTTACAATTAATTAACCAAATTATGATAAAATCGTGTTACTTATAACCGTTTACGTTATGCGACTGCCAGTTCCACGAGTCGTAACACATATCCTCGAGGTTTTTTTCCGCCTTCCAGCCCAATATCCGTTCCGCCTTTTGTGCGTCGGCAAAGCACTCGGCGATATCTCCGGCGCGGCGCGGCTTGATAACGTAAGGTATCTTTACGCCGTTGACCTTCTCGAACGCCTTTACGATATCGAGCACGCTGTAGCCGGTGCCGGTTCCGAGGTTGAACACCTCGCAGCCCTTGTGTGAGCCGGCGTACTCAAGCGCCCTGACATGACCCTTCGCGAGATCGACTACGTGGATGTAGTCGCGCACTCCGGTGCCGTCGTGAGTAGGATAATCGTCGCCGAACACCCCGAGCTTTTCGAGCCTGCCTGCGGCGACCTGGGTGATGTACGGCATCAGGTTGTTCGGAATACCGTTGGGATCCTCGCCGATACGTCCGCTCTCGTGAGCGCCGATCGGGTTGAAGTAGCGCAGGAGCACGACCGACATCCCGGGATTTGCCTTAGCGGTGTCGGAAAGTATCTGCTCCATCATCAGCTTTGTCCAGCCGTAGGGGTTGGTCGGGCTGCCCGTAGGCATTGTCTCAACGAGCGGAACCGTCTTTGGAGTTCCGTAAACCGTCGCCGACGAGCTGAAAATAAAGTTATTTACCCCGTAAGTATTCATGGTCTCGAGAAGCGTAAGGGTCGAGTCGATATTGTTGCGGTAGTAGAGGGTGGGCTTTTCTACGCTCTCGCCCACCGCCTTTAGCCCGGCGAAGTGGATCACGGCGTCGATCTTGTTTTCGGCAAAGATCCTTTCGACCGCCGCCTTGTCACAGACGTCCGCCTCATAGAGCGGTATATTTGTGTTTGTGAGCTCCTCCACCCTTTTTACAGCCTCGGGACAGGAGTTGGAAAAGTTGTCGGCGATAATAACGCTGTGGCCGGAGTTAATCAGTTCGACGCAGGTGTGTGTTCCGATGTAGCCCGCGCCGCCTGCAAGCAGTACGTTCATTGGCGTCCTTTCCGCTCCGAAACGGAGCTTGAAACAGTTAAAATTTTCCCTATTTAAATAGTATACGGATAATCGGCTTTTTGATTCTTTATTGGGATTATAAACCGAGTCAGTTTTTTTCGGGCTCGGGATAGTCCACTCCGAAGGTCTCGACCTCAGCCTTTTGGATTATCTGAGGATCAAGCGGCCTGTCCGAAAAATCGGTGTCGCACTCGGCGATCTCGTTGACCGCGTCCATTCCCTCGATCACCTTGCCGAAGGCGGCGTACTGACCGTCGAGGTGCGGAGAGGTCTTGTGCATGATAAAGAACTGCGAGCCGGCGCTGTTAGGCATCATTGAGCGAGCCATTGAGAGCACTCCCTCGGTGTGCTTGAGGTCGTTTTTGAAGCCGTTGGCGGTAAATTCTCCCCTGATCTGATATCCGGGACCGCCCATTCCGGTGCCGTCGGGACATCCGCCCTGGATCATAAAGCCGTATATAACACGGTGAAAGGTGAGTCCGTCGTAATATCCGCTCTTTACAAGGCTGATAAAGTTGTTCACCGTATTTGGCGCGATCTCGGGATAAAGCTCCGCCCTAATCTGTTTTCCGTTATTAAGTGTGAAGGTAACGATTGGATTTGACATGATTATTCTTCCTTTTTATCAATAGTAGTATCCGCTGCCGAGGGCGTCCGACAAAGCGCTTGAAAACTCGTATGAATTTGACACGCTGTTGGCTACCGCCGCACCGATGAACAAAACATAGATGACTATGTAGGTTATCAGTCCGACAATGCCGAGGATCAGTCCGATTATCGACAGAATAAAACCGATATTCGCCTTTTTGTTTTCAACGCCCTGTTCCTTTGCCGCTTTTTTCGCGAGCACTCCGAAGATTATGCCGGGGATGGCAAATTCAAAGGTCGTGAAGCATCCGACAAGCGATACGATACCGCAGACCAGCGAAACGATGCCGAACGCCTTTGCCTTGCCGGTGGGTTGCTCCGGCCTGCTGAACTGTACTCTCGCCTCATAATACTCATACTGGGGCGCCTGATAAGACTGAGCGCCGTAATTTTGCCCGTTGTCATAGCCCTGAGTATAATCATTCTGCCGGTCGTCGTAGCCCTCGGGCTGATAATTTTGACCGTAATTGTTGTTTTGATAATTTTCGTCCATTTTTTTGCTCCTTAATCAAATAATAAGCCGAGTCCCGCGCGGGTTCCCACCGGCGCGATCTCCGGAACAAAGTTGCGCGCGACGGTGAACGCGAATATAAACGCGATCACGATCATCCAAAACTTCAGGCTGTGGATAAGCGGAAATTTAAAATCCCTGCCGAAAACCTTTAGCACAAGCTCGATGTAAAACATCAGCGCGACGACTATCCCGAACAGCGCGAGCGCGTTTTGGCGCAGCGACATCAGGATATCACCGCGCATCAGCGCGGTAACGGCGCGCGTCATTCCGCAGCCCGGACAGTAAACATGCATGTATGTATAATACGGACACGGCCAAAACGAGAAGTTTTTAAGCGCAAAATAAGCTATTGCGCACAAAGCCGCAAGAGATATAGCCGGAACCGCGAACACGAGCACCTTGTGATATGTTTTATAGCGCAACCGCAGCATCTCCTTATATACATAATCGGGCAGGGAACCCCTGCCCGACCGATTTTATTTTTTATTTATCAATAATAGTAATAACTGGAGCTGCTGCTGGTTCCGCTGACAATCATCGAGCAAATAGAGATAACCGATAATACGACTGCCAATACTAAGCCGACGATACCGAAAATAAGACCGAGCAATGCCATGATATTCTTTCCCGAATACTTTTTCTTTGCTAAAATCGCAAAAACGATCGCGGGGATACCGGTAATAAAACATGTCCAACAGCACGGAATCATAGAAATGATACCGCATACCAGAGAAACGATGCTGAAAACTTTTGCGGGACCCGAAAGCGTTTCGCCGGGATCGGGAGCCTGATTAAATCCGCCAGTCGGCTGAGCCTGATAGGGCTGCTGGCCGTAAGCATTGTTTGCCTGATTGTACTGATCATACTGAGCGGAATAATCGGGAGCCTGGGGCTGCTGATTATACTGTGCATTGTAGTCGGGCTGCTGATTATACTGTGCATTGTAGTCGGGCTGCTGATTATACTGATTAGCATAATCGGGCTGCTGACTGTACTGATCCTGGTTGTACTGAGAAGCGTAATCGGGCTGTGCCGGCGGCTCAGGCGAACCATAAGGATTGTTCATATTGTTGTAATCATCCATAATAAGGTAACCTCCTTAATTTTTTACATTTTTAATTATACGATAAATGCTTTAGTTTGTCAATAAAATAAAGCAATTTATTAACATAGCGCGGCGGATAAATCACTCTATGCTCATTGTAGCGCAGGCGTTTAGATCCAATCCTGCGGTGTTGCCGCTCAAAAATTCATAATAAGCCTGCGAGCCGACCATGGCGGCGTTGTCTCCGCACAGGCTTTTGTCCGGCATATAAAACTCATATCCGCGTTTATCACATTCTTCGGCAAGGGTTTTTCGTAAAAGTGAATTTGCCGATACTCCGCCGGCGATCACGAGCCGCTTTACGCCGAGATCCTCCGCGGCTTTAAGAAAATTTGTAACAAGGCAGTCGACCACCGCGTATCTGAACGAGGCGCAGACATCCGCCTTGTTCAGCTCAACTCCCTTTTGCGCGGAGTTGTGGAGCAGGTTTATCACCGCGGTTTTTAGTCCGGAAAAGCTGAAATCGTACGGAGCGTCGCTGACTACCGGTCTCGGCAGTTTGAACGCGAACGGATCGCCGTCCTCGGCGACCTTGTCGAGCTCGATACCGCCCGGATACGGCATACCCATTGTCCGCGCCGCCTTGTCAAACGCCTCGCCTGCGGCGTCGTCGCGCGTCCGTCCGATTATCTTCATCCTCGTGTAGTCCTCGACCATTACGATATGGCTGTGTCCGCCCGATACTACAAGGCAGAGGAACGGCGGTTTTAATTCTTGATTAGAAATATAATTTGAGGCTATGTGTGAGCGCAGGTGGTGAGTGGGTATCAGCGGGAGCCCTGTCGAGAGCGCGAGCCCCTTTGCAAAGTTGACGCCCACAAGCAGTGCGCCGATCAGTCCCGGAGCGTATGTAACCGCGACGGCGTCGATCTGATCAAGCGAGAGCTCCGCCTGTTTGAGCGCCTGATCCACCACCGGGGTGATCGCCTCGGCGTGGCGGCGAGAGGCTATTTCGGGCACGACTCCGCCGTACAGCCTGTGTTCCTCCACCTGTGAGGCGACTACCGACGACAGCACCCTTCTGCCGTCCTCGACGACCGCGGCGGCGGTCTCGTCGCAGGATGATTCTATTGCTAAAATTCGCATAATGTTCTTCCTTTTAATGAATATCGTAGGGGCGGACCCATGTGTCCGCCCGCTATAAGCAAACGTCGGGTATATTACGGGCGGACACACGGGTCTGCCCCTACATTTGATTTTTGTAAATTCAAAAAAATTTCGTCATCAAAACGGCGTCTTCCTCGGGGTCGCGGTAGTAGTTTTTCCTCTCCCCGACCCTGATAAAGCCGAAATTCGAGTACAGCGACGTCGCTTTTTGATTGCTGCGCCTGACCTCGAGCGTGACAAAGGCGAAGCCGCGCTTTTTGCAGTAGGTGACAAGCTCGCTTATCAGCGCCGAGCCGACGCCTCTTTTTCTTTTGCTTTCGGTCACGGCGACGTTGAAAATGTAGCCCTCGTCGATAACCGCGCTCATTCCGATGTAGCCGATCACCGCGTTGTTCTCGGACGCGACAAAAAACACCGAGGTCGGGTTATCAAGCTCTGACAGCAGGCTTTCTCTTGACCACGGGTGCGAAAAGCACTCGTTTTCTATTTTAAGAACGCCGTCAAGGTGTTCCCGAGTCATTCTCTGTATCTTCATACTCTTTGATTATTTCTTTTATAGAATTATAAATCTCATCCCTGCAAGCCCTGTATACGTCAAGGTTGCCTCCGAATGGGTCTGAGATGTTCATTACCTTGATTTTTTCCTCCGGGACGCCGCAAAAATCCCTGAGCATCATCGCGTGTTCGTCCGACATACAGTAAAACCGCTCGAACTGGGCGATATCGTAGTTAAAAATAAAGCTCGCCTTTTTTTGGCTGAGGTCGATCCCGATCTCTTCGCACGCCTTTTGAGCGTTGAACGACGCCGGAACTCCGTTTGCCGCCGCCATTCCGAAGCTGACGGCGCCTACGCCGAGCCCCTTTTCGTCCGAAAGCCTGTTAAAGATCGCCTCCGCCATCGGGCTGCGGCAGGTGTTGCCCGTGCAGACGAACGCTATATATCTATCCTTTTGCATCATACCACGTCTTTCCCATAGCCGCGTCGGCAGTCAGCGGAACGCTGAGCTTTACGGCGTTTTCCATTTCTTCCTGCAATATTTCCGCGGCGCGCTCCGCCTCGTCCGCCGGAGATTCGACGATAAGCTCGTCGTGCACCTGCAAAATCAGGCGCGAGCGCATGTTCTCGCGCTTTAGCCTGTCGTCGACCCTGACCATGGCGATCTTGATTATGTCCGCCGCGGTGCCCTGGATCGGCATATTTCTGGCGACTCGCTCGCCGAACGCGCGCGTCATCGCCTTGCCCGTGCTAAGCTCGGGAAGGTAGCGCCTTCTGCCGAACATCGTCTCGACGTAGCCGTCGAGCTTGGCGCGCTCGACCACGCGCTTCATATAATCGTCAACGCCGCTGTAGTGGGCGAGGTAGCTTTTGATATACTGCGACGCCTCGCGCATTGATACGCCGATATCCTTTCCCAGCGAAAACGCGCCGATACCGTATACGATACCGAAGTTGACCGCTTTGGCGCGGCTGCGCATGAGCGGAGTCACCATTTCAAGCGGAATATTGAACACCTGAGAGGCGGTGATCGCGTGGATATCGTCGTTGTTTTTGAAGGCGGCGATCATGTTTTCGTCGCCCGAGATATGCGCGAGCACCCTCAGCTCGATCTGCGAGTAGTCCGCGTCGACCAAAAGCCATCCGTCCTGAGCGCAGAAAAACTTGCGCATCTCTCTGCCGAGCTCGGTGCGGACGGGGATGTTCTGCAAATTCGGCTCGGTGGAGCTGATCCTGCCGGTTCGGGTCTCGGTCTGATTAAAATTGGAGTGGATCCTTCCGTCGCCGCCGATGACCTTTAGCAAGCCCTCGCAGTAGGTGGAGTTGAGCTTTGCCAAAGCGCGGTAGCTGAGCACCATATCGACGATCGGGTGCTCATAGCGAAGGCTCTCAAGAACCTCGGCGTTTGTGCTGTAGCCGCTCTTTGTCTTTTTCTTTACCGGAAGCCCGAGGTCCTCGAACAGCACCTTGCCGAGCTGCTTGGGCGAATTGATATTGAACTGTCCACCCGCCTGCTCGTAGATAGCGCTCTCGAGCGCGTCGATCTGCCGCGAAAGCGCGGCGCCGTAGTCGGCGATACCCTGCCTGTCCACAGCGAAGCCGACGTTTTCCATCTTGGCGAGCACTCCGGCAAGCGGAATTTCTATCTCGTCGAGCAGCTTTTCCTGCTCGTTTGATTTTATTTCGTTGCTCAGCCTGTCGCAGAGCTTATCGTAAACCGCGAGCGCGCGGTACTTTGAATTATCCTCAGCCTCAGCCGCCGGCAGGGCTATGTCGTAGATCATGCACAGGTGCTCGTCGGAATAATCCTTCTCCGAGGGGTTGAGCAGATACGCCGCCAGCTCGGTGTCGAACTCCGGCGGAGTCATTTCAAAGCCGTTTTTATCGGCGTAGGCAAAGAGCGCCTTGCTGCCTCGGGTGAATTTTTTAAGCTCCGGATTTTTGAGCAGACTTTCAAAAAGTTCGCGGTCTGAGCTCGTGTATATTTTGCCGTCCGCCAGCACCGCGAAGGATTTTAATTCCTTTTCGGAAATTTCAAAGTTGAAATACAGATTATTATTCTTTATTGGAATATTATCCGCGTTCTCGACCAATTCAAGCGCCTGAGTTTCCCCGGGTTCCTCTGCGGTCTGAGGGATATCGGTAAGGCCGAATTTTTCCAATAAAGAAAATAGCTCGAGTTTTGCCATATAATCGGCGCATTTTTGACGGTCGGCGATCTCTACTTTGTAGTCCGTGATATCCGTGTCGATCGGCGCGGTTCGGCAGATCTCGCCGAGCATGCGGCTCATAAGCGCGTTTTCCTTTGAAGCGGCGAGCTTTTTGCGCACGCCGTCCTTTATTTCGAGCTCGTCGAGGTGGTCGTAAATATAGTTAACGCTGTGGTACCTTTTGATAAGGTCGCCGGCGCCCTTGGGACCGATACCGGCTACTCCGGGGATATTGTCGGAGGCGTCGCCCTGTATAGCCTTTAGCTCGATCATCTCCGCCGGCGTTACGCCGTAGTCCTCCATGATCTTTTCCGGAGTGTAGCGGATGTCCTGCTTATTTGTGCAGAGGTGGATCGTGGTGTTTTTTGACGCAAGCTGGAGGCTGTCGCGGTCTCCGGTCGCAATAACGCACTCGTCGCCGCTTTTGTCGCACGCCTCGGCAAAGGTGCCGAGAATATCGTCCGCCTCGTAGCCCTCGCAGGTGACTGTCCTGTAGCCCAAAAGTCCCAAAAGCTCCTTGAGCAAAGGCATTTGTGACGCGAGCTCGGGCGGCATCCCCTTGCGGTTCGCCTTGTAAAGGCTGTACGCCTTGTGTCTGAACGTGGGCGCCTTTAGATCGAACGCGATCGCTACCGCGTCGGGGTTTTCCTCGTTCTGGATCTTATTAAGCATAGTCAAAAAGCCGTAAATCGCGTGGGTGAACTGACCGTCCTTGTTGGTGAGCGGTCTTATACCGTAAAACGCGCGGTTAACGACGCTGTTTCCGTCAACGACCAATATCCTCATAGCTTATACATCACTTCCGTAATCACACCGTTTTTGTAGTAAATGCGCGGTACGCGCTTGCCGACAAGACAAACCACCTCGTAGTTGATGGTGTCGGTATTTTCGGCGATTGAATCCGCTGTGGGCTCGCCTTTTTCGCCCGTGCCGAAAACAATCACCTCGTCGCCCTGAGCGACATAGTCGATATCGGTGACGTCGAGCATGGTCTGATCCATGCAGATCCTGCCGACGATCTTGGCCTTTTGACCGTTTATCAGCATATAGCCTTTTGCGGCGTTGGCGCGGACATATCCGTCGGCATATCCGATCGGCACCGTGGCGATCTTCATATCCTTGGGCGCGGTGAAAGTTCTTCCGTAGGAGATATCTGCGCCCTTTTTGAGCTCCTTGACATAAGCGACAGAGGTCTTGAGCGTCATGACGGGCTTTAGATCGAGCTTGCCGCGGAGCTTTGGCGACGGCGCGAGTCCGTAGAGGATGATACCGGCTCTGACCATGTCGCAGTATGCAAAGTCGTAATCCTCGATAGCGCCGCTGTTTGAGCAGTGGCAGAGCTTTATATTCAGCCCGGCAGCATCAAGGGCGTTTTTGACATGGATAAAGTTTTCATACTGGCGCTCGGTGAACGCTCTGCCTTCTTCGCCCTCGTCCGAAACGCAGAAGTGGGTGAACAGACCTTCCGCAACGAGGTTCGGCAGTGCGCACGCCTCACATATTTCCTTTATGGAATATTCATCCCTCGGGAACTGCTGGCACATAAAACCGATACGGCTCATGCCCGTGTCCGCCTTGATATGGATCTTAACTTTGACGCCCTCCTTTTGACATTCATCCGAGAGCGAGCGCGCGTAGCCGAGCGAGAACACCGCCTGAGAGATATCGTACTGAGCGAGTCGGCGCGCGTCCTTTACGGGAGTGTAGCCCAAGATCAGGATCGGCAGCCCGATACCCGAATCGCGCAGCTCGATACCCTCGTCGATATTCGATACGGCGAACCAGTCCGCTCCGAGCTCCTCGTAAACTCCGGCGAGCTCAACGGCGCCGTGGCCGTAGCCGTCCGCCTTTACAACGCAGCAGAGTTTTGCGCCGCCGGTTTTGCTTTTTATCACGTTAAAATTATGCTTTACGGCGTCAAGCGAGATCTCCGCCCATGTTCTTTTTACAAAATCCATATTTACACCCTTTCGGTTGTCGGAATTTAATTCTATTATAGAATATTAATTTATCACATATATATGTATTATATTACTTTTTACAGAGTAAATCAACCGTTAACGGAGGTTTATGGAATTAAATATTGAGCGATGTGCAATTTTTGCGGTATTTTCCATAGATTTGTTACATTTTGTCTTGATTTTTTTGCTTTAATGTGCTAAAATATTACTTGCGCGTATATTATGCAAACAATTATTTCAGGAGGGAAATTTTTTGACAAAAGAAAACATTATCGTCCTGAGCGCATTTGCCGTTTACATGGTCATAATGATCGTGATCGGCGTAGTGTACTCAAGAAAGACAAAGAACAATGAGGACTACTTCCTCGGCGGACGTAACCTCGGCGGATGGACCGCCGCTATGTCGGCTCAGGCTTCCGATATGAGCGGATGGCTGCTGATGGGACTGCCCGGTTCGATCTACCTTGCCGGAACCGGCGAGGCGTGGATCGCGGTAGGTCTGCTTATCGGTACTGTCCTCAACTGGTACATAGTATCCTCAAGACTGAGGAAATACACGATCGTAGCCGGAAACTCGCTGACTATCCCGAGCTTTTTCCAGAACCGCTACCGCGATAAAAAGGGCGTTATCAAGATCGTTTCCGCCGTTATCATCGCAATCTTCTTCGCGGTTTACACCGCTTCGGCGTTCAGCTCCGGCGCAAAGCTCTTCGCTACGCTCTTCGGCCACGGCACCGGCGGCGAAATGGACAAGACAGCTTACCTGATCGGCCTTATCATCGCCTCGGTCGTAATCCTCGTATACACCTTTATGGGCGGCTTCAGAGCGGTATGCACCACCGACCTTATCCAGGGTCTTTTGATGCTCGTCGCTATCCTTGCCGTTCCGATCATCGCTTATGCGATCCTTACATGGGACAACGGCTTTGCCCCAGCGCTTACCGCTAACGGAGTCAGCGATCCCGCAAACTTCCTCAGCTTTACAAAGAACGCCGACGGAAGCACTATCTCGGCTAACTCGATCATTTCGAGCCTCGCTTGGGGACTCGGTTACTTCGGAATGCCGCACATCATCATCCGCTTTATGGCGATCAAGAACGACGCCGAGGTCAAGAAGTCAAGAAAGATCGCTATCGTTTGGGTAATCATCTCCCTCACGGCGGCTTGCCTTATCGGTCTTATCGCAAGGGCGTTCCTCACCTCTCAGCTTACAGACGCCAACAGCGAGACCGCGTTTATCCGCCTTATCCAGCAGGTATTCTCCACAAACGGAGTCCTGATCTTTGTCGGCGGAATCTTCCTCTGCGGTATCCTCGCGGCTATTATGTCAACCGCTGACAGCCAGCTCCTCGTTACCGCCTCCGCGGTATCCGAGGATATGTTCAAGGGCGTTATCAAGAAGAACGCCTCTGAGAAAACCGCGCTTTGGGTAGGCAAGATCGCGGTAGTTGTTGTAGCGGTGATCGCGTTCCTTATCGCCCTCGATCCCGGCTCGAGCATTATGGGACTCGTTTCCGACGCATGGGCAGGCTTTGGCTCGGCGTTCGGTCCGGTCGTACTGCTCGCGCTGTTCTGGAAGCGCTCTAACCTCCCCGGCGCTATCGCGGGTATGGCTACCGGCGCGCTGACCGTTATCGTTTGGGACTATCTGCCGATTGTTAACGGCGACCTTTTGGCAAACACCACCGGCCTTTACTCACTGGCAGTCGGCTTCCCGCTCGCGCTTATCGTAAACGTCATCGTTTCGCTCGTCACAAAGAAACCTTCAAAGGAGATCACAGACGAGTTTGACGCTATCAAGAGCATAGAGGTTTAATTTAAAATTTCAATACCGGCATGGAGCTTTTTCGGTTCCATGCCGGTTTTTGTTTGCCGTTTTTCACGACGTGATCAGGGAAAGGCTTTCGCCGACGGTCGCGTGGTACTGATTGTATTCCCCGATAATAACAACATCCTCAAGCGGCTTCCGCGCGGCGGTTTTGAAAATAAAATCAATATTCGCTTTTTCGTACGGCTGCAAAACCGCTTCTTTCAGAATACCGTTTTCATCAAGCCCTGATAACCTCAGATCGCTGCCGAAAACGCCGTAAACGCAAAACCTGAATTGTTTTTCCGTCAGGTTTTCAAAGCAAAGCGAGTATTTTATTTCATCATCATTTTTAGCAGCAACTCGGCTTTGCGAGCCGATGTATCTTACTCCTCTGTTTTCGGGGATATTCCTGACGAACGCGCCGCTGATCATAAAGTAAACCAGCGCGGCGCATATTGCCGCAAGCAGGGGTATCGAAAGCTTTTTCATTATCTCTCCTAATTAAACATAAAATAGAGCTCCTTGTATATGACAACTGGAGCGCTCTTCTTTAGCTCGACTCCGTCGGAATCATAAAACAAGACGGAAAAAAACCTTCCGTCCGCGATCTCAGCCTCGGACTGAGGAAGCCGGTATGTCAATAAGACCCTGTTGTTTCCTCTGTTTTCCTTGATTGCCAGATGCGACGCGGCAAATGGATTTTTATCTCCCAATACTTCGCCGTTTTCTCCCTCCAGTCTGCAATAAACCTCTCCTGCCGCGAGCGATGGCTCAATATGTGTCAAAAGCGTACAGCCCGAAACGGCAGCGCTGCCCTGAGTCGGCGTTGAGCCTTCAACCGAGGGGACGGTTGTAGCTGCCGGGACAGTTTCTTCCTCCGTATCGTCCGGCAAGGTGGTCTCATGCCGATCGTCCGCGCTGTCTGCCGCTGTTGAAGCAGAGGTCGTTTGCTGCTCCTCGGGATCGGAGCCGTCATTACTGCCGCTTTCACCAGGCTCGGTGACGGTCGTTGGGCTTTGATCGTTATAGGTTATGAATACAGGCGGTATTCCCGACGGGGCTTCGGTGCCGTGTGTTGTATTCGGAGCGGTTCCGCCGGAAATGATATCCGCCTGAGAGGGGTCGGGATGAGGGGCGGTAAGGCTTACGTTTTTGTTAATTCCGAACAGCATTGAGAACATTACAGCCGCGGCTATAACAACGCAAGCCGCAATACCTGCCGCCATGCGGAAAAGCTTTTTTGGCGCTGCGGAGGTATTTTTCTTTTTTGGAATATTGAGCGCGTTTTCGATCCATGCTTCGGGAACTTTTACGTTTTTCAGTTGGTCGCAATTGAACTTATCCACGCTTAATCACCTCCATAGATTTCTTTCAGCTTTTCACGGCCTCGGGTGAGGCGCGCCTTGACGGCGCTCTCGCTTATTTTGAGGATATCGGCGATCTCCCTGACCTTGTACTGCTCGCAGTAATAGAGATACAAAACCACGCGGTACTTTTGAGGGGTTTTAAAAAGCGCCCACGAGATATCTCTGCTGTCCTCGGTAAAGTCGACCGCCTTCTCCTTTGCTTCATCAAGCGAAACAATGCCGCGGTTTTTTCTCAAAAAGCTGTTGCATTCGTTGATCGCGACTCGGATAAGCCAAGCCTTGAGGTGTGTTTCGTCGGAAAATCGGGGTGATTTTGCGTAGAGCTTGACAAATACGTTCTGGAAGCAGTCCTCGGCATCAGTATAATTCTGTAAACGCATTATACAGACGCTCGTCACGGTTTGGGCATACTTATGCACAACCTGCTCGTACGTTAAGCCTGCCAGCTTTTTTTCCGACATTTTATCACCCCTCTGTTAATAAAACGCGCCAAATCGGCGTTTGGTTACTTTTATTTTTAAACTTTTTTGGATTTTATCGAATACAATGATATCCTTTCAAAATCAGTAAAGTAATAAGTTCGCTCCGTAAAAAATATTTGTCATCTCGAGCGGAATGTTGTTGAGCCTAAGCGAAACAACACGAAGTCGAGAGATCCCCTTGTCGGTGAGCGGTTGCTTCCTATCAAGGGGATTCCTCCGCGTTGGTCGGAATGACAGCGAGAGGAAGGGGCTCTCTCCGCGCGTTACGCTTCGCTTCACTTGGTCGAGATGACAGAGTGTGCTTTTTTAAATCGGAGCGACTAATAACTCTTAACTCTTAACTCAAAAGAGCTGCCAACCTTTCGATCAGCAGCCCTTATTGTTAATTGTTAATCTTTAATTGTAATTACTTGAGGTACTTTGTTGCGGTTCCGATCCTGCCTGAGATTCCCTTGAAGCCGGTCGCGCAGCAGACATATACTCTCATATTAGCCGCGCCTATTGACGGAACGGTGAGAGTATTGTTTGAAACAGTCAACTGATCGCCCGTTACAGCGTCGATATACTTGCCGTTGGGAACGCCGTTGAAGGTAGCGCCGCCCGAGATCGTTACGCAGGCGAGGCTGTCGAGCGAGCCCTCGGTATAACGGCGGATGTAAGCTATGTTGCCGTTAGCTACCGCGTACTGTCCCTTTTGGAGGGCGGGGACTGCGCGCCTGATAGCGTTGAGCTTCATAAGGTGCTGTGACAGCGGCTTTTCGAGCGTTGTTTTAACTGTGCCCGAAGCGGTGTACTTGCTGAAATCGGTAGCGGTAACTTCGCCCTCGAGGTTGTCGCCGTAGTATGCTCTGCCGGAATTTTCGAGCGAAATGAGCGTGCCCTTGTCGATAAGCTCGCCCTTCTTGAACTCGATCTCCGAGCCGTAGTATACGCAGGGGATTCCGCGGAAGGTGAACATAAGGTCGAGGTCCTCCGCCCAAGCCTGCTCGCCGCCCGTAAAGCGTGTAAACTCATCGGGCTGCTCGGGAGCGTAGTCGTGAGAATCAACGTACATTACGTTGTAGGTAGCGTCGTTGTAGTATTTGTCGGAGCTCTTGGCGATACCGAATGCGCTGCTCGCCGAGCCGAACATTCTGTGCATCGTAAAGTCGATAGCTTCCATTCCCGAAGCCTTTGAGCGGTCGGGCTTGTGGTAGCTGACTCCGCTGAGCGTAGCGTTTGTCGAAGTGGGCTGGGTGTTCGGGTTGTCCTCCGCCTTGTAGTGATCGAACGTCAGGTTCATATTGTCGTTGATCTCCTCCGGGGAGGTGCCCCAGTTCCAGCTGTTCGCCCACTTGGGGTTGCTCTCCTTCCATGTGTAGTAGGGAGCGGATTCCTCGGCGTGGCCGCGGTACCATACCTGAGTATAGCGCGTGCAGATCTCGCCGAACATAAGGAAGTTGGGCTTGCCTGCCGCTCTTGCGGCGTCGTGGAGCTGGTCGTTGAACATCATATTGAGAGTCAGGCGAGGGATGTGCCTTACGGTATCAACGCGGAAACCGTCTACACCCATGTCGATGTAGTTGCTGTACGCTTCAACAACATGCTCCGCTACCGCGGGATTCTCGGTGTTGAGGTCAACGCAGTCGCCGGCGATCTGCGAGAACTTTGTCGTCCAGTCGTCGTAGTTTGGATTTTGGAAGTAACCCGTATGGTAGTAGTTGTTCGGGTTGTATTTGTCGCTGGTAGACATCTTTGTCATTTCGTAATCCTTAGTCTCGGGCTTACCTGTTGTGCTGTTGCCGACATCGCCCGGGTAGGTCACGTTCTTCATCAGGTTGAGCCTCTGATTATACTGCGTCCCGTCGGGCTGAGCCCAGTAATCGGCAGCAGAGCTGAGGCCGTAGGAGTCGAGCAGATACTTTGTGGGGATCATTGACTCCTTAAGGTTGGAGAGATCCTTTGTAGTGTCCTTCTCAAAGAGCGGACAGAAGTAGGATTCGCCGAAGTTACCTGTGTGCTGAAGAACTACGTCCTGATAGATCTTCATGCCCTTTTGGTGGACTTCGTAGATAAGATCTTCATATGTGAAGTCAGAGCTTTCATAGCGGAAATCGACCGTGCTCAGATCCATGGCGTGATAGCCGTGGTAGTCGTAGCCCGACGCGTTTGTAACTACGGGAGTTACCCAGATAGCGTTGAAGCCGAGCGCCTTGATGTAGTCGAGCTTGTCGGCAAGTCCCTTGAAGTCGCCTCTCCACGCGGGGTCGGAGTCGGGATTGTTCGCTACGTGGTCGTCCCAGCAGTGAACATTGTTGCCGGTGTCGCCGTCATAAAAACGCGTTGTCATTACAAAGTAAAGCGTATCCTCGCGCGGATCGGAGGAGTCGATCGGGTCGGGCTCGTCGGGATCGTACTTTGCCCACTTGCCGTTGTCGAACCACCACTCCTGAGTAGCGCCGGCATTTGTAGTGAGCTTTTGCTCTCTTGAGTACTGCTTGCCGTCGGCGTCGGTGATGAGCGCGTTTACCTTTGTAACGCCTGTGACAGTGTAGTTGAACCAGTCGCCCGAGGCTGTCATTTTTTCGCCGGGATAGCTTTGCGACATGGCGCTGTTGGTAGGAAGCGAGTTCCAAAGATAGATGTAAGGCTGCGTAAGGCCGGCCTGCCTTGCGTGGACAATAATCTGCTCATTAGCAGAAGTGACCTTGGAATCTTCCGAGGTCACTGCGGCTGTGGTTGTGAATACTCCAACCGAAACAGCAATGATTAAAGCCAGCAGGACGGCGCAAATCTTTTTCATTTGCGTCATTTTTTTACCCCCTGAAAATTTGCTTAAATCATATTAAATTATTCTTTTATGGAATTATTTGAGAAGTTCCTTCTGGATCATCGTAGCGTCGAGAACCGTGATAACTCCGTCGCCGCTCATATCCGCTACGGAAACAATGATGTAGCTCGCCTCGGAATACTGAGCAACGTGCATCTGAACATACGTTGCGTCCTTGATATCGAACTTACCGTCCATATTGGCGTCGCCCTTCTGATATCCGGGATTGACTTCCGTTGTAGGCTGAACCGTTGTGGGCTTTGCGGTAGTGGGCTGAACCGTTGTGGGCTTCTCGGTAGTGGGCTGAACCGTTGTGGGCTTCTCGGTAGTGGGCTGTGCTGTTGTGGGAGCAACAGTCGGGACGGGACCGTCTGAGGTAGCCGTGTAGGTATAGGTCTTTGTTACCGTCGAGTTGTCCGAAGCCTGGACATATACGCTTACGGTGTAGTCGCCTACCATTGTCGGTGTGAACCGGTAAGTGTTGTTGAGCGTATAATAAGGCGTGTTGTTAACGCCGTTGGGATCGGTGACAACGTACTTGTAGAACAGGAGGTTCGTTCCGGTCTTTCCGCCGCCGGCCGTTACCGAAACGGTCGTGGGAACGCCTGCCTTGATAACATTGAGGTTGGCGGGAGAAACGCTCTTGAGGATCGGCTTTGATACGGAGGAGTCGTCCGAAACAGTGAGCGAAAGGCTGCGGCTGTTCTCGTTTTCCTCGGTATCCTTAAAGTCAAACTTGACTGTATATGTTCCTGCGGCAGGAGGAGTCCATGTTACCGACTTGGCTGTGCCGAAGTCTGAGATCACGGAGGTTCCGCCGCTCGCGTTTGTTACGGAGAACTTGTAGTATACAGCCGCGCCGTTCTTGTTGCTCGCGTCAGCGCTGAGGGTCACGTCCATACCGGGATAGATGTCGGTCGCGGGATCGGCTGTATATGATTTTACGCGCAGGTCGCTCAGGTCGTAGACCTTCCATGTACCGTTGTCATAGATCTGACCGTCGTGCGCTGTAAGGTTGGATGTCTGATCCGAACCGTTGTTGCTGAAAATGCAGTTAGCGAATGTCTTGGAAGCGGTGTACATCCAAACGTCGTCTTCTACCTTGGTCATAGCCTCGCCCGGCCAGTTTGCGTTGTTGCCGGCACCGTCAGTCCACATATAGCAATAAGGAGTCGACCAGTTCTTTGTGTTCTTGTAGAAAACGGTAGTGCCGTTGGTCGAAGAAGCTGTTGTGGGCTGTACCGGAGAAGTTGTGGCGCCCGATACGGTAGTCTCTGTCGGAGCGTCCTCATACGTAGACCACGTGCCGTTTTTAAGGTCGTAGATCTGGTTTGTCTTTCCGGGATAGCTAAGATCGCTTGTCTGATTAGCGTTGCTGCCGACGTTGAAGATGATCTTGTTCCAGCTTCCCGTTACCTTGTAAGAATAAATGTCATCCTTTACAAGGGTCATTTTTACGCCCGGCCAGTTTCCGTTGTTGCCGGCGCCGTCAGTCCACATATAACAGTGGAGATTTGTCCAGCCGTTGTTTGCCCTTACATAAACGGTGTCGCCTGCCGTGGCGAACGCGCTGATCGTTCCCATGAGAACGGATGTGAGAATAAGGGCTAAGCACAGCACAAGGCATAAAAATTTGTGTTGTTTCTTTGCCATAAGAAGTCCCTCCATAACATAGAATCTGGCGGAAAACTATTTTTCCGCATTGTACACTATTAGTTTACAATAATTAGTTTTTTTATTTTTTCCTTTTTAGAATTAACTTATTTTTTGGCTGACAAAAAACAGCGTGTTTTTTTGGTCATTTTACCTATAGAGGAAAAAACAGAGGGCAAAAATCAACGCCCTCTGTGAATTATCACTTTATTTGTTTTTTATCCTGTCCCAATACGCCTTGAACGCCTGCTCGTTTTTGTTGTCGCCGTATTCGTAATAGCGCCTGTCCCTGATGGCGTCGGGAAGATATTGCTGGTATGTGTAGTGGTTCGGGCAGTCGTGCGGATAGATGTAGTGCTGCCCCTTGTTTTGATTGTCCTCGCCGTCAAAGTGCTTGTTTTGAAGCCGGCGCGGCACGGGACCCGAATTTCCGGCGCGGATGTCTCGCAGAGCGCCGTCTATCGCCAGATACGCCGAGTTCGACTTGGGAGCGTTGCAGACCATCACCACCGCGTCGGCAAGCGGGATCCTCGCCTCGGGCAGTCCGACCGCCTGAGCGATATCCACGCACGACTTTACGATCGGGATAAGCTGCGGATAAGCGAGACCCACGTCCTCGCAGGCGCATACCATCAGCCTGCGGCACGCTCCGGGAAGATCGCCTGCCTCAATGAGTCTGCCGAGATAATGCAGCGCCGCGTCGGGGTCGGAGCCCCGCATGCTTTTTTGATATGCAGACAAAATATCGTAATGCTCGTCGCCTTCCCTGTCGTAGCGCATAGAGCTTTTCTGCACAAGCTGGGAGGCGGTCTCCGCGGTGATCCGCCTGACTCCGCCGACGGAGTCGGAGGCTATTGCCGAGAGCTCGAGCGCGTTGAGCGCCTTGCGGACGTCTCCTCCGCAGCCGTAGGCGATCTTTTTTGCCGCCTCGGGATCAAGCTCTATCGTTGTTCCCTGCTCCTCGGAGAGCAGACCGGCGGCGCGGTCGAGAGCCTTGGCGATCTCGTCGGGCTCCACCTGCTTGAACTCGAACACCGTGCAGCGGCTGAGGATCGCGTTGTAGACGTAAAAATACGGGTTCTCGGTGGTGGACGCGATCAGGGTTATGCTGCCGTTTTCGATGTACTCGAGCAGGGTCTGCTGCTGCTTTTTGTTGAAATACTGTATCTCGTCGAGGTAGAGCAGCACGCCGTTGATCCCCTCAAAGGTATCGAGTCCGGAGACGATAGCCTTTATGTCCGCGGTCGAGGCTGTGGTGCCGTTCAGCTTTTTCAGGGTTTTATGGGTTTTGTTGGCGATATAGGTAGCGAGCGTCGTCTTGCCGACTCCCGACGGACCGTAGAAGATCAGGTTGGGGATCTCTCCGCTTTCGATTATTTTTCTGAGCGGCCTGCCCTCGGCTATAAGATGGCGCTGACCAACGATCTCGCCGAGTGTTTTCGGTCTGAAGCGGTCTGCCAATGGTTTGTTCATATTCTTCACCAAAAATCGGAATTTAAAAATCGCGGGCGAGCAAAGCCCGCCCCGCGACAGTAATCTTTGATTATTCGTACAAGGGATATTTTTTGCAGATGGCCTCTACGCCGGCTCTTACCTTGTCCCTGCTGTTCTCGTAGTCGTTCAGAACAAGGGTGATGTACTCGGCGATAAGATCCATGTCCTCCTCGTTGAGGCCTCTTGTGGTCACGGCTGCAGTGCCGATCCTTACGCCGCTGGTAACGAACGGAGAAAGCGGCTCGCCGGGGATGGTGTTCTTGTTAACGGTGATGTAGCAGTCGTCAAGACGCGCCTCGAGCTCCTTGCCGGTAACGCCGGTATCGCGGAGGTCAAGCAGCATCACGTGGTTGTCGGTTCCGCCGGAAACGAGCTTTACGCCGCGCTTTGTGAGTCCTTCGGCAAGCGCCTTGCAGTTTGACACGATCTTGGCGCCGTACTCCCTGAACTCGGGCTTGAGCGCCTCGCCGAAGCACACTGCCTTGGCGGCGATGGTGTGCATGAGGGGGCCACCCTGGGTTCCGGGGAAAATGGCCTTGTCGATCTGCTTGGCGAACTCCTCGCGGCAGAGGATAAGACCGCCTCTGGGACCGCGGAGGGTCTTGTGAGTTGTAGTGGTGACAAACTCGCAGTAAGGAACGGGATTGGGATGAACGCCTGCCGCTACAAGACCTGCGATATGCGCCATATCTACCATCAGGTACGCGCCGACCTCGTCGGCGATCTCTCTGAGCTTTTTGAAGTCGATGATCCTGGGATATGCCGAAGCGCCTGCAACGATCAGCTTGGGCTTGCACTCCTTTGCGATCTCGAGCACCTTGTCGTAGTCGATGCGGTGGGTCACGCTGTCGACGCCGTAGGGCACAAAGTTGAAGTATTTGCCCGAGATATTAACGGGCGAGCCGTGGGTAAGGTGTCCGCCCTCGTTGAGGTTCATGCCCATTACGGTGTCGCCGGGCTCGAGCATGGCAAAGTAAACAGCCGTGTTCGCCTGAGCGCCCGAGTGGGGCTGAACATTGGCGTGCTCGGCTCCGAAAAGCTCGCACGCGCGCTGACGGGCGATCTCCTCTACGACGTCAACGCACTCGCAGCCGCCGTAGTAACGCTTTCCGGGATAACCCTCGGCGTATTTATTTGTGAGATGGCTGCCCATAGCCGCCATAACGGCCGGGGTAACGATATTTTCGCTCGCGATCAGCTCAAGGTTGCGTCTCTGTCTTTTAAGCTCGTCGTTCATCGCGTTGCCGACGGCGGGATCATACTCCATAAGATACTCAAGAGACTTGATGTTTGTTAATTCACTCATTTTCAACTTCCCCTTTATATTGTTTGATTATTCATATATTTAACGCCTTGTTTTTTAACGCGTATAAATCGTCTAAGGTCGATATCCTGCCTGCCTCGTTCCTGAGCGACGCGGCGCCCCTTATCCCTTTAAAATAGCCCATGACGAGCTTGCGCGCCTGTCTCAGCGCTATGTACTCGCCCTTGTACTGAACCATTTTTTCGATATGCGAACACATCACGCCGAGCTTTTCCTCAAGGGTGGGGTAATACAGCGGTTTTTCGGGAGCCTCGAGGTAGGAGTTTATCTGAGAAAAGATCCACGGATTGCCCAAGCTTGCCCTGCCGACCATGACAAAATCCGCTCCGGTTATGTCAAGTACATGCTTAGCCTTTTGAGCGGAGTCGATATCGCCGTTGGCTATCACGGGAATACCGACGGTCTGCTTTAGTTCGCGGATGATCTCGTAATCAACGGGAGGCTTGTAGAACTGCTGACGCGTCCTGCCGTGAATGGTGACGGCGGAGGCTCCTGCCTGCTCGCAGATCTCAGCTACCCTGAGGCAGTTTACGCTTTGATCGTCCCAGCCCTTGCGGATCTTTACCGTAACCGGTACGGGGCTTACCCCGACCACCGCGTTTACGATCCTTCCGCATAGCTCAGGATCCTTCATAAGCGCGCAGCCGCTTCCGCTGCCGCTGATCTTCGGAGCCGGACAGCCCATGTTTATATCTATAATATCGGGCTCGTTCTTCATGGCGGAAAGCGCCGCCCGAGCCATTGTATCAGGGTCGTCGCCGAATATCTGGACGCCGCAGGGACGCTCGTCACAAGATAGCTTCATCAGCTCCTCGCTCTTTTTATCCTTGAAGGAGAGCGCCTTTGAGCTGACCATCTCGCTCACGCACATAGCGGCTCCGAAGCTTACGCAAAGCTCGCGGTAGGCTCTGTCGCTTATTCCCGCCATCGGCGCAAGCAATACGCGCGACCTCAGCGCGACGTTGCCGATTTTAAGACTCATCTTATACCCTGACCGCTCCTGCCGCCGACCTTTGTGCTGATCGCTACGGCGAGGATAACTATAATGCCTACTCCGACGCAGATCCACGAGGTGATGCCGAACACATAGTTTGTAGAATATGTCTTTTGGCTCACCGTTTTGGGAACGGTCGGGGGATTAAAGTACGTGGTGTCGGGATCGGGATCGATAATATTGTTTATGAAATTGTCTGTCGGACGTTCCTCGGTGGGAGCTTCGGTCTCCGCCGGCTCGGTCTCGGGCTGAGGAGCCTCGGTCTCGGGCTGGGGAGCCTCGGTATCGGGCTGGAATGGCTCGGTCTCGGGCTGAGGAGCCTCGGTCTCGGGCTGGAATGGCTCGGTCTCCGGTTCAATATACGCGGTTTCCGTCGGCTCGTCCAGCACGCTCGGGTTATCGTCATTATCCGCGAACACACCGACGGTTCCGAATATCAGCAGTATCACGCCGAATACGACCGCCAGCGCGCCCGAAATAAGCTTGTTATACTTCATATGAATACCTCACGATATATTTCGGCATTTAATCAATAAGCATATATAGTTATTATACCAAAACCGAGATACTATTGCAAGTATTAATTTTCACGGATTTGAGCCTTGTACCGAGTATTCAGCTCAGCACCCTTGCCAGCACTTTTCCGAGCAGGGTTCCGGTGATCTCCGCCTCCTCTATGGAATTGGCGTCGGAGCCGACCTCTATCAGCAGCGAGCCGTCGCATATGTACTCGTTGTAGGCGAAGAAATCAAAGCTCAGCGGTCGCGTCATTCCCGGGTACATCTGCTCCGCGGTGTTTTGGAGCTTTAGCGCGAAGCTCAGGTTGTTTTGCCAGTTGTCAAAATCCCTTTCGCCGTAGTAATCGCAGCCCGACAGGATCATTATCTGAGCCGCCTGTTTTCCGTTGCAGTCAAATACGGGCTTCACCTTGCGCGCCTCGGTACCGAGCGCGTCGCGGTGGATATCGAGCGCCACCTTGATCGAGCTGTTCTCCGCCATATCGGCGGCAACGGTCTGAGCGCTGCGGTCGTAGGCTCCGTTGTATGTGGAATCGTGCACCGTGGTGTCGTGAAGGGTTTTTATTCCGTTTTTCTCGAGCTCCGCGGCGATCCTGTCGCCCACAGCCACCACGCTGAAATCGGTGTTCTGCGTGCGCGAATAGTAGCTCTCGTAAAAATAATCGACGCTCTCGTCAAGGTACGCCTCGCTTGTGTGGGTGTGATAGATAAGCACCTGAGGCTGAGCGGAATTTTTCTGAGTCTTGAAGGTCAGCGGCTTATTGAGCATGCCCTCAAAGTCAAAATCGAGCCCGGTTTTGTTCTTTACGCAGCAGTCGCCGACCGCCGTGCCGTCAAAACCGATCTGCTTTTCGGCGACGTCGAGCTTTTCCTCCCCTGTATGAGGGGCAAAGCTGTCGTAATATCCCGATTTATCGCGCTTATGATCCGCTACGGCAAGGGCGGAAGCGGCTTCGGAGCTGTCGCTCGGAGCCGTCTGCTCAGCCGGAAGGGTATCCTCCGCGGACTCGGGCTCGGTTCCTGCCTGAACGGGATAAATGCCGTCGGTCAGGGTAAAAGCGGCGGCTGCGAGCGCTCCGCTCTGCGGATCGAAGCACTCCGGAAGCCTACGCAAAACGCAAAAAGCCGCCAAGGTCACAAGGACGAACGCCGCGGCGGCTTTGGATATTTTCAGTATTTTTCCTTTGATTTTCACATTACCACCCGAGTATATATATGCTCGGGTCAGACTAAAATATTACATCAGCTCGACAAGCTCTTTGAGCTCGAAGCGCTCCTGCAGCGCGGCGTTGAGCGCGAAGCCAAGCAGTCTTGACGCCCGTTCCGTCAGCAGGTCTATCTCCCGGGGGATCACGACCATGCTTTTGGCAAGCTTTGGCAGCTCCTTCTCCCCCACTTCTCCGAGCAGGTCGCCGGCAAGCGTCTGGACGTCAACGACGGTCGGCACTCCGACCGAGATCACTGGAACTCCGACGGTCTCGCTGTTTATTTTTGTGCGGTGATTGCCCACACCGGCGCCCGGCGAGATACCGGCGTCGCTGATCTGGAGCGTGGTGCCGAGCCTTTCAAGCCTGCGCGAGGCGAGCGCGTCGACCGCTACCACGGCGTTCGGTCGGATCCGCTTTACAACGCTGAGGATGTACTCCCCCGTTTCTATGCCGGTCTGACCCGTAACTCCCGTATTCATCACCGCCACCGGGCGCAGTCCGTCGAGCCCCGACGCGCGCGCAAGCTCTCCCCTGATATGCCTTGTCGCCAGCACCTTGAGCGCGGTTTTGGGACCGAGCGAGTCGGGGGTTATCTCCTCGTTGCCGAGCCCCGCCACAAGAATAAGCCCGTTTACCGGAAGGAGCCTGCGGATCTCGTTTCCGATCGTCTTTAGCCGCCTGTCGGTCGCCGAGAAGTTATCGGTCAGCGACGGAAGGGAGATCGTGATGTAAGTCCCCAGTTCCTTGCCCAGGGTCTGTTTTGCCTTTTCGGTCTTAACGGTCAGGCGCGAGATCGAAAGTCCGCTCTCGCTGTAGGTTTTGAAGTCGACTCCTCCTACCCTGTCTCCTGCTATTTCCCTCGCCTCAACCGCGAGGTCGGTTCTCAGGTGCATTTGCTCAGTCCTTTTCTGATTTATCTAAAAACAGCCTTTGCTTTTTGGTTAATAATTATTCTTTACATATGCTCAAATGTTTGATATAATATACTTTAATTCAAAGCTTTACGATTTAATTTGGATTTTCCGAGGTATTATGATGAGAAAAAACAAAAATATGATAAGGGCGCTGTCAGCCGCCGCGGCATGCGCGCTGCTGATCCCGACGTTTGGGATCTCGGCGTCGGCGGCGGAGATAAACGAGGACGAGACGTTCCCTGTTCCGAGCGCTTTGGCAAAAGCTTCAAAGGACGACGCGCCGCTCGGAACGTCAAATCTCCCTTCCGCCTATAACTCGGTCGATCTCGGCTATGTTTCCCCGGCTAAAAACCAGAAATACAACGATTGCTGGGTCTACGGAGCGCTCGGAACGTATGAGTCGTTCCTGCTCAAAAACGGCCTTTACAACGGCGATATGTCGGTGGATCACGCGAACCTCTGGGGTACTCAGCGCGATAACGAAGAGGGCTGGATGCGCAGCTACACCGATTTCGGCAGGGCGAAGATCATGCCCGGTTACTTCACCTCATGGCAGGGGCCGGTAAATCAAAGCAAGCTGCCGGTCATTGATTTCAGCATCGACACTCCCGACTCTATCCCGACGGATCTAACGGATTACGGCGTGAAGGAGATCAGGTATCTGTCCCGTGAGGATCCCGACACGATCAAGAGGGCGATCATGGAGAGCGGAGGCATCAGCACCTACTACACCCAAGCGGCTCAATACATGAACTACGAAACATATTCCTACTATTCGCCGCCCGACAGCACCGGCGGATCAGGCCACGCGGTTGAGATAGTGGGCTGGGACGACAACTACTCCGCCTCGAATTTTAACGACGAGCCCCGGGGCAACGGCGCGTGGATAGTTAAAAACAGCTGGGGCGATTTTTGGGGCGACAACGGCTGCTTCCGGATATCCTACTACGACAAGGATATTTTCAACGCCTCGAAGTTCAAACCGTCGTTTCAGATAATGTCGGTCGAGCCGATAACGGACAAGATGAAGTATTTGCAGAATGAGATTTTCGGCGCTACCTGGGAATTTGATTATATAAAGGAGCCCGAGCTGACCGCGTTCCAAACCTTCGACTTTGACGGAGATTACCCGATGCTCGACAAGGTGATCTTTGAATCCACCTCCGTGGGCTCCGCCTATTCCGTTTACTATGTTCCCGATAAAAACGGCGTTCCCGACAGCGACGAGAACGCTTGGACAGAGCTCTACAGCTCAACGGTCGATTATCCCGGCTACATATGCGCGGATTTTGACGACTTTGAGGTTCCTAACGGAGAGGGCAGCGTTGCTGTCAGGATAGGCTCGCCCGCTTCCGGCGGCACGCCTTCGGTCGGCGTTTGCGAGTGGCTGACTTCATCCGGTACATTCACATTTTTCCACCAGGCGCAGAAGGATCAGAGCTATGTGACCTGCGAAGGTAAAATCCTCGACCTGACGGACTGGTACAAGCAGAAGAACAGCGACGATTACGGCGGTACGTTCTCGATCAAGGCTTTGACGAAAAAACGCCCCCCTCAGCCGGGCGACGTTAACCTTGACGGCGTTGTGGATATCAGCGACGCGACCGTGCTGCAAAAGCATATCGCTCTGCTGACAGAGCTTGACGACGAGGCGCTTGCAGTAGCAGACATGAATAAGGACGGCTTTTACACGATCTCAGACGTTACACTGATCCAGAGAGCGGCGGCAGAGATCACCGAATAATCAAATCAATGGCATAATGCCAATAATACAAACAACCGGCGGTGATCGCTCACCGCCGGTTTTAATTGTTTTTGATTAAGTATTTTGAATATCAGCAGTTGTATCCCGAAAGGAACTTCTGCATCTCTGTTACATCCGAAACCGTTACGAATCCGTCAAAATCAAAGTCGGCCCATTCCATCTGCTCAACAGTGAGTTCCTCGATATAAGCTACATATCTCTGGATCAGTGTGGCGTCCTTGACGTTGATCTCGCCGTCGGCGTTTATATCGCCCTTGCCCAGCCCGATAAACTCCGCTGTCGCATCCTCGGAAGGCTCGGTCTCGGAAGGCTCGGTCTGAACAACGGGATCCTCATAAATAGGACCGGTCGTTTTCTCCTCGGTGGGCTCGGTAACGGGAACTGTTGTTGTCGGAGCCGCCGTTGTGGGCGGAACCGTCGTTGTGGGAGCTGCCGTTGTGGGAGCCGTAGTGGGTTTGACCGTAGTGGGCGCTGTTGTGGGAAGCGCCGAAACATATACGCAGTAATCAAGCGATACCCAACCGGTTTTTCCGTTGTAAGTCGTATAACCCCAAACCATACCGGTACTTGTCTCGGTATAGACATTGGTCACGGTGATCTTAACATTATCGGGGATCTTTGCAAGCGAGGTGTTGCCGGTGCCCGCCTTAGCTCTGAGGTTAAGGTAATCGTCCACGTTGGTTCTGTAGATGCCGGTATTATATGTGGTCGGATTCACGGGTGTGGCTGAATCAAGCAGGTAAATAAATCCCTGGAAGGTCCACCAGCTGTTGCCGCCGTAGTTTTTGTCAGTGGTTTTGCAGGTCGTTAAATAGAACGTCCTTCCGCCCCACTCCGAGTTGGAAAGGGTGATGGTCCCGTTTTCGATCTTCTCTACTACCGCAACGTGACCGCCGCCTCCGTAGCACCAGCACGCGATCGCGCCGAGCTTGGGAGTGCTGCCGTATTTGTAGTAATTGTTCTGCTGATTATAGCCGTACCACTGTCCGGCGCCGTTCCAGCTGAGCTTGGGAGTTGAATTCAAAATCTCATAAGCTCTGCCGTAAGCATATGCCGTACAGTTGGGAAGACCGTAACCGTATTTCTGGAATACGTTGTAGTTACTGTTGTAGTAGTATACATTATTTGACTCCGGAGCGGTGAGCCTTGGGGTGTATGTAGCCGCACCGGCGGAAATACTTAACGAAAACGCAGATGTAACAAGAAGCGCGAGCGTCAATACTAACGCGCTTATCCTCTTTGCCGCAATACTTATCAAGCTATCTACCTCCAATCAGAGATTCAATCCTGAATACACAGTAATGGTTGTAACCTTTTTGTTACCACGTACATATTGTAACACATCTTTTTGAAAAAATCAAACCGTAATTACACCGATTATTACCAATAATCGCTGTTTTATTTGCTACAACATTCACAATATATACCATTGTTTCGGAGATGAGACACAAAAAGAGCGATTTCTTGTGCCGCTTGAGTTTATTATAGCACATTTTGGTGAAAAAATAAATATTTATTTCTATTTTGGAATAATATTATTCTTAAAAACTGATATTATAGAATTATCAAATAAAACGGAGGACTGAATAATGAAAAAAATAATCGCGATAATACTTGCCGGAACACTGGCGGCAAGCCTCTGCGGATGCTTCCCCCTCAATCTTTTCAACAAAGTTAAGGAAGCCGAATCCAATATCGAAAGCAAGATAGAAAGCGAGATCGGGAGCAGGATCGAAAGCGAAGCAAGCGCTATCGAAGGTCTGTACGATAGCTCGGACGATTCATCGGACAGCTCTGACAGCGGATCTTCTTCAAGCGTTGATATCGACTTTTATTCTTCGGATCTTCAGACGATCGGCAACGACGATGTCGGATATCTTAGGATCCCCAAGGACTTTATAAAGTTCAAAGATATAGCGGGCGGCGACGATCTGCAGTACTGTGACAGAACCACCACCACGATCTTTACACTCAATAAAATCGATAAATCCGTTTCCGTGACAGACGCTATCGAAAACATCAAGGATAAGGTGGAAAGCGAAGGCGCTATTAACGCGACGATCGACGAAAACGCGAGTCTCGCCGGTTTTTCCGGCTCAATGCTCAAGTGCTACTATCCGTCCGACGGCAAACATCTTGAGGTCTATATTTTCCCGTTCCCGGAGAAAAACTACTATATCGCTTTTGAGTACTTAACCCCCAACGAAAAATACCGCGACTATCTTAAATCGTGGGGAACATCCAATTATTACGACTAAGATTTAAGCAAAATCAAAAAAACACTTGCATTTTACAAAAATATGTGTTAATATACTACATGCGGTCAAACCGCTATGCGCCGGTAGCTCAGCTGGATAGAGTGTCTGACTACGAATCAGAAGGTCGGGAGTTCGAGTCTCTTCCGGCGCGCCA
>CACXIV010000018.1 GCA_902767845.1 uncultured Ruminococcus sp. | reverse complement strand
AATTTTTACTGCGGATATTTGAAAATGAATTCGAGCGAACCGTTTCTCTCCACTGTCTTGAGAGAAACATTGAAGAAATTAATCAAAGCAAGTGATGACAGAATCAGCAGATTGCTTTTTAAAATAGCGGTAGAGCTTGCCATCACTATGAATGTTGTCGCCGCCAATCAATGCGTAGATAAGCAAGTGCTCAACTCCTTACGCGGCGAGTGCGTTAAGGAAGTCAAGAAAACGAACGGTATATTTACATTTGATGAAGCCGACAACTGGCAGAAAGGATTGTGATTATTTGAAACGGAAAAGGAAATAATAACCATGAGGTGACTATTATTAGAATCGAGGTAAAGGAAAAGCCGAAGCTGGTTTTGTTTTATCTGAGCCGTCAGGAAACCGCCGACGGAAAATTAATGAAAGAAATTGAGGACAACGCACAAGCCTTGAAAAATCTTTCCTTTCTTTCTGTTGTGGTGGAATCCGGCGAGGACGACTTGAAAGACAGCTTATACTGTCTGATGAAACAAAACCGCAAGGCTGTTGCCGAGAAACTCTCGGCGTAAATTCGGGCGCAAGCCGCCCGAGTACATACCATTATTTACCTGCGATTATTGTCTGGATATTCAAAAAACTGTGTGATACAATGTTGTCAATAAAGGTATCGGAGACGATTATATGACTGAAAAATTCTACATTGCCGCCTACTGTCGTATCTCGGTGGACGATGAGCTAAACAAGGAAAACACCTCGATTGAAAACCAAAAGGCTATCATTGAGGACTATGTAAAAACCAACTTTCCGAACGCGGAGCTCGACTTCTACGAGGACAGAGACAAGAGCGGCTACACCTTTGAACAGCGCGAGGGCTATCAAAAAATGCGGCGAAAACTGTTCCGCAATCAATACGACATTCTGATTATCAAAGACCTCTCCCGATTCTCCCGAAGAAACGGTGCGGGCTTGGTAGAGCTGGAAGCCCTGCGCGATGAGGGAATCAGAATTATTGCAATCGGTGACAACATTGACTATCCCACCAATGACGATTGGCTGCGAATACAAATCTACTTCTTCATGAACGAGATGCCGGTCACCGACACTTCAAAAAAGGTGCGCAACGTCATACGCCGCCGCCAACAGGACGGCAAATGGATCTGCTCTGTCCCCTACGGCTATGTGATCACCAACTCCAAAACAATGGCATTCGAGGTAGAACCAACCGAAGCGGTAGTCGTGCAAAAGGTGTTTGAATTGTATAATCAAGGCTGGGGCTACAAACGGATTGCCAACTACCTGACCGAGCAGCACATTCCCACTCCGAGAATGAACGAGCGTGCGCGAAAGGAAGCGCGCGGTGAGGAATGTCACCTCAAAGCAAAACCGCGTTGGAGCATTGCGACGATTCAAGGAATGCTGACAAACGATTTCTACGTCGGTACACTGCGCCAAGGAAAATACACACGCAAGAAAATCAACGGTCAGGACATCAAGTGCGACGAAAGCGAGCACATTATCTTCCTCAAAAATCACGAGCCGATTATCGACTACCGCGTGTTCGCTACCGCGCAAAACGGTATGAAGGAACGAACCCGAAACAACTACAGGGGCATCAAAAAATATCCGAACGCTTACTCTGGCTTAATCAAGTGTGGTGACTGCGGCAGTCCGATGTTTCCGCTTACACGAAGCGACCTCAAAGAGGGCTACCGCTGCGGAGAATACCACAAGCGCGGCTTAAAGGGCTGCACCAGCCACCACGTTCGCGCGGACACACTCGACGCGATTGTGAAAGCGTATTTGCAAATGGTGCGCGACACTTCCTCGGAAATGATAGAAAAGCTACAGGAAACAATCGCCGAGGAAGAAAGCCATATAAAAACGACTAACACCACGCTCGAACAGCTTGAAGAAATGATTGCCGACAGCAAGGCAGAAAAAAAGGCCCTCATACGGCAATGCGCGCGTGACATTGCCAGAAAGCCGAATCAGGAAAACGAGATACAGGAAACCTATGATGAACTGATTGCAGAGTGCGACGAACGGATTGAGGGCTTTGAAAATCAAATCAAGATGACCTACGACAAGCACAACACCGTCGTCAGCGCAAACCGGACGGCACAGCTTGCGATTGACTTATTCGACGAGATACTGAACAAGGAAAAGCTGGAGAAAAACGACCTTGAACTGCTGATTGAAAAGATAACGGTTTACGAAGACCACATCCACATCAAGCTGAAAGACGACATCGACCACATTCTGCACATCAATAACGCCAATCTCGAAAAAGAGCAAAATCAGCAAAGCAAAAACACAAAAGATAAGAAGTTTGCTGTCAACATTATCAGTGACGGAGACCCGCTGGAGATATACACCGCGACGGACGGAGAGGTTATCTTCAAGAAATACTCGCCGGTCGGAGAGCTGTCGGAATTTGCCGGACAGTACGCCGACGTTATCGCACGGATAAGCTCGCTGCCGACGCTGATCTGCGATACCGACCACGTTATCGCGGCAGCGGGAGTATCCAAGCGCGAGTTTTTGGAGCGCAGGATCAGTCCTGTGCTCGAGAATTTTATGGACAACCGCAAGAGCTACTCCGCGACAGAGCGCACCCTGCACGACATCCAGCCGATCGAGGGGATCGAGCAGAACGCCGCGGTCATATACCCGATCATCGCCTCCGGCGACGTGATGGGAGCTGTGGTTATGCTGAGCTCCGACAGCGTAAGGATACCGTCGGCGCCCGAGATAAAGCTCGCGCAGTCCGCGGCGGCGTTTTTGGGCAAGCAAATGGAAAACTGAACGATAATTTACAAAACAAAAACCGGCGTGATCTCTCACGCCGGCATTATTTCGCACTGATTATTTATTGAAGATAGACATGATGTCGTAGAATGTATCGTCGTCATCATCCGTGGTGTCCTTGGTGGCCTTGGATGTGTCCGCGGGGGAATCAACGATCACGTTGTCAACAGCGGTCTGAGGCTTTGAGGGAACGCCGTCCGCGCCAAAGCCCGTGGCGATAACTGTAACGCTCATCTCGTCGTTCATCTTGTCGTCGATAACGGCACCCCAGATGATGTTCGCGTCGTCCGAAACCTTGTCCTTGATCATTGTGGAAGCTGTGTCGATATCCTCGAGGCTTACGTCCGAGGAAGCGGTGATGTTGATGATAACGCCCTTGGCGCCGTCGATAGAGGTCTCGAGCAGCGGGCTGGAGATAGCCTTGTCAGCGGCTACCTTTGCCTTGTCCTTGCCGGAAGCCTTGCCCATGCCCATGTGAGCGTAACCCGCGTCCTTCATGACGGAGGTAACGTCCGCGAAGTCGAGGTTTACAAGACCGGGAAGCAGGATGAGGTCTGAGATACTCTGAACGCCCTGACGGAGAACGTCATCGGAGATCTCAAAGGCGTTGAGCAGAGTGATAGGCTCGTCCGATACTTTTTTAAGACCCTCGTTAGGAACTATGATGAGCGAATCAACGCAGGGGGTGAGCTCGGCAATACCCTGCTCGGCCTGAGTCATTCTTTTTCTGCCCTCAAAAGCGAAGGGCTTTGTAACAACGCCTACGGTGAGTATGCCCATTTCCTTGGCGATCTTGGCGATAACGGGAGCCGCACCGGTACCTGTGCCGCCGCCCATACCGGCTGTAACGAATACCATGTCGGTATCCTTGAGCAGCGCGGCGATCTCTTCCTTGCTCTCCTCAGCGGCCTCCTGACCGATAGAAGGCATAGCGCCTGCGCCCTTGCCGCGCGTAAGCTTCTCTCCGATTTGGATCTTCTGCGAAGCCTTGGAAAGTCTCAGTACGGGACCGTCGGTATTAATAGCGATAAACTCTACATTTTTAATGTTCATGGCAACCATTCGGTTGACAGCGTTGCCGCCGCCTCCGCCGACGCCGATTACTTTAATTTTAGGCATGTACTCATTTTCCAGTTCAAGCTCAAAAGCCATATTATTGTCCTCCTTAAATCTCCTTTAGATTCTCTATATAAATTCGCATAATATCTGAATTTAATATACTGCATTTTATATAGTAACACACTTCGGTAAAAATATCAATGGTTTTGTGCTTTTTTTATTGATATTTTTCCGGGTTTTTTTGGTCTTTTTTTGTATGTTTTAGTATGGCGTGGCTCCGTCGGCACCGGCTCCGCCGAGATCGCCGCCGTTGTAGCCGTCATATCCGCCGCCGTCATCGGCACTGCTTGCTCCGTCTCCGCCGTCGTAGCCTCCGCCGTCGTCCGCGGTACCTCCGTCATATCCGCCGCCGTCATATCCGCCGCCGTCATAGCCGCCTCCGTCGGTATTATTATTGCCGTAGTCGTAGCCGTCATTCGCCGAGGCGCTCCAGTCGTAGGTACCGTAGTCGTCGGCACCTCCCCAGTCGTTAGCTACGCTGTCGGCTCCGTCCGCCGGAACGGTGGTCGAGGGCTCGGTAGTCGGGATGGTCTCGGCAGGCTTGTAATGCGACATCTTGTTTTTGCTGCAGGTCGACACGTCAAGCGTACCGTAGATCTGACCGGTCTTGTTCGGGTCGAGCTTCTGGTTAATTATCGCGGCGGCGGTCTTTATCTTGTAGTCTATATCCTCCGCGACGCCGATATTGATAAGTATCCTGCCGGCGTAGTTTATGGTGATCGCCGAGGTGTTGGTCACGTCGAACGCCGTGATGCTGTCGAGTCCGTTCGCCTCGAGGCTCTTGGCTACGCTCTCGAGGATATCCGGTATGGAGGGATCCTCGAACCGGATATAGCTGCCCACCTCTTTGTTGCTGAAATCGTTGCAGATCAGCTCCGTGGTGTTTTCGGGAGGCTCGGTCTCGGTATCGAGCACCCTGCCCTTTGAGCTGATGATAAGGTAGTTTTCGCCGTCCTTGACATAATACACCGGCTTTGCGTTGGTGATCTTTATCGTCACGGTATCGGGGATCGCGAAGCTGACCTTGGCGTCCTCGACATACGAAAGATTCTTGATTATATCCTGAGGGGTCGAGCCCAGCGCCGCCAAAAATATATTCTGTTGCAGGCTTACGTTGCTGAACGCGATGATCTGATCCTCGTAGTAATACTCGTCGCCCTCGACCTCTATCTTCTCTGTCTTGAATAGCACGGTGAGGCTGAGTATCGCTCCGACGACAAGCACGATCAGTATGATCGCCGCTCCGACAATGATCCTGCGGTTGCGCGCCTGTTTGCGCGTGACCGGCTTTTTGTTGCGGCGGATAAACTCCTGCTCCTGCTTGCGGATCACCTTCGCGCGGCGTTCGCTACGCTGCTTTTCGCTGTACTCGTCTATGTAATAGCCGTCCTCAAAATCCTTCGGCTTGAGGTTGCGGATCCTCTCCTCGCTCTCGCGCCTGAATTTTTCCTCGCGGCTGATTTTTTCAAATTTAGTCGTCTTTCCCGAATTGACCGCCTCTTCGATCTTGCTTCCGGACGGTTTTTTCGGCTTTGTCACCTTGAAGCTTTGAGTCGCGTCAGAGGATTTTTTTGCCCTTTTTTGCTGTTCCTTATGGTACTTCTGAGCCTGCTTAGCCGCTTCCTTACGTTGCTTGGCAAGCTCGCGCTTTTGCTTTGACGACATTCCGCTCACGGGCAATCCTCCTTTCTGAAATTCTTTGTTTTATGTATCCTATATCCTTTTTATATCCGCTCCGAGAGAGGACAGCGCGACCTCGAGGTTTTCGTAGCCTCTTTCGAGATAGCGGATCGAGCCGATCCTGGTTTTGCCCTCCGCGCAAAGCGAGGCTACAACAAGCGCCGCCGCTCCGCGCAGGTCGGTCGAATCGACCTTGGCTCCGTAGAGCCTTTCGCGCCCCTCTACCACGCATACCCTGCCCTCGGTCTTTATTTTAGCTCCCATTCGGGCAAGCTCGCGGGTGTGGCGGAATCGGTTTTCAAAAATGTTTTCTATAAATACGGACGTTCCATCGGCAACGCATGCCGCCGCCATTACGGGAGCCTGCGCGTCGGTGGGGAATCCCGGATAAGGCATCGTGCTGACCGCCGCGAGCGGTTTGAGCCGTTCGGGTGCGCCGATCCTCAGCGTTGTGCCGCTTGATCTGATAACGCAGCCCATATCCTCAAACACGGGTATGACCGCGCCGAGGTGAGCAGGAATAACGTCTGTCAGCGTTATTTCGGAGCCGGTAGCCGCCGCTGCCGACATAAAGGTCGCCGCGACTATACGGTCGGGGATAACGCTGTGAGCGCAGCCCGACAGCGAGCCGACGCCGTCTATGACGACCTCTCCCTCGCCTGCTCCGTAGATCTTTGCTCCGCAGGAGTTGAGGAAATCCGCGAGATCGCGTATTTCGGGCTCGCGCGCGGCGTTCGTCACGCAGGTGGTTCCGTTCGCGAGGCATGCCGCGATCATAATGTGCTCGGTGGCGCCCACGCTCGGAAAATCAAGGGATATCTTGCAGCCGCGAAGTCCGTACGGCGCTCTGCAGTCGAGGCAGCCGTGGCGCTCGCGGATCTCGGCGCCGAGCTTTCGCAGGGCGTTGAGGTGCATATCTATCGGCCTCAATCCGATCTCGCAGCCGCCCGGGAAGGACAGCCTGACCCTGCCGGCTCTTGCGAGCACCGCGCCCAAAAACACTATTGAGCTGCGGGTCTTGCGCATGAGCGAATCTGGGATATCGCACCGGTCGAAGCCGTCCGTGTTGATAACAAGAGTTTGACCGCTGCGCTCGGCTCTGCAGCCGAGGTAACGGAGAATGTTTACTGACGCCTCCACGTCGGAAAGATCGGGGCAGTTGTATATCACGCTCTCGCCCCTTGCCAGCAGCGAAGCCGAAAGAATAGGCAAAACGCTGTTTTTAGCGCCCTGAACGCTTACCTCTCCCGACAGTTTTTTGCGTCCCGTAACCAGTAGCTTTGACACACTAACACCCTCTAAACCAGTCTGGTTCATTCTATGCCGGAAGAGGTGTTTAGTGAATGTTTTATCGGATTTTTACACTAAATTCAATACTTTTTTTACAACGGAGTATATCCTCTCGTTGGCGTCGGTGATCGCCATTTTTTTGCAGTTCTCGCCGATTTTCCCGAGCTTTTCGGGATCCGAGAGCATGGAGTCGACCTTTTCGATAAGGCTGTCTCCGCTTAGATCGCTCTCCTCGATCAGCTCTGCGGCGCCCTTGTTCACGAGCGCCATGGCGTTGTGATACTGATGGTTTTCCGCGACGTTCGGCGACGGGATAAGGATAGCGGGCTTGCCCATTGCCTGTATCTCGCTCAGAGTGATCGCTCCGGCGCGGCAGATCACGAGGTCTGCTGCCGCCATGCACTCGTTCATGTTGTCGATATACGGCCTTATGTCGAGGTTGGGGCAGTCAGACAATTCGACGCCCTTTTCCTTTAATGTCTCCAAAAACCAATCGTTTTTGGCGCCGTAGGCGTGGATGTGCAGGTATCTGCCGTCTTTCGCGCTTCTCGCGATCAGCTCCGCTGCGGCTTCGTTGACCCTTCTCGCGCCGAGGCTTCCGCCGAACGAAAGTATAAGCGGTCTTTGGTCAAGCCCGAGCTTTTTGCGCGATTCGGCTTTGTCGGTCGCGAGGATCTCTCCGCGCACGGGATTGCCGGTGATGACCACGTCCGCCTTGTCAAAGTATTTTTTCGCTGCCTCGACGGCGACCATCACCTTTTTTACGCGCTTCGAGAGCATTTTGTTCGTGACGCCGGGATAGGCGTTTTGCTCGTGGATTATGCAGGGCACGCCCAGCTTTGCCGCGGTACGCACAACGGGTCCCGAAACGTAGCCGCCGGTTCCGATGCAGATGTCGGGGGCGAATTTTTTGATTATCTTTTTTGCCTCAGCCGAGGAGGTGAAGGTCCTCCTCACGGTCTTGGCGTTCGCGACCATGCTCTTGGGAGAAAGGCTGCGCTGAAAACCGCTTATCGTGATTGATTCGATGTCGTAGCCGGCGTTCTTGACAAGACGCTGCTCCATGCCTGTTTTGTTGCCGATGAAGAGTATCTCGGCGTCGGGCTGTTTTTTTCTGATGTAGCCCGCGATAGCCAGCGCGGGATTGATGTGGCCGGCGGTGCCGCCGCCTGCTAATAGTACCTTCATAATCGCTCCTTTAAAAGCCCTTTTGCCCGCGGCATTTTCGCATAAAAACGAATGCCGAAGGCGTGATCGGGTTATGTTCTCTCTATATTGGCCGTGCGCGAGATCGACAAAACGATGCCCATCTGCGCGAGCAGCATGATCAGCGAGCTTCCGCCGTAGCTGAAGAACGGAAGGCTGATACCGGTGTTTGGCAGCCAGTCGGTGATAACGAGGATGTTGAGCACGACCTGTATACCTATCTGAGAGGTGAGGCCGATGCCGAGCAGCTTGCCGAATTTATCCTTTGCCCTGAGCGAGAGGGTGATGCCTCGCCAGATAAGCAGGGCGAAAATAAGCAGGATGATAGCCGCGCCGATCAGTCCGAGCTCCTCTACGACGACCGCGAAGATAAAGTCGTTCTGCGGTTCGGGAATATAGAGGTACTTCTGCCTTGACTGACCGAGTCCGAGTCCCCAAAGTCCGCCCGAGCCGATCGCGTACAGCGAGTTACGGGTCTGGTAGGTGTCCCACCACATTTCGTCGGTGGTGTATTCGAGCGCCTGACCCCAGCCTGCCATACGGCTCATGGCGTAGGACAATCCGCCCGTCACGGCGAGTACCAAAACGAGTCCGACGAGCAGCGCGCCGCCGATCAGCAGGTACTTTGTCTTCATTCCGCCGATGTAGAGCATCAGCACGGTCAGAAGGCCAATGATTACGATACCCGAGTAGTGGGGCTCGAGAAACAGCAGCAGGGCGATCGTTCCGAAAACGATTAAGCCCGGGAGTATGCTGTACTTCGCGAGCTGCATTTTATTGTAGTATTTGCTCGCCCAGTGAGAGAAGAAAAGGATAACGCCGAATTTGGCGATCTCAGAGGGCTGGATATTGAACATTCCGAGGGGGATCCAGCGCTTTACGCCGCCCTCGCCCGCCGGTAGCACGAGCACCAAAAGCAGCGAAAAATACGCGATGCCCAAAACTATAGGAGCTATCTTATGCAGCTTATTATAGTTGAAAAACGACATCACGATCATCGCCGCAAGACCGACAGCGATAAAAACTATCTGACGGATCAAAAAGTAGTAGCTGTCGCCCTGGGTGTAGTAAGAGAAGGCGTAGCTCGCCGAGAACATCATTATAGTTCCGATGGTGAGCAGCACGAGCAGGATTATGCAGAACGGGAGGTCGATACCCATTCCGACGCCGAACCACTTTGCGTTCTTCATCTTGCGCCGGCGCGAGGGTCTTATAAAAAGCTTCTCCTTTTTTGCCTGCTCATCCCTTTGATACTCCTCGTCGTAAATGCGGTTAACATCCGCCTGAAATATCATTCTTTTATTTGGAGCCATTATTCATCCTCCGATGATGATTGATTTACGCGGTATCATACTCCGAACAATACCAGTAAGAACGAGATCGCGCCGAACACTGCGGTGACAACGCTGAACACAGCGACGATCTTCACCTCGCTCCATCCGCACATCTCAAAGTGATGGTGGATAGGGCTCATTTTGAACAGTCTTTTGCCGTGGGTGAGCTTGAAGTAGCCGACCTGGAGCATAACCGAGAACATCTCGCAGAGATAAACGATTCCGAGCGGAAGAAGCAGGATCGGCATTCTGAGCGCGAACGCGAGTCCGCATACCATTCCGCCGAGGAAAAGCGAGCCCGTGTCGCCCATAAACACCTTTGCCGGGTGGAAATTCCACACAAGGAACCCGAGGCAGGCGCCTGCTACTGCGGCGCTGAGAGCCGTTACCCCGAGGTAATACAGGCGGCTCGCGATGAGCATTACCGCCACTGCCGCGAAGAATGTTACCGAGCCGTCAAGACCGTCGATACCGTCGGTCAGATTAACGGCGTTAACTACGCCGACTATCACGACGGCGGAGATTATATAGTAGAAGAAACCGAGATCAACAGTGCCTACGAACGGGATTATGGTGCTTGTTCCGCAGCCCGAGAAGCCCAGAACGGCGAGGTAAACGCCTGCCGCCGCGAACTGGAAAATGAGCTTTTGAACAGCGGTAAGTCCGAGGTTGCGCTTTTTGACGACCTTTGTGTAGTCGTCGACAAAGCCGATAAGTCCGTTTGCGAGCGCGAGTCCGAGACCGGCGAAGATGTACAGCGCCTCGCCGTGGATATCCGCAAAGAAGGTCGTGATGAACTGACTGCCGAACAGAGCGTACGCTACCGTGCTGAGAAGTCCCACGACGGTGATCGCCAGGATGAACATGATGCCGCCCATGACAGGCGTGCCCTGCTTGCCCTGATGCCACTTGGGACCCTCCTCGCGGATCGTCTGTCCGAAGTTGATCTTGTGCAAAAACGGTATCAAAAACTTACCCGTCACGGCTGAGATCGCGAAAGCGAGCGTCGCCGCCACAAACGTCCATATTCCGTATACTATCATTTTTCTCGTTCCTTTCGTTTTAAGCGCTGATTAGTCGTTGAAGCCCGAATCGGTCGACGCCGCGAAGGTCACGGTGACTACCGTGCCCGGCGATACCTCGGTTCCCTCCGGGATATCCTGAGCGACCGCCACGCCGCCCGTGCTGACGGCGCCGTTGAAGCTGATGTTCAGGTCGTAGCCTGCCGCCATTGAATTAACATACGCCGCGGTGTTTTCAAGGAAGTTCGGCACGGTTACCTTCTCTGAGCGGCTCTCTTCGTCCGTGTACAGCACTATGCTGCCGCCGGGAGCCAGCTTTGAGGATACCGCCGGGAGCTGAGCGAGGACCGTGTCTCCCGAGCCCTTTACGCTGACGCTGAAGCCGTCCTCCTCGACAGCCTTCTTCGCCTCCTCGAGCGACAGTCCGGTGTAATCGCCGGCTGATACGTCGATAAACGCCAGATCCTCTTCCTTGTAGTCGGTCTTGATCTCGAGGTAAGGCAATACCTCGGTCATTATATTTATGAATACAGGCGACGATACCTGAGAGCCGTAGTAGGCTCCGCCGTCGGGAGTATCAAAGAATACGAGCATCGCGATCTGCGGATCGTCCGCCGGAGCGTAGCCGCAGAAGGACGCGATGTAGTCCTTGCCGAAGCCGCTTACGGGTTCCTCGACGCCGATCTTCTCCGAGGTACCGGTCTTACCTGCCACCTTGTAGCCGGCGACGTAGCCGGCAGTGGCTCCGGCGGTCTCGGTATTATAGCCGAGGATCTCGTTCATTCTGTCTGAGGTCTCTTTTGATACGACCTGCCTTTTGACCTTTTTCTCTACGTTCTTGACCACGTTGCCCTTGGCGTCGGTGATTTTTGACACGACGTACGGCTGGAGAACGTAGCCGCCGTTGGCTACCGCCGCGCAGGCGGTTATCATGCTGATAGGGGTGATCGAGAAGTTCTGTCCGAACGAGGCAACGGCAAGGTCTACCAGACTCATGGTTCCCTCCGGCCAGAAGTTATCGTCCGCCTCGCCGGGGAGGTCGATGCCCGATTTATCGGCAAAGCCGAAGCCGCGGTAGTAATCGCGAAACTTGTTCATTCCGACGAGCTGTCCGATCTGGATGAACGCGGGGTTGCAGGAGTTGCAGATCGCCTGGGTAAAGTTCTGGGTGCCGTGACCGCCCAGCGCGTGACAGTTGATCGTCTTGTCGTCTACGACGAACGAGCCGCCGCAGGTAAAGGTCGTGTTGTCGTCGATCTTGCCCTCCTCGAGAGCCATCGACGCCGTGCACATCTTGAATACCGAGCCGGGCATGTATGTATCGGCGACCGCCTTGTTACGCCACATGGCGGACAAAGCCTCGCCCTCCGCCTTGTCGCGCTCCTTTTCGGGGAGCTCGTTGATCTCCTGCTGAACGTCGGCAGGAAGGGTGTACGGGTCGTTGAGGTTGTAGCCGTTGGCTGTTACCATGGCGAGTATCGCGCCCGAATTGACGTCCATGGCGATACAAACGGCGCGGTTCTTTACGTTGTTGTCAATAATGCCCTGCGCCATGTATTTTTCGCAGATGGACTGGATGGTCTCGTCGATCGTGAGATATATGTTGTTGCCGTCCTCGGACTCAATATTCTGCTCGTACTGGAACGGCATATTGGTTCCGCGAGCGTCGCCTGCGGTAACGATTCGTCCGGGGGTGCCGGCGAGATAATCGTCGTATTTGAACTCGACGCCCTCGAGTCCCTGCTCGTCTGCGCCGGTGAAGCCGATTACGCAGGAGGCGAGCTCATCCTTGGGATAGTAGCGCTTGTAGTCGTCGAGAAGCTGGATGACTCCGTCGCAGTCGTAGTCCTTGGAGAGCTTTTCGGTGAGCTCCATTACACGGTCGCGCTGATCGACCTCGATCTTGCGCTTTACAACGACGTAGTAGCTTTTTTGCTTTGTTTTTTCAAGCACGTTCTGATAATCAACTCCGAGTATCTCGGACAATCCGCTCGCGGCTGCCTCGCGCTGCTGATCGGTCTCAAAGTTGATCGGCGCGAGCACTACCTGCCACGCGGACGCGCTTTCGGCGAGCACCTTGCCCTTGGCGTCGTAGATCGTTCCGCGCTTGGCGTTGATCTTGGTGTCCCTGAGCATCTGGCTGACAGCCGCCTCCTGGAGAGAGCTGCCCTGTACGAGCGTCAGGAACGACAGCCTGACAAGCGCCGCTCCGAAGCCGAGAACGAGTATTGCGATTATCAAAACCGCGGTGCGCTGCCTGAGCCTCTGATTGGGTCCCTTTTCGGCGCGCTTTTTGCGGCGGTTTGCGTTTTTTTCATTATCTTCCAAAATAAAACTCCTTTACAGAGATTTAATCATATATGTAAAATGGAACAGTTTGGCTGAGTGAGGGATAAGTCCGTTAAAATAAGCCGAACCCGCTCAAATTCAGTCAAACTAACACATTGATGAGCAAAACGGAATAACTGCAAAAAGAGAGCCAAGACTTTGTCTTAACTCTCATTTTCATTATATTATATTAAATTATAATGAACGTTATGACCAAAGATTTTTGATTGACTCTATAAACTGAGTGAAAATATTTTCACTTTCCTGAGCGGAAACCTCTGCTTTGTCGCCGCTCTCAATAGAAACAAATTCCTTTTGAGCGTTTGAGGCTTTGGTCATACCAAGCACCTCGGTAGCGTGCTTTTCAATTTCCGCGTTCGAGAGGCTTGCCTCCAGCTTCATCTGGTTCTGAGTGTAGATGCTCTGAGTGTCCGCCAGTACATCCTGAGCGGATATGATCTGCTGGTTAAGCTCTGTAAGCTGAACCTGTCCGACGATGATCGCGCCGATGATGAAGGTTACTACCGCCGCGCACAAGCCGCCGGCGATAAGCTTGAGGGGATTGTGCTTGCGGCGTCTCGCCTTATTGACATTCTCCTCCGAGAACTCAACTACTTTATTCTTTTGTTTTTTCTTAACCTTTCTTACAGGCTCGTCATCATACTCTCTTTCGGGAGCCGCCGAGGTGTAAAGCTCCTCGTCGAAAAGACTTAAGTCGTAAGCGGCATTGTTGCTGTTATATGCCATTGGAATGCACCTTGTGCCTTTCTTTATAGAAAAATTTTCATAAAACACACACGATCCTGCCTTATATTTCTATAAAGCAAAAAAGTTTCAAAATTTTAACAATTTCGTTTCAACAATTAACACACAATCTGTCCGAATTAACGGACTTTTACGGGAAAATGGAACATTTTGTGCCCTCATTTTCACCAACCACAATCAGTTGTAGTTGTAATATAATTTACAACTTTGTTATAATTTTACACCAAAACTCTCCGTTTGTCCAGTGTTGAGAAGAAATTTCTCATATTTTTTCGCATATTCTCAACTTTGCACTTCTTGCTCTCGCGTTTTGAGTCAATTCTGTTTCATTTGCACAAACGGGTTTTCGGGTGATCAAACGAACCTTCGGCTTGTTTCCGCAGACGCATACCGGGAAGTCCTTGGGGCATGTGCAGCCCTGCGCCCACTGAGCCATTTTTTGCTTGACGATCCTGTCCTCGAGCGAATGGAAGGTGATGACAGCCAGCCTTCCGCCGCTTCCGAGTATGTCAAAGGCTCCGTCAAGCCCCCTTTTAAGGGCTTCGAGCTCGTCGTTGACCGCTATCCTTATCGCCTGAAAGGTCTTTCTGGCGGGATGTCCGTCGCGGCGAACCCTTTGGGGAACGTTGTTTTTGATTATCTCAGCGAGCTCAAGCGTGGTTTTGACCGGCTTTTGCTCACGGCTCTCCACGATGCCCCTCGCGATCGACGGCGCGTACTTTTCCTCGCCGTACTCAAAGATTATCCTTTTCAATTCCTCGTAGGGCAGCGTGTTGACAAGCTCCTCTGCGGTGGTTCCCCTCTGGCTCATGCGCATGTCGAGCGGAGCGTCCTCGTGGAAGGAAAAGCCCCTTTCGGCCGTGTCGAGCTGGTGGGAGGATACCCCGATATCGAGCAGCACGCCGTCCACCCTGAAAACTCCGCGCTGAGCGAGCAGCTCCTTTATATCGGCAAAGTTGCCCTTGACGATGATCGAGTTTTCATTTTTTTTGAAGCGCTCCGTAAGCGTGCAGACAGCGTCCGGGTCGCGGTCGATCGAGATCAGCTTTCCGCTTGTCAGCCTTTTAAGGATCTCTCCCGAATGTCCTCCGCCGCCGGCGGTGCCGTCGACGTAAATGCCGTTGGGATTTATATTGAGGCCTTCGATAGTTTCGTCAAGAAGAACGGGGATGTGAGAAAACTCCATGGCGCCCTCCTAAAACTTCAGCAGAGATATCGCCTCGTCAAGAACGTCGCGCTTTGAGTCAATGAACGCCTCGAACCTCGACTTGTTCCAGATCTCGATTCGGTTGTTCATGCCGATAACAAGCGCTTCACCGTCAAGACCGGCAAATTCGCGCAGCGTCTGAGGGATCATCACCCTGCCCGAAGCGTTGGGAGCCACCTCCGCCGCGGAAGCGGTAAAGGTGTACTGCAAAGCCATTGCCTTGTCAGCCGGCAGCTCCATGATGTTGCGCGATATGCGCTCGAACTGCTCGGACGACATTACCTGAACGCAGGGATTGCCGAATCCGCGCGCGATATAGAAGGTTTCGCCGAGCTCTTCGCGGAACTTGGCAGGCAAAACGATCCTGCCCTTGGAATCCACGTTGTGGTTAGACGTTCCTAAAAACACTCAGCTCACCTCCGATTTCGGTATTTTGGGTTTGAATTTGCCATTTACGAACACTAAATGACACAAAATGACACCGTATGCTCCTATTATAATACATTGATGAATAAAAATCAAGAAAAAGTTACTAAATTATAAAAAAGAATTACAATTTGTCGGATTTTCACAAACTATCGGTGAGCAGTATATTGAAAATAACTAAAGCGGTCGATCCGCAGCGACCGACAGCGCCGCCGCAGCGGCGGCGTTCACCCCGGGCGCGTGCAAAAAAACGCCGTTTTTTCGCCGGTATCTTTAAAACAGCAGCAGGGACGTGCCAAGCACGCCCCCGCGGTTTTATTTGATATGATTTTACGCTTTTTTCTTAAATTCCGTGATCTTTCCGGCAGCGTACTTTTGGATATCTGCCGCGTCGAGGACGTCGACATTATTGTCGTCGTTCACATCCGCGGAATAAAGCTGATCTTCCGTCAGCTCAGTCATGCCTGAAGCGTATTTTTGTACCATAGCGGCGTCGAGCACGTCCACCGTATTATCGCCGTTGACGTCGCCGACTTTAACGGTGACAGCAGAACCGAGCGAAACGAACTCAAAGCCTTGCGTATTATGCTCCTGACCGCTTGCGCAATACAAAAAAGCCTCCGCAGGGGAGGCTTTTGATACTGTGTTTTTGAGATTGTATCAGCCCTCGCGCTTTGCCTTCTGAGAGTTGATGATGTTTGTACGGGTCTTTTTGACCTCTGTGAGCTGAGCGGTGAGGCTTTCCTCTGTGCGCTTCATGATACCGTCTACATATACGTTGGCGGCCTTTCTGATCTCAGCCGACTTCGCCTTGGCGTCGTCGATGATCTCCTTAGCCTTTGCCTGAGCCTCTCTGACGAGCTCGTTCTGGTTGAGCATTACCTTTTTGCGCTCCTCCGCCGCGCGGATGATGTTCTCCGACTCGCGGTTAGCCTCGGCAAGGATCTGCTTCCTGTCGGCAACGATATTCTTAGCCTGTCTTACCTCCGCGGGCATTGCGTCCTGGATCTGCTCGATGATGTCGTAAACCTCATCGCTGCTTACCATTACCTTGCCGCCCGAGAGGGGCACTGTCTTTGAATCGTTGATCAAATCCTGAAGCTGTAAAATTAAATCATCTACCTTCATTTTCTCCACTCCTGTTCCTTATATTAATTATTATTATTTGATTTAAGCCGGCTGAGCGCCGGACATATAAGCTATTTTTTTGTGAGCTTGCCTACGATCCTGTCGTGGACGCACGCCGGGACGAAATTGCTGATATCGCCGCCCATCGAGCCGATCTCTCGCACCATGCTCGAGCTGAGATACATCGAGTCGCTGTCCGCCGTGAGAAATATCGTTTCGAGCTCGGGGTTGAGCCTTTTGTTGGCTATAGCCATCTGGAACTCGTACTCGAAGTCGGACACCGCCCTCAGCCCCTTGACGATGGCGTTCACCTCATGCTCTCGGCAATATTCGGCGAGCAATCCCTCAAAGCTGACGATCTCTACGTTTTCGAGTCCGTTGACCGCGTCGCCGAGAAGCTCCATACGCTCCTCTATTGAAAAGCAAGGGGATTTTGAAGAATTTACCAGCACGGCTACGTAGACCTTGTCGAACATCTTTGCCGCCCTTGTGATGACGTCAAGATGTCCAAGTGTGACCGGATCAAAGCTGCCCGGACAAATTACGGTTTTTTTCATTATAAATAGTCCTTATGTCTGAAAGTGGATATTTTTATTTTACCATAGCGATACTGTCTGTCAAGTGCAAAATCGCCGTATTGCGATAAAATTTCTTCATCCAGAGGGTTTTCCGCGATAATAACGCCCGTATCCTTAACGGCGGCGGCAACAAGCTCAAGGCTTTCCTGCAGCGCGCCCGTTTTGTACGGGGGATCGAGAAACACAATGTCGAACTTCCTGCCGTGTGATGCAAGAAAGCTGCGGTAATCCATCTGGAAAACCTTTGCCTTGTCCTCGAGCCCTGTCGTCCTGAGGTTTCGCCTTACGGTATCGGCAGCCTTTTTGGAGCTGTCAACAAAATACGCAGACTCAGCTCCGCGGCTGAGCGCCTCGACGCCCATCTGCCCGGAACCCGCGAACAGGTCGAGAAAGACCCTGCCCTCGGTCTCGAACTGTATTATTGAAAAAACCGCTTCCTTTACCCGATCGGTCGTGGGACGAACATCGTCGCCCTCGAGGGTCTCAAGTCGTCTGCCTCTCGCAGACCCGGTAATAACTCGCATAAAACCGTCCTTTTCACTATCTTAATAAGTATATCACACAAAACAACATTTTACAACATTATTTTGAAAATTATACAAATATTATTTTTCACCTGCGTGAAAGTACCTGTACACCGCCAGCGCCGAGTCCTTTGTCATCTTAGGAGCCTGCTCAAGCTCCGAGAGATCGGCCTTTGAAATATTGTCGATCGTGCGGAAATACTTTAGCAGCGCCTTAGCGCGAACCTGTCCGACCCCGTCGATCGAGGTCAGCGAGCTTTTGAAGGTACTGCTCTTTCTGCGCGCGTGGTGGTAGCCGATCGCGAAGCGGTGAACCTCGTCCTGCATCTTGCTCAAAAAGGTGAACACCTGCCTGCGCGAGCTGATCGCGATCTCTCCCCCTTCGCCAGTTACGGCTCGGGTGCGGTGCCTGTCGTCCTTGACCATACCGAAAAGCGGCACTGAAACTCCCATTTTGTCGAGCACCGCCTTGACCGCGGCGACCTGACCCCTGCCTCCGTCGAGAAGGATAAGGTCGGGCAGTCTGCCGAAGCCCTCTTCGCTGTTTTCCGCTTTATAATACTCCTCAAACCTTCTCTGCAAGACCTCAGCCATCGAGGCGTAGTCGTCCTGCCCCTCAAAGCCCTTAATCCTGAACTTTTTATAGGCTGATTTGTACGGTTTGCCGTTTTTATAGACTATCATACCGGCGACGTTCTCGGTGCCGGCAAGATTGGAAATATCGTAGGACTCGATGTATTCCGGGAGCTTATTAAGCCCCAAAAGCTGTTTAAGCTCCTCGAGCACGCTGTACTCGCGGACGGTGGCTCCCCTCTGCTGCGCGAGCGCCTCGGCGGCGTTTGAGCGGCACATTGAAACGAGCTGAGCCTGCTCTCCGCGCTGAGGAACGGTCACGCTGACCTTGCCGCCGCGCTTTTCTCCGAGCCAGCGCGAAATATCTTCAATGCCGCCGAATCCCCTGTCAAGGGCGATGTTCTTTGGGATGTCGCGCCTGAGCGTGTAGTAGCGAAGGAGAAATTCCTCGAGCTCGTTTTCCTCTTCTCCGCTGTCGAAAATGAAGCTCTCGCGGTCGAACAGCCTGCCTCCCTCGAAGCGGAACACCTGAAAGCAGGTCTTGCCGCCGTCGGAAAAACCGGCGATCACGTCCTCGTCGAGCACCTTGTTGGCGACTACCTTTTGCTTTTCGCCCATCTTTTTTACCGCGGCGATCCTGTCGCGAAGCCTTGCGGCGCGCTCAAATTCGAGGTTCTCCGCCGCCTGCTCCATCTGCTCTGTCAAAAGCTTTACCGAGTTTGACGAGCCGCCCTTGAGGAAGTCGAGAGCCTGGCTAAGCGCCTCGGCGTAATCGGATTTTTTCACCCTGCCGGTGCAGGGAGCCATGCACTGCCTTATGTGGTAATTCAGGCACGGTCTGCCCTTGCCGAAATCCTGGGGGAATTTTCTTCCGCAGGTGGGGAGCATGAATATCTTGTTTGCCTCCTCGACGGCGGTCTTTACATAGAAGCTGCTTTTATAAGGTCCGATGTAGCGCGCGCCGTCGTCGGCTTTTTGAAGGACGTATGAGATCTTTCCCCAGTCGCCCTGACCGACGCGTATATAGCTGTAGCCCTTGTCGTCCTTGAGCAGGATATTGTACTTGGGCGTGTGCTGCTTGATAAGACTGCATTCGAGGATGAGCGCCTCGAACTCGCTGTCGGTGATGATGTACTCAAAATCCTCAACATTGTCCACCATTCGGCGCACCTTTTCCGGGTGGTTGTTCTGCGAGCCGAAATACTGGCTGACGCGATTTTTGAGAGCCTTGGCCTTGCCGATATAAATGATCTCTCCGCCGGAGTCGCGCATGATATACACCCCCGGCAGGAGCGGCAAAGCCATCGCTTTTTTGCGCAGCTCCGCGATTTTTGGGTTCATTGTCTCACCGCCCTTTGACCGATGATCGGTTATCAAAAAAACAGGGCGGATATAATCCGCCCCGATACATAAAGTTCTAATGCAAATTACTCGGCAAAGCCCGAATCAACAAGCTCCGCGAGACCTTCAACGGCCTCTGTCTCGTCCGAACCGTCGGCGATGATCTTGATAGTTGTGCCGCCGATGATACCGAGCGAAAGAACGCCCAAAAGGCTCTTTGCGTTAACGCGGCGCTCCTCCTTCTCTACCCAGATAGTAGCCTTGTACTCGTTGGCCTTCTGAATAAAGAATGTCGCGGGACGCGCGTGCAAGCCTGCTTTGTTCTGAACCAATACTTCCTTAACGTACATAATAGATACCCTCTTCTCTGTCAAAGTTAATATCGAATAACTATATTATCCTTATTTATGCCTCGATTACTAAATATTATAATAAATTTTTTTTGCGAGGTCAATATTATAATTTAATTTCGTATTAATATTCACCCAGTGTAGAATTTTGATCTCGTTTATTGTGCATTTTTACAACAAATCTTGTAATATTAAACAGTAAAGGATCAACATATCGCAAGATACCCTTGCATTTTTGTTAATTATCACAGTCGGCGCCCGTTTTATCACGCTAAAGCGAAATCGTCAGCCGCCGCTTTTTTCAAGCAGGTCGGGACGCTTTTTCGCCGTTACCTCAAGGCTTTTTTCCCTGCGCCACTTCTCGATATTGGCGTGGTGTCCGCTGAGCAGGATCCCGGGCACTTCGATACCGCGCCACTCGGCGGGCTTGGTGTACTGAGGGTATTCGAGCAGACCGTTAAAGTGGCTCTCCTCGGTGAAGCACTCGTTGTTGGTCAGCACGCCCGGAACCATGCGGCAGAGCGCGTCGCAGAACACCATGGCAGGGATCTCGCCGCCCGTGAGCACGTAGTCGCCTATGGATATCTCCTCGTCGACGAACTCGTCGAGCAGGCGCTGATCCACGCCCTCGTAGTGACCGCAGAGCACGCAGATATTTTTCAGCTCCGAAAGCTCCCTCAGCCTTTGCTGGGTGAGCGTCCTGCCCTGCGGCGACATGTATACAAAATACGGTCTGTCGCCGGTCTGACGGCAAATATCCTCAAAGCAGAGCGCGATCGGCTCAGCCTTCATGAGCATGCCCATGCCGCCTCCGTAGGGCGTATCGTCAACGCGCCTGTGTTTGTCAAACGCGAAATCGCGGAGCTGATGGGTATGTATCTCGATCTCTCCGCTTTTTTGCGCCCTGCCGATTATGCTGTCGCCCAGCACGGGCTCGAACATCTCGGGGAAAAGGGTTATTATGTCAAGCCTCATCGTCAAAAATTCCTTTCATCGGGCGGATCAGCACAAAGCCCTCGTCGATATTTTTGCTGATGATCACCTCGTCGATCACTGGAGCGAGATATTTTGCCCCGTCCGCGGCGGTGATCTCGTAAACGTCGTTGGCTCCGGTGCGCAGGACGTCGCTGATCTTGCCGTAGCTTATGCCGCTTTCCGAATCAATGACGTCGAGCCCGATCAGATCCTGGACGAAATTCACGCCCTCGCCGAGGCTGATATCCGAGCGGTCGATATAAACGACCTTTCCGCGGAGCCTTTCCGCCTGCTCGATCGTATCAACGCCCCTGATCTTAGAGAGGACTATATTCTTGTGGGGACGCGAGCCGACCTCTAAAAACGTATCGCCCTTATCGTCGAGGTACAGCTTTTTAAACGCGCAGAGAAATTCGGGAGAGTCGCACCACGGGTCGATCCTGACCTCTCCCTTTATTCCGTGAGTGCCTACGATTTTGCCTGATTCCAAAAACTGCTTTTTCATAAAATTACTCCGTTATTTTAATTCGACTATGGTCACGCCGTCCTCGCCCTCTCCAAAGGTCCCGAGGCGGCGGCTTTTGACTGCCTTGTTTGACTGCAAGAACCGGTTTATCTCGCGCCGGAGCACGCCGGTACCCTTGCCGTGGATGATAGTCAGCCGGTTTATTCCCGACAACACCGCGTTGTCGATCGCCTTGTCTACCACGGCGGTAGCTTCGTACACGGTCAGTCCGCGGACGTCCACCTCGGTCTCGGGACGGGCGTCCATACGGCTCGGCACGCTGCGCGCGGAGCTGAACTTTGCCGCGGGCGGCTTTACCTTTGACTTGAGAAGGCGGAGGTTTTTGATATCCACCCTCGTCTTGATTATCCCCGCCTGAACCAGCACCTGTCCGTCCTTGTTGGGCGGCGCCAGTACGACGGCGTTTTTGTCTATGTCATATATGAGCACCTCGTCGCCGACCTTTAGCGGACGCGGCAGCCTGTACTCCTCGTCAGGGGTGTTCTTCAGCTTTATCGGATCGGCGTTTGCCTCCATTTGGTTGATGTCGCGCCTGAGCTTTGAGCGCTGTTCGGCTGAAAGCTCCTTTTCCTTCCTCGCCTTTTCGAGCTCCTCTACAAGTGCGTCAGCCCTTGCTCTGGTCGACGACACTATACGCTGAGCCTCCTGCTTGGCGCGCTCGATCTCGCGCTCGGCGTCCTGCTTTGCCTTTTTCAGCTCGTTTTCCGCCTTTTGCTTTTCGGTATTCGCCATGGCGGTGAGGCGGTTCGCGTTTTCGAGCTGCTTTTCGAGGTTTTGACGGCGCTTTTCGAGCTTTTCGACAACGTCCTCAAACCGGCGGCTCTCGCTCGATACGAGCTCGGTCGCGCGGATAACGACGTCCTCTCCGAGCCCGAGCCTGCGCGAGATCGCGAAAGCGTTGCTCCTGCCCGGGACGCCGATAAGCAGCCTGTAGGTGGGCTTTAGGGTTGCTACGTCAAATTCGCAGCAGCCGTTTTCTACGCCCTCTGTTCTGAGCGCGAACTCCTTTAGCTCGGCGTAGTGGGTGGTCGAGGCGACCTTTGCGCCGCGCGAGCGCAGCTTTTCGAGGATAGCTATGGCGAGCGCCGCTCCCTCTACGGGATCGGTGCCTGCCCCGAGCTCGTCTATCAGGCAGAGCGAGCCTGAATTGGCGATCTTTATTATCTGTATTATATTTGTCATGTGAGCCGAGAAGGTCGAGAGCGACTGCTCGATGCTCTGCTCGTCGCCGATATCGACAAGCACCCTTCGGTAAACGCTGAGCTCGCTGTTGTCCGCGCAGGGGATCAGCAGTCCGCACATCGCCATCAGCGTCAAAAGTCCGATGGTTTTAAGCGTTACGGTCTTGCCGCCCGTATTGGGGCCGGTGATGACGAGCGTGTCAAATTCTCCGCCGAGGTTGACGTCGATCGGCACTACCCTGTCTTTCTCTATGAGCGGATGGCGCGCCTGCTTTAGGTCGATCCTGCCGCGGTCGTTCATGACCGGCATCGACGCGCGCATGCGGTACGCGAGCTCCGCCTTGGCGAAAATGAGATTCAGCGAGCACAGGTTGTCGTAGCTTTTGATTATCGCGTCGGCGTAATCTCCGGCGCTGACCGAGAGCTCAAAGAGAATGCGCTCGATCTCCTCCTCTTCCTTTGATTTGAGGAGCCTGATGTCGTTGTTCGCCTGAACGACACCCATCGGCTCGATAAACACGGTCTGACCGCTTGAAGAGGTGTCGTGAACCAGTCCGGGCACGTTGTTGCGGCACTCGCTGCGAACGGGAACGACGTATCTTCCGTCGCGCTGGGTGACGATAGCCTCCTGAAGATATTTGACGTACGACGAGCTGTGGATTATCCTGTCGAGCGTCTCGCGCGCCTTTGACGACGCGGTGCGGATCTTTCTGCGAATGTCCGATAGAGCCGGACTCGCCTTGTCGGAGATCTCGTCCTCGCTGATTATCGCCGAGGTGATCTTGTCCTCCAGAAACTTGTTCGATACAAGTCCGCTGAAATAAATATCGAGCGAGTTTTCCATTGAGGCAAACCTTGAGTGCCATTCCTTTACCGTGCGGATAACGTGCAGGGTGCGCGCGATCCTGAGCAGCTCGGAGGTCGACAGGCAGCCGCCTGCCTGAGCGCGTCTGAGGCTTCCGGCGCAGCTTACCGCTCCCCCGAAAGACGGCGCGCCGAATCTTCCGCTGAGCATAAGCGCGTCATCGGTCTGCTTTAACAGCTTGTTGACCTTGTCGAGCTCAAAGACCGGCTCAAGGCTCAGTGCCGCCTCGCGCGCGGAATCGAGCGCGGTCAGCTCCGACAGCCTCTGTAATATTTTATCGAGTTCAAGTGTTTTGTAATGTCTGTTCATGATCTTATGTAATAGCCTTGTAAAAATTCAGTGTTTTAAATTCCTTTTCAAATCTGTATCGAATATAGCTTTCCGACGCCGCGTTTAGCATTTTCAAACCCTCTTCGCCGAGAGTGAAGGAAAAAAGCCTGTCGTCGTCGGAATATACCGTGTGCCTCAGCGCGGTTATCGCCGCCTCGGATAGCCTTATACGTCCGTCGGCTGCGCCGCCGTGGCAGGAGCCGCAGAGAATATCGCCCGTCCGCGGAGAAAAATACATCTCCTCCGCCGCGTACACCCCACATTCGGAGCACATGACAAGGTCGGGCAGGTAGCCTGCCATCGCCGCGAGGCGCATCTCGAGGCAGGGCTTAACAAGCTCTCCGCCGCGCTTGCCCTCCGAGATCAGGTAAAGCGAGTTGAGCACAAGGCTCAAAAACCTTTCCGCGGGCTGCTCCTGAGGACAGATCGTCAGCGCAAGCTCGCAGAAATACTGCGCGAGGCAGGTTTTTTTGACGTCGCCGCGAAGCTTTGAGAAAATCTTTAGTATTCGCGCGTCGCCGATTATGTAGCTGTCCCGGCTTTTGTAAAGGGTCAGCCGGGAATATGAGAGCAGAGAGGTCGGCGCGCATTTTTGATTTTTGATATTTTTCGCTCCGCGCGCGAACGCCTTGATCACTCCGTGAGATTTAGTCAGGACATGGACGAGCTTGTCCGACTCACCGATATTCTGTTCTTTTATTATCAGACCGTCCGTTTGGAACTTCATCGGTGATCTCCCTTCTCACGGTGTCCGCTCCCGTGTTTTTTGAATCCTGTATACTTTTGTAGCGGATGTAATCGAGCACGCTGCCCGTTTGGAAAAACACATCCCACATATACCATTCGTCCATCAAAACACCTCCGAGGATAGTGTTTTGATTTTCGCGGCGATTATTATTTGAATTTATTGTCAGTCAAAATTGTTCTCGTCATAGCCGAAATTGCGGACGAGCTGGGCACGGTTGCGCCAGTCCTCCTTGACCTTTATCCACGTCTGCAAAAATACCTTGCAGTCGAAAAAGCGCTCTATATCCTGGCGCGCGTAGGTGCTGATCTTTTTCAGCATGGCGCCGTTTTTGCCGATTATAATGCGCTTGTGGGTCTCGCGCTCGCAGAAAATGGTGGCGTCGATATCGAGGATCCCGTTGTCGCGGGTCTTCATTTTTTCGATCAGCACGGCGGTGCCGTGGGGGATCTCCTTGTCGCAGAGGCGCAGGATCTTCTCCCTGATGATCTCGGCGACGATAACGCGCTCGGGCTGGTCGGTGAGGGTGTCGTCGTCAAAGAAATGCCCGCCCTCGGAAGCCTGCTTTTTGAGCTCGTCGAGCAGCTCGCCGATACCGCTGCCGTCCTGAGCGCTGACGGGAACCACCGCGTCAAAATCGTAAAGTCCGGAATAGGTCAGGATCTGCTTCATCAGCGCGTCCTTTTCCCTGAGCGTGTCTATTTTGTTTATCGCGAGTATCGCAGGCATTTCCATAGCCTTGAACTTCTCGATAAGACTGAGATCCGCCGGAGCAGGCTCCTTTCCTGCCTCGACTACGAGCATGCAGCAGTCGACTCCGCCGACGCTCTCGTTCACCGAGCGAACCATGTACTTGCCGAGGGTGTTCTTCGGGCGGTGCATGCCGGGAGTGTCGAAAAACACGAGCTGGTATTCGCCCTGAGTCAGCACGCCCGTGATACGGTTGCGCGTGGTCTGGGGCTTTGAGCTGACGATCGCGATCTTCTGCCCCATCAGCCTGTTCAAGATCGAACTTTTTCCTACATTCGGTCTGCCGACGATAGCGACAAACGCCGATTTATCCTTATTGTTCATAATTACCTCATTGATCGGCAAAGCGATAGAGCTTCGCTGTTTTTTCAAATCAAATTTATCCATTATAATTATAACACACCGGCGCAAAAAATAAAAGCACTTCCGACAAAAAGGTCAAAAATGCTTTTTAAATAGTCCGGCTATTCCCCTCGGTCCCAAAAGGACGAAGAAAAACGAGATCACCGCCGAAATTATTAGTATTATCAGCATGTGGATATTGCGCGCGAAATAGAAAAATATACTTTTTATCACATCCGCGTCCCAAAAGAAGATCACCGCCGCCGCGACCGCCGCCGCCGACAGCACGAGAACCGCTCCTGCCGATATGTCCTTAGCGCGCCTGATGGAATCGTTATTTTCCCTTGTCACCGCGTCGCAGGCGTTTTCGAGCGCGGTGTTGAAAAGCTCGGCGGCTATCACCGAGGCGATAAGGAGAATCAAAACGACCGTCTGCGCCGCGGAAAAATCATAGAAAGCCGAGAACGCGAGCACATACGCCGCCGCGACAAGGTGAAAGCGCAGGTGCCCTTCATCGCACACTGCGCCGCAAAAACCCTTTATCGCGCAGCCAAAGCTCTTGAGCTGCTTTTTCATTACTCGTAATCCGCTACGATGTAGCTTGAGGAAGCCGGAAGTCCGAGCTGCTCCATGACGAGCTCTTCCTTCTCTCTCATCCTCACCTTTTCAAGCTTCTCGATATGGTCGTAGCCTAGCAGGTGAAGCACGCTGTGCGCGGTGAGATAGCCCACCTCGCGCTGGAGCGAATGGCCGAAAAGCTCAGCCTGATCTCTCGCCTTTTCCATAGAGATGACCACGTCGCCCAAGATCTTGGCTCCGGTCTCCATGTCGATATCGTAAACGCCGTTTTCACCCATCGGGAACGAGAGCACGTCTGTTTCTATATCCTTGTCGCGGTACTGCTTGTTGAGCTCCCTGATACCCTCGTTGTCGGTAAACGTGATGCTTATCTCCGCCGGTCCCTCGAATTTCTCGAGCTTCAATACCGCGTTGCAGCAGCGGCGGACGAGCATGCGGATCCCTGTCGGGATTTTTACGGTCTTTTGGTTGTTTGTGATGATCACTTTGATTTTATCTGCCAATTTAACCACCTTCTCTTTTCTAAATAAATCAGAATGAATCAGGATTTTCCCTTACTTTCGTATTTGGCGTAGGCCTTGATGATGTCCTGCACAAGCTTATGCCTCACCACGTCCTTCTCGTCAAAGCTGCAGTGACCGATACCCTCGATATTTTTGAGTATCCTCATGCAGTCCTTCAGTCCGCTGCGCGCCCCTCTGGGAAGGTCGATCTGCGTGATGTCGCCGGTAATAACCATTTTTGAGTTGAAGCCCAGTCTTGTCAAAAACATTTTCATTTGCTCGCCAGTGGTATTTTGGGCTTCGTCGAGGATAATAAAGCTGTCGTCGAGCGTTCTGCCTCTCATATACGCGAGCGGAGCGACCTCTATGTTGCCTCTCTCAACGTATTTATGATAGGTTTCCGCGCCGAGCATGTCAAACAGCGCGTCGTAGAGCGGTCTCAGATAAGGGTCGACCTTGCTCTGCAGATCGCCGGGCAAAAAGCCGAGCTTTTCGCCTGCCTCGACCGCGGGACGCGTAAGGATGATACGGTTGACCTGCTTGCTTCTGAAAGCCGTTACCGCCATCGCCACGGCAAGGTAGGTCTTGCCGGTTCCGGCGGGACCTACGCCGATCGTCACCGTGTTCCTCGCGATCAGGTCGCAGTAGCGCTTTTGACCGATCGTCTTGGGCTTGATCGGTTTGCCCTTTGCGGTGATACAGATGCAGTCGCCGGCGAGCTGTTCGATTTTCTCCTCGGATCCCTCGTTAACAAGGGAGATACAGTAACGGATGTTTTGGTCGGACAGCGCCTCTCCGCGGTTGATGAACTGCAGAAGGCTCTCGATAACGGTGCTCGCCTTTGACACGCTCTCGATATCGCCGTCAATTTTGAGCTCGCTGTCGCGGCAGGTGATTTTGACGCTGAACTCGCGCTCGATGAGCTTGATGTTTTTGTCAAAGCTGCCGAAGAGCTGCGCGACGTTTTCCATTCTGTCAATGCTTATTACTTGTTCCGTAAGATCATTCTCCTAATTGCCGATATTTATAGTTATTATAACATAAAATCAACCTAAAAGCTTATAATTTGTATAATTTTTTACTACTTTTTTCAAACTTTGTAGGTACGCACAAAAAGTTGCAGTTTTTTTTTGTGCCGTTTGTACACTTTAATCCGATAAAAATAGACGAGATATTATAATAGTGCATTTACACAAGATTTCACAAAAATTTTATGCAATTCTCACAGTGTCAAAATCCGCCGAAAAGCCGGATAACCGCGCCCGAAAATACTTCTTGACAAATCTTATCATATAGTATATAATACCAGAGGTGTAAAGAAATTCGCTTTACACACCTGCGGCAAGGAGCTATGGAAATGGAAAAAAATATCGAGATCTCTCTGCTGCTCGATTTTTACGGAGGGCTGCTGAAGCCCGACGCCGCGCTGATGACCGACCTCTACTACAACGAGGATCTGTCGCTGTCAGAGATCGCCGCTCAGACAGGCATCACCCGTCAGGGCGTCCGCGACAGGGTCAAGCGCTGCGAGCAAAGCCTTTTTGAGCTTGAGAGCAAGCTGGGGATGCTAAAGCGGTTCCGTCAGCTCGAGCAGGGGCTTGAGCGGATCGAGAGCTTATCAAGGCGGATCGGCGAAGCCACAGACGACATAAATATAAAGTCCCTCGCTCTCGATATCGAATCGGAGGCGCGGGAACTAAAGGAATAAGAGGAGTTCTTATGGCATTTGAAGGACTTGCGGACAAACTAAGCAACGCGTTCAAAAAGTTGAAGGGCAAGGGCAAGCTAAGCGAAAGCGACGTTAAGCAGGCCATGCGCGAGGTAAGGCTCGCGCTGCTCGAGGCGGACGTAAACTACAAGGTCGCCAAGGATTTTACCAATAAAGTGACCGAGCGCGCGGTCGGACAGGACGTTATGGAGAGCCTGACTCCCGCGCAGATGGTTATAAAGATCGTCGACGAGGAGCTCACCGCTCTGATGGGCGGCGAAAACGAGAGGCTTGAATTTGCCTCAAAGCCTCCGACGGTCATCATGATGTGCGGCTTGCAGGGCTCGGGTAAAACCACCCACTCGGCAAAGCTCGCGAAAATGCTCAGGGCGCAGAACCACAGACCAATGCTCGTCGCCTGCGACATTTACAGACCCGCGGCGATCGACCAGTTGAAGGTCGTCGGCGCCAAGGCCGAGGTACCCGTATTTGAGATGGGCACCGAAAACCCCGTCAAGATCGCCCGTGAAGCGGTAAGACACGCGAGGGACTACGGCAACGACGTGGTCATCCTCGATACCGCCGGACGTCTGCACATCGACGAGGTTTTGATGAACGAGCTAAAAGAGATCAAGGCTGAGGTCCACCCCAACGAGATCCTGCTTGTTATCGACTCGATGACCGGTCAGGACGCCGTAAACGTGGCAAAGAGCTTTAACGATCTGCTTGAGGTCACGGGCGTTATACTCACAAAGCTCGACGGCGACACAAGAGGCGGCGCCGCGCTGTCGGTAAAGGCAGTGACGGGCAAGCCGATAAAGTTTGCCGGTACCGGCGAAAAGCTCGGAGACCTCGAGGTGTTCCATCCCGACCGAATGGCGAGCCGTATTCTCGGAATGGGCGACGTGCTCACGCTGATCGAGGACGCTCAGAACAAGCTTGATGAGAAAAAGGCCGAGGAAATGGCTAAGAAGCTGATGAACAACCGCTTCGATTTCAACGACCTTTACGACCAGTTCGACCAGATCAAAAGAATGGGTCCCCTGAAAGGGATCCTCTCGAAGATACCCGGGATCGGCAACCAGCTTGACGACGCGGATATCGACGACAGACAGATCGACTGGCTGCAGGCGATTATCCTTTCCATGACCCCCGAGGAGAGAAGCAATCCGTCGATAATCAATCCCTCGCGAAAGCGCAGGATCGCGGCGGGCTGCGGAAGGACCGTAGAGGAGGTCAACCGCCTGCTCAAGCAGCTTGAGCAGATGCAGAAGATGATCAAGCAGATGAACGGCAAGGGCGGCTCAAAAAAGCGCCGCAGAAAGAAAATGCTCCCGGGTCTCGGCGGAATGCCGCTTGACGGAATTGGCGGCATGGGCGGAATGGGCGGCATGCCTCCGTTCTAAATCAGTATTCACCCGATTTGATATCGGTGAAGATAAATCTACAAAATATTTTTTAGAGGTGTAAATTATGGCAGTAAAAATCAGACTCAGAAGAATGGGCTCTAAGAAGGCTCCCTACTACAGAGTAGTAGTCGCAGATTCAAGATACCCCAGAAACGGACGTTTTATCGAGGAGATCGGCAAATACGACATCCTTAAGAACCCCTCGGAGTTCAAGGTTGACGCGGAAGCCGTTAAGAAGTGGATCGCCAACGGCGCTCAGCCCACCGATACGGTAAAGGCTCTCCTTAAAAAGAACGGCATTATCGACTAATTGAAAGGAATCCATTATGCAGGAATTACTTGCTATCATCGCCAGGGGTCTTGTTGACGATCCCGACTCCGTCAGGGTCGACAGGGACGAGCCCAACGAGGAAGGCGTGACCGTTTACCACATCCACGTAGCAGAGGACGATATGGGCAGGATCATCGGAAAGCAGGGCAGGATCGCCAAGGCTATCCGCACAATAGCCCGCAGTGCGTCCATCCGCACCGAGGAAAAGGTAATGGTAGAAATCGACTGATTGAGTTATGGGGCAGATCCGAGGATTTGTCCCGTATTTTTTGACTGGAGAAATTGATCATGAAAAGTATCAAAACAGCCGCGCTGATCGTTCTTGCCGCGGCAACCACCGCCGCCTCTATGTCGGGCTGCGGACTATTCGGAAAGCTTTTGAACACACAGAAGGAGACCGCTCCCGCGACCGTTCAGGTCGTGACCGACGCTCCTGTCTCCACACAGCCCGAGACAGTCGCTCCGACTGCCGCTCCCGTGACCGCCGCTCCCTTAACAGAGGCTCCCGTTGTCACCGAGCCCCCGACCGAAGCGCCGAAAAGCGCCGAGGTTTTTAACGGCGCGGTGATGATAAACGACGACATCTACACCGACGAGTACCTCGGTATCACCTTCTATGTTCCCGAATGGAAGGGAAAGGTATACGCCAAGGGCGAGCTGAACGAAGGAAAATACAGCCTCGTCTTTTTAGAGGCGACCAATTACCGCTGGGGCGTTGAGGAAAAGGGCGGGGACAACCTCGGAATGTTGTTCACGCTGTACACCGACAATCAGGAGGCTGACGGCGAGAATGTTGTTTTCCCTGCCGGCTCCGAGGTCATCAACGGCAAAACGGTTTACCTCACCTACTTCAAGCCGACCGACGTCCGCTTCAATTATGAGGACGATACCATGTCAGAGAATTATCAGGCGGTCTTTAAGTACCAGAGGGAATACTGCAAGAGCGGCGTCGTTGCCGCGGACAGGAACTACGAGCCCTCGTCAAACCCCAACGCGGTCAATCTGAACAAGGGCTGATCGCCGACAGATCCGCCGATTTTACAAAACACGCGCAAAACAAAAAACGGAGCCGTTAAAGCTCCGTTTTTTTGGTTTGCCCGGAATGGGTAGTAACTCGGTGGTGAAAGTCCACTACACGCTTAGCAGTAGGAAGTGATAGCTGAGGGCAAGGGTGTCCGTCGTGAGGCGGAATCTGAAGTAAGCCTAAAGCAAACTCTCGGTCTGACGAACAGGAATCGCAT
>CACXIV010000017.1 GCA_902767845.1 uncultured Ruminococcus sp. | reverse complement strand
CTGCATCTTCGAGGTAGAGGAAGACGGATCGACAGTAAAGCTCCAGCTTGACCTGAGAAACTTTGATTTTGAGACAAAGCAGGGCGCCAAGATGACGATCACGGTAACTCCTCCCCAGGAGCCCGAGACAAACGAGCCCACAGTAGTGCCCTCGACCAATGAGCCTACAGAGCCCACAGATGAGCCCACAGAGCCCACAGAGGAGCCCACAGAGCCTGCTACAAACGAGCCCACAGGATCCGCTGAAACTATTACTGTTTACTTTACAGACGCTCAGTACTTCGGCGATGTACACGTGTACTACTGGCCGGACGGCGGCGATTGGCCCGGCGTAGCAGCTGTAGAGAAAGAGACAAACGACTTTGGTCAGAAGGTATATCAGGCAACTATTCCCGCTGATGTAAACGGAATCATCTTCAACGGCAACGGCAGGCAGACAGTTGACATCACCAGAGGAATTGAAGACGGCGCTTGGTGGTATACTCTCGAGACACAGGAAGACGGCAAGTACAATGTTGAGCTTGTAAACGCTCCGACAGATCCCACAGATCCTACAGAGCCTACAGAGCCCACAGAGCCTACAGATCCTACAGAGCCTACAGAGCCTACAGAGCCCTCGACCGAAGAGCCTTCAGAGCCCTCGGAGCCCGAGGCTGAAACCGTAACGCTTACACCCAGCGACAACTGGAAGCAGGATAACGCGCGTTTTGCTATCTATGTATTTAACGAAAGCACAGGCGCTTCCGCTTGGGCAAGCATGACAAATAACGGCGACGGCACATACACCGCGGAGATCCCCGAAGGAAACTGGGAGAAAATCATCTTTGTCCGCATGAATCCCTCGACAACAGAGAATAACTGGAATAATAAGTGGAATCAGTCAGGTAACCTTGTGCTCACTTCGGGAAAGACATATGTGGCTCCCGAAATCCCTTGGGATGGTTGGACTGAATAAAAAGATATTTTATCAGGATCCACAAACTAAATAACGGAGCGGAGCCTTCACGGGCTCCGCTTTTGTTGTGTTTTCACTAAAAAACCGGCGCTTTTGCAGCAAAAAAGGTCAATGTGCGGCAGTTTTATATTGACTCGCGGCAAATATGGGGGTATAATAAGATTAATTATGATATACAGGATGTGAAAGTATGAGTATCATACATATCAAGTGCGACAACTGCGGCAGAGAATTTGATTTCGACATGGACAGGGATTTTGTTTTCTGCGAGTATTGCGGCAATAAGATAATCCTCGGTCAGGATAACGCGGAGAGCGTTCAGCCTCAGCCTTCCGCCGCGGAGAATGACGGCGATATTGATATTGACCCCACGCCCACCGACGACCTGAGCAAGGCGGCTGAGCCTCAGGCTCCCGAAGCGGCTCCCGAAGCGGCTCCGGCCGTTCAGCCCGCGCCTGTCGCGCAACCCGTACCGCAGGCGGCTCCGGTTCAGAGCTTTGTTCCTCCGGCAAGACCTGCCGCGGCGGAGAAGATCGAGCCCGCGAGCGACCTTCAGACGGCTATCCGCTGCTACAACACGCGCGACTACGAAACCGCAAACAAGTGCCTTGACAAGCTCAAGCAGGACGATCCTGATAACTTTGAAGTATGGTTCTGCGCGTGCAAGGTGATCTCCGCGGAAAGACCGGTCGATATCAGGGCGACGCTCGAAAAATTCGTATACTGCGCCGAGACCTGCCTTGGTCACGCTCCCGAGAAAAACGGAGTCAGGGGCAATCTCACCATAGACTTCAACCATCTGCTCAAAAATATCACCGATACCGTCGTGGCGGAGAGGCGTTACATAGCTCCTTATGACATGAACGTAATGTCGGAGGAGGTCCCCTCGATAAACTACCAGCCTCTCGCAAAGGTCGACGAGCACTATTTTATCATCATGGACGGTATCACTGCGTTTCAGCAGAAGGTAAATCCCAACTACCTCAACAACTACTTCCTCGGCATTTGGGACACCGCCTTTTTCTGCTTCGCGCATGAGATCACCCAGAAAATGCAGCTCGATTTAGCCGCCTCAAAGTTCTTCCAGTGGTATAAATCCGACCTCGCGAACCGCATGACCAACGACTCGGTATACAAGTCGCTTTGCGATTTGATCTACGCTTACAAAAACGTATTTATCACCCTGTTCAACAGGCTGCCCTACAGGGATACAAAGAACATCGCGTATCAGAAGATCGCCTATCTCAACAAGTGGCTGCTCAAGATGAAGCGCACCGACCAGTACGGCAGGACATATCTGCTGATCTCTCAGCCGGCGGACAGGACAGCGCTTGACGTTGAGATCAGGAACTATAAGATCATGCTCAGCCGCTCGTAACGGCAAAGGCGCTTGCTTTTTTTCGAGTTTTGTGATAAAGTGTTATAGGATGACCGGGGTCGGGTCGCCAAAGATCCGACCCGCGTCGTTTTTATACTGTATTGGAGGTAATGAATTTGAAAAAACCCGGTAAGAGAGAAACCATCAATCTGTTTTTCTCGGCATTTTTGATTTTGGCATTTATCGTTTGCGGCCAGTTCTTCTCGCAGTTTGCCGCAAATCTAAAGGGCGTTGACGGCACCCTCAGCGTGTTAGGTCAGCTCGTGACCGTGCTTATCTATGTAGTTTTCGGTTTGCTCCTGTTCTACGCCACAAGAGTCGGCGACGGCAAGGCTGTAAAGCGCTTCTCGCCGCTCACGCTGATTATCCTTGTCGTTCCGGCGCTGTACATCATCATCGCTTCAATGGCAAAGTTCATGCCGCTCAACAACATTCTCGCTTCAACAAACGGCACCGTGAGCGTGATCGTATCGCTGGCGGGCGTAGCGCTCGGCTACGGGATACCCTACACATTCTTCAGCGGCTTTGAGCTCGAGTCCGACGAGCAGCCCGCGGAAGATGAGGACGCCGCTCCCTTAGAGGGAGGTATCGAGGCGGATATCCTCGAGAGTCAGGCTGACGAGTCCGCGGAGACAGCCGGGGAGAATGCCGAAGAATCCGAAGAAGCTGAGGCTGAGGATAATTCCGAGGCAGAGGCGGAATAATAAAAACAAGCCTAATAAAACCGGGGCAGCTCAGGCTGCCCTGTTATTTTGAAACAAGAAAGGTGAAAATTATGGGATGTAATCACGATTGCTCAAACTGCAGCAGCGACTGCGGCAGTCAGCAGGATCTGCACGAGGAGCTCAATCCGCACAGCAGCGTAAAGCATGTTATCGGCGTTGTGTCCGGCAAGGGCGGAGTAGGCAAAAGCATGGTGACTTCAAATCTGGCGGTGACATTTAACCGCTGGGGAAAGAGCGTCGCTATCCTCGACGCCGATATCACGGGACCTTCGATCCCCAAGGCGTTCGGTATCACTAAAAAATGTATGGGCAGCGAGCTGGGTATCCTTCCGGCGGTAACGGAAACGGGCATCAAGCTCATGTCGATCAACCTGCTCCTTAAAGACGAGACCGATCCGGTCGTATGGCGCGCGCCGATGATCGTCGGCACGGTAAAGCAGTTCTGGACAGACGTTGTCTGGAACGACGTTGACTATATGTTCGTCGACCTGCCGCCCGGAACAGGCGATATTCCGCTTACGGTATTCCAGAGTATTCCGCTCGACGGTATCATCGTAGTGGCTTCGCCGCAGGAGCTTGTCGGAATGATCGTGGAAAAGGCCGTGAAGATGGCGGAGATGATGAATGTTCCGCTTTTGGGACTCGTAGAGAACATGAGCTACTATGTCTGCCCCGACTGCGGAAAGAAACATTCCGTTTTCGGCGACAGCCATATCGACGAGATCGCCGAAAAATACGGCACAAAGGTCATAGCTAAGCTCCCGATCGACCCCGAGCTCGCCAAGAGAGTCGACGAGGGCAGAGCCGAGATGTTCGAGGGCGATTACTTCAACGAAGCCGCCGAGTATCTTGAGGAAAAACTGAATAACTAAAGCAAACGCTGTCGTCCCTGTTCGGGATGGCAGCGAAATTTTTTAAATAATAAAATATTTAAGCCTTATTTAAGGTTGGCGCTTTATTATATGGTCAAGCTGAAAAGTTTTTAATTATTCCGGATAAAGGGGTGTAAGAAAATGAAGAAAAAATACGGTCTTACAGCGGCGGGACTATCCGCTATGCTTGTGATTTCGGCTATGCCGATAGTATCCGCGGCGGGAACCGACAGCACGGAAATACGGCTCGGAGATGTAAACGGCGACGGCTATATTGACGTTTTGGACGCGACGCTGATCCAGAAGTATTCCTCGGGAAAATGCACGCTCGGGCAGGAGCAGCTTGACAGGGCGGACGTGAACGGCGACGGCGAGATCGACGTGCTTGACGCGGCGCTGATCCAGAAGTATGCGTCCGAGAAGATCGACGTGTTCCCGCGCGAGGAACAGGAGGTGACGACCGAGGCTCAGGAGCCCACGGAAGAACCGACTCAGGCTCCGACCGAGGCACAGGAGTCTACCGAAGAACCGACTCAGGCTCCGACCGAGGCTCAGGAGCCCACGGAAGAACCGACTCAGGCTCCGACCGAGGCTCAGGAGCCCACCGAAGAACCGACTCAGGCTCCGACCGAGGCTACCGATCCCACGGAGGTAGATCCCGACGCGTGGAAGGAAAACACCGGCACCATAGTCCTCAGCAACGACGGTATCACCGTAACGGGCGAGGGGATCTACGTCGACGGCAATACGGTATATATCACTGAGGGCGGCGACTGGGCTGTCACCGGCACCTGCGACGACGGTATGATCTACATAAACACGGGCGAGGAAAAGGACGATAACGACAAGGTCAAGCTAAGACTCAGCGGAATGAGCCTGACTAATACAAACGGTCCCGCGATCTACTTCGACCGCTGCAAGAAGGCGTTTATCACGCTTGAAAGCGGCACTGTCAACACCGTGGCGGACGGCTCCGCGTACGCGGAAGCTTACGCCGACGCCAAGGGCGCCATACAAAGCGACGACTCGCTCGAGATCAAGGGCAAGGGCACCCTTAACGTAACGGGCAACTACAAGCACGGTATCTCGGGTTCCGATGATATCGTGATCGAAAACGGCGTCATAAACGTTCTCTCGGCAGTCAAGGACGGGCTCCACGCGAACGACTATATCACGCTCAGCGGCAAGAATATAAAGCTCACCGTCAACGCGAGCGGCGACGCTGTCGAGAGCGAGGGATACTTTACCTCGGAGCTCGCTTCGCTTGACCTTAAAGGCGGCGGCAAGGGCATTAACGCGAACGGCAGCATCACGCTTACAAGCGGCACGTTCACGATCGACACCACCGACGACTGTATCAACTCAAACGACGCGGTAGTCATAGAGGGCGGCACCTTTGACCTAAAATCGGCAGATGACGCGGTCACCGGCGTCACGGTCGATATTAGCGGCGGCGCGTTCGGTATCGCGTGCACCGGCAAGGGAATAAAGGCGACGACCGACCTGACGATCGGGGACGGCGAATTCACCATAAACTCGACCGACGACAGCGTCCACTCTAACGGAAACGTTACGATCGAAGGCGGCACGTTCAAGATCACCTCGGGCGACGACGGAGTCCACGCCGACACCACGCTCACGATCAACGGCGGCACGATAGAGATATATAAGAGCTACGAGGGGATCGAGGGCAACGATATCATAGTTAACGGCGGCACCGTATATGTTGTCGCGAGCGACGACGGACTTAACGCCGCCGGCGGTCAGGATCAGAGCTCTCAGGGCGGCAGACCCGGACAAAACCCGTTCAGCCCCGGCGAAAGCTCAAACAACAGCATCACCGTAAACAACGGATATGTATATGTCGTTGCCTCCGGCGACGGGATCGACTCCAACGGCGCGCTCAACTTTAACGGCGGCACGGTAGTCGTTCAGGGACCGTCAACAGGCGGTAATTTCAGCGTCGACGCCGACGGAACAGTCGGCTTCAACGGCGGCACGGTGATCGCGATATGCTCGGCGAACGCCATGTGGGAGGATATCAACGGCAAGCTCGGCAACGCGGTGTTCAACAAGTCGGCAGGCACGGTTTCAAAGAACGGCGTTATCGCGGTGACAGACTCAAGCGGAAACGTGCTCTCCGCGGTGAGATCGCAGCTTTCGGGCAGCGTGGGAGTCCTTTATTACACGAGCCGCAGCAGCAGTCTTACAAGCTGCAAGGCGGTGATAAACGGCACATACAGCGGTACGTTTGACGACTACGGCTACGCCGAGGGCGGAACGATCTCCGGCGGAACAAGCTCCACTCTGTCTCAGAGCACCTCGGGCGGCGGCGGACAATTCCCCGGCGGCCCCGGCGGCAGATGGTAAAAGAATATCGGCAAAAATAATACAGGGCTGCTTAGCAGCCCTGTTGTTATTTGCGGATGTACGTTCAAGGTATGCCTCCTTGGGCACGCCTCATTTGTCACTCAACCGCAGCGCGGCGTCGCCTTTTATCCCGGGGCGCTCGCACTTTATTTTATTTTTTGTCTTTTCTCTTCGCGGCAAGACAAACCCAGCCGCCGTCGAGGTGTTCTTCGATTATCTCAAAATATTTGCTTACCTCGGTTTTGACTTCTTCGGCGCGGGTGTCGATTATGCCGCTCATGATGTATACGGCGTCGTCCTTCATAAAATCGCGCACTCCCTTTGACAGGAAGATTATCGCGTCAGCGACGATATTCGCGAGCACGACGTCGAATTTTCCCCGGACCCTGTCGGTAAAGCTGCCGTGAACAGCGGTGAATTTATCCGCGACGCCGTTCGGTTCGGCGTTTTCCCTTGCCGTTCTGACGGCTGTTTCGTCGATGTCAACTCCGACAGCCTCGGAGGCGCCCGTGAGCAGAGCGGCTATTCCCAGAATACCGCTGCCGCAGCCTACATCGAGCACCTTGTCGCCCGGCTTCATGTACTTTTCGCACATCTCGAGGCAGAGCCTTGTGGTTTCATGGCCGCCGGTGCCGAACGCCAGACCGGGATCGATGTTCAGGGCGATCCTTCCGCCGGTGTCGTAATCCTCGTACCAGCTCGGGACTATGGTCAGTTTCTCGCCCACGTTGAGCGGAGAAAAATACTTTTTCCAGTTGTTGCGCCAGTCCTCCTCGGCGCAGTTCAGCAGCTCGATCCTGTGAGATATACCCTCGCTGTCGTACCTTTCGCTCAAAAACGCGACCGCCTCGGCAGGCGATACGCCGGGTTCAAGGTAAATGTGGACGTAAGCCAGACTCCTGTCCTTTTTAAGAAGCTCCTCGTCGATGAGGTCGATATGCGCTATGTCCTCGACGGTGCGCTCAAGGTCGGTGTAGTCCTCTATGTATATGCCGTAGGGAACCACGACGTTGGCGATATCGCCGGCACGGTCGATGTCCGCGGCGCTGACTTCTATTTTTATCTCTGTCCAGTTATTCATGATCACTCGTTAAAAAATTCTTTTAGTTTGTCAAAGAAGCTCTTGCGCTTAGCGTAGTTCTTCTCGTTTGCGGTCGATTCAAACTGGCGCACAAGCTCCTTTTGCTTTTGGTTGAGGTTTTTGGGGATCTCTACAACGACCCTGCAATACTGATCTCCCCTGCCGCGTCCGCCGAGGTGCGGGATTCCCCTGCCCTTGAGCCTGAAAACGTCGTTGGGCTGGGTGCCCTCGTGGATAGAGTAGTTGACCTTGCCGTCGAGCGTGGGAACAACTACCTCGGAGCCGAGGATAGCCTGAGAAAAGGTGACGGGCAGGTCGCACCATACGTCGTCGCCTCTGCGCTCAAACAGGTTGTGCCTTCTGACGTTGACCGTAACGTGCAGGTCGCCCTTGGGACCTCCGTTGTAGCCGGCGTTGCCGTGACCGCTGACATTGAGCATCATCTGATCCTTTATTCCCGCGGGGATCGTGACGTCCACCGTGTGGTTCTTTCTGTTCCTGCCCGAGCCGTTACATCTGCGGCAGGGCTGGTCTATGATCTTGCCCGTGCCGTGGCAGGCGTCGCAGGAGCGCTGGGTCTGGACCGCTCCGAACGGGGTGCGCTGATTTACCGTTACCCGGCCGGTGCCCGAGCAAGCCGAGCAGGTCTTTGCCTGCGTGCCGGGTTCGGCGCCCGTGCCGTGGCAGGCGTCGCAGGTGTCCACGCTGTTGTAGCTGACGGTCTTTTTGCAGCCCTTAGCCGCCTCCTCAAAGGAGATGGTGACGCTCGCGTTTATATCGCTTCCGCGCTGAGGCTGGTTCGCCGAACGTCCGCGCCTTCCGCCGAAGCCTCCGAAAAAGCTCGAGAAAATGTCGTCAAGGTCGATATTGCCGCTGAACGGATTTCCGCCGTAGCCGCCTGCTCCGGCGCCGTAGTTGGGATCTACTCCCGCGTGGCCGAACTGGTCGTAGCGAGCGCGTTTTTCCTTGTCGGACAAAACCTCGTATGCCTCGTTGACCTCCTTGAACTTCTCCTCGCAGTCCTTGTCGCCGGGGTGAAGGTCGGGGTGATATTTTTTGGCGCTTTGTCTGTAAGCCTTTTTTATCTCGTCATCGCTCGCTCCCTTGTTAAGACCGAGCACCTCGTAATAATCTCTTTTATCTGCCATTGGATACACTCATTTCTTCAAAGCTTCGCTTTTATCAAAGCAAGCAGCGCAGCGCTGCAAATCGGGTGAGGGATCGTATCTCCCGATGGATATGATAACGCGCTCCGCTTTGCGCAGGCGACGTTATCTGATTTATTATACAACGTTTGGGCGCACGTTTGGAGTGCGCCCTGAGTTGTGTGCCTGATTATTTGATGTTTGGATTTCTGCCGATACGAATTACTCGTTTACGTCCGTAAAGTCGGCGTCGTATACGTTGGGATCGCCGCCGTTGCCGCCGTTATTGCCGGGCTGCTGAGCTGTGGGATCGGGAGCGCCCTGCTGGGGATTGCCCTGAGGAGCCGCCTGCTGATAAAGCTTGGCGGAAATGTCATAGAGAGCCTTCTGCAGGTCGTCCTTCGCGGTGTTGATGAGAGAGATATCGTTCTTTGTGATCGCCTCTCTTACAGCGGAAACCTTGGTGTTGATGGTTGTCTTGTCGGCGTCGGCAAGCTTGTCGCCGTTCTCGTTAACGAGCTTCTCCGCCTGATAAGCGAGGTTCTCCGCCTCGTTCTTGGCGTCTACTTCCTCGCGGCGCTTTTTGTCCTCAGCGGCATACTGCTCGGCGTCCTTGACAGCCTTGTCGATATCTTCCTTGCTCATGTTGGTCGAGGAAGTGATAGTGATCTTCTGCTCCTTGCCGGTGCCGAGATCCTTCGCGGATACGTTAACGATACCGTTGGCGTCGATGTCGAAGGTCACTTCGATCTGCGGGATACCTCTCATAGCGGGAGCGATACCTGTAAGTGTGAAGAGACCGAGCGACTTGTTGTCGCGGGCAAACTCGCGCTCGCCCTGGAGAACGTTGATCTCAACCTGAGTCTGGTTATCGGCGGCGGTCGAGAAGATCTGGCTCTTCTTGGTCGGGATGGTCGTGTTTCTGTCGATGATCTTTGTCATTACGCCGCCCATTGTCTCAACTCCGAGAGAAAGGGGAGTAACGTCGAGGAGAAGGAGTCCGTCTACCTCTCCGCCGAGAACGCCTGCCTGGATCGAAGCGCCGATCGCGACGCACTCGTCGGGGTTGATGCCCTTGAACGGCTCCTTGCCGATGAGCTTCTGAACAGCCTCCTGAACAGCCGGGATCCTTGAGGAACCGCCTACCATGAGCACCTTGTCGATCTGACCGATCTGCAGACCTGAGTCCGAGAGAGCCGAGCGAACGGGTCCCATTGTAGCTTCTACGAGGTCTGAGGTGAGCTCGTTGAACTTAGCCCTTGTAAGGGTGAGGTCGAGGTGCTTGGGGCCGGTCTGATCCGCTGTGATAAAGGGAAGGTTGATCGAGGAGGTCGTTACGCCCGAAAGCTCGATCTTGGCCTTTTCAGCGGCTTCCTTGAGCCTCTGCATAGCCATTTTATCCGAAGAAAGGTCGATGCCTGTGTCTGTTCTGAATGACTGTACCATCCAGTCGATGATCCTCTTGTCAAAGTCGTCGCCGCCGAGACGGTTGTTACCGGCTGTCGCGAGAACCTCCTGAACGCCGTCGCCCATCTCGATGATACTAACGTCGAAGGTGCCGCCGCCGAGGTCGTAAACCATTACCTTCTGGTCGGCTTCCTTGTCTACGCCGTATGAAAGCGCCGCCGCGGTGGGCTCGTTGATGATCCTCTTTACGTCAAGACCGGCGATCTTGCCGGCGTCCTTTGTAGCCTGACGCTGAGCGTCGGTGAAGTAAGCCGGAACGGTGATTACCGCCTGGGTAACGGTCTCTCCGAGGTAAGCCTCGGCGTCCGCCTTGAGCTTTTGCAGGATCATAGCCGAGATCTCCTGGGGAGTGTAGCTCTTGCCGTCGATCGTTACCTTGTAAGCCGAGCCCATCTCTCTCTTGATAGAGGATACGGTTCTGTCGGGGTTGGTGATAGCCTGGCGCTTTGCGACCTGACCTACCATTCTTTCGCCGTCCTTTGAGAAGGCTACTACCGACGGGGTCGTTCTTGAACCCTCGGCGTTAGCGATAACTACGGGCTCACCGCCCTCGATGACCGCTACGCATGAATTTGTTGTACCTAAATCTATACCTATTGTCTTTGCCATAATTGATTCCTCCGTTAAATGATTTTTTGATTTGTTATTTGAAAGCGGCCGTTCCGGATCGGAAGCGGCGGCGTTGTTGTCAGTTTACCACCTGAACCATGGCGTGGCGAATGATCTTGTCGCCGATCTTGTAGCCTGTCTGGAATACCTGCGCGATCTGATTCGATTTCAGCTCGTCGCTGTCTACCATCGACACGGCGTTGTGCAAATTGGGATCGAACTCGTCGCCGGTTTTGCCGTACTGCTCGATCTTTAGTTTTTCAAAGCTCTTGTCAAGCTGGTTCGAGATCAGCTCGATACCCTTGATTATCTCGGGATCGGCGTCCTTCAGGTTGTCGAGAGCCATTCTTACGCTGTCGGCTACCGGCAAAAGCTCGGTGACCGCCTTGGCGGTGGCGTCGTCGTAAAGCGAGAGCTTTTCGTTGGCGGTGCGCTTGCGGTAATTGTCATACTCAGCGGCGAGCCGCATGTATTTGTCTTTTTCCGCGGCGAGCTTATCCTCAAGCTCAACAAGCTTTGCTTCGTTTTCGTCAACGGTTTCTTCCGCCGTTTCCGCCTCAGCCTCCTCGACAAGCTCCTCCTGAGCTTCGGCAGGCTTGGTATCGGGTTCTTTTTTCTTAGCCATTGTATATCCTCCTCTGTGGGTATTATTCCTGTGAGTCGATCAGTTCCCCGATCAGTTCTCCGGCGCACTCGGCTACACATTCAAGGAGAGCGAAGCACCTTTGGTAGTCTGTCCTCAGCGGAGTGATCAGCGCCGCTACGCCCGACGGGTTGCCGTCTACGCTGTAGCGCGTGGTGATCAGGGAGTTGTTCGCGAGCTCGATCCGGCTGTTTTCCCTGCCGATCAAAGCCGCCGTGTGCCGCGGAGCTTTTTCAAGCGTTTTGGCGAGATCCCGCGAGTTGTTCAAAAACTCGATCACCCTGCGCGCCGACTGAAAGTCTACGTCGGGAGCGAACGCGAGCCTGCCTCTGCCGCTCTGACACACGCTTACGGCGGCTGCCTGCTCGGAGGCGTCCTGTATCGCCATCAGTACCGACGGCATCAAAAGCGACAGCTCTCCGAACCTTACCGCGACCGTCTGAATGAACGGGCGGTTTACCGAGCTGAGCGTCACGCCTGCGAATATCTCGTTGAGCGCCTTGTCAAACACGCCGAGCAGCTCGGGATTGATAAGGAACTCGCAGCGGAACAGCTTGGTTTTGATCGTGCCGTTCGAGGCGATCAGAACGACCATCGCGGAGTGGGCTCCGGTCTGCACAAAGCTGATCCTGCGGATACGGCTGTTGTCGCCGCCGGGAGTGGTGGTGACCGCCGCCTGACCGCTCAGCTTGCTGAGCAGATCCGCCGCGCCCCGAAGAATACTCTCGGGCGAATCGGCGTTTTTTTGAAGCTCCTCAAGGACGTACTGACGTCCCTGTCCTGATATGGGCGTTACGCGCATGACGTTGTCGACGTAGTATCTGTAGCCGAGGGCGGTGGGGATCCTTCCCGCCGAGGTGTGCGGCTGAACAATGTAGCCCAGGCTTGTGAGCTCAGCCATATCGTTTCGCACCGTGGCGGAGGAAACGTTCAAGCCCGTTTCGGTGATCAGCGACTTTGAGCCGACAGGCTCACCGTTGTCGATATAGCTTTCAACAATAGCCGCGAGTATTTTTTGTTTTCTTGCGGCGGGCTCCATTTTGTTCACCTCTGTTTCGGTTTAGCACTCTCGGTGTGCGAGTGCTAATCGCTATATTCATACTATAATACCAAAGTCAGTAAAAGTCAAGAGTTTTGCCGAAAATAATTTAAAATTTTAAAATCTTTCACTTTATCTTCACAATGGGCTTGCTTTTTTCTTTAAAACAATATAAAATGTATTTCAGGACGCGATATATTTTAAAATAGTATACTATGACAGTTAAAATGAGGGATAAATAATGGCCGACTTTTTGCAGTACGGATATGTTGTTTTATGGGCGGCGCTCGCGGCGCTTACCTTCTTCATCGGAAGAAAGCAGGGATTGATAGGGTATTTGCTCTCGGTTTTCTTTGTGTTCATGGCGGTATGGTACGGGCTGAGGGCGTTCGGAGGACTGCCCGTGTTCGAGGGCGTCCCGGGATATATATTCCGCGGATCGCTGATCCTGTTTTTGCTCGTGATCGTCTATATCTGGTGGAGATCGAGGAAAACTGACGCGACAAGCAAAACCGAGGATCAAAACGAATAGACTGCATATAGAATAGTATTTATGCTTTGACACAATATATAGGCACAAAATTTTAAAACTCAATTTTTTCAAAAAAATACTTGATTTTTGGCGGTATATATGCTAAAATATCACCTGTATGACGATAATTCTAAGGAGGTGGGACAATGCCCAACATCAAATCTGCAAAAAAGCGCGTTAAGGTTATTGCTACAAAAACAGCTCGTAACAAGGCTACAAAGTCAGCTCTCAGAACAGCAATCAAAAAGGCTTACTTCGCTGTTGACACAAATGCTGACAACAAGCAGGAGGCAGTTCGTCTTGCTATCAAGAAAATTGACCAGGCGGTTGCCAAGGGTATTCTTCATAAGAATACTGCCGCGAGAAGCAAATCCTCGCTTCAGAAGCGCCTGAACGCTTCCGCATAAGCGAACACTGATTGAAACAAGATAAAAGCAGAGTTTTTCTCTGCTTTTTTTGTTTTTCTGTTGACTTTTTACAAAAAATTGTTTAGAATATATATAGATATTATTTGTTCAAATTTATTTTTTGGAGGTCGTCACAATGAAAAACAAAAAGTTAATAATCATCATCAGCATTATTTCAGTAGTAGCGGCTCTTTCGGCAGCTCTTACCGCTTTCTTTATCGTAAAGGATAAGCAGAAGAAGGATGACGAGGAGCTTATGGAGTATCTTGACAACTCCATCGAATAACAGCGCACCAAAGACCGTTCTGATTGAGCGGTCTTTTTGCTTTTAGGGGTGAGAACATGGTTGAACGTGAGCTTGACAGACTGCTTGCGGACGCCCGGCGCGACAAAGAACTGAAAAACGAGCTTATCAAAACCCGCGAAAGCGGCGACCCGGTAGGGGAGTTCTGCGCGCTGTGCGAAAAAAAGGGATACAAGATCACCGCGGGCGAGCTGTTCGCGGTAGGTCAGGATCAGACCGACGCCAAGCTGAGAAGCGTGAACGGCGGCGGAGTCGATCCGATCGACGGCTGGGACGACACATACGAGCAGTTTTTTACCGAATTGATCTGGTGCGGATAAAAAGCGTCGGATTTCTGTGATTTATAAATTAATTGTAATAAAAGGTTACAAAAAATTTGTGCAAATTTACTTGCATTGAACCTCCTTTTGTGATATATTTTAATTGATGAAATATAGGCGGCGAAGCCTATAAATTTAAAAGGAGGAACTGAAATGAGTTCTGTAAAAAAGTACATCGCCGAGTTTATCGGCACAATGGTTCTTGTAGTTCTCGGCTGCGGAACCGCTATGCTCGTCGGCTGCGACGCTAAAAACGGCTGCGGCTACATCCTTACCGCGCTGGCGTTCGGTCTTGTGATCGTAGGTATGGCTTACTGCGTAGGCAATATCTCCGGCTGCCATATCAACCCTGCCGTATCGCTGGGCGTTTTGATCTCGGGCGGAATGTCTGTTGCCGATTTCTTCGGCTACATCATCTCCCAGTGCCTCGGCGCTTTCGCCGGCGCGGGACTTCTCGCCGGTATCTTCGGTCTCGGCGGCGTTACCGACCAGACAGGCGGCTTGGGTTCAAACGGTCTCGCGGGCGTTAATGAAAGCGCGATCGCGGGTCTTATCGTTGAGTGCTTCCTCACCTTCGTATTCGTACTCACGATCCTCGGCGTAACCTCAAAGAAGGCGGGTCACGGCTCCTTCGGCGGACTTGTGATCGGTCTTACGCTCACCCTCGTACACATCCTCGGCATCGGCCTCACAGGCACATCGGTCAACCCCGCGCGCAGCTTCGGTCCCGCTCTTGTCGCTCTTATGCAGGGCAACGCGGCTCCCATGGGCGTTCTCTGGGTATTCATCGTTGGTCCGTTCGTAGGCGCGGCTCTCGCGGCTGTTGTTTACAAGGTCCTTGAGGGCAAAAAAGAGGCTTGATAATAAAAGAGTCATTTTGGCGGCGATCCTTTCGGGTCGCCGTTTTTTTGCGCCGAACACTTGACAAACACAAAATGATTGTATATAATTAAATTGAACACAATTAAATTAAGGAGGAACAGTATGTCAATTTACGATTACAAGGTTCTCGACGCCAAGGGCAACGAGGTCGATCTCGCCGATTACAGGGGCAAGGTGCTGCTTATCGTCAACACCGCCACGGGCTGCGGCTTTACGCCTCAGTACGAGGGGCTCGAAAAGCTCTATAAAAAGTACGCCGAAAAGGGGTTTGAAATACTCGATTTCCCCTGCAACCAGTTCGGCAATCAGGCGCCCGGCACGGATCAGGAGATCATGAATTTCTGTCAGCTCCGCTACAAGACGAGCTTCAAGCAGTTCAAAAAGGCGGAGGTAAACGGCGAAAACGAGCTTCCGCTGTACACCTTCCTGAAAAGTCAGAAGGGCGGCGTGCTCGGCAGCAAGATCAAATGGAATTTCACAAAGTTTTTGGTTGACCGCGACGGCAACGTGATCGAGCGCTTCGCGCCCACGGTCACGCCCGAAAAGCTCGACGCCAAGATCGCGGCCATATTATAAGGAGGATAAAATGGATTACAAATTCAGAACAAGGGGCGTGTGCGCTCAGGAGATCAGCTTCAAGCTGGACGGAAACGTCGTTACCGACATCAGCTTTTACGGCGGCTGCAACGGCAATCTAAAGGCTATTTCCAAGCTTTGCGACGGAATGACCGTTGAGCAGATCGAGGACAAGCTAAAGGGAAACACCTGCGGCTACAAGCCGACCTCGTGCGCGGATCAGCTTGCCGTCGCAGTCAGAGAGGCGTATAACAGGGAGCGGGCAGGCTGATGGGCGAAAAGAACGATTGCCTTAAACTCGAAAACCAAATGTGCTTTCCGCTTTACGCGGCGGCAAGGGAGGTCGTAAAGCTTTACAGGCCGCACCTCGACAAGCTAAACCTGACCTACACTCAGTATATCGCGATGATGGTGCTGTGGGAGCGCGGACAGTGCAGCGTAAAGGAGCTCGGAGAAAAGCTCTGCCTCGATTCGGGAACGCTGACGCCCGTGGTGAAAAGTCTTGAGCAAAAGGGCTTTGTGCGGCGCTTCCGCTCGTCTGAGGACGAGAGGATACTGCTGGTCGAGCTGACCGACAGCGGAAGAAGTCTGAGCGACAGCGCCCGGGATATCCCCGAGCGCGTGGGAGCCTGTCTGAACCTGACGCCCGAAGAGGGCGCTGTGCTTCACGGGCTGCTGTATAAAATTTTAGGCAGGTAAATCAAGTCGCGAGTCTTTCGGTTCGCGGTAATCAACTGACGTATTTAAAAATCGCAGGGGCGGTCGTTGACCGCCCCTGCGGGTGTTTTTGGAAAACGCCGTTATCGCGACGCTAAATCCGTGATGATTGGTGAAATATTTATTTGAACCTGTGGCTGCCGCTGAGATCGGTCAGAACTATGCAGCCCGTGGTGCAGCTCTTGGCGCAAACGCCGAAGTCGGGACAGTTTTCGCACTTTTCGTAGTCGACAACGGCGACGTTGTCAACGACATTGATGGCTCCCAAGGGGCAAGCCTTTACGCACTTTCTGCAGCCGATACAGCCGCGCGAGCAGACCTTGCGCGTAGCGGCGCCCTTGTCCTTGTTGTTGCAGGCGACGACAACGCGCTCGACGTCCGCTACAAGGGAGATCAGGTGATTGGGGCACGCCTTGGCGCACATTCCGCAGCCCACGCACTCGCGTGTGTTGATCCGGGCTATGCCGTTTTCAATGCAGATCGCGTCATGCGGACATACCTTTTGGCAGTCGCCCAGCCCGAGACAGCCGTAGGTGCAGCTTCCCTTGCCGCCGTACATCAGCTTCGCGGCGGCGCAGCTCTCTATGCCCTGATAGTCGACCTTGTCGCGTGTGTGGTCGCAGTCGCCCGAGCAGTGAACTACCGCCACCTGCTCGATCACGTCGGCGAACTCTACGCCCAAAACCTCGCTGAGCTGTTTGGAAACCGCGTCGGCGCCGGGGATACACAGATTTGTCGGAACGGTCGGATCCTCGCACATCGCCTTGGCATAGCCGTCGCAGCCGGCGTATCCGCAGGCTCCGCAGTTGGCTCCGGGCAGACATTCCCTGACCTTCGGAAAGCGCTCGTCCTCCTTTACCGCCATCAGCTTTGAGGCGACGACGAGCACGGCGGCGCAGATGACGCCGATAATAACAACGGGGATCGCCGCGGTCAAAATTTCAGTCATAACCGCACCCCCTTATGCAAACAGGTTCTCGATAACTCCGCCGAAGCCGAGGAACGAGAGAGATGTGATGGCTGCCGCGACAAGCGTTATCGGCAGTCCCTTAAAGCTTTTGGGGACGTCGTTCGCCTCGATAGCCGAGCGAACGCCGGAGAACATTACCATCGCGAGCAAAAAGCCCAGTCCGCTGCCGAGAGAGTTTATCATAGACTGCGCGAAGCCCCACCAAAAGGTGGTCGTCTCGGTCACGGGGTAATCCTGTACATTTAGAATGGTTACGCCCAGCACGGCGCAGTTTGTGGTGATGAGCGGCAGATAAACGCCGAGGCTCTTGTGCAGCGAGGGGATGTAGCGCTTCAGAGTTATCTCAACGAGCTGGACAAGCGCCGCGATAACGAGTATGAACACGATCGTTTGCAGATAGCCGAGGTTGTTCGGCTCAAGCAGATAGAACTGGATCGGGTAGGTCGCGGCGGTGGCGAGCAGCATTACAAAAATAACCGCAAGGCTCATGCCGGTAGCTGAGTCAAGCTTTTTCGATACGCCCAAAAACGGACAGATTCCCAAAAAGCGCGACAGCACGTAGTTGTTGATAAATACCGCGGAGAGCAGTATGATGATGAGCTTAGTCATTTACAGCCGCCTCCTTTTTAGCGATATCGCAGCCGGCTTTTCCGCAGAGCTCAGCCGACGGACAGCCAGCGCAGCCGAAGTCCTTTTTCTTCGGCTTGCTCTTGGAGAACTTGTTGACCGCCGCGATCAGCAGTCCGAATACAAAGAAGCCTCCGGGAGCCATGGTCAGGATAGAGATATGGTTGTCGCTCAAAACGGGGATCGGCATGCCCATAAAGGTGCCGTTGCCGAACACCTCGCGGATAGTCGCCATCAGCACGAGCGCGAGGGTGAAGCCGGCGCCCATTCCGAGTCCGTCGACGGCAGAGTCGAACACCTTGTTTTTATTCGCGAACATCTCGGCTCTGCCGAGGATGATGCAGTTTACAACGATAAGCGGCAGATAAATGCCGAGCGATTGGTCAAGAGCGGGCGCGAACGCCTTTACAAGCATCTGCACCGCGGTAACAAAGCCCGCGATCAGCACGATGTAGCAGGGGATGCGCACCTTGTCGGGGATTATCTTTCGCAGAGCGGAGATAACGATATTGGAGCAAAGCAGAACGACCGTCGCCGCGGCGCCCATTCCGAGCGCGTTTGTTACGCTTGTCGAGGTGGCGAGAGTCGGGCAGGTTCCCAGAACGAGCACCAGAACAGGGTTCTCTTTTACAAGACCCTTGGAAAAGTTTTGCAGGGTGTTCATCACTTCGCCTCCTTTACAAGCTCGTATGCTTCAAACGCGTTTCCGACAGCCTTCTTGTACGCCTTTGAAGATATCGTCGCGCCTGTCAGCGCGTCGACTCCGTTATAATCGTCTTTTGTCTTGCCGGCATAGTTTTCGCTGTAGCCGGAATCATTGTCGACAACGCGCGAGCCGATACCGCTCGTTTCGTTGTGGCTGAGCGTCTTTACGGCCTCAATACTGCCGTCGGCTCTGATTCCGCAGATGAGCTTCAGCTCGCCGCCGTAACCCTTTGAGGTCACGGTGAACACATAGCCGGCTCCGTTGGTCGCCTTGTAAGCCTCGGCAACGCCCTCGGGCAGCTCCGTTTCGAGCTGTTCAAAGCCGTCTGCCTCGCTGAGCACCTCGGCACGGGCTTCCTCAGCCGCCTTTTCCTCGGCGGCGGTTATTATCGGAGAGGTAACGAGGTTGATGTAGGCGAGCAGAGAGGTAACAACAAGACAGATACCTGCCAATACCGCGATCGGCTTTATTATATCCTTCACTGCTTACCACCTCCCGTCAAAGGCTTTGAGCGCGTGAGCTTCGAGATGAACGGAGTCAGTATGTTCATTATCAGGATCGAATAACTCACGCCCTCGGGGTAGTTGCCCCAGAAGCGTATCAAGATCGTGATAAGTCCGCAGCCGACGCCGAATATGATCTTGCCCCATTTGGTGGACGGAGTCGTTGAGTAGTCGGTCGCCATAAAGATCGCGCCGATCATCAGTCCGCCCGAAAGCAGTTGGCCGAGAACGTCCTTTCCGCAGACGAGCGACATTATCGCCACGGTGCCGATGAACGCTACGGGAGTATGCCAGCTTATCACGCGGCGGATCAAAAGGTAGATACCGCCGAGCAGCAGAGCCAGCGTGCAGGTCTCGCCGAGCGAGCCGGGATAATATCCGAGGAAAAGATCCTTGTATGACGGCAGCGCGCCGCCGTTTGTCATAACGGCGAGCGGAGTAGCGGAGGTGACAGAGTCGGGAATGCCGACGGGATTTGTCCAGTTCGTCATCGGTCCCGCGAAAGCCACGAGCATGATTATCCTCGCGGTGATAGCAGGGTTGGCGAAGTTCTGACCGATACCGCCGAAAAGCTGTTTTACGACGATTATCGCGACGACGCTTCCGATCACCGCCTGCCAGACCGGTATGGATACGGGCAGGTTGAACGCCAAAAGCATTCCCGTGACTACGGCTGAAAGGTCGGATACGGTATTTTCTTTTTTACACAGTTTTTCAAATAAAAATTCGGACAAAACGCAGGTCAGCACGCATACGCCGATCACAAGCAGCGCGCGCCATCCGAAGATGATAACGGAGGCGACCGCGGCAGGCATGAGCGCGATGATAACGTCGAGCATTATTTTTGTTGAGGTGCGCGGCGTGTGGAAGTGCGGCGACACCGATGAGATCAGCTTGTTCATCACTTGCCCTCCTTTTTCGCGCTTGCCTTATATGTTCTGAGCATCGCCTTGGCGAGCTTGTTCGTCTGCACAAGCGGTCTGTGAGCCGGGCAGATGTACGAGCAGCAGCCGCATTCCATGCAGAGATCGACCTGCAGGCTGAGCAGATCCTCCGGCGACGCCGTTTTATACGCTTTTGATATCTCCCTTGGGTCGAGCCTGAGCGGACAGTGGTTCAGGCAGGCTCCGCAGCGGATGCAGGGAGTCGGCTTCGGGGGAGTCGCCTCTTTGACGTCCATGGCGGTGACCGCGTTGGTGTTCTTTAATACCGGCGAGTCGAGCGACGGCACGGCGAGTCCCATCATCGGACCGCCGTACAGAGCCTTGGCGACCTCGGCCTTTGTTCCGCCGGCGCCCTCGAGCAGGTCGGCGATCGTCATTCCGATCGGAGCGATCACGTTCTTGGGCTCCTTTACGGCGGAGCCGTCGACCGTGACGCACTTTTCGACCAGCGGCATGCCGGTCTCGAGATATTCGCCGATAAAGGCGAGGGTGGTCACGTTTATAACGATCACCCCGACGTCGAGCGGCAGACCGCCCTTGGGGATGATTTTTTTGACAGTGTTGTAAACAAGCACCTTTTCGCCGCCCTGAGGGTATGAGGACGGCAGTACCTTTACCTCGACCCCGTCGGTATCCGCGGCGAGGCGCCTCATTTTTTCTATCGCCTCGGGCTTGTTTTTCTCGATCCCTATGACGAACCGCTTGACCTCAAGGTGTTTTTTTAACGCTTCGATACCCTTGAGGATAAACTCGCTTTTGTCAAGCATGGTTCGCGTGTCGGACGTTATGTACGGCTCGCACTCAGCGGCGTTGATAACGACCGCGTCAAGCTTGCTCAGATCCTTTACGCTGAGCTTAACAAAGGTCGGGAAGCCGGCGCCTCCCAGTCCGACAGCGCCGCTGTTTTTTACCGCCTCGACAAGGCTCTGCAAATCGTTGACCTCGGGCGGCTTTACGCCCTCAAAAACGGTCTGCTCGCCGTCGGTGTCTATCACGACGCACTGTACCTTCATTCCGTTTGAGATCGTCATGTCCTCGAGCTTTGCCACGGTTCCCGATACGCTTGAATGTACCGGGGCGGAGATAAATCCGTCCGCCTCGCCGATAAGCTGGCCGACCCTGACGGTATCGCCTTTTTTGACGACCGCCTTGGCAGGCTTGCCTATGTGCATAGACATCGGGATATATACCGTTTTCGGCACTCCGAGCCTGACGGGAACTGAGTTTGCGGTGTTCTTTTTATGCGGCACCCTGATTCCGTGTAGCTTCATATCCTGCCTCCAATAAAATGATCACCATAACGGTGGTTGCTTTGAAAAATGCCATATATAAAATATCATACCACACTTTTTGATTTTTTCCAATAGTAAGATTAAAGAAATTAACAGCGTATCTTGCGGATAATCGCAAGCTTTATGTTGCAAATGCAATGTAAAGGTGGTAAAATAGTCTGGGTGAAACAGATGAAACGATATCTTGAAAATATAAAAACAGGGCATTTCGGCACGCTGCATGATATAGCGCTGTTTTCGGGGCTGTCCGACAGCGAGATATTTACGTTCCTTCAACATTCTAAGCCGTACTACCTTGCCATGAGTCCGGGTCAGTCCGTCAGCCTTGAAAAGCAGTATCTTAATATGATAAGCGTTGTGGTGTCGGGCGAGATACTTGTCACCAGCACCGACAAAAACGGAATGGCTACATATATAAAAACCTTTGTCAAGGGAGAGAGCAGCGGTTCGCTGTATTCCTTTCTCGACTACAGCGATTCGCTTGTGGAGATTGCGAGCAGGGATGAGAGCGAAGTGATTTTGATCGCCCCCGATTCGCTGTATGTCACCGACGAAAAGATCGCCGTTATCCAGCAGAAAATGCTCGTCAACCTGATAAAGACCCAAAAAAGTATTTTTTTCGCGATCTCCGAGCGGATGTACTGCCTCACCCAGCGCAGCATCCGCGACAAGATACTGCGGTTTTTGAGCTACTGCCACAATCTCAGGGGCAGGGTCGAGTTCGACATCCCCATGTCGCGCGAGGAGTTAGCCGGATATCTCGCGGTTGACCGCGCGGCGCTTTCGCGCTCACTCGGAGAGCTGAAAAGGGAAAACATCATCGACTTTCATAAAAATCACTTTAAGCTTTTGAAGGTCGAATATTTTGAGGCGGGTATTTATGATAAAGAAAACATTTAAAAGGGCGTTTCGGGACAGTCTGCCCGTGCTTGCCGGCTACCTCGCGCTCGGGGTGGGCTTCGGGGTGCTGCTGCAGAGCAAGGGCTACAGCTTTTGGTGGGCTATCCTGATGAGCTGCACCATGTTCGCCGGCTCCGGTCAGTACGCCGGAGTTGATTTTCTGGCGAGCGGCGCCTCGATAATCACCACGGCGGTAATGACGTTCATCATCAACGCGAGGCATTTTTTCTACGGGTTTTCGCTGCTTGACAAGTACAAGGGAGCCGGGTGGTTCAAGCCCTATATGATTTTCGGGCTGACCGACGAAACATACTCCATAGTCTGCTCCGCGCAGCTTGACGATACGGTGGATCATAAAAAATATTATCTTTTTCTGACCGCGCTCGATCACAGCTACTGGATAACGGGCTGTACGCTCGGCGCGCTGCTCGGAGGGATCCTCCCGTTCTCAAACGAGGGGATCGGATATTCAATGACGGCGCTGTTCATAGTGATAATGGTGGAGCAGTGGCTGACGACAAAGGAGCACCTTCCCGTGATCCTCGGCGTCTGCACAACGATAGTCTGTCTGGTGATATTCGGCGCGGATCTGTTCATTATTCCGGCGATGGCGTTCATCGCGCTCGAGCTTGTCATATTCAGAAAAAAGCTCGACAAGACCTCGGCGCGGGAGGAGGCTGACGGCGGTGATTGATACAAAGTATTCGCTGATCCTTGTCGCGGTGATGGCGGGCGTTACGATGCTCGTCAGGTTTTTGCCGTTCATCTGCTTTCCCGAGGGCAGAAAAAGACCGAGGGTAGTCACATATTTGGGCACCGTCCTGCCATATGCTGTTATCGGGATGCTGGTGGTGTACTGCTTTAAGGACGTGTCGTTTTTCAGGTATCCGTACTGCATACCCGAGCTGCTCGCCGCCGCTCTGGTGGCAGGGCTCCACATATGGCGCAGGAACACGTTGCTGAGCGTTTTCGGCGGAGTGGCGTTTTATATGGTGCTTGTACAACTTGTGTTTTAGGAGATAGTCATGACAATAATCGAACTGATACTTTTGGCGGCGGGACTCGCCATGGACGCCTTCGCGGTGTCGATATGCAAGGGGCTTTCGGTGCGGAAATACAGCAAAAAACAGAGCGTTATCGCCGGACTGTACTTCGGCGGATTTCAGGCGGGGATGCCTGTTATCGGCTGGCTGCTCGGCAAGCAGTTTGAGAACCTGATAAAGGGCGTTGACCACTGGATCGCGTTCGTGCTGCTCGCGCTTATCGGCGCGAACATGATCCGCGAATCGCTCAAAAAGGACGACGAGGATCTTAACAGCTCCTTCTCGCCGAAGACCATGCTTCCGCTTGCCGTTGCCACGAGCATAGACGCGCTCGCGGTCGGAGTGACCTTCGCGTTTTTGGACGTGCAGATCGCGCCGGCGGTGTCGGTGATCGGAGTAATAACATTCGCTTTCTCGGCGGCAGGCGTTAAAATCGGCAATGTTTTCGGCGCTAAGTACAAGTCGAAGGCGGAGCTTGCCGGCGGAATAGTGCTTGTCTGCATCGGAATAAAGATACTGATCGAGCATCTTTTTTTCGGAGGATAGTTTTAATTTGAACGCGATCGTGATACAATACATTTGAAGGGAGAGATTACCGTGAAAACAATAATCGTTTATTATTCACTCGAGGGATTTACCAAAAAATGGTCGGAGGAGATCTCCAAAAAAACAGGCGCCGATCTTTTGGCGATCCATCCCGTAAAGGAGTACCCCGATTCCGGGGCTAAAAAGTACCTTTGGGGCGGCAAGAGCGCGCTGATGGGACAAAAGCCCAAGCTCCAGCCTTATATTTTCAACGCCGATAAATACGACAGGGTGATCCTCGCGTACCCCGTTTGGGCGAGCAGCGTCACTCCGCCGATAAGGAGCTTCGCAGAGGAGAACAGGGACGCGCTGAGCGGCAAAAAAATCGGCGCGATAGCCACATATATGGGCTCCGGCGCGCAGAAATCTCTCAAAAAGCTGTCAAAGCTGCTTAACTCCGAGCTTGAGCCCCGGCTGATCCTCACCGATCTTGAAGAGAAAAAGTCGGAGAACGAACAGCTCGCGGCAGGCTTCATCAGGCAGATAACAAATGATCAAGATTGATTTGATAACCGGCTTTTTGGGCAGCGGCAAAACCACTTTTTTAAAAAAATACGTCCGGTATCTCTTGCGCAAGGGGCAAAGACCGGGTATACTCGTCAACGACTACGGCGCGGTTAATGTGGACACAATGCTGCTCTCTGAGCTGGAGGAAGAAAACTGTTTAGTAGAGTCCGTCGCGGGCGCGTGCGACAGGGACTGCCATCAAAGGCGCTTCAAGACAAAGCTGATCGCGCTGGCGATGAGCGGCTGCGACCGTGTGCTGATCGAGCCATCGGGGGTTTTTGACGTGGACGAGTTTTTCGATTCTCTTTATGAGGATCCGCTTGACCGCTGGTACGAGATCGGCAGCGTTATAGCGGTCGCCGACGTCAATATGTCAGGCGAGCTTTCCGCCGGCGCCGGTTATATACTTTCGTCGCAGGCGTGCGTAGCCGGTATCCTCGTGGTAAGCAAAACTCAGCTTGCCGGGAGCGGCGCGGCGGAGGATACGGTCGCGCTGATAAACGCGCTCTTGCAGGCTCACGGAAGCCGCAGAAGGTTCACGGACGACGTTATAACAAAGCCGTGGGACGAGCTCAACGACGCGGATTTTGAGCGTATAGAGAGCAGCGGATATCACTCCCCCGATTTCACCAAGCTGGTTAATACCGACGAATCGGGCTTTAAGTCGCTCTATTTTATGAAAACCGGGCTCAGCGCGGACGAGCTTGAAAAAACGGTGCCGAGCCTGTTCGACTCGCCGGAATGCGGCAGGGTGTTCAGGGTAAAGGGCTTTGTAAAGTCTGACGGCGGCTGGCTCGAGCTAAACGCCTTGCGCGACGGCACCTCGTTCGCTCCGGCCGAATACGGACAGGACATTATAATTGTGATCGGAGAGAATCCGGATAAAAATATGATATCAAAAAAATTGCAGGGACAGTCGTGTTGACTGTCCCTGCGTTTTGTCTGTGCGGGTGTAATTTGATTTTTGATACGCGAAGGCGTTTGAGCCGGACGGTTTGATCGATCAAGGAGTCCGGTTATCGGTCGTCCATAACGCTGAGAATAGTATTTATATTCGCGCGCTCGACTCCCGACAGGACGTTTTCGTCAAAATCCTCGGGGTCGATCGTGCCCTTGTACCATTCCTGCTTGTCAAAATACGCTTGGATCGAAGGCGTCTTGAAGCGTCTGCCGTGCCTTGCGAATATCTCATTGAGCGCGAGCGTGAGTTCGTCGTCATCAAGCTTTTCGACCTCGCTTCGGCTGATTATCCTTGTATCGGAGCCGTCAAGAATATAGCTGCCCTTCTTTTTATCGCCGGGCTTTTTGGTGGGCTCGGTAGCGGAGGTGGTGGATTCAACGGTGGTTTCGGGCGGATGATCTATACCCTTTGAAATATGAAGCGTCACCCGGTCGTTTTGCTTTATGATCTCTCCGGGCTTTGGCTCCTGACTTATCACGTATTCCGCTTTTACATCCTCGCTGTACTCGCGCACCACGGTATAGCGCAGTCCGACGCTGTTCAGCTTGTAATAGGCGTCCTTCGCGGCATAGCCGCTCACGTCGGGAACCTCGATCTCCGCGACGGTAGCCGGCTCGGCGGTGGGCTCGGCGGTAGTGGGTTCGGCAGTGGTGACCTCTGCGGCGGTGGAGGATGGCTGAGTTTCCTCCTGAGGAAGAATATCCTTTATAAGGTCGCGGTTAAAGAACCACACCCATGCGGCACCCAACAGCGCCAAGACGAGGATCACGACAATAATGATCGCCGCGATCTTGCCGCCCTTGCCTTTTTTGCGCTTCTTTTTTGAATCGGAATATATATCTACGTTATTTTGTTTACTCAAAATACCACTTCCTCATAATAAATTTTATACTTTTTTGTGAAAAATGTCAATAGTTAGCGAATAACATAATATTACATAGAAAAATTGTCAAATAATATAGATTATTTGACTCCTTTGTGTTATAATAAAACTCGGTGCGGTTTGATGCCGCTTCCGATCAATATCTTGCAGTAAGGAAGGTAGTATGAGTACAAAATCAATGGACGGCGTGCTGTTCGCGAACATGATCAAAAGCGGTGCGGCAAGCCTAAGAGATAATATCAAGATAGTTAACGATCTAAACGTCTTTCCGATCCCCGACGGAGATACGGGCGACAATATGTTTATGACCATAGATTCCGGCGCGGCTACGCTGACCGACGAGGGCGAGACCTCGATCGGAGCGGTTTCCTCACGCGCGGCAAACGGAATGTTGCTCGGCGCGAGGGGCAATTCGGGAGTTATCCTCTCGAGGATCTTCGCCGGCATAGCCAAGGGCTTCGACGGGGTAGACAGCGTTAACGTGCCCATGTTCGGCAGGGCTATGGAAAGCGGAGTCAAGGAGGCGTACGGAGCGGTATCCGTTCCGGTAGAGGGCACTATCCTCACGGTCTACAAGGACGCGGTGCGCTACGCCAACAGCCGCTTTACGATCAACAGCAGCTTTGAGGATTATTTTGACGATTTCCTCTGGGAGCTCAACCGCTCGCTTGAAAGAACACCCGACCTGCTCTCCGTGCTTAAAGAGGCAGGGGTCGTGGACAGCGGCGGCGCCGGCTTCATCTACATAGTAGAGGGCATGAAAAGAGCCATAGGCGGCGAGATCTTGGGCGAGGACGCCCAGCCGCTTTCGGCGAGAAAGAATATCGACCTGAACGCCTTTACCGAGGACAGCGTGCTCGAGTTCGGCTACTGCACAGAGTTTTTGCTCAGACTGCAAAGAGCCAAGATCGACATCGACGCCTTTGACCTCAACAAGCTTATCGACTGGCTCAACAGCGTGGGCGATTCCGTAGTGGCGTTCCGCGAGGGCACGGTGGTAAAGGTCCATGTCCACACCAAAAAGCCCGGCGACGTTTTCAACTATGTTCAGCAGTTCGGCGAGTTTTTGACCATGAAGATAGAGAATATGACGCTCCAGCACAACGAGACCCACGCTCAGAAAAGGTTTGAGAAAAAGCCTCAAAAGCCGCGCAAGCAGTACGGTATCGTCAGCGTGGCGGCAGGCGAGGGCATAAAGGAGACCTTTCTTTCGCTCGGCTGCGACTATGTTGTCGACGGCGGCCAGAGCATGAACCCCTCGGCGGAGGATCTTATTTCGGCGTTCCGCGAGGTAAACGCGGACACGATCTTTGTGTTCCCCAACAACGGCAACATCATCATGACCGCAAAGCAGGCGGCGGCGCTCTATGAGGACGCCGACGTTCAGATCGTTCCCAGCAAGACGATCGGCGAGGGCTACGCGGCTATTTCAATGCTCGACACGAGCTCCGGCGACGTCAAGGCTATCCTTGCCGAGCAGGAGGAGATCATCGCCGGAGTAGTGACCGGAATCGTGTCCAAGGCGGTTCGCGATACCGAGATGGACGGCGTGGTCGTCAAAAAGGACGATTACATCGGCTTTGTCGACGACAAAATATATATCGACAGCGCGGAAAGGGCTCAGGCGGTCACGGGACTGACCGAGCAGCTTAAAGCCGGCAGATATGACATCATGCTCGTTATCTGCGGCTCGGAGGTAGAAAAATCCGAGGCGGACGCGGTATACGCCGAGCTTAAAAAGGCATACAGAAGAACAGAGATCGTTATGATTGACGGCGGACAGCCGATTTACGATTATATAATCATTCTTGAATAAAGGAGTATTTACTATGAGACCTATCAAAATCGTCACCGATTCCTGCTCAGACCTCACAAAGGATCTGAGAGAAAAATTCAACATCGACTATTTGCAGATGAACACCGTCAAGGACGGAAAGGAAACACCCGCAAGCCTTGACTGGGAGTATTATTCTCCGCAGGATCTTTACAATACGATCCGCGACGGCAACCGTGTTACAACAACTCAGGTGCCTGCTCCCACCTTTGAAAAGTTCTTCAAGCAGTGGCTTGAGGAAGGCTTCGACATCATCTATGTAGCGTGCTCGGGCAAGCTTTCCGGTTCGGTCAACACCGGTAAGGTGGTCGCCGAGGAGCTCCTTGCGGATTATCCCGACGCCAAGATCGCCTGCATCGACTCGATCAACGCCTGCATGGGCGAGGCTCAGGTCGCGATAAAGGCGGCTGAGCACAGAAACAACGGACTCTCGTTTGAGGAGATCGTTGAAAAGACAGAGGCTGTCCGCAACAATGTTAACCAGTTCGTAACAGTCCACAACCTCAACGCGCTCAAGGCTGCCGGCAGAGTTACCGGCTCATCGGCGTTCTTCGGCAATCTGCTCGGCGTAAAGCCCATCCTTATCTCGGATACCGAGGGCTACAACGTGCCCATAAAGAAGGTCAAGGGCAGAATCAACTCGCTTCAGGAGCTTGCCGACCTGACCGTTGAAGGTATCGAAAACGTAGAGGATCAGATCATTCTTATCGCTCACGCCGACTGTCTTGAGGAGGCCGAGGAGGTCGAGAAGATGATCAAGGAGAAGCTTCCCAACGCCACGACGCATATCGGCTATATTGGACCGATCATCGGCGCTTCGATCGGCGCGGACGCTATCGGAGTATTCTCCTGGGGCAAGAACGTAGAAAGGTTCAAGCAGTCATGATGATTGCCGTTCTTTGTGTATCGGCTGTTGTGTCCTACCTTTTGGGCGGACTCAACGGCGCGATCATGCTCTCAAAGCTTGTTTATAAGCAGGATATCAGGGAGTACGGCAGCAAAAACCCCGGCTTTACAAACTTTAAGCGCACATACGGCAACGGCTTTGTAACATGGCTGGTGCTGATAATCGACATACTAAAGGCTGCGCTTCCCGTGTTCCTCACCGCGCTGACAATGATGCTTTTGTTTGACAAATGGCAGTTCGGCGCGCAGTTTTCGGGAATGTTCTGCATGATCGGCCACTGCTTCCCCGTGTGGTACAAATTCAAGGGAGGCAAGGCGTTCATAGCCGGCTTCTCCACGATCTGGTTCGTAGACTGGCGAATGACGCTGATGGCGATGGCGCTGTTCTTCCTGCTGCTGTTCACGCTAAAGTATATGTCGGTGGCGTCATGCTCGGCGGCGGCGCTTTGCCCGATCGCGCTGGCGTTTTTGAGTCCGGCGTGCATTTGGGTCGAGCTGATGGCGATCGCCTGCGCCCTGCTTGTTATACTGAGGCATTTGCCTAATTTTAAGAAGCTTGCAAAAGGGCAGGAAAACAAATTCAGTTTAAGCAGTAAAAAAAAGAGCTGAGAAATCAGCTCTTTTTTTGCATTTAAAATTCAGATCGTTACACGTGCTCGCAAATCACAAGGTATCGGTCAAAGCCGTTTTCCCTGCTCGGTATGCAGGTGATAAGGGTGAGCAGTTGTCTGCCTTCCTGAATATAGATATCCTCGGTCTGGTTTGCCTTGACTATCTTGTGGGCGATGACCTTGTAATCAATGCTTTCCCAGTAGTTGTTAACGGTCACGGTATCGCCGACGTCGAGGTGACGGATGTTGTCGAAGAATATCCTGCCGATATAGTCGGTGTGACCGGCTATGGCGGCGTTTGTGTCCTTCATATCTACAGGCAGCGAGGTGCCGCTCAGATGCGCGGCTCCGCAGCTCATCATGCTGTCGTTCGCGCCGAGATATACCGGAAGATACATATTGATCGTCGGGGCGCTAAGGTAGCAGTAAAAATTCGATAAGCCGTAGCCGCTCATTTTTAGAGCGGCTTTTGAGTAATCGCTGGTGTCGACGGTGCCCTGATGGTTTATCAGGCTCTTGTTGTAGGCGACGCTGTCGCGGTAGAGGGCGTCGAGGTCGTACTCAAAGATGACCGGAGTTGATGAGGTTCGCCTGCCGTCCGGGCCGATCGGATAGCCCTCGTCGTCGATCTCTCCGTTTTTGACGGCGTCAGCGTGGTTTTTGGCGGTGATCGTCGACGGGATATTGGCGTTAGCGCTGCCGTCGCTTGGAATTATATTGTCAAGCGAGTCGTTGAAATCCTCGATTATGGCGTTCGCCTTTTGCTGACCGAAAAAGTTTGAAACGGTGGGGAACAGCAGAAACGCTACTCCGGCGGTGAGCATCACCGAGGCGATGATCAGGATGATCTTTTGCCAGAGCTTAAACTTCCGTTTTTCCTTTTTATGCTTAGCCACCGCTGTCACCACCCTTTTTTACGCGGGCGAGCTTCTTTGAGCGCCTGCGGATGAAAGCGAAGTAGAACACTATACCGCCCACAACGATCAAAAACGCGGCGATGACGATGCCCGCGGTCAAATAGCTTATCCTGTAGCCCAAAAAGTAAATGAAGTTGTTGTCGGCGGTAAACGATTCGTTTGACTGACCTTCGTTCGGATCATACGGAACGCGCTTGCCGCGGACGAGCAGACGGTGGGTGTTGATCGAGTACGGCGTGCACGTCAGCAGGGTGACGTGATCCTCGCCGCGGATGGTGTAGAGCTTTGTGGTGTCGTTCGGTAAGACGATATTGATATCGTCAACCTCGTATTTGAGCGTGCGGTCGAGCACGTGGATATAGAACGCGTCGCCGGGCTCAAGGTCTGTAAGATAATCGAAGAACGTCTCGGTCGGGAACGCCGAGTGAGCCGAGATAACGCTGTGGGTGCTCTCGCCGCCGATGGGGAAGGCGGTGTTGTCAAGGTGACCCGCGCCTCGCTCCAAAACCTCAGCCGAGGTTCCGTGATAGACCGGAAGGTAAACGTTTATCTTAGGGATGTCGATATAGCAGATCAAGCCCTCGTCGTTTACGTTGAAGGTGTTTGGGTAGTTCGCGCCGATAGCCTCGTACGCTGCCTCGTCAAAGGGGTCGGTGAGGACGATGTCGTTTAGCAGGGATTTGTTGTAATCCTCCGCTTCCTTAAAAAGCGCTGCCTTGTCCTCGGTTTCCATCTGCTCGATCGCCTTGATCTGAGCCTTTGCGTCCGAGCGCGCGCTGAAATTGTTGATCATCGCGCTGACGAGCGGATAGGCAAGAATGCCCAAGCCCACGACGAATATTAAAATTATCGCGATAATGGGAATAGATTTTTTCATATTGCTTCCTTTGTGTACATAGTGATTATATTATAATACAATTTTAAAGGAAAATCAATGACTATAAGGTGAATCTTGGGTGAACGACGCGTCACTTCCGATGTCAAAAAAATACGGCGGCTACGTAATGTAACCGCCGTAAATTATCAGATGAAGATTTCGTTCGGGAATCCGAGATCAAAAATCAAACCGACCTATTTTCCCGAATTGCGCTGTCGTCGCAACGACTTACTTGCTGCTCTTTCTCTTCTTCATTACTACTACAAAGAGAACGCCTGCGAGTACAACGAGGCTGCCGCCGATGATTGTGAACATCATTGTGCCTGCGCCGCCGGTCTCGGGGAGCTTAGAGGGTGTATTGCCTATAGATACTTCCTCAAGTGTTGTTGAACCGGCTGTTGCTCCGAGGGTGATTGTCTTAATCTCTGAGTTGAGGTTGTAGCC
>CACXIV010000016.1 GCA_902767845.1 uncultured Ruminococcus sp. | reverse complement strand
TTTCTTCTTGAGTTGATAGTCGGCTTATAAACCTTAATTGCCATTGTGATTTCACTCTCCTCATGATGGTTTTGCGGGAAATGGCGTTTCCCATAACTACTTTGTTGCCGAACTTAAGGATATTCGGCTTCGTGCTGTCAAGCCTCGTTGCGCTCCGCTGTTCCGAAAATAACTTCCACTCGTCAAATCAATTAATAAATTCTTATTATTGTTTTTATAAGGTTTGAATTTCTTAATTGCTTTGTCCTAGCCGGTCGTTATTTCCGGGCTCCGCGCCTCAGCTCTTCGCACTTACATCATGCCTTCAAAAAACTCGATAGGCTTGCTGTCTTCCGTAAGCTTGATAACGGCTTTCTTCCAGCTTCTGGTGTAGCCGCCGTTGTTCCTGCCCTGACGGCGGAACTTACCGCGAACCTGAAGGGTGTTGACCTTCTCAACCTTAACCTTAAAGACCTCTTCGCAAGCTTTAGCGATCTCGATCTTGTTAGCTGTCTTTGCTACCTCAAAGGTATACACTTTATTTAACGCGCCCGCCATGCTTTTTTCGGTGATGATGGGGCGGATGATAATATCGTGAGCTATCATGCATATACCTCCTCAATCTTGCTTACCGCATCCTTGACGATAACGAGCTTCTCAGCGTTGAGAATATCGTAAACGTTCAGGGTGTTAACCTGAGTCGTCTTTGCGCCGGGGATGTTGGCAGCGGATTTGATTACCTTTTTGTCTGCGCTGTCAAGAACGATCAGAGGCTTCTTTTCTGCCTCGATAGCCTTGAGCATCGCGACGATCTTCTTTGTCTTGAACTCGTCAAGAGCGATCGAATCAACAACGATGATGTTGTTTTCCTGAGCCTTTACGGAGAAGGCGGACTTCATAGCGAGTCTTCTGACCTTCTTGTTGACTGTAAATTTGTAGCTGCGGGGCTTGGGAGCGAATACTACGCCGCCGTGCGTCCACTGGGGAGCTCTTGTCGAACCCTGACGGGCGCGGCCTGTGCCCTTCTGTCTCCAGGGCTTTTTGCCGCCGCCGGAAACCTCTGCTCTTGTAAGAGCGGACTGTGTGCCCTGACGCTGTGCCGCGAGGTAGTTGACTACCATCTGGTGCATAACCGCAGCGTTAGGCTCAATACCGAATACGGACTCAGCAAGGTCGATAGTACCTACGCTCTTGCCTTCCATATTTACTACTGATAAACTTGGCATTTATAATCCCCCTTCCTTTAAGCCTTTACGGAATCTTTGATTACAACGATTCCTTTGTTTGGACCGGGAACAGCGCCCTTTACAGCGATGAGGTTGTTTTCTGCGTCAACCTTTACGACTGTGAGGTTCTGAACCGTTACCTGCTCTGCGCCGAGGTGACCCGCCATTCTCTTGCCCTTCCAAACTCTTGAGGGCGAGGAGCAGGCGCCGATCGATCCGCCGTGACGTACGCAGGGGCCTGTGCCGTGGGATTCTTTAAGGCGATGGAAGTTCCATCTCTTGATTACGCCCGCGGTTCCTTTACCCTTGCTCTTGCCGGTTACGTCGATCTTGTCGCCGGGGGTAAATACGTCTGCCTTTACGAGGTCGCCTACGTTGTAGGCGTCTGTGTCGGCAAAACGGAACTCTTTGAGAGTTTTCTTGGGTGCTACGCCGGACTTATCGAAAAATCCCTTCATAGGCTTGTTGACCTTGTTGGGCTTTAAGTCGCCGAATCCGAGCTGTACGGACGCGTAGCCGTCGTTTTCAACTGTTTTCTTGGCTGTTACCACGCAGGGGCCTGCCTCGACAACAGTTACGGGAACTACTCTTCCCTTTTCATCGAAAATCTGTGTCATGCCGATTTTCTTACCGATGATTGCTTTTTGCATGGAATTTATCCTCCTTTTAGGTTATTGGTTGGCTGTGCCAACATTTACCCTGTCTGCTTGTAGGTTGGTACCTGAAATCTCTCTGTCACGCTTCGTTGTCCTCCGCTGTTCCGTAAATAACTTCCACTCGTCTAATCAATTAATGAACTCTTTTTGATAGATTTTATCGGTTTGAGTTCCTTAATTGCTTAGTCCTCGCCGGTCGTTATTTCCGGGCTCCGGACTCGATATCAACACCGGCAGGGAGCTCTAAGCTCATAAGAGCCTCGACTGTCTTGTTTGACGGTCTTAAAATGTCGATAAGACGCTTGTGAGTTCTGATCTCGAACTGCTCGCGGCTGTCCTTGTACTTATGAACAGCACGGAGAATAGTAACGATCTGCTTCTCTGTGGGGAGAGGTACGGGACCCGACACCCTTGCGCCTGTGCGCTTTGCTGTCGCCACGATCCTCTCGGCGCTCTGATCAACCAGCTGGTGATCATAACCCTTTAATCTTATCCTGATTTTTTCCTTGACTGCCATATCGTCGCCTCCTTAAAATTTTGGTAGCGTAAGCTTTCGCGAACGCTGTCTTGTAGGCGGGCGTTTCGCTTTCATTTCGTCGTGAAAGTTTTTGAAACTCTGCCGGGTGTTTCCTCACCCTGCATTAAAAAACCCGTTTAACCGTTCAGTTAACCGGGGACGTCCTGAAAGCGTTTGAGCATAGCTATGGCAAAGCAACCCTAATAGCCGCAGTTATACTCAGTGTTTTCAATTAAAATCGCCCGGTTTAAAATCGGACATACTCCACGGAAAAACCGGCCAGACGGCCGCAACCTCCCGCTTCATCGCATATCTTGTGCAGTCACGCAAGCTATATTATATCTTATATAGGGGTTTTTTTCAAGTTTTTACCGCGATTTTTAAAAATTTTTCGGTAGAGAAATTTTACGAACATTTCACTATAATTTTGTTTAAATTGCTGTTTGCCAAACAGGAAATAATCGGTTATAATCATATCGTAAGCTATAATAGGGTATTAGGCTTTTATATTGTGTTTTATGAAGGATGGTGCTGTATGATCCACGTTTATTACGGCGACGGAAAGGGAAAATCAACCGCGGCGGCAGGTCTTGCCGCGAGAGCCGCCGGCAACGGCATGCGCGTTATGTTCGTGCAGTTTTTAAAGACCGATTCATCCGGGGAGCGGCTTTCGCTCGAAAAGCTCGAGACCGTGACCCTTACCCCCTGTCCGCGCGAGCTTAAATTCACCTTTGAAATGGACGAGCAGGAAAAGCAGCAGGCTTCCGCCATGTTCCGCAACCTGTTTGAGCGGAGCGTATCGGCAGCGCTTTCTCAGAGGTACGATATGATAATCCTCGACGAGATCTTTGACGCCGTTAACGAGGGCATGCTCGGCGAGGGTCAGGTTTTTGAGTTTATCGCCAACGCGCCCGCGAGCATGGAAATAATAATGACCGGTCACGACCCCTCCGAAAGATTTATCGACACAGCCGATTACGTCACGGAGTTCAAAAAAATCAGGCACCCCCATGACAAAGGGGTAAGCGGCAGGATAGGTATCGAGTTTTAGGTTGAAATCCTGCAAGCACTGTGTTATTATGATAAAAAAGTAAGTTAAAAAATGACAAAGTACAAAATCCTTGCCGCGATCCTCGCGGCAGTCATCGCCCTTTCCTCGGCAGCGCTGCTTTCGGGCTGCGGCGGTCAGGACTGCTGGCACGTTGTTGTTCAGGACACCGCAGGAAGATATTATGATTGCTTTGTAAGCAGTATTTTCTGCGAGATATGCCGCTCGTCAGAAGAAGTCCCCGACGACGACAACAGCTCGGAAAACAGCGTTGATGAAACCGAATAAAACATTTTAAGGCAAAAAAGATGTCATTCCGAAAGGAACGACATCTTTTTTATTATGTGTTTATTTGGCTAATATTTCCTTAGCGGCGTCCGCTACGATATTCAGACCCTTCATGAGCAGGGTATCCTCGATAACGAGCGGCGGCATGATCTTGAGGACAGCACCGTCTCTGCCGGCGCACTCGCAGATGAGCCTGTTGTCAAAGCACTTTTCGATAACGACCTCCGAGAGCTCGGGATCGATCTTGCCGAAGTCGATGCCCCAGATGAGTCCCATTCCGCGGAGCTCGAGTCTGCTGTCGAGGGGAAGGATCTCGCGCTCGATAAAGCTTTTTACCAGCTCGCCCTTGCGGCGCGTCTCCTCTTCGACGTTGTTTTCGAGCAGCCAGTCAAACGACGCCTTGCCTGCGACGAACGAGAGCTGGTTTCCCCTGAAGGTACCGTTGTGCTCGCCGGGCTTCCAAAGGTCAAGCTCGCCCTTGAGCAGCAGGATCGCGAGGGGCATGCCCAGTCCGCCGATCGACTTTGACATTACGACCATATCGGGCTCGATGCCGGCGCGCTCAAACGAGAAGAAGCTTCCGCAGCGGCAGCAGCCTACCTGGATGTCGTCAACGATCATGAGTATGTCGTTCCTGTCGCAAAATTCGCGTACCTGACGGAGGAACTCGTCGCTGAACGGGCGGATACCGCCCTCCGCCTGCAGGGTCTCCATAACGACAGCGGCAGGCTTGTCAACGCCGGAGTGATCGTCGTCGATGAGCGTCTGCATATACTGAATGACATCAAGTCCCTCAAACATATAGGGAGCAGGGATGTGGGTAACGTCGCTGAGGCTCGCGCCCGCGCCGTTTCTCGCGTACATCTCCGAGGTGAGCGAAAGCGCGCCGAGAGTCATTCCGTGGAAGCAGCCCATGAACGCGAACACGTTGCGTCTGCCCTTGTTCTTGCGCGCGAGCTTTAGCGCCGCCTCCACCGCGTTTGTACCGGTGGGGCCGCAGAACTGGATCTTGTAGTTAAAACCGCGAGGCTCGATGATCTTCTTTTCGAGCGTCTCGATAAACTCGCGCTTGGGCACGGTGTACATATCGAGGGCGTGGATGATACCGTCGGTCGAGAGGTAGTCAACCATCTTCTGCTTTATGTACTCGTTGTTATGACCGTAATTCACGGCGCCGGCTCCGCAGAAAAAGTCGATATACTCTACGCCGTCCTCGTCTGTGAGAACAGCTCCCTTGGCGTTTGTGAACACCTTGGGGAAGTGTCTGCAATATGAGCGTACAACCGATTCGTAGGTTTCAAATGTGCTTGTATTCATAGATTATTCCTTCCTCCGTAATTATATAGAACGCGCGCGCGGACTTATACCGCTACGACGCTTTCGCGAAATATCTCAGGTAGCCCGAAAGTCCGCCGTTGACGATACCTTCGATCTGACCGGGATCATCGGGCAGAAGTATCAAAAGCTTTCCGCCTGATTTTAACATAAATCCGTTATGTCCGTCAATACCCTTTAGCTGTCTTATGAGCTCGGGTGAGCAGTCGGCGGCGGCGTTTGAGATTATATGCGCCGCGTTCCTGCTGTCGCCGAAGTCCAGTCCGCCGATCACAAAAGTGATGTCGCAGGCTTTGAACGCTTCGATCAGCCTGCCGCCGAGGGCTTCGTTTTTGACGGCGAACACCGAGCCCGAGTGATTGAGCTGGTTTGCCGAAAGGCATTTTTTCAGCGTCCGTTCGCAGACGGATGTCTTTTGAGCGGAGTAAAATACGATTTTATAATCCACTGTCGACCTCCTATGGCTGAGCAAACTCGGGCTTGAGCTTAGGCTCAAATATCGGAGCTATTATCATATCCGCCTGTACGCAGTTGTACTCCAGTCCCCAGCCCTTGAAGGTGTAGTCGTAAAAATCATCGCTGGGCTTTACGGGATCCGGCGGAGCCGTTGCCGCCTGACCGTCGAGCACCTGCTGAGTAGATATCTCGGAACCGTCGTAATTAATAAATTTTACGGTATGATAAACCTGCGGCTCCGTGGTAGGCTTAACTGTTTCGCCCTTTGAATTTGTTGTCGGAGCTGTGGTCGAGCCGCTCGCAGATACCTTTTGATCCTTAAAGTCGTAGGTTCCGTCGTACCACTTTATCTGTTTTTTCTCGTAGGCGGTACAAAAATCGGTAACCGCAGGACGTTCGCCGCCTCTTGACGAGTAGTAGACCTGAGGCCAAACGGCGTTGTCGTTCACGGACGCTTTACCGACGTCGACCTTGGGATCCTCGCCGATCCTTACCCTTCTGGCAACAACGACGGTTCTAAAGTTGGTAAACTCATACGAACAGGTCGAGAGCGTTATCAGCTCGTCGTCCTCGTTGACCGTGACGGGGCAGTTGATAAGCGAACGTATCCTTACGTTGTAGACGTAGTTCATAAAGTCCTTTTCGTTCTGGAAGTTGCCTATCATATAGTTGAAGAACTCGCCCTGGCTTGAGAGGGTGTTGGTCTTGAATATCGAGATTATCTTGTATGTTCCCTTTGCCTTCGGAGTGTCGAACCTTATCGTCGGGGCTTCCTTGTAGAAATCAAGGTTGCCGGAGGTTCCTCCGTAGTTCATAAGGTTGCCGAACATCGAGCCGTCGTTCATATGGTGACCGTGCATGATGGTGTTCTTGCTGTCTGTTCCCTTGGTACAGCGGTAATCGAGGAAGATGGATCCGTACGAATCGTATTCCGCCTTGTAGTTATGGTTTAGGTAGAACTGGCTCGAAAGGTCGTCGCCCTTGTGCCATAGCACCGGATAGTCGATCTCGGTGTCATTTATCTGGATCCAGCCGACTATCTCTTCGTTGATATCCTTTAGCTTTTCCCAGTTGATACCTTCGTCGTCGACCGCGTCGGGAGCGCGTGGCTCATTGTTGTCGCCGTGGGCGATCGTCTGGATCTCGCCGTTAAGCTGGGCGTTGCGCACGCTGAGGAAAACCATGTTGTAAAACAGCAGCCACAGCGCTCCGAGAAATACCAGAAACGCCGCGATAACGACGCATTTTCTGCCGATCTCTTTTTTAGAGTCGCCCCTGAGCGGTATGAACTGATTGACAAAGCCGGTTTTTGGAGGAACGTACTCCTCGATCCCGAAGCCCTCGGGATAATCGTTCGCGGAGTTTTCAAATATCTCGGTCGTCCTGACCGCCGCCAAAGCCGCTACCTCGGCAAAATCGACCCCCGTGAGCTCCGCCTTGGGAACGGCGGCCACGCGGATACCCTTGTACATAAAGCAGTAGCCCTTGTAGCCGTTGCCGAAATCCCCGAGCGAGAACACCTTTGCCTTTTTTCGGGTGAGGAGGTATTCCTTTTCGAGAGCCTCGAGCTCCTCCTTGCTTTTCTTTTGCTTTCTCGCCTCCGCGAACGCCTTGTTGCGGTTTTTCCAGTAATCCTTGGGAGCAGGTTCGGATTCCGCGCGCTCGGCGGTCACCACCGTCTCGACAAAATACTTTTTGAAGGAGGTGCTGTCCTTGGTTCGCAGGGCGTTGGCTATGATAACGACGTCCGGCTTTTCCTCGGCGACAGCGAGGGAGTTCAGCGCGGAATTGATGACGACCGGCGTCATCAGCGCCTTGGTGACTGACTTTAACGAGTAGCCGTATTTGTCGAGTTTTTCCTTGAGCTCGCTCTCGCGCTCAGCCAAAACGTCTGTTTCTTTCTTTTTGTTTACCGAAATAATTTCTACAAACACGCAAGTCATTCCTTTCGTGTAGAACCGTTATGAGATGTAGGTGATCTTGAGATTTTGCAAAGCTTCCTCGATCAGCGGCTCAAAACCCGCCTTCTCCTGAGCTTCCTTTACAAACTTCAGTATCGGTTTTGTCCGCGGATGCTTTGGCGTGAATACCGTGCAGCAGTCCTCATACGGCTCGATCGAGGTTTGGTAGGTGTCTATCCTGTAGGAGATGTCGATGATCTCCTGCTTATCCATGCCGATTAGCGGTCTGAACACAACCATATCCGCGGCCTCGTCCGTACATCCGAGCGCTCCGATCGTCTGGCTGGCGACCTGACCGAGGCTTTCGCCGGTGATAAGCGCCTGACACTCGTTATCGCGCGCGATCCTCTGCGCGATCTGCATCATCAGCCTGCGCATTATTATGGTAAACAGCTCCTCGGGGCAGTCGTCCCTGAGCTTTTCCTGCAGCTTTGTGAAGGGCACGGTGTACATCTTCATCGCGCCCGAATAGCGCGCGACCTTTTGAAGAAGCCTTACCACCTTGTCCTCCGCCCTCTGGCTTGTGTACGGAGGGCTCGCGAAGTGGATCGCGGTGAGCTTGATACCGCGCTTTGCCATCATGTACGCCGCTACCGGCGAGTCGATGCCGCCGCTGATGAGTATCGCAGCCTTTCCTCCGGTGCCTACGGGAATACCGCCGGCGCCCCTGATCGGGTTCGCGTGGATATAGGCGCCGAAGTCGCGGATCTCAACATACACCGTGACCTCGGGATTATGGACGTCGACCTTTAGGTGGGGGAATCTCCGAAGGATAGCTCCGCCTGTTTCGCGGCAGATCTCAGGCGACTTATACGGAAACTTTTTGTCGCTGCGCTTTGCCTCGACCTTAAAGGTCTTTGCCGCGCGGAGCCGGTTTTCGAGGTATCCGGGAGCGGTGGCGAGCACCGATTCCAGTGTTTTTTCGTCGCAGAGCGCGGCTCTTGAATAGCTGACTATTCCGAAGATCCTGCCGACCCTTTCGCACGCATCGTCGAGATCAATGTCGTCGCCGAGCGGCCTTACGCAGACGGTCGACTGCGCCGAGGTTATCTCGAACCTGCCCAGCGGACTGAGCGTGTTTTTGATATTCTTTTTAAGTACGTCCTCAAACTGGCGGCGGTTGAGCCCCTTTAGAACTATCTCGCCGTCCTTGAGCAATAATATCTCTTTCATATTCTTCCTTATCTGTGCGCGAGGGTTTTGAGTCCGAGCTCAATTCCGCCGCACAACGCGTCGATATCTTCCTTTGTGTTATGCTTTGAAAAGCTTATTCTCAAGGCGGAGTCCGCCCTTTGTCTGCCGAAGCCCATCGCGCTCAGCACATGGCTCGGCTTGCCCTTGGCGCAGGCGCTGCCCGACGACACGTATACTTGGCGTTCCTCGAGAAAATGGAGCATGGTCTCGCTGCGCACCCTTCCTGCCGTGATATTGAGCACATAAGGCAGAGCGTCGTCCGGGGAATTTATCAGCACTCCGCCGAGCTGCGCGAGCTTTTCCCTCGCGTAACTGTTGAGCCTCGCCGCCGCCTCATAGTTTTCCTTTATCGCGAACTCGCCGCACGCCGTGCCGAACGCCGCGATCAGCGGAAGCGGCTCTGTGCCGGGACGGAGCTTTTTTTCCTGCTCGCCGCCGTACTGACGGGGAACGAGCCTGACGCCTCTTTTTATGTATATCGCTCCCACGCCCTTGGGCGCGAAAACCTTGTGACCGCTGACGCTGATAATGTCCGCGCCGAGCTTTTTTGCCTTTATCTCGAGCTTGCCGAACGCCTGGACAGCGTCGGTGTGGCAGATGATTTGGGGATTTTTCAGGCGCGCCCGGGCGAATATCTCGCCGACGGGCATTATCGCTCCGGTCTCGTTGTTCACATACATGACCGAAACGAGCGCGGTGGTGCCGTCGGTTTGACCGGCAACGTCGTCGGGATGGATCTTTCCGTTCTCACGCGGAGGGACGTACCTGACGTCCCAGCCGTTTTGCTCAAGGCGTTTAGCGGCTTCGATAACGCTGCTGTGCTCGACCGAGGATACCACTATGCTTTTGCAGGTGCGTTTTTTCGCCTCCGCGATACCGAACAGCGCGAGGTTGTTCGCCTCGGTGCCGCCGCTTGTGAAGAATATCTCCTCGTCCTGAGCGCCGAGCTTTTCGGCGACCGCGTTACGCGCCGACTTTAGCTCGTTTTCCGCCTCTATACCCTTTGTGTGGAGCGACGACGGGTTGCCGTATATCTCGGTCATTACCTTAAACGCTTTTTCGGCGGCAGCCGCGGATACCGCGGTGGTCGCGCTGTTGTCAAGATAGTGTTCCAACCCATTCTCCCCCATCATAATTTATACATAAACTATTATACTACATACGCTCAAAAAAATAAAGTGATATTTTTAACATAAATCGGGAAAAATCGCGCATAATAATGGCAAAATCAAAACATAAGAAGGCGGATGCATGGTTACAAAAAAAGAATATGATATTATTGTGAAAAGAAATTCACCGAAATCTAAAACCTATGTGAACTGTATAAAGGCGTTTGCCGTGGGCGGAGGCATATGCGCGCTCGGTCAGGGACTGCTCGAGCTTTTCAGGCTGTGGGGCGTCGCCGAGGACGACGCCAAAACGCTCGTTTCGGTTTCGCTGATATTTTTGGGAGTGCTGCTTACCGCGCTCGGAGTATATGACAAGCTCGCCAAGCACGCCGGCGCCGGAACGCTTGTGCCGATAACCGGCTTTGCCAACGCGGTCAGCTCACCCGCGATCGAGTTCAAGACCGAGGGCTTTGTCACCGGTCTGGGCGCGAAGATGTTTATTATCGCGGGTCCCGTGATAGTCTACGGAGTTTCGGCGGCGATAGTTTACGGCGCGATACTGTGGATACTGCACATGTTCGGGATAACGCTGTTTTGACAGGACAGCGCTTTATCATTCACAAATTCCCCAAACAAAAAAACGCTCCCGAAAAACGGGAGCGCCGGTTGATGAAATTTTAGCCGATGGCTCTTACTCTGATAACGCCCTCTGTCTGAGAGATAGCGTCTACGTCGTATTCGCCTGCTACGTCAAAGATAGTGTAAGCGTAGTCTCCGCGGCTCTTGCTGAGCATGTTCTCGACATTACCCTTGATCTCGCCGAGGACTGTCTTGAACAGCTCGGGGACGTTCTTGTGGATAACGCAGATCCTTGTTGTTCCGGCTGTGCGCGGAAGTGAGATCGCGGGGAAGTTGACCGAGTTGATGATGTTGCCGTTCTCGATGTACTCCTTGACCTGATCGCAAGCCATAACAGCGCAGTTATCCTCGCTTTCGGGAGTGGAAGCGCCGAGGTGGGGCAGTACGATAACATTTTCCTCGCCGAGGATCTTGTCGTTGCCGAAGTCGGTGACATACTTGGCTACCTTGCCGCTCTTGAGAGCCTCGAGAACAGCGTCGGTATTTACAAGGCCGTCGCGGCTGTAGTTGAGGATGCGCACGCCGTCCTTCATCTTGGCGATCATGTCCGCGTCGACCATATCCTTTGTCTCGGGAGTGAGCGGAACGTGGATGGTGAGATAATCGCAGGCAGTCATTACCTCTTCGTTGTTCTTCATGAACTTGATGTGGGGATTGAGCTTGAGAGCGTTCGATACCGACATGAAGGGATCGTAGCCGACTACCTTCATACCGAGAGCTACGGCGGCGTTAGCCACGAGGATGCCGATAGCTCCGAGTCCGATAACGCCGAGAGTCTTTCCGGCGATCTCGGGACCTACGAACTGGCTCTTGCCCTTTTCGACCATCTTGCCTACGGCTTCGCCGTTGCCCTTTAAGGTCTTTGCCCACTCGATTCCCTCTACAACCTTTCTGGATGAGAGGAAAAGACCTGTGAGAACAAGCTCCTTAACGGCGTTGGCGTTGGCGCCGGGGGTGTTGAAAACAACGATTCCCTGCTCTGTGCACTTATCCTTGGGGATATTGTTCGTGCCCGCGCCGGCTCTCGCGATCGCGAGGAGGTTGGGAGCGAACTCCATGTCGTGCATAGCGGCGGATCTTACGAGGATAGCGTCGGGATCCTGTACGTTGTCGCCGTAAGTGTAGCCTGCGCCGAGGTGGTCTGTTCCTACGGCTGCGATTTTATTAAGCGTAAGTACGTTGTACATTAAAAATCAGTCCTTTTTTATAATAGTTAGGATTATTTGTTGGCTGCTTCAAATTCCTTCATGAACTCTACGAGCTTTTCTACGCCCTCGTAAGGCATAGCGTTGTAGATGGAAGCTCTCATGCCGCCTACCGTGCGGTGACCCTTGAGGTTAACAAAGCCTGCCTCTGTAGACTCCTTGACGAACTTGGCGTCGAGGTCGGGATCACCCGTTACAAAGGGAACGTTCATGAGCGAGCGATCCTCGGGAACTACCGTGCCCTTGAACATCTCGGAGCTGTCGAGGAAATCGTAAAGGAGCTTAGCCTTTTTCTCGTTGAGCTCTTTCATCTTGTCAAGGCCGCCTACCTCGTTCTTGATCCACTCGAGGACGAGCTTGGCTACATAGATAGCGTAGCAGGGCGGTGTGTTGTAAAGAGAATCGGCGTCCGCGTGAGTCTTGTAGTTGAGCATTGTGGGTGTGATATCCATGGCGTTGCCGATGAGATCCTCACGTACGATAACGATGGTAACTCCGGCGCCGGACATGTTCTTCTGCGCGCCCGCGAAGAGGAGTCCGAACTTTGAAACGTCGAGGGGCTCGGAAACGATGCATGATGAGATATCGGCTACCAGCGGGATATCGCCGGTATCGGGAAGCTCGTGATAAACGGTGCCGTAAATAGTGTTGTTAAGGCAGATATAAACATAGTCTGCGTCCTCGCGGAACATAGATCTGTCTGTCTTGGGGATATAGGTGAAGGTCTTGTCTGCTGAGGAAGCGACCGCAACGGCGTCGCCGTAACGCTGAGCCTCCTGGAGAGCCTTCTTTGCCCACTGACCGGTCACGATGTAATCGGCCTTGTTGTTTTTATTCATAAGGTTGAGCGCTACCATTGCGAACTGTGTTGAACCGCCGCCCTGAAGGAAAAGAACCTTGTAGTTGTCGGGGATGTTCATTACTTCTCTGAGAAGCGCTTCGGCGTCCTTGATGATCTTATCGTATGTTTTGCTGCGGTGAGACATTTCCATTACGCTCTGACCGCTGCCCTCGTAATCGAGCATTTCGGCTGCCGCTTTCTTTAGAACAGACTCGGGCAGCATTGAGGGACCCGCTGAAAAATTATAAACTCTTGCCATTGTTGATACTCCCTTTTCTATAATGATTTGAAGCGTACGCCTGATTTAAAAACCTGCGCTCCATAAAAAATACCGAATTTGATTATACGCCCTTTGAGCCGTCATGTCAATATTTTGACCGATATTTGTTAAAGTTTTAACGACTTCGGCGCGCTTATAATGAAATTTTGCCGATCGTTGAGATAATATCGTCCTTCATCCTGAGCGCCTCGTTACGGGCGGCCTCGGCGAAGTCCTCCTCGGTGAGGTTCTGCTTCTTCCACGCGCACATGATACCGCGGCTGGAGTTGATTATCGCTCCGAGTCCGTTTTTATCAAAGGCGTTTTTGGCGTCCTCGGCTCCGCCGCCCTGAGCGCCGTAACCGGGTACGAGGAAGAAGGTGTGCGGAGCTTTCTCTCTCATTTCGAGAAGCTGCTCGGGGTAGGTCGCGCCGACAACGGCGCCGACTCCCGAATAGCCGTATTTGCCGGGGAGCTCCTCTCCCCAGCTCTCGCACATCCTGCCCATCTGCTCGTAGACCGTCGCTCCGTTTTCGAGCCTCATATCCTGAAGCTCGCCCGAGCTGGGGTTCGAGGTCTTGACGAGAACGAATATGCCCTTGTCCTCTTTTTTACAGATGTCCGTGAGCGGCTTTATTCCGTCGGTACCGAGGTAGCCGTTTACCGTCAGCGCGTCGGCGCCGAAGGGATATACCTCCTCGCCGCAGATATCCGTGGTCCCGAGGTGAGCCGCGGCGTAAGCCTGCATGGTTGTTCCGATGTCGTTGCGCTTGCCGTCGGTAATGACGAACATGCCCTTTGACTGGGCGTAGGCGATGGTGTCGGTGAGAGCCCATACGCCCTGCCAGCCGTACATCTCGTAATACGCCGCCTGCGGCTTGACCGCCGGAACTATATCGTAAATCCTGTCGATGATCGCCTTGTTAAATTCAAACAGAGCCGCAGCCGCGCCCTCAAGAGTTTTGCCGTACTTTTCAAAGCAGGCGTTCCTGATAGAGGCGGGAATGTACTCGAGCTTGGGATCGAGTCCTGCCACTGTGGGGTTCTGTGTTTCGGCGATCTTTTCTATGAGCCTGTCAAATGCCATACTAATCTCCCTAAAATTATGAATTGATTATATCGTAAAGGTCGTTGGCGAACTTGAAGTAGTCCCTGCGATCCTCCTGAACGAACTGAATAGCCGGGCGCGGATGGGTATTGTACTGACCCGTGAGCATGTAGGGTATGTCATATCCCCATTTTACGCCTTCCTCGCGCAGAGTGTTCATGTGCTGCTGAATAAATTTGATGATCGGATTGACCTTGTACTTCGGGTTTTTGAGGAAGCCGAGCAAAAGCTCGAGCGCGCAGTTGCCTGCTCCCCTGCCCATTCCGTCGACCGTGGCGTCGAGGTAGCTGGCGCCGTATGCCATGGCGTCGATCGTGTTCGCGAAGGCGAGCTGCTGGTTGTTGTGGGCGTGTATACCCGTGAGCTTGCCGTACTTTTCGGCGATCTCGCCGTACATCTCGGCGTAGCGCCTTGATTCCTCGGGATAGAGCGAGCCGTAGCTGTCCACGATGTAGAAGCACGATACCGGCGTCTGTCCGAGTATCTCAAGGGCGGTTTTTATGTCCTCTGTCCTCGCCTTTGAGACCGCCATGATGTTGATGGTCGTTTCATATCCCTGCTTGGCGCAGTATTCGATCATCTCTACCGCAGCCGGGATGGTGTTGATGTAGGTGGCTATGCGGACAAGGTCGATCGGACTTTCCGCCTTGGGGATAATGTCCTCCTCAAAGTCTGTCCTGCCGACGTCTGCCATTACCGCGATCTTCATTTTTGTATTGTTCTCGCCGACGATCCTGCGGATATCGTCGTCGTTGCAGAACTTCCATTTTCCGAAATCGTCCTCGTCGAAAAGCTCCTTTGAGGCCTTGTATCCGAACTCCATATAGTCAACTCCGGCCTTGAGGTTAGCCTTGTAGAGAGACTCTACAAATTCGTCGGAAAAACGGAAGTCGTTGCATAGTCCGCCGTCGCGGATGGTCGCGTCGACGACGCGAATATCCTGTCTGACGGACAGAAGGTTACCCTTTTGTGCCAATTATACCACTCCTAATTTTGCTTGATTACATATCAGAATAGACGGTTTTGCCGCCTAAGACAGTTCTTTTTACCCTGCCGGTGAGGGTGAGTCCCTTGAACGGGGTGTTTTTGCTCTTGCCGTGGAGCCTGTTAACGTCCACCGTCCACTCCTCGTCAGGGTCGATCAAAACGATGTCGGCAGGCGCGCCCGCGCTCAAAGTGCCGGCGTTTATGCCGAGGATCCTCGCGGGATTGACGCTCATCTTCTCGATAAGCCGGTCAAGCGTGAGCAGACCGGGCTTTACAAGGTAGGTTATCCCCGCGGCGAGCGAGGTCTCCATTCCGATCGAGCCGTTGGGCGCCTTTTCAAAATCCGCTTTTTCGTCAGGGGTATGGGGCGCGTGGTCGGTGGCGATCGCGTCGAGCGTTCCGTCGGTCAGCCCCTCGATTATCGCTTTGACGTCCTCCGCCGTTCTGAGCGGAGGATTCATTCTGTAGTCGGCGTCGCGCTTTAGCAGCTCGTTTTCCGTCAGCGAGAAATAGTGGGGCGCGGTCTCTGCCGTCACCCTGACTCCGCGCTTTTTGGCGTCGCGGATGAGGGCGACGCTTGTTTTTGTGCTGACGTGGCAGATGTGGATCGGGACGTTTTCCGCCGCGGCGAGAGCGATCTCACGCGCTGTTCCGCAGTCTTCCGCCGAAGCAGGTATGCCCTTGATCCCGAGCTGACGCGAGATCGTGCCCTTGTTCATCTTTCCGCCGTCCGCGAGGAAAAGATCCTCGCAGTGAGCGACCACAGTCATGCCGAGCTTAGGCGCGGCGATCATGGCCTCGCTCAAAAACCCGGTGTTGACCACGGGTCTGCCGTCGTCGCTGAGTCCGACAGCCCCTGCGTCCCTCAGCGCGGCGAGGTCGGTCATCTCCTCGCTCTTCAAGCCCTTTGTTATGCTCGCGGCGACGTATACCCTCGCGTCGGCGGAGCTTGCCTTGTCCAGAATATAGCGGACGGTCTCGGGATCATCCGTCGCGGGACTTGTGTTCGGCATGGCGAGCAGGCTTGTGACTCCGCCTGCCGCGGCCGCGCGGCAGCCTGTGATTATGTCCTCTTTTTGGGTCTGTCCGGGATCGCGAAGGTGAACGTGCATGTCTACGAGTCCCGGTACCGCGCAGAGGCCTTCGGCATTGATGACCTCTCCGTCGGAGGCGAGGTTTTCGCCGATCTCGGCTATGACCCCGTCTTTGACCTTTATGTCGCGAACGCCGTTTAGCCCGTCGGCAGGTGAGATCACCACGGCGTTTTTAATTAAAAGCTCTGACATTTTGTTCACCCTTATCTTTTGCGCGGAGGATTGCCCCTGCGGTTCAGGGGCGTTGAAGGTCTGCGCTGCTGTGAGCTCGGCCTGCGCTGTACCGTGCCGGGTCTGCGCTGCGGAGGCTTGCGGTCGGTTCTCTTGTGAACCTGCACAAGTCCGCCGTTTTCAGCCTGCTGACGCTGCCTTTCGGCGCGCTCTCTCGCTCTGCGCTTTCTGTCCTCCTCGTACTGCTGACGCTTTTTCTGCGCCTTTTTGCGCTTTCTTTCGCGCTTGACGTTTGTTATGAAATATCCGCAGTGAGCAAAGAAGCTCTTTACTCCGCTGCCGGCGCTCTTGAGCGCGTTCGTCACCGCCTCGCCCTTCTGCGGCGGCTCCTTTTCGACCTCGGTGGCGCGGCGCTCTACCTCGCCGATCACGTCGTATTCCTCGGCGTCGCGGATCTCTTTGCTGCTGATAACGCCCATCGTCTTTTTAGGCGCCTCCTCAAAGAAATCGTCGCTGTCGGCAAACCTGGCGCGCTTTGCCTCCTGCCTTACAAGGACCTCGTCGTTGTTGAACTCCTCGTCCTCGTTCTCCTCGTCGGACTCAAACTCCTTCAGCGCGAGTCTGATCTCGTCTTTGAGGCTCCTTTCGGTCTCCTGCGGCTCCTCCGCCGGCTCGCCGACAAACTCGGCGTCCGCTACGGTATCGTCGGGAGAATCCGTTTTTTCTTCCGCCATAGCCTCTTTCGGCTCCGCGGCAGGAGCTTCCTCCTGCACGGCGGCAGGCTCCTCCGGCTGCGGTTCTGGCTGAGCGGTCTCGATCTCCTCGGCTTCCTCTACGGGCTGAGCGGTCTCGATCTCCTCGGCTTCCTCTACGGGCTGAGCGGTCTCGGGCTCAGGCTCGGCAGGGATCATTGCTTCTGTATCATCTTTCTCTGTATTTTCCGCTGACTTCTTGGGAAAATCAAACTTCTTTGTCGCGGGAAGCGCCGCGCCCTGAGGCTTTGACGGCTCGTCCTCAAAGAACTCCGATACGGGATCGGCGTTACTTAAAGTGTCGTCCTTTACCTCTTCCTGCTCCTCCTCGGCTTCGGGAAGAGCCTGAATAAAATTTGGCTTTTCGGTGCTTTCTCCGAGCATGGCGTCGATATCCTCGTCGGAATAGCGCCTTCCCTCCGAGCCTTTTGAAGCCGAACGGGTGTCGGTGCTGAACGACTCGAGGTCATAGGACCTGTCCTCCTCGGCGGTCTTTACGGGCTCCGATGAATTATCGGGCTCGGAATACGCCTGATTGGGACGGCTCACGGTGTATTTTCCGGCAAGCTCCTCAAGGATCCTGTCGTTCTTGGACTTCTTTCTGCGGCGGGCGGCTACCCTGATAATGATGATCGTGAACACGATGATCAGCACAAGAAGCACGCCGGCTCCGATCAGGATATAGGGCATGATCGGATTTGAAAAGCTGAAAAGCGCGATCTTGTTGAACTCTACGCTCTGGATGATATCGCTGAACACCTGATAGTCGTCGGCGGTAACGTTGCCGCCGTTGCGCTGGAGAGTTACATTGACGCTTTTGCCGTCAAAAACGGTGTTCGCCTGATACGCCTCGATCAGCGAGCCGGAGTTGTTGACCCTTGTGTTGAACTCGAGCCAGACGATGTTTGTGACAGCCTGATCTACGGTGCAGGCGGTGTACTCGGTCTGGCTGAGAAAGTTTCTCGCCACCTCGCTGAGCTTATCGGGCTCGAGCTGGTTGTAGTTCAAGAGCTGGCGGCTCTCGTCGGTCTCTGTCATTGTTACCGTGACGGTGAGGCTCGAGCTGCTGTTCATGCCCTGAAGGTAGATATTGCTGTTCTCAAAGTTCTGCTTGTTGGTATTGTAGTCGATACCGAACAGCGAGAAATACCTGTCGTTAGGGTCTGACGAGCGCGTTACCGCGGTCATATCGTCGGGCAGGGTGAGCTGCATATCCGCTACCTCGGGAATAGAGTAGGTGTGTCCGGCAGCGAATACGGTCACCGCGCCGGCAAGCGCGATCACCGCGCACAGCAGCAGCGCCGACGCTTTTTTCAGCGATTTGAATTTCATTTCCTTTCCCCCCGGAAAAAAGATTTTATGGTTTATTTTACAGTATTTTACAATAAAACATACACTTATAAATTATACTAAATTCCCGCGCGAAAAACAAGCGTTTTTTATCGGGAAATCTGCCGTTATTAAGAGGATTTTGACCTGTTTTTTTGGAAATAATGCAAATTAAAAGCCGAAAGCGCTTCAACGGCGCCTTCGGCTCATGAAATATCTGATTTATTCGGTTTACCGGCGATATGGGTCGGATTTAGATGATGTGACCCTTGGCGCGGATTACCTCGATGACCTGATCGACATACTTCTCGCAGGTCTCGTCGCTGTCCGCCTCAACCATTACGCGGATAACGGGCTCGGTGCCGGACTCTCTGAGCAGGATCCTGCCTGTGTCGCCGAGAGCCTCGGTGACCTTTTCGACCTCAGCCTGAACGTCGGGATCGTTCTTGGCGTCGGGCTTTGACTTTACCCTGACGTTCTTGAGCACCTGGGGATAGCGAACCATGGGAGCGCAAAGCTCGCTCATGGGCTTCTCCTTGGCGAGCATTACCTCCATCAGCTTGAGTGATGTGAGGATACCGTCGCCCGTGGTGGCGTACTTTGAGAAAATGATGTGGCCGGATTCCTCGCCGCCGATGCGGTTGCCGGTCTGAACCATGTTCTCGTAAACATACTTGTCGCCGACCTTGGTCTTGTCGCAGTCGATTCCGACCTTGTCAAGCGCCTTGAACAGACCGTAGTTGCTCATAATGGTACAAACTACCTTGTTGTTGAGGAGCTTGCCCCTCTCCTTCATATAGCAGCCGTAAACATAGAGGATATGGTCGCCGGTTACGACGTTGCCCTTCTCGTCTACCGCGAGGCAGCGGTCGGCGTCTCCGTCGTAAGCGAAGCCGATATCGAGGCCGTTTTCAACCACGAACTTCTGCAAATGCTCAATGTGGGTAGAGCCGCAGTCGGTGTTGATATTATAGCCGTCGGGATGGTTGTTCATAACAAAAGTCTTTGCGCCGAGAGCGTCGTAAACGCCCTTCGCGATCTGCCACGCCGCGCCGTTTGCAACGTCGAGGCCGACCTTGACGCCCTTAAAGCTGTATTTGCTCATTGAGATGAGGTAGCCGATATAGCGGTTGCGACCTTCGACATAGTCGACTGTTCTGCCGATAGCGTCGCGGTGAGCGATCGGGATCTCGAGCTTTCCGTCGATATAATCCTCGACCTTGAGCAGGGTCTCCTCCTCCATCTTCTCGCCCTTGCTGTTGAGCAGCTTTATGCCGTTGTCGTAGTAGGGATTGTGAGAAGCGGAGATCATGATACCGCAGTCAAAATCGTCGATACGTGTGATGTAAGCTACCGAGGGAGTGGTGGTAACGTGCATGATGTACGCGTCGGCTCCGCTCGCCATGAGGCCTGTGCAGAGAGCGTACTCAAACATATATGAAGAACGGCGGGTGTCCTTGCCGATAACTACCTTTGCCTTTTTGCCCATATTCTCGCCGAAATACCAGCCGAGGAAACGGCCGATCTTTACGGCGTGCTCAAAGGTAAGGTTTTTGTTGGCTTCGCCTCTGAAGCCGTCTGTGCCGAAATATTTGCCCATCAGTCTTTCTTCCTTTCTACAACAACTCCCGGGGTCTTGCAAATGCTGTTCTCGGGGATAACTCCGCGGACGCATGAGGTGGGATATACATTTGAATGTCTGCCGATCACGGTGCCGGGATTGAGTACCGCGTTGCAGCCTACCTCGACATAGTCGCCGACCATGGCGCCGAACTTTTTGACGCCTGTCTCGATATGCTCGTCTCCGCTGTGAACGACTACAAGCTTTTTGTCGGACTTAACGTTCGAGGTGATCGAGCCGGCGCCCATGTGCGAGAAGTAGCCCATGATTGAGTCGCCGACATAGTTGTAGTGAGGAGTCTGAACGTGGTCAAAGAGGATGACGTTCTTGAGCTCCACCGAGTTTCCGACTACGCAGTCCGCGCCGACAAGCGCCGAGCCTCTGATGAACGCGCAGTGTCTTACCTCGGTATTGGGGCCGATGATGCAGGGAGCGCCGAGATACGCCGAGGGGAATACCTTTGCGGTCTTGTGGACCCATACGTTTTCGGATACCTCTTCGTAATCGTCGCCGAGGCTCTTGCCGAGCTCAAGGATAAAGTCCTTGATACCCTTCAGCGCCTCCCAGGGGTATGTGAACTGCGAAAGATAATCCTTCGCGAGCGTGTGGTCGAGATCATACAGATCTTTTATTGTGTACATTAAAGTCTCTCCTTCTTTTCGATATCCAGGAAGTACTTATACGCGCCTACGGTAAGCTCGTCGCATGCCGCCTCGTCGCAGGCGATGATAGCGCCGTTGTGCATCTGGAGCGCGGAGCAGGTCCACTTGTGGCTGACCGAACCCTCTACGGTCTCGGCAAGAGCCTTTGCCTTGTTGTGGCCGTTGATAAGGATAAGAACCTCTTTTGAATCCGTAACGGTGCCTACACCTACCGAAAGAGCCTGAGCAGGTACCGCCTCAGGGTCGTTGCCGAAGAAACGCGAGTTAACGATCCTTGTGTCCGTTGTGAGGTTCCTTACGCCCGTGCGCGAAGCAAGGCTTGTGAACGGCTCGTTAAAGGCGATGTGACCGTCAACGCCGATACCGCCCATAAAGAGGTCGATACCGCCGTAGGAAGCGATCTTCTCCTCATATCTTGCGCACTCGCCCTCGGGATCGTCGGTCATGCCGTTGAGGATGTTGATGTTCTCGGGCTTCATGTCAATGAGGTGATCGAAGAAATTGTCGTGCATGAAGTACCAGTAGCTCTGGTCATGCTCACGGGGAAGTCCGAGGTACTCGTCCATGTTGAAGGTGACGACGTTGGCGAAAGAAAGCTCGCCGTTTTGGTTCATCGTGTAAAGCTCCTTGTAAACGCCGATAGGCGACGACCCTGTGGGAAGTCCGAGTACGAAGGGACGATCCTCCTTGTGGTTTTTGATTTTCGAGGCGATGTAATTAGCCGCCCATTTGCACATTTTATCGTAATTGTCCTGAATAACAACTCTCATGATCATATCTCCTTTTAGGCTTGATAACAATTTATTATACGTTTTTACAGCGAAAAGAGAACCTTTGTTACAGTTTTGATTCTGCTTTTTTCTTTCTCCCTAACGACACGCTGCTGCCGTGACGGCATCCGCCGAATCTTTCGATAACCGCCATTCCTCGTCAACCGTAAACGGTCCGGGCGCTAACAGTCTCCGCTTCTCCTTTCAAAAAGAGGCTGTTTTACTACGGATAAGGCGCTGAACAAATCAGCCCACATAACCATTCAAAATTCTATCATAAGTGCTGTCAATTGTCAAGTTTTTGTATGCCAAAACGGCAACGCCGCCCGGGCATAAAAAAGAGCAGGCTTTTACGCCTGCTCGCAGTTATGCTGGAATGTGGGAACCAGATCGCTTAGCAGCTCGACGGTCTTTTCGCTGTCGTTTGAATCCGCCGCCACGCGGATACCCTTCAGCTTGTGCATCAGCTCCACGGAATCGACGTTTATCTGATTGCCGATAAATATTTTTTTGTTCGCGGTGGACTTTAGCCCTTCCTCGTCCATCAAAAGCTCCTCAAACAGCTTTTCTCCGGGGCGCAGTCCGGTGAATACGATCGGCACGTCCTTGTAGGGGGTCTTGCCGTACATCCTTATCAGATTCTCGGCGAGGGTGGTAATCTTTACGGGCGCGCCCATGTCGAGGACGAAAATCTCTCCGCCCTTTGCCATAGCGCCTGCCTCAAGCACGAGCGACACCGCCTCGGGGATCGTCATGAAGTACCTGATTATGTCGGGGTGAGTCACCGTTACCGCAGAGCCGCTTTCGATCTGGCGGCGGAACAGCGGTATTACCGAGCCGTTCGAGCCCAGCACGTTGCCGAACCTGGTGGTGACAAATTCGGTGTGGGTCGATTTTTGCGCCTTTGCCTGTATGATCATCTCGCAGGCGCGCTTTGTAGCGCCCATCACGTTAGTGGGATTTACCGCCTTGTCGGTGGAAATCATAACAAATTTATCGACCTTATAAAGCTCGGACAGAGTCGCGACGTTATAGGTGCCGAAGATGTTGTTTTTAACCGCCTCCTCGGGCACGGTCTCCATAAGCGGAACATGCTTGTGAGCCGCGGCGTGGAACACGATCTGGGGACGGTACTTTTTGAAGATCGCCTCCATTTTATTGTAGTCGCGCACAGAGGAAATTATCGTTTCAAGATGCAGCGATGAACCGTATTTGAGAATAAGCTCCTGCTGGATATCATACGCGTTGTTTTCGTAAATATCCACAATGATTATCTGCTTAGGACTGTACGAGGCGATCTGGCGCACAAGCTCGCTTCCGATCGAGCCGCCTCCGCCCGTGACCATACATACCTTGTCAAGGATGAAGCTCTTGATCCTTTCGCGGTCAAATTCGATCGGCTTTCTGCCGAGCAGATCCTCGATCTTGATCTCCTTGGCCTGCGTGATGAGCGGCTTGTCGTCGCTGAATAATATCTCGCTGAGATAAGGGATGACCTTGATAGAGCACTCGGTGGCGGAGCAGTAGTCAAGGATCCTTCTCTTTTCCTCCTCCTCGCAGGAGGGAACCGCCACGATAATGTTTTTTACATCGTGGATCTGGCAGAGCTTCGGGATCTCGCGGCAGGTGCCCAGAACCTCTACGCCCTTGAACACGGTATGGAGCTTTGTTACGTCGTCGTCAACAAAGCCGATCGGCTCGAGCACATGCGACGGGTTGTTTTTGTCGCTGTGAGCGTTGATGATCTCGGTAAGGATCATTCTGCCTGCCATTCCGGCGCCGACGATAAGAGTATGCTCGAGATTTTCGGGCTTTTGATCCTTTGCTATGACAAGGAACGTCCGCTTGAACAGCAGCCTGAAAAGCAGTACGCCAGCGGTCGCCAAAACAAAGAACAGCAGGAAAAAGAGCTTTCGGGTCGGGATCTGCAAGATCCAAAGCACAAGAAATCCGAGCCCGAACCCAATCGCCATGGCGATACCGCTCATGAGGTAGTCCTTTGCGTTGATGTACCTCCACACCCTCGAGTAGGAGCCGAACAGCGTCATTGTAAATACCGAAGTTATGATATTGATAACAATATAATAAAGCAGTCTTTTGCTCGACTCTGTTCCGATAACATGGGTAAGCTCGAGCACATAGTTCAAAATGATACCGCTTACCGCGATTATAAAAATATCTGCAAGCAGCAAAACAAGCTTGCGGTAATTAAATCTCTTCATCTTCTGACCCCTCGTCGGTTTTTGAAAAAAGAACACACAATCCGCTATAAATCCAATTGTAATTATAGTATAAAACAAAGCGAATGTCAAATTGATAAAAATGACATCCGCTTTCAACATATTAATATCAGCCAAAAACAAGCTTTGCCGTGTCAACGCTCTCCTTGGCGTCGCGGCAGTAGTAATCGGCTCCGATCTTCATGGCGTAATCCTTTGTCAAAACCGCTCCGCCGACAAACACCGTCACTTTGCTTGAGCCGTCGGGATTTTGAAGCTCTTTGGAGGCGCGTATCAGTCTGATGGTTTCCTCCATGCTCTTGAGCGTAGTGGTCATGAGCGCGGAGAGCCCGACCATGGTGATGTTCTGCTCAACGGCGGTGTCGACGATAAGCTGAGGATCGACGTCCTTTCCGAGGTCAACGACGGTATATCCGTAGTTGTCGAGCAGGGTCTTGACGATGTTCTTGCCAATGTCGTGGATATCGCCCTTGACCGTCGCCATGATTATCTTTCCCTTGCTGACCGAGCCGCCGCCCGTCTTGCCGAGGTGCGCCTTGATAACGTCGAAGCACGCCTGGGCGGTGTTCGCGCTCTGAATAAGCTGCGGAAGGAAAATCTTGTTCTTTTCAAAGTCCTCTCCCACGCGGTCGAGCGCCGGGATGAGCATTTCGTTGACGATCTTCATCGGATCGGTGCTTTGCAGCAGCCTTTCCGTAGCCGAGGCGCCCTCGTTTTTAAGACCGCTGTAGACCGCCGAGAAAATATCCGGCTCGGAGCTTTCCGCACTGCGCGAGGGCGCAGGGGCGGTTGAAGCCTCGTTATAGCAGGAGATGAACTCCGCCGAATTTTTATCAATGCCTGCCAGCACGCGGTAAGCGCGCACCGCGCCGGTCATAGCCTCGGCGTTCGGATTGATGATGGGGAGATCGAGCCCCTCCTCGAGCGCCATTGTAAGGAAGGTGCTGTTAACGAGCTCGCGGTTCGGCAGACCGAAGGAGATATTTGATACTCCGAGGCAGGTCTTGCAGCCGAGCTCCGTTTTTACCCTGTGCAGCGCTTTGAGCGTTTGGGCGCAGGCGTCCTGCTCAGCCGAAACCGTAAGGGTAAGGCAGTCTATATAAACATCCTTTCGGTCGATACCGAGCTGTTCGGCTCGGCTGACGATCCTTTTGGCGATCTCAAACCGGCCTTCCGCGGTTTTGGGGATACCGTTTTCGTCAAGCGTGAGTCCGATCACCGACGCGCCGTATTTTTTTACGAGCGGCAGCACCGAGGCAAGGCTTTTTTCCTCGCCGTTGACCGAGTTGACTATCGGCTTGCCGTTGTAGCAGCGCAGTCCTGCCTCAAGCACGTCGGGCTTGGTGGAATCTATTTGCAGCGGCGCGTCGCACACCGCCTGTATCGCCTTTATCACGCGCGTCATCATGGCTTTTTCGTCGATCTCGGGATGGCCTACGTTCACGTCGAGGATCTGAGCGCCGGCGTTTATCTGGCTCAGAGCCTGGCTCAGGATATAGTCGATGTCGTTGTTGACGAGCGCCTGCCTGAACAGCTTTTTTCCCGTGGGGTTGATGCGCTCGCCGATTATCCGCGGACCGCTGATCTCCACCGCCGTGCTCGCGCTGCACACCGAGGTGCCGCGCTTTATTTCGGCAGGGGTGAATGACCTGCCGCCAAGGGAGGCTTTTATTTCGCCGATATATTCCGGCGTAGTTCCGCAGCAGCCGCCGACGAACTTTACGCCGTACTTGAGCAGTCCGAGCACGCACTCGGCGAATCTGTCGGGAAGGATGTCGTATTCGTTGCTGTTCGGATCGGGCAGACCGGCGTTCGCCTTTACGATCAGCGGCAGACCGGTGTACTGCGACATTTCCGAAACGACCGGCTCGAGCTCGTCGGGACCGAGCGAGCAGTTGACTCCCAGCGCCGAGACGCCGAGTCCCGTAAGAGTAAGCGCCGCCGCTGCCGGTGAAACTCCGGTAAATGTTCTTCCGCTGCGCTCAAAGGTCATTGTGGCGAGGATCGGCTTGTCGGAGTTTTCCTTTGCCGCCAGCACCGCCGCCTTTAGCTCGTACAGGTCGGTCATGGTCTCGAGCACGATAACGTCCGCCTGAGAGCCTGCCTCGATCTGTTCTTTAAAATACCCGTAAGCCTGCTCAAAGCTGAGCGAGCCCGCGGGCTCGAGCAGCATGCCGATCGGACCGATATCGAGCGCTACAAGCGCGTCCGTGCCCTCGGCGGCGGCTCTCGCGTTGCGAACTCCGGCACCGATTATCTCACCGACGGTGTATCCGCTGCCCTCGAGCTTGTAGGAATTGGCTCCGAAGGTGTTGGTGTAGACGATATCCGAGCCCGCGGCGATATACTCCCGGTGGAAGGAAGTAATCAGCTCGGGCGCGGTGATATTTAGGGTCTCGGGAGAATGGCTGTAGCTTGCTCCGCTTTTCTGGATAAGCGTGCCCATAGCTCCGTCGAGTATAATAAATTCTTTTGTTTCAAACAAAGTCTTAAAATCCACAGTGTTCTCCGTTCATTCTGTATTTACACCTGTCGCTCATATCGCAGACGGCGCAGCCGCGCTTTTTGCGCTCGACCGGGGTTTTTGACATCCCGGCGATCGCCGTTACCGATTTTGTGGGGATCAGCATGTAGTTCTCGTTCGCTCCGAGTCCTATCTTTCGGGGCGCGTCAAGGACGCTCAAAAAGGTTTTTTGCAGCTCGATCGGATAATCTCCGTAGCCCGGACTGTAGCGGAAGGTAAAATAGTATTCGGGGTATTTTTTTGCGAGGATCCTGTCCGCCTCGCGGCAGACCTGCTCTATCGCTACGCTCGCAAAGCTGTCGAGCACCACCGCGCGCGACATGTCGGATATTTGGCTCACACGGATCATACGGTCAACGTCCGCGCCGAGCGTGGCGCAGATCAGCGCCGCCTTCGCGCAGCCCGAAAGGTGATTTTTTATATCCTCTCCGGCGGTCAGCTCATCATTCGGCAGGTCGATAATTTTATAGAGGTATCTCGGCTTCGCGGCGGCAAGCACCTCTTTTTCGCAGCTCTCAAATAAAGTGAGCATTTTTTCGTCGAGCTCGATCCCCGAACCCCCGAGGTAACGCTTTGCCTCGTTTCGGTTCAGGCTCGTCAGCGCGATCATAAGAGGTTCGACACCGCCTCGGTGATCCTTCGGGCGATGTACGGATTGTTCATGGTGTAGAGGTGGACGCCGTCGACGCCGTTCGCGATAAGATCGACGATCTGCTCGACCGCGTAGGCGATCCCTGCGTCGCGCAGGGCTTCGGGCTTGCTCTCGTACTTCTGCATTATCTTGACGAATTTCGGGGGAAGGCTCGCGCCGCACATCGAGACCATGCGCTCGATCTGGCATTTATTGGTAACAGGCATTATGCCTGCCTCGATCGGCACGGAAATACCGGCGATCCTTGTCCTCTCAAGGAACCTGTAAAATACCGCGTTCTCAAAGAAAAGCTGGCTGATCAGGTGATCCGCGCCCGCGTCGACCTTCTTTTTGAGGTTGAGCACGTCCTCCACCTCGTCCTTGGCGTCGAGGTGAACCTCGGGATAACAAGCTCCGGCAATATCAAAGTCGCCCTTTGCCCTGATGTATTCGCAAAGCTCGCTTGCGTATTTAAAATCCTTTTGCGGCTCGACTCCGTCGACGTAATCGCCGCGCAGAGCGAGGATATTCTCTATATTATGCTCCTTAAAATCCCTCAGCGTCTCGTCGATCATCTCTTTTGTGCTGTTTACGCAGGTCAGGTGCGCCATAGACTCAACGCCGAGGCCGTTCTTTATCTTTGAGGCGATCTCGCAGGTGCGGCTGTGTCCGCCCGTGCCTCCGGCGCCGTAGGTAACGCTGATAAAATCCGGCTTCAGCGCGCAGATCTCCTCAAGCTTGCCGTAAACCGATTCTATCGGCGAGGTTTTCTTTGGCGGAAAGACCTCGAAGGAAAGGATGGTTTTATCTTTGTTTTCAAAAAGCTCTTTGATTTTCATGATCCATACCGCTTTCTTTTATTTGTAGATTATATTATATCATAAAAACTCCGCGCTTTCAATAAGCAGGATTATTTTTAAGCCCGGGCGCATATATTTAGGTATCTTAACTTTTGGAGGAATTGTGTGAACGGTTCACTGAACGACCGCGCGGTGACGCTCGGCGAATACATAATCGAGAGCGGAGCCACCGTGAGGGACGCGGCAAAAAAATTCGGAGTAAGCAAAAGCACGGTGCATAAGGATGTCACAAGCAGGCTGCGGTCGGCGAATCCGGCTATGTACCAAAGGGTGCGCAAGATCCTCGACCTGAACAAGAGCGAGCGCCATATCCGCGGCGGACTCGCCACGAGGCACAAGTATCTTGACAGAAAAAAGTGACCCGCGCTGAGCATTGGGCGTTTTATCGGACACCCGACGGTTTATAATTAAAGTATAAGGGAGGAAGGTATTATGTTCAATTTACTAATCAATTTATGTGTTTATGTTTTTATCTTTTACGCTGTCGGACGATCGGCGAGTATAATCGTTTTCGGCAGACGCCGCCAAAGGCGCCGCGCAAACGCTTCGGCAAAGGCGGTTCGGCGCAGAAAGGCTGGGATAGTGCGGCTGAATGTTCAGACAGCGAAAAGAAACGACCGGCTGAAAGCTCGAAAGGGTTTTCAGCCGGTCGTAATTATTTATAATTGCAGTATGGCGCTCGCTACGCCGAAGTAGATCAAAAGCGAAAGCGAGTCGCAGATGGTGGTGATGAGCGGATTGGCCATTACCGCCGGGTCAAGCCCGATCTTGCTTGACAAAAGCGGCAGGCTTGAGCCGACCAGCTTTGCCATTATGATGGTGCCCACGAGCGTGAGCGACACCACAAGCGCGATAAACAACGCGTTATCGTGACCTCTTAAATCAAAGATCATCAGCTTTATAAAGTTAGCCGCGGCGAGCGTGAGTCCGCAGAAGAACGCTACCCTGAGCTCCTTCCAAAGAACCGCGAACATGCTCTTGAACTCGATCTCTCCGAGCGACAAAGCGCGGATGACCGACACCGAAGCCTGCGATCCGGCGTTACCGCCCGATCCGGTTATCATCGGGATAAAGCTCGACAGGATAATAACGCTGGCGAGCATTCCGTCAAAGCTTGAGATTATCGTGCTCGTAAAGGTCGCCGACAGCATCAGCACAAGCAGCCACGGCACCCTCTTTTTATAAATGCCCCATACGCTTGTTTTCATGTAGGGCTTGTCGGAGGGCAGTACCGCCGCCATTTTTTCAAAGTCCTCGGTGGCCTCCTCGCGGATTACGTCGATCGCGTCGTCGATCGTAACGATACCGACGAGCCTCTGCTCGTTATCTACAACAGGCAGAGCCAGAAAATCGTAATTTGAAAAAAGCTGAGCGACCTGCTCCTGGTCGTCGAGGGTGTGGACGGAGATAACATTCTCCTCCATCATATCCCTGACAAAGTCGTCGTCCTCGGCGAGAAGAAGGTCTTTTACCGTGGTAATGCCGATAAGGTGGTTGTTCTCGTCGGTAACATAGCAGGTGTAGATTGTTTCCTTGTCTACGCCGGTTCTTCTGATCCGCTTGATCGCCATTTCCGCGGTCATGTCGGGGCGCAGCACGATGAACTCGGTCGTCATGATAGAGCCCGCGCTGTCCTCGGGATATTTCAGAAGCTCGTTGATCTCGCGCCTCATTTCCTTATCCGCCTGGCGCAGGATCCTCTTTACTACGTTCGCCGGCATTTCCTCGATAATATCGACAGCGTCGTCGACGAACAGCTCGTTAACTATCTCCTTGAGCTCGCTGTCGCTGAAGCCGTGGATCAAAAACTCCTGGGTGTCCTCATCCATTTCAACAAAGGTCTCCGCGGCGAGCTCCTTTGGCAGTATCCTAAACAGGATAGGGGTCTTTTCGTCCTGGAGCTCCTCAAATACCGCCGCTATATCGTACGGCATCATAGTAACCAGGATATCCCGAAGAGTGTTGTACTTTTTCTCTTCGAGCAGCTTTTTGATGGTTTCCGTAAGAGTTACGTTAACCTGTATCATCATCTCTCCTCCTTTTTGCATTTTTGCATCATGGAAAGAGACGCGTTCATGGGCGCGTTAACCCAAAGCCGCGAAATCACCGCGCGGATTGCACGGGTTTGAGTTAATCACAAACATTACGGACGCGATACCGGCGTCCGATGTTTCTACTTCGCCCGGGAACAACGCCTAAATTTCCGTCTGCGTCCATTAATGTTTCACCTCTCACTGTTGGATTTTTACCGATACACGGTCGTTCTTATATATTTTATCCCTTTTATTCTTCATTGTCAACGCTATTTTTAGAATCTTGTATCCTTGATTTTTTTTCAATATATAGTATAATATCAGTATAAATGTGTTTAAGGAGCTTTATTATGACCGGTATGATCAAAAAATATTTACCGTATGCCGTTATAATCTTCGCGGTATACCTTCTTGTTCCGCTGATCTTCATCATCGAGCCGATGCAGAAGTTTTCCGCGGTGGCGTATTACTTTATCCTGCTCATGACTCAGGTCGTCTGCTCGGCTGTCTACTGCGCCAAGCACGGACTCGACTTTTTATTCACGCTGATAGCGCCGATCGCGTTTTTGTTCACTATGATGATCTACGCGGGCGGCTTCTCAAATCCGACAAATATTATCCTTCTTATAGTATACCTGATCTCGGGTATCTTCGGACTGTTTTTAGGCGACCTTGCCTTCGGCGACGCCAGAAGAAAACAGGAGAAAAAGGAAAAGCAGGCCGCCGAGGAGCTTTTGCTCCAGGCAAAGCGCCGCGACGAACGCGAAAAGCAGAGAATGGCTGCCGAGAGCGCTCAGCCGCGCCGCCGAGTCCACCGCGCCGAACCCGAACTCAGGGTCGAAAAAAGAGCTTCATCCCCGAAGGATTATGACGACGACTTTGATTACGACAAGTACATGTCGGACATCGACAAAATGCTCGACGATTTGGACAACGGAAAAACTGAATATGATTATTAAAAAGACCGGGCAACCTGAAAGGTTGTCCGGTTTATTATTACAATGCATCCGTTTCTTTATGCGTAAATCATTGACGCCTGTATTCTCAAATGCTATACTAAAGTATGATAAGTTCATAAAAAACAATGAGATATGGGGAGGCGATCATATTGACACAAAATATTAAAGCCAAAACCGATAAACGTATCTTTTCTCTTTTACTCACTATTATAATAGCTGTATCCTTTATCATTCCTTCGTCTGTAACCGCTTTCGCTGAGGAAACATCCCCCGTTAGGATCGTAACGGAATCTCTCGGCAACCACGTTTCTATACACAGCGATTTGCAGGAGCAGTACCTGAACGGACCGCTTCAGGATATTGCAAGCTACGCGGACGGTACCGAAGAACTCAGCAGACCGGCAAAGATCACGCTTTCTTGGAATACTGAAATCGACGAAACATACGCCGCAGAAAACGGCGTTTCGGCTGACGGATGTAATTATGAGCTGTATTTCGGAAAATCAGACGATTTATCCGACGCTAAGGTATATTATACCGCCGAAACATCATATCAGGTCACGAATCTGGAACTGAATACGACATACTATTGGAAAGTCGGATCCGAGATCGGAGGCGAGCGTTACGAAAGCGAGGCATCCTCCTTTACGACTGAGCGAAACGGTCCGCGCAACCTCTATGTGAGCGGCATTACAAATGTGCGCGATATCGGCGGGTACACGACCCTAAACGGCGATACCGTAAAGCAGGGACGAATCATACGCTGCGGGAAGCTGCATAACAGCGACGGAAACCAAATAATCAATGCAAAAGGTATTACCGAAATGAGGGAAAACCTCGGTATTAAATCCGAAATAGAGCTTCGCAAAGTATCAAACAACGAGTACGGCGGTGTAAGCGGCAGTGTGCTCGGAGATGATGTAAATTATTATCTTTTGCCGATGCACTATTCGGGCAATATGTTTGAAGGCACATTTGATGAAGACAACATCGGCTCGCTTCGCGGTGTATTTGAAGTGCTTTCAAAGGAAGAGAATTACCCCGTTATTTTCCACTGCGCGATCGGAACAGACCGCACGGGAATGGTCGCGTATTGCATTGAGGCGCTGCTCGGTATGAGCGAAACGGATATTATCCGCGATTACCTCTATTCTAATTTCGGCAAAATCGGCGGTTCACGCTCTGTTTCAACTATCCGTTCAAAATATCCGAAATTCATCAAGAATTATGACGGAAAGACCCTGCAGGAAAAGACATACAATTTTTTGAACGAATATGTCGGCGTCCCGACCGAACAGCTCGACGCCGTTATCAGGCTCAACCTTATTCCGCGTGACGATACCCTGCGCGGTGAGCCCGTCTCCTCTCAAGAGGATTTTCTCTCTATGAAAAACGACGGCAATTATTATCTGGCGAATGATATTTCTCTTTCGTACGGTTATGCTTCGCAGTTTTTCGGTACGCTTGACGGAAACGGTCACACCGTAACAACCTCGCAGCCGCTGTTTAAAAACCTGAGCGGCGTGGTTAAGAATCTGACTATCCGCGGCAGTATTTCTTCCTCGGACGGAAGGATAGGAGCGTTAGCGTATGAAGGCTCGCGCCTCACGTGTATAAATATTAATAACTATGCCGATGTTTCCGTAACAGGTAAGTATTACGCCGCCGGACTCGTGGGGCACTCTACCGTGTGGGCGTCGTTTATTGACTGTGAAAACTATGGAAATATCAGCTCGGCGTATCACGCTGCGGGAATAGTTTGTAGAACGACCGGAGAACTGACGCTTTCAAACTGCAAAAATAACGGCAGAATCACCGCTGCTCCCGCGTCGGTTTCGTACTATGCGGGCGGTATGGTAGCAAAATCCGGCGGTTCCGTAATGATGCAGAACTGCCAAAACAGCGGAGAGGTGACAACGTCGGCGAAATACGTCGGCGGTCTCGGTGGTTATCTCGACACGGGTGACGTAATGAAAACATTGCTTTCCTGCGAGAACAGCGGCAATGTTATTTGCGGAGGCAAAAACGCTCAGGAGCTTTCGTATGCCGGAGGCGTTGTCGGCTTTATGAAAGGCGGCAGATCATACTGTACCCTTTCGCATTGCAGCAATTCCGGTGAGATCATATCCTATGCAGGCGGCAAGACGATCCTTTGCGGTATCTGCGGATATGTCAGTTCCGAAACTATGGTGATCGCCCATTGCTCGAACACCGGCAGCGAATTGTCGCCGAACGCCGAGGAGAGCACTTGTTACCATTTGTTTTACAATCCTACAGAACCGGAAGCAAAGTATATCCACGATAACGATCCTTGGAAATATGACAATGTTTCGTTTACGATCGAAGGAAAAGGAACATTTAATATCCCTCACGAAATGACATTTGGCGATTGGATCATGACAGGCGGATCTTCGACCGGCAATAATGCGGTCTGGGTTTCTCCCGTGACGGGATTGACCGAAAAACAGATCAGCGAAAATTCCGCGTTTTCAGGCATATGGAGCTTTTTCCGCGATGATGTACAAGGGCAGCTGTATACCGAGATTCCTTCGCACCGCGACAACAACGGCAATGTTATCCTGCCTGAGAAAGCGCTTTTGAACCCTGACGGTTCACCGCTCACGGTATCCGATGTGATAACGCCGAATTTTGAATATATGAATATGAATGATCCGACCCTTGACGGTGAAATCACTATCAGCGATGTGACTGTCATTCAGCGCCACCTTACCGAATTGGAAAAGATTCCGGACGAAAATTTTGATTTAGCCGACACCAACGGCGACAATGTGATCAATATAATTGACGCAACCCATATGCAAAAATATATTGCAGGATTTGACGGCATTGTTTTAAGGTAAAATGATACAGGCTGACCAAAACGGTCAGCCTGTTTTTCTATACGCAATACAAATTTGTGTCCCACGCCGGGATGTACGGGTGGTGGCGCAGGTAGATTTTATAATCGGGGTTTAGCTTTTTTATCAAAAGCGGCAATTTAAAAATATCCTCAAAGCGGTGATATGCTGAGAAGTTCAGCTTCGGCTTGCAGCTTTTCAGCGTTTTTTTCATGCCCAAAAGCGTGTCAAAATCGGCGCCCTCGACGTCCGCCTTGATATACGTCGCCGCGGTGCCGCAGAGGATCGAATCGACCGTCACCACCCGGGTCTTTACGCCGCTGTCGGCGATCGCGCTGTTGCGGCCTGCCTTGTTGTTGAACTCAAGGATCGTATTGCGGCTGTACGCGCCGAGCTGCCAGAGCTCGGTTTTGGGGATATCGGCGCAGTGAGCCTTCAGCTTCTCAAAGTTCTTCGCGTTCGGCTCAAGGGCGATTATCTTGCGGTAGGAGCCGTTGACAAAACCGAGGAACTCGTCGATCGTATCGCCGTTGTACGCGCCGAGGTCGACGTAGACCTCGTTGTCTCCGAGCTTCAAAATACTGTTGAACGCTTCGTCCTTGTCCGTGGTGATCCCGTCGAGCAGGGGTATTTGACCCGTGCGGTAAAAGCTAAGAGTGTTTTTGTAAACCGCTTTTGACTGCTCATCGGCAAAAAGCGTGTACGCGTGTTCCATATCCTCCGCGTATTTGCCAATGAACTCATCGTCAAACAGAACATCACCGAAAACAGGAACGCTCGGGACGAGGGTCTCGTGCTTTTTCGCAACGCTCCTTATAGTGTCCATAACCTCGGGAAGCTGACTGGCAAAGCAAAGCGCGATCGTGAAATCGCCGTATTCCGCCTCAAGCTCGCCGAGTTTTTTTACCCTGAACCCGTGAAAGCTCTGACCGCGGACAAAACCGTCGCTCGCCATTACCGCCGAGGCTTTAATATTGAATTTTTCAAAGGCTCTGAGCACCTTGTCCGCGCCGTCGCCCATTCCGTAAAGGACAACGGGCTTTTCGCTGTTTTTAAGGCTGTCCCAAACGCAGGGCAGGCTTTTTAAATGATCGATCATAACATTCTCCGTAAAAAGAAAAACGCCCACCCTATTGAGTGTTGGCATCTCCCTATTTTCCCGGGCCGTCGCCAGCCAAGTATTTTCGGCACCACTGAGCTTAACTTCTGTGTTCGGTATGGGAACAGGTGGACCCTCAGCGTCATCAACACCAACTCGTTCTCTTGAGAACAGTAGATATTATACTACAACGATTTACGTTTGTCAACACTTTTTTTGATTTTTCTTTTTATCTCCAAAAAAGTCACTGTTTATCGCAATTTTTCAGGCATTAGCGCAAAAATCAGCCGTCGAAAACGACGGCTGATTGTATTATATTGCGATTTTATGAGATCGGTTCCTCTTCTTTTTTATCGAGAAGGCACTCTACCAAAACCGCCTTTTGAGCGTGGAGACGGTTCTCGGCTTCCTCGAATATCTCGTCAGCGTGAGCCTCGAAAACCTCGGCGGTGATTTCCTCTCCGCGGTGAGCCGGCAGGCAGTGGAGCACCATGCAGCCCTCGTTTGTGACCTTCATCAGCTCGTCGTTGACCTGATAGCCCTCAAACGCCGCCTCGCGGATCTTTTTCTCTTCCTCCTGACCCATGGAAGCCCATACGTCGGTGAGGACAACGTCGGCGTTTTTAGCCGCCTCAACGGGATCGGTCACTATCTCGAACCTGTCGCCGAAGCTTTTGCCGAATTCAAGGATATGCTCGGGCGGCATATAGTCCGCCGGGCACGCCGCCGAAAAGCTCATTCCAGTGCGCATGGCGCCGACGATGAGCGAGTTCATCATGTTGTTGCCGTCGCCGATAAAGCACATCTTCAAGCCCTCGAGCTTGCCCTTGAACTCGCGGATGGTCATAAGGTCGGCGAGCACCTGGCAGGGGTGGCAGTAGTCGGTGAGTCCGTTGATGATCGGGATGGAGCCGTACTCGGCAAGAGCCTCTACCTCGCTCTGCTCAAAGGTGCGGATCATGATGGCGTCAATAAAGCGCGAGAGCACGCGGGCGGTGTCCTGAACGGGCTCTCCCCTGCCGATCTGCAGATCGTTTGACGACAGGAAAAGCGGATATCCGCCGAGCTGGGTCATGCCGACCTCAAAGGATACGCGCGTGCGTGTGCTGGATTTTTCAAAGATCATACCGAGCGTTTTGCCCTTGAGGAGCTTGTGCTCGATGCCGTGCTTCTGCTCGTATTTGAGCTGGTCGGCGAGGTTGAGGGAGTGGACTATCTCTTCGGTCGTCCAGTCCTCAAGCTTTAACAGATGTTTCATTTTTATTTCTCCTTTAATGTTTTTTCGAGTATCGCGGCCGCCTCGTCAAGCTCTTCCTTCGTGACGGTCAGCGGAGGAAGCATTCTGAGCAGATCCTTGGCGGTGATTATCAAAAGTCCGTTTTCTACGCATTTTACGGCGATATCATGGGCGTTTCCGTCGATCTCGATACCAACCATAAGTCCCATTCTGCGGACATTTTTTACCTCTTTTATCTTTCTGAGCCTCGCTTCGAGATAAGCGCCCTTTTCCTCGACCGCGCCGAGGAATTTTTCGTCCGACACGGTGTCGAGCACGTAATTGGCGCCGGCGCATACAACGGGATTCGCTCCGAAGGTGCTGCCGTGGCTCGAGGGTCCCATAACGTCCTTCAGCTTTTCGGAGCAGAGGCAGACGCCGATCGGAAGTCCTCCGCCCAGCCCCTTTGCGCAGGTGACAAGGTCGGGGGATATCCCGTAATTTTGAAATCCGAACACCCTGCCGGTTCTGCCGATGCCGGTCTGCACCTCGTCGCAGATGACGAGGATGTCCTTCTCGGCGCAGAAGTCCGCGAGCGCTTTGACGTAATCCTTATCGAGGATATTAACGCCGCCCTCGCCCTGGATCACCTCGAGCATAACAGCGCAGGTCTTGTCGGATACCGCTTCCCCGAGCGCGTCTGTATCGTTCGCGCGGACATATTTGAAGCCGCCCGTGAACGGGAAGAAATAGTTGTGGAAAACATCCTGTCCCGTGGCGGAGAGAGTCGTCACCGTTCTGCCGTGGAATGAATCGCGCAGCGTGATGATCTCGTTCCTTTCCGCGCCGTATTTATCAAAGCTGTATTTTCTGGCGATCTTGATCGCGCATTCGTTAGCCTCGGCGCCGCTGTTGCCGAAGCAGACCTTTGAAAGCCCCGAAAGCGCGCAGAGCTTTTCCGCGAGATCGCTCGCCTGACTGCTGTAAAAGTAGTTCGACATATGCTGGATCGTGCCTGCCTGCTCCGAGACCGCCTTTACCCAGCCTTCGTCGCAGTAGCCGAGGCTGTTGACGCCAATGCCGGAGCTTACGTCGATATATTTTTTTCCGTCCTCGTCATAGGCGACAGCGCCCTTGCCGCTTTTGAGGGCGACGTCGTACCTGCCGTAGGTGTGCATTATGTATTTAGAGTCTTTTTCCTTTGTGTTCAACGTGATCAATCCTTATTATTGTATGAAAAAATATAGATGTCGCCGCGCTTTTCAAAGCCGAAATCGCTCCAGAACTTTTGCCCTGCCTCGTTTGTCCTGTAACAAAAGATATGGGTCTTGTCGATCCCGTCGGCGGTGATCTTTTCGATAGCCTTTTCGGCGAGCTTGCGGCCGATATGCCTTCTTCTGTACTCGGGCAGCACCGCCATATGGTGAATAAAGCCTCGCCTGCCGTCGTGACCGGCAAGCACCGTTCCGACGATCTTTCCGTCGGTCACGGCTACCTGGCTCATGCCCTCGTTGCGTTTCAGATACCTCTCGATCTGACCGCGCTCGTCAGCCTTGGACAGCGCGCGCCTCGAGGTGATCTGCCACATGGCGAATACCTCGTCGTAATCGCCGATTGTCATTGGACGAATTTGCATAAAATAAATATCCTTTACAGTTGATAGAACATTGTGCCGATACCCTCGTCGCTGAAAAGCTCGAGGAGTATTGAGTGCTCGATCCTTCCGTCGATGATATGGGCGCGGTTTACGCCGTTGCGCACCGCTTCAACGCAGCAGTCGATCTTGGGGATCATTCCGCCCTTGATTATCCCGTCGCGCTTGAGCATCGGGACCTCGCTGACGTTTACTACCGGGATAAGCGAGTCCTCGTCGCTGACGTCTTTAAGAAGTCCGCGGATATCGGTCATGAGGATCAGCTTTTTAGCCCTGAGCTTTGCCGCGATCTGCGCCGCCGCAAGGTCTGCGTTGATGTTGTAGACCTTGCCGTCGTAACCGCCGGCGACGGTCGCTACGATCGGGATATAGCCGTCCTTCATAGCCATGCGCAGGGGCTCGGGATTGACCTCGCGTATCTCTCCGACGTAGCCGAGGTCGTAGGCGGAAGCCATTTTGTCGGCCATGAGGAGCCTGCCGTCGAGTCCGCACATTCCCAGCGCCTTGCCGCCGTGCTGCTCAAGGTGCTGGACAAGGCTCTTGTTGACCTTGCCGGCGAGCACCATCTGAACGATGTCGATGGTCTCGTCGTCGGTAACTCTCATGCCCTCCTTAAAAACGCTCTCCTTGCCGACCGCGTCGAGCATGGAGTTGATCTCGGGGCCGCCGCCGTGAACCAGCACCACGCTGATCCCGACGAGCTGCATAAGCACAAGGTCGCTCATAACCGCGGATTTGAGCTCCTCGTTGATCATGGCGTTGCCGCCGTATTTAACGACAATGGTCTCTCCCGCGAATTTTTTTATGTAAGGCATGGCCTGAATTAAAACTTTGGCTCTTTTTGCTGTATCCATAGTATTTGCTCCCTATTACATGGTCAAGAAATGATCTTTGTCAAATCCTTCGCCTGTCATTTACCTGATCCTTTATGTGTCGAACAGGTTTTTTACGTTCTATAGTCACCGTTTATTTTTACGTAATCATACGTCAGGTCGCAGCCGTACGCTTCGGCCGAGCCCGAGCCGTCGGATAAGGTGATGATGATGTCGATCTCGTTTTCGAGCAGGATCTCCTTTGCCTTATCCTCGTCAAAGGCGAGTCCGAAACCGTCCCTGCAGACTAAGATCTCTCCCTTTGCCGATCTGTATGACACGTCGATTTTCTTTGTATTTACCTCGGCGCCGCTGTAGCCGACCGCGCACAATATCCTTCCGCAGTTGGCGTCCGCGCCGAACATTGCCGCCTTGACAAGGCTTGAGCAGATAACGCTCTTGGCGATCACCTTCGCCGTGTTCTCGTCCTTGGCGCCGTCCACCTTGCAAACAACGAGCTTTGTGGCTCCCTCGCCGTCGGAGGCGAGCATTTTGGCAACCCTTTTGAACGCGGCTGTGAGCGCCTCGGTAAAGATATGATAATCCTCGTTTTTCTCTGTTATCTCGTCGTTGCCGGCAAGCCCCGACGCCATTATCGCGAGCGTGTCGTTCGTTGAGGTGTCGCCGTCCACGCTGACCATATTGTAGCTGACGTCCGCCGCTTCTACAAGGGCTTCTCTGAGCATTTCCGCCGAGACAGCCGCGTCGGTGGTGACGAACGAGAGCGTCGTGCCCATATTTATATGGATCATTCCGCTGCCCTTGGCGATGCCGCCGATAGTGACGGTTTTTCCGCCGAGCGTAAGCTGTACCGCCCATTCCTTGCGGACGGTATCGGTAGTCATTATAGCCTCGGCGGCGTTTGTGCCGCCCTCTTTTGAGAGCGTGCCGCGCATAGCCCTTGCCCCTGCCTCGATCGGCTCGATCGGCAGCGCCTGACCGATAACTCCGGTGGAGGCGACGATCACGTCGTCCTCGGCGACTCCGAGCACCTCGGACGCGATCCTGCACATTTTCTCTGCCTTTTCATAGCCGTCGGGATTGCAGGCGTTGGCGTTGCCCGAATTGACGATGACCGCCTGCGCCCTGCCGTTTTCAAGGTGCTTTTGAGTAACGTATATAGTGTCTGATTTTACGAGATTCTTTGTAAAAATCGCCGCGGCGCTGCACTGCTTTTCGCAGCAGATCAGCGCAAGGTCGCGCTTGCCGTTCGAGGGCAAAAGCGGCTCGTTTTTGAGCGCCGGCTGAGTCGCGCTGCCATACGCTTTTATTCCGGCGCAGATTCCGTTCGCGGTGAAGCCGAGCGGCGAAGTTACCGTTCCGTCAATAAACCGATAGTTTTTCATAGCATTTATCCTTAGAAGGCAGGAGGCATTATTACAAGCCCTGCCTTTTCGTCGATTCCGAAAATAATGTTCATGTTCTGGATCGCCTGACCCGCGGCGCCCTTTACCATATTGTCGATCGCGGCGCACGCCACAAGCTTGCCTGCGCGTTTGTCGTGATGGATAGAGATATCGCAGAAATTCGAGTAGCGCACATTATGGATATCGGCGCACACGCCGTCGTCGAGGAGCCTGATAAAGAACTCGTCCCTGTAGTAATCCTCGTAGGCTTTTCTGATATCCTCAAAGCTCACGCCGTCCCTGATGTCGGCGTAGACCGTCGCCAAAATCCCCCTGTTGACAGGCAGAAGGTGAGGCACAAAGGTGATGGTTACATCCTCGCCGCTGAGTCTTGACAAGGTCTGCTCGATCTCCGGGGTGTGGCGGTGAGAGGCGACCTTATACGCGTGGAAGCCCTCGTTAAGCTCCGGGAAGTGGCTGCCCTGCGCAGGCTTTCTGCCGGCGCCCGTTACGCCGCTCTTGCAGTCGCAGATGATACCCTTTGTGCTGATCAGGCCGTTCGCGATCGCCGGCGCTATCGCCAAGGGCGAACAGGTCGTATAACAGCCCGGGTTAGCGATAAGGCGCTTGCCCTTGATCTGTTCCCTGAAAAACTCCGGCAGACCGTAAACGCTCTGCTTGTGAAGTTCTTTGTCGAGGAAGGTGCCGCCGTACCATTCGGCGTACTCATCCTCGCTCTCGAGGCGGAAGTCCGCGCCGAGGTCTATAAACGCCTTGCCGGCTTCCATACATTTTTCCGCGAGCTCCTGAGAAAGTCCGTGCGGAAGCGCCGCGAAGATAACGTCGCTTTTTTCGACCACGGCGTCCTGATCTCCGCAAACCATATCGTTTAAGAATTTGTAGGACGGGTACACGTCGCTGAGCGCCTGTCCCTCGAACGAGACCGAGCTTACCGCAGCGATTTCCGCCTCGGGATGGGCGAAAAGCAGCCTGACAAGCTCCGCGCCGGCATAACCCGTAGCGCCTACGATTCCTGCTTTTATCATT